>CAVZPM010000036.1:0-140482 GCA_963777155.1 Candidatus Bathyarchaeota archaeon
GTAATCTTGCATTCCTAACGCGTGTAACTTGGCTTTTGTGGGTACGCCTTCAACGTTCCAACCGCGAGCTTGATAATAGTCGTCAAGCATAAGGTCAAGTTCGTCTTGGGTTACAACGGCGCCTTTTACTGGTCCGTCATCGGTGATTGGTTGATTCATGACTTTCCAGGGCAACGTGTCGTCTTTTCTGCCAAGTCCTTCTCGGGTGTTGATGAGTTTAGCAAGTGTGTTGATTCGTTCGCCGGCAACTTTTAGTTCGTCTGCAGTTATCGCCTCGCCCGTGACTAGACTGTAGAGTTTAGCCATATCAGGGAGTTCTTTGTAGAGTGTGCCTTTGGCGTTCTTGCAGATGATAAGCGAATCGATCAGGGCATAGACGTCTTCTGCGTCTTTGACTAGTTTGCCTCTGCCTTTTTCTGCTTTCAACCTGTTAACGTCGCCTTTCAAATCGAAGGTGTAAGCGCCGCTTCTGTTTTGGTCTGCGCCCCTGAAGGACACCGCTGAACCTAAAGCAGCTGTTTTTAGGCATCGCAGGTCATATCCTGTGACTTCTAAGCCTTTGATTTGCATAGCAAGTTTCATGGAGTCCTTGCCGATTTTTTCGGCTGCAATCTTTACTCCGTCAGCGAGCATTTCGCCGATTCCTTCGCGTTTCCCGATTTTTTCGATTAGTTGTATTAGTGCTTCTGCGTTTCCGAAGTGAGCGTCTAATCCGCCGAGCTCTTCGTGGGTGAGGATGCCTTTTTCGTGGCAGTCCATTACGAAACTGACTGTTACGCCGACGCTTTGTGCGTCAAGACCGTAGTAGTTGCAGAGTTCTGCAGCTTTGATTATTGCGTCTAGTTTGTCTACGCCGCAGTTGGGTCCCAACGCCCATAGGTTGTCATATTCCATACGTGCCAAAGTACCTTTGTAAGGTCCTTCGCGTATGAGGGCTTCGTGCTCGCAGCGCATGGCGCATGAGTTGCAAGCGATGATTTTTGTTATGTAGCGTTCGTTGAGTACTTCGGCGCTGACTTTTTGAGCATTTTCAAAATGGGAGTTGTTGAAGTTGCGTGTGGGTAAACAGGTTAGGTTATTTTGGGTCATGAGGTTTTCGGTTGTTCCAAGGGTTCGATATTTCTGGGCTGCTGGACCTTTCATGCGTTCATGGAACTCCTTGACCATCTCTATGAATTCTTCAGGTTTAGCGACCATTATATCGCGGGTTCCGCGGACAGCGATAGCTTTTAGGTTCTTGCTTCCCATAACTGCGCCAAGCCCAGTTCGTCCGGCTGCACGGGTTTTCTCGTT
Source organism: Candidatus Bathyarchaeota archaeon (assembly GCA_963777155.1). Lineage (GTDB taxonomy): Archaea > Thermoproteota > Bathyarchaeia > Bathyarchaeales > Bathycorpusculaceae > Bathycorpusculum. The sequence goes on from CAVZPM010000036.1 coordinate 1,294, forward strand.
TATTATACAGGCAATTTTTGATTGCTTTTCACCTGCTAAACCGATAGATGCTACGCGGATGTAGTAGTCGCCTATTTCAGCTTTTATAGCGTCTTCAGTTTCGAAGGGTGATTTACCCCAAATGTTTGAAGCATCAAGCAGTTGGACTGTATCGTCGTCAATCCAGATGTAAACGGGCTTTTCAGCCTTACCTGTTAAAATTACAGCGTCATATCCTGCCCTTTTCATTTCAGCTCCAAAGGTGCCGTGGCTTACTGCTTCTCCGACACCGTTTGTTTCTGGTGACTTAGAAATGAATGCGTGACCATTTCCGCCAGTCGGAAACATAGTTCCTGAAACTGGACCAACTGCTAGTACAAGTGGGTTTTCTGCGCTAAGCGGGTCAACGCCTGCTTTTGAGTTGGATAACCAAAGGTTCATACCAAGGCCGATGCCGCCGATGTATTTTTTGGCGACTTCCTCGCTTAATTTTTCGGTGCGAGTTTTGCCTGTGGTTAAATTAATGTATAAGATTGTTCCTGCGTAACCTAGCAAACCTTGTTCCTCCAAGAGTTTTGAATATTTAGTGCAGTTGAACAATATATTAAGTTAATGGGTTCTTAGTTTAGAAATTCACGGGTTTCCATGAAAGTCAAAACGCCGTCATGTATTTTCAGGCATAACGCAATGTAATGTTTTCGTAGGCAAAAACCCGTGCAAAGAAAGAAAAGAAATATCAGAACCCAACAACAAACATTAAACCGAGAGCAGGAGGCAAGAAAAATGCAAGTGAAAGTACACTACATCAGCTTAGTAAAATCCTACACAAACACAAGCCAAGACGAATTCACATTGCCAGACAAAACCGTTCTGTCAGTACTTCTCGACAAAATCGCTGAGGACTACGGAAAACCATTCACTCAAGAAGTCTATGACCCAGTCAAGAAAGAGATGAAAGCCTCCTTTGTCGCTATGGTCAACGGCGTTTTGATGGACCAACTCAATGGCGTAAACACCCCTCTCAAAGATCGCGACAGCGTCATTTTGATGTCGCTGATGACAGGCGGCTAAACCATAGTTTAAACTTAAAAAGGAAAACTATCATATTTCTCGAGGAAAAAAATGCCTAAAAAAATTCTACTTTACTACGGATTCACCTTTGCCATCTACATTTTTTTTATTATTTTAGCCCTTAACATACGAGTTCTTTGGGTCAGCGCTATCTTTGTCTTAGTTTTTGGCTCAGGCATCGCTATACCAATCCTCTGGAAATACCATTATAAGCACTCTGGTAAACGGGAAAAAGAACGGATGATTGCTCAAAAACAAATTAACAGCCACTACTACAACCGATGGTACACACCAGCCGACTCAACCGAACTCGACTATCAAATTGAACGCATCAAAAAAAAGAAAACGCTTTTGACATCTACAAGATAAAGAAAAAAATTATTAAAGAAAAGTTGGCGCTAAAGCGCAAAGGAATTGATATTCATTTTGTTTTGTTGGCTTCTGCTTCGGCTGTTTGGAACAGGTTCTTGACCGCTTTCTGCCGGTACTTCTGTGCTAATGTCTCTGCACTGACAAAGGTCAGGGCTTCTTCTGGGCACCATTTGACGCATTGGGGTTCTTTGGTTTCGTTGTCGGTGCAGCTATTGCAGGTGAATACTACTTTTTTTTCTGGATGCATGTTCATGGCGCCGAATTGGCATGCGCTGATGCACCATCCGCAGCCGTTGCATGCGTTTTCGTCAACACGAATTATGCCGCTATCACATTCTTGTTTCAGGGCATCTCTTGGGCAAGCCGCTACGCATGCTGGGTCTTCACAGTGCCTGCAGGTAACTGCAAGGTTTACTAATGGACCTATGCGCATAGCGCGTATTCGTGATTTGGTTGGGTTGAAGGTTTTCTCGTTAATCATGCTACAGGCGTATTCGCAGACACAGCAGCCGATGCATTTGTCTGGGTCGGCTGTTACGAATTTTCGGTCTTGTGGGCGTACCATTTTAGTTTCCTCCTGCAGTTGCAACTGTTGCTGTTGGTTTGTTTTCTTTAGCCTTTTTCATTGCATCTTCAGCGATGTAGGCTAAGTCGCCTAAACCTAATGAGTTAAGTCTCTCAACGGTTGGAATGCCATCAGCCGTCCATCCACGTGAAGCGTAGTAATCGTCTAAGCCGATTGCCATTTCCTCGTCGTTAACGCAGACTCCCTTTGGCTGGTCCTTCGTCTGGTACGGGGAAATTCTTTATCTTGTATGGGACGTCGTCGAATTTGCGTGTGCCTTTGCCTTCTCGTATGTTGAAGAGGCGTGCGAGGTTTTCGATTCTGTCGCCGTCTGCCATCATTTCTTCAGGTGTGATTGGGATGCCTGTTGCGAGTGTGTAGTAGTTGGTTAGGTCTTTCCAGCCGTCGTAGTATGTGCCTCTGCTGAATTTGCAGACGATAAGTGAGTCGATGATGTTATACATGTGGCTCTCGTCGGTAATCATTTTGCCTCTGCCTTTCTCGATTTTGAAGCGGTTCACTTTTCCCTTTACGTCAGGTGAGTAAGCTCCATTTCTTAGGTGGCAAGCACCACGGAATGATACTGAAAATCCTAATGCTGCAGTCTTTAGGGTTCTAAGGTCGTAGCCTGGAAGCTCTAAGCCTTTGATATGACAGGCATATTTGTATGCATCTCCACCGATTAATTCAGCAGCTTTCGCCACACCTTCTGCCAGAATGTTTCCCAGCCAGCCTTCGCGTTTACCAATCTTGTGAATAATAGCGATTAAGGCTTCAGCGTTGCCGAACTTGAGGTCGATTCCGTCGGTTTGTTCCTTGGTGATTATCCCATGCTCATAGAGATCCATCGCGAACGCAACAACGACGCCTATTGAGATGCCGTCCATGCCGTACTCGTTAACAATTCGCATTGCTTCGATAATTGCGTCTAGGCGGTCAACACCGCAAAGTGGTCCCATACTCCAGAGGCACTCGAACTCCAATCGTGAAGTTGAACCTTTGTATGGTCCTTCGGGAACAACGCCGATGTGGTCGCAACGCATACCGCAAGTTGCACATCCCACAATTTTCTTGACATAATGCTCGTTAAAGTATTCGCCGCTTACTTTGTTGGCGCCTTCAAAAGTGGCATTTGTCCAGTTCCTTGTTGCCAAGGCTGAAAGCGAGTTTAGAACCAAAACGTTTTCGGGTGTGCCTAAGGTTTTGTATTTCTTGGTTGACGGACCCTTCATGCGTTCATGGATAAGTTTAACAAATTCCATGAATCCTTTAAGGTCTGCTACGTTGACATCTTTTGTGCCTCGTACAGCGACTGCCTTGAGGTTTTTGGAACCCATGACTCCGCCCATACCACTTCTTCCAATAGCACGAAACTCATCGTTTATTATAGCTGCAAACCTACAAAGTTTCTCGCCTGCTTCACCAATCGCTGAAACACGGATGTAAAAGTCACCGAGTTCATCTCGGATTCTGTCATCAGTTTCTTTAACGGTTGCATTTTTGAGGTATTCAGCATTTCGGATTTCAACTTTGTCATCGTCAATCCAAAGGTAAGATAGTTTAGGTGCTTTGCCTTTGATTACAACAGCATCGTAACCTGCACGTTTCAGGTCAGGTCCGAAGAAGCCGTGGGCTTCGGCATTACCGATACCGCCGGTGGCGGGAGATTTGGACACGACGGCGTAGCTGTTGCCACCTGTTGGACCCATGGTGCCGCTAAGTGGACCAGTTAAGTAAATAATCGGGTTATCTGGGTCATATGGGTCAGTGCCCGGTTTTGAATTGTCAAACAATAAGCGGATACCTAAACCTATTCCGCCGATGTATTCTTTAGCCATCTGCTCTGATAATGGCTCGGTTCTTGTTTCTCCAGTTGTGAGGTTAACATGTAAAATTTTTCCTGCATAAGCAAACATGCTTTTTTCCCCTCAAGTCTCGTTAGTTAGAAGGCATTTGAAAACTATATTAAGTTAATGGCTGGTTCATTTAAAAAATCACGGCTGAATTCGACCTGTTTTTTATTGCATAACGCAATAAACAGCTCATACAAAACCATTCAGACACCAGAAGCAAAAACTTAAACCAACCCAAACCCTTTCCCCATAGGCAGGCGAAAAACTTGAAGCGAACAGATGCTTTAAAACAGGCAGCAGCCAAACAAGGCAAACCCGCAAAACTTCATAATCCTAAATCAAACCAACATAACTTACTTTACAGGTTTCACCGGGGCAACCGCACTTCTTATTCCCGAAAAAGGAGAAAACACTCTCTACGTCTCAGGTGTAAACTATGAGCAGGCCAAAGCAGAAACCCAAGGCTTAACTGTGCAACTTCTAAAACGGGGCGAAAACATCATGGAAAAAATCGCTAAACAAGCCCCTGCCAAGAAATTTTCGTTCGACACAATGCCAGTTGAACACTGGTGCGCCTTATCCAAAACAGTGGGCGAAGAAAACCTGCAACCAATCAACGATTTGATTCGGGAACTTCGCAGCGTCAAAGACAAGCAGGAAATCAAGCTTATACGTGAAGCCTGCAGGATAGCGGCTGTCGGTATGCAGACAGCGAAAGAAATCATGTGGCTTGGAACAAAAGAGAGAGATGCCGCAGCGGAAATCGAGTATTCCATGCGCAAGGCAGGCTCCGACGGAGTAGCCTTTGAAACCATCGTTGCGTCAGGTCCGACATCGGCTTTTCCCCATGGAAGCAACCTTGAGAGAACCATCCAGGACTGCGACTTTGTAATAGTTGACATAGGCGCAACATACAAGTCGTACCGTTCAGACATCACCCGAACCTTCATAGCCAGCAAAGCAACCGACAAACAAGCAAGAATCTACGACGCCGTAAAGTTAGCTCATGAAAAAGCTCTTGAAACCATAAAGCCCAAAGTTGCCGCAAACGAAGTGGACAAAGCAGCTAGGCAGGTAATTGAGGAAGCAGGGTATGGCGAGTTCTTCGTTCACAACCTAGGTCATGGCGTGGGCTTAGAGGTCCATGAGGCACCCATCTTGAGCCCCGATAGTAAAGACATCTTGGCAGCTGGAAATGTTGTTACTGATGAACCAGGAATTTATGTGCCGGGTTTAGGTGGTGTTCGAATCGAAGACACAGTCCTGGTCACCAAAAATGGCGCAGAGATACTAACTGTTGGACCCTGTCTGCCTTAAGGTAAACTAAATAGGCTCTGTCTGCACTTCTTTTATTTGAGAGTGATTTTTTGATTAACAATCCAGCCATAATTCTTGTGGATGTACAAAATGATTTTGTTCACTGGACCTTTAAAAATCAAAAGAGCCATAAACATAATTGAGCCCCTCCAGCGGCTTGTTGTTGCAGCACGCAAAAACGAAGTGCCAGTCATTTACAGCATCGATGCCCATTATCCCCAAGACGTTGAGGTAATTCGAAAATGGGGTAACCACGCCATAAAAGGCACTGCAGGCGCACAGGTTATTCCTGAGCTTAAGCCAGACGAAACCAAGGATTACATCGTTGAAAAGACGGACTTACAGTGGCTTTTACGAAACAGGTTTAGATTCGTTGCTTCGAAGCCTGTACAAAGGAGAGGGAGTGAAAACTGTGGTGCTGGGTGGTTTGCATACTCACATGTGTGTACGCCACACGTCTGCTGATGCTTTTTTCCGAGGCTACCAAATCGTAATCGCTAAAGACGGTGTAGAAGCATTCACGGCTGAGGACCAGGAGCAGGGACTAAAATACTTAGAGTACGTCTACAACGCCAAACTAATGACGGCAAACGAGGTCATACAAGAAATAATAAAATAGTTATTTATCCATCTTAATTCCAAGTTCGCTTTCTTCAACAAAATAAATTTGCGATTTATATAAAGAAATCTCTAAGAGTCTTTTCAGGCGAACTAAGAGGGGAAAAATTATTTACGGTTAAACAACTCTCTAAAATTGGGATTAATTTGGCATCTGATTTGTTGAGTAAGCTTGGCTGCAAACAAGTCACTAAGGCTAAGCTGTTGGAGATAATTGAAGCAGATTTCAGTTTGCTTCCGACTTTGTTCGAGGGCACTTTATCGTCTAAAGCAACAATCAGGTATGGATGCGGAAGTGTACTTGTAGATTTAAGTGAGAAACACCCAAACAAGGTCTACCCGTACGTGACCAACTTCGTCTCTTTGCTTGACAGCAAATACCGAATTCTATCTTGGAATGCCATGGCAGCCATCGCAAATCTTACTGCTGTGGACGGTAACCACAAATTCGATGTCATGTTTGACAAGTATTACAGCTTTCTTGGCAGCGAATACATGGTAACTGTGGCGAATGTGGTTGCGAACTCGTCGAAAATCGCTGCAAACAAGCCCTATTTAGGCAATAGAATAGCCACTGAATTGCTTAAAGTCCAAAACCTCCAAACTACGCCTCACCTGACTGAGGAATGCAAACTCGTCATAGCCGAGCAAACCATCCAAACCTTCAACACCCTAATCAATTACACCCAGAATAAGAAAGCCCTCATTGAATTTGCTCAAATGTACCAGGATAGCCCAAGAATCAGCTTAAGAAAAGAAGCACAAACATTTCTTAAAAAATGGCAATGACTGGTGGGCCCGGGGCGATTTGAACACCCGGTCAACAGATTATGAGTCTGGCGCTCTAGCCGGACTGAGCTACGGGCCCACAGAGCTCTGTTTTAATATTGCTATTTCTGAATAGATTTAAACGTTTTCTGGGTTTTTACAGCTATGAGTTAGTGTTTAGGAAAAAATCGCATTTTACCTTGATGTCTTTCAAAGCAACAAAAGAATTATGGTGTGCCGAACCATTTTTCGTACCATGCGTTGAACATTGACAGGCAGTCTTTTTGCCATGCTTGTTCGCCCTCGTCCTTGCGGAGGCAGTTAGCGAGTTCTAAGTTATGGGTGATTTCGGCCTTTGCTTCTTTCAGCATAGCGTCTACGTCGTCGAGCATGTCATTGCCGCCAGCTGAGTATTCTTTCATTGTTTGTCTAAGAAAAGCTCTTTTATGCTTGATTAATTCTTCAATTTTGCCCTCACTCATAGTCGCACCAGTAGGGAAATGTTGTCTGACGCCATTTTAACGTTGCGTTCGCTCGTAGTGGAAGAGGTATTCTTGGGCGTAGCCTGCATAGGCACCGAAGTAGTTTCGGGCGAACTCACCAATTTTCAGGTATTCGCCGTTAGTTAGAGAATTGTGATTTTGCATCTTTTTGACCGCTTCAATGGGAAAATGATCTGAATAGTGTTTTAGGATGACCCGCTTGACCCAGACATCTACAGGGAAAGCCTCAGTTTTTTCAAGAGAAAACAAAAGCACACAGTCAGCAACTTTCAAGCCTACCCCTGAGAACTCCAAAAGATTTTTCCGGGCTTCTAGATAGGGTAAATTTTTTAAATCTTCAAGGTTTACTTTGTCATCTCGAATTTTTTTGGCTGTTGCCTGCACATACTTTGCTCTGTAGCCTAAACCGCATTCCCGCAGCCCATTCTCGCTTGCATTTGCTAGTCTTTCCACAGTTGGGAAAGTGTAAAAATCAATGTCGTCGAAAACCTGTTTTTCCCCATATTTAGCGGAGATTTTTTTGAGCATCAATTCGATGGCTGCAATACTCTTGTAGGTGGCGCAGATGAAGCTGATGAGGCATTCCCAAGGCAACTGACGTACGATGCGAAGCCCCTTGAACTTGCATAATGCCAATCGGATGTAATCATCTTTGTCGATGCACTGGCTGATTTCTTTCAAGTTATCGTTTAAACCAAAATAGTCCTGCACAAATTCTTCGCCAATACCCTCAAACTCCAAATTTGCGCCACATTGTCGAACTTTAAACACGTTTTTGCCAACAACGCCATACCACCAACTCCCAAGTTTTTGCCACCTAAACACTTGCCCGCAGCAAAGTGAAAAATCCAAATCAAACGGCACATCAAGCTGCATCAGGGTTGCTCCATGAACTTTTCTGGTTTAGGAACTTCTGATGCCAAGCCTTTGCGCCTTCGCAAATCCAGAATGACTTCCTCGGCAAGTTTTTGAGGCATTTTTTCCCAATGGTCAAAGAAGGTTTGCCAAAAAGCTCTGCCTGAGGTGGTGGATCGGAGTTCTTTGGAGAAGCCAAAGGTTTCAGAGACAGGGATGAAGCCCGTGATAACGTTCTGGAGTCCTTTCTGCTCGAACAACGTCACTCTTCCGCGTCTGGTGCTCAGCATTCTTGAGGATTCGCCAGACAATTCTGATGCAACTGAGATGATTATTTTGTAAATAGGCTCGAACAGTACGGGATCTGCAGTTAGGAAACTGCCAAAGATTGCTTTGCCGATACCATGCATGATTTCTGTGCCGACCACCTCTTCTTTGCCGAGTTGGAAATCAATCAAGTTCACTTTAAGGTGCCGCATCGGTTCGCCGCACAGTGGTCCTGCCCTGCAAGCGTACTCGAACCCTGCGATAATTGCCTCCAACGCTGCCTCGGAAATCTCTGCGGTTTTATTTTTGCAGTCAATGATAATATTTCGGTGTTCATCAATTGAAAGTATGTTGCTACAGTCGCTGTCTAGAGAAGAATTTGGTGTCTCTTCAGTCTCAGGCATGACCTGAATCCAAAAGCAGTTTTGCTTGTTGGGACTTTTAGCTAAAGCCAAAGCGCCTTTTCTCTGAACGCTCTCCATGTAGACAACCCGTGGCGAAGAAACGGCAATGTCGATTTCGCATGTGCGTCTAAGTTGGCCCAGGGCTATTTCCAGATGCAGCTCGCCCATTCCGCTTAGCAAGTACTCCCCTGTCACCTTGTCTGTGGATATTTTTAAGTTGGGGTCTTCAGCCGTTAGACGCTCCAGCCCTTCAAGCAAAACAGGGATGTCTTGGGGGTTTTTGGGTTCCAACGCCAACGTGACAACGGGTTCGGAGACATAGCATATGCCTTCGAACGGAACCATCCCCTCTTTATGATCTAAGTCGACGAGTGTTTCGCCTGCTTGGACCTTTCCTGCAAGAGTTAATGATACCAAGTTGCCTGCGGAGACTTCGGTGACTTCTTCATGGAAAAAGCCCATGTCTATCGCTACCTGCTTAATCTCGGTTTTAGCCAATGCATCCACTAGGTGGAGTTTGTCTCCTTTCCTAACTTTTCCAGAGAACAGTCTACCTGTTGCAACGGTGTAATCGTTTGAGACTGAATGGATGTTAGTTACGTAGACCACAGCCGGGCCATCGTCACTGCATTTAGTTAGTGCTTTACCAACTTTCGAACCAACTTGTCCATCCCAAATCTTAGTAATTCTGTAGCCTTGCGCTTCAAGAGGGCTGGGAAGCTGATTAATTGCCATATTAAAAATCGCTTCACCTACAGGTGAGGTCTTCTTTAGTTTTGCCTGTTCACCGTTAAGGACTATTTGGATTATGTCTGAGAATTTTATACCCTGTTGCTTTGCCGATCCCAAAGTAAAACCCCAACCATAGAGGGCTGCGCCAAATGCCACATTGCCGTTTGCCGCATTTATTTTCCATTGTGCCCTGTAGGGGTTTTCGGCATAGAGTTCGATTAAGTCGTTAAACTTGTCGATTATGTTGTTGAGTTTTTTCTGGATTTGCTCCTCACCCAACTGGAGTTCAGTGATGAGGCGGTCAACCTTATTTATGAAAAGCACTGGACGCACCCGTTCTTCGAGAGCTTGGCGCGTGACGATTTCGGTCTGCGCCATAATCTCTTCCACTGCATCCACAACCACCACAGCACCGTCAATAACGCGGAGGGCGCGAGTGACTTTTCCTGTGAAGTCTACGTGCCCCGGCGTGTCAACCAAGTTAATTATGTAGGAGTTTTGGGGGTTTTTGTAGAGAAGACTTATGTTGGCTGTTTTGATGGTGATTTTGCGTTTCTGTTCTTCCTCTAGGTAATCTAACACTCTTGCCGTGCCAGCCATCTGAGGTGACAGCAGCCCCGTGCCAGCCAACAGGGAATCAGCAAGCGTGGTCTTGCCATGGTCAATGTGCGCAATAATGCCTATATTTCGAATTAGCTCTTTTTTGCTCATCAGCTGCTGTATCTCTGGGATTTGTTTGAACCGCGGCATAGTGACCCCTTTAGGATAAGTTTAAGTTGGAACTAAAGGTTCCTATTAAATTTAAAAGCTTAATGCTTCACCTTTGAAGGATCTAAAAAATTGAATCTGTCCACAATCATTCCTGTTGAAGGACTCATCGAAGAACCTTACGCCTCAACTGTTTGTTACCCAAGAACCAACCAAGCTGAAACGCAAAGCCGAATACAGGAACTAAAAGAACTGGGTGTTGAAGCACTTGAATTCTCTGGCAAAGCAGCGGCAGCTAACATTCCAGTTCTCGGCAAAGGCTACGTCGGCGTTGTTGTGGTAGCACATGTGAGTGGGCAAAGGGTAGCGTTGAAGATGCGCAGAATAGACGCCGACCGACCAGATTTTAAGCATGAAGCCGAAATGCTCCAGAAAGCCAACGCAATTGGCGTCGGACCCAAGTTTATTGCAATCAGCAACAATTTTCTTCTATCAGAACTTATTGAGGGGGATTTGCTCGAGGATTGGCTAGAAATTCACCGAGATAAAGGGCTCATCCGCAAGGTTTTGGTTGATATATTGGAACAGTGTTGGCGTTTGGATGAAGCAGGTTTAGATCACGGTGAAATAAGCAAGGCACCAAAACATCTGCTCGTAGATAAAGGGAACAACCCCTACATCGTAGATTTCGAAACCGCAAGCATAGTTCGAAGGGTGATTAACGTTACGTCGGTATGCCAATTTCTTTTTATGGGAAACAGCAGAGCAGCAAAGATGCTGGGTGAACTATTCGGGGTTAAGGAAAAATCAGAGCTAATTTCGGCTTTGAGATACTTTAAGAAGAATGAGAATAGAGAAAACTTTGAAGGACTACGCGAGTTTTGCCTATTAGATTTAAGCTACTATGTCTTGTAGTCGTTTCTGTTTGATAGCTTCTTTGAATTCCATAGCTATGCGTCTGCCCATGTACATGTTCTCGCCGTACTTGAGGTAAGCGTAGGGCGATGTGCCGATGCCAACATTGGTTCCTGCGACGATGCGTGCACTGATTTCGAAAGTGTAGATTTTGGCTTCGTCTGTTATGACTGTTTCAAGGCAGAATGGTCCTATGATTCCTGGCGGTGAGAGTTCGCGGGCTTTTTTGTGGACGTTTTCTCCCATGCGCATGATTTCTGGCAGAAGTGATTCGCGGAGAACTATGGGGAAGTTGCCGATTACGGTGTAAGTAGGGTTTATATCGATTTCGAGCTGTTGGCAGGCGGGGATTTTACCTATTGAGTCTACGGCGGATTCGTAGCGTCGGTCAACGCAGAGCATCTCCACGTCATCGTTTATGATGGAGCTGAAGTAGCTTGGATAAACGTTCACGCCTAGGGCATACTCCTGCAGGTGAATGCTTGGCAAGTCGTCCTCTGTGAGCATGCCTCGTTTGACCATTTCTTTGAATTGCTTGTGGAAATTCTTGGGTGAGTTGGCAAGGAAATAGCCTCTGCCGCCCTTGGCGCCCTGCAGTTTGGCGATGATTAGGCGGTCGATGTCTTCTGGTGTCTTGAAGGTTGCGGGCAATCTGAGTCCAGCTTGGCGCAACCAATCTTCTTGGCTTTTGCGGTTGGCTTCCCAGTGGAGCAGTTGGCGGTTGCCAAACATGGGCACAAAAAGGCTGTCAGTCAACTCTTCGGTACTTAGGTACGCAGTGAAAGAACCATGCGGAACCAAAACCACATTAAGATTACGCAAGTTTTTCTTGCAGTTTCTCACTAAGCAACTCCGTGAAGTCCTTAACAATGATTAGCTCGTCAACCAGAGGGTACTTCTGGTACATTATGGCGTCTTTTTCCTTACAAACGCAGACGGTTTTGAAACCTTCCTCTTTGGCACCCTTGAAAATGTTAAGCGAACTGTGCGAGCCCAAAGTGCCTATGGCTATTTTCTTCTGGTCGTATTTTCCGATAATTTTACCAATGTCCGCGCTTGTTATCATGTTACCACTTCTTCAAGCCTGCGTTTTCTGACTGCACGCTTTATTTCCATAGCGACACGTTTACCTGGACCTACCTCAACGCCATACTTGTATTTCATGTAGGGCGATGTAGGCTCGACACATGGGCAGCCTGGAACACGGGGGCTAACGTCGAAAACTCGGAATTCTAAGTCTTTTGTTACTGCGCCTTGGAGAGCAAAGAGCCCTATCATGCCTGGCGGGAACTCTTTTTTGCAGATGTTCACGAAGCGTTCTGCTGCTTCGAAAATTTTTTCAAGTTGACTCTCTCTCATTGTTGCGCCCATATGTCCGATTTCGATATTTTGGGTTGCTATGTTAAGTTCGAGTTGTTCTTTGGCTGGCAGGTCGAGAACGCCATCGAGGTCGGTTTGGATTCGCCTGTCAAAGCCAAGCAGGTCGATGTCGTCGGTTAAGGGTGACCAGAAATAGTTAGCGTTGAATTTGGCGCCAATAACATATTCTTCAATGACAGATTGGTTGAGAGCTTCACGGGTTATGATACCTGCTTTGATGCGTTTTTGGGCTTCCCGCTCGTACTCCTCAGGGGTCGAGGCGTAAAAGAATGCGCGTTCAATGGTGCGGCCTTTCTCAGCGACTTTCACGATAGCTGGGCAGTTGATGTCGGCTGGGGATTTGAAGGCGCGGGGAAGTTTTATACCAGCTTCTTTTAGGAGCCAGAGCTGGTTCTTTGGAGCCGTGCGTTCCTCGGTTTTTAACAGGTACCTATTGCCCATGAGGGGAACGGCGAATTTCTGTTCTATGGCTTCGTAGCCTGCGTACACACTAAAGGAGCGGTTAGGGACGAAAACTGTGTTTAGGTCGGTTAGCTGCTTCACAACCTCGGGTGTTGTTATATCCGAGAACTTGTCTAGGAATATGATTTTGTCAAAAATGTTTCGGTAGTATCGGGCATAGGTCTTTTCTCTTCCGTTTTGGCAAACGACAACAGTTTTAAAGCCTTCCTGTCTAGCCCCAGAAGCAATTTCCAGCGCTGAATGCGAACCTAATACACCTATGTAGATTTTCTTTTGATCATAATCGGCTAATGTTTGTTTTATTTTATCTTGCATCATGCTTTTTCACCCATAAAGTCCCTGTAAGCGTTAATTGCCTTTGCAAGCTTTGGGACATCAAACAGTTTTATGTTTGTCATCTCATTCGCTACTGCCATGTACATTTGGCTGATGATTGTTTTAAGTTTGGGGTCAAGTTTGGATGGCTGCGACTTGCAGAGGGACTTCCAGTCTTGGATTCCTCTGGCTTCGGCATCCTTTTTGGCTTGCTCTAAGTCGTTGTACCAGTTTGTTTTCTTGTAGAATTGTCTAGCGACCTCTTTGCTGACATGCACGCCCTCGTAAGTAAATCGGCACTCGTCAAGTGTTCCTAAAACATCAACAAGCATAAGCTTTCGTTTGTCGTCGAAGGCTAATTCGATTTTGCCGTCCTCATTCTTTAAATCTGCGTTTGCGGCAGCTTTTGTTATGGTTTCATCCGCTCTTAGAAGGACTGTTTTGACCTCGGTGAGTTCAGGGGCGGTTAAGCCTGCGATTTTCTGTGCCTCTGTCCAAGTGACGTAGCGGTCGGTTTCTTCAAGTTTTGTGCTGACATCGAAGATGGGGTTTGCGAGGGTTTCGCCAGGTTTAGGCTGGTGGTCTAAGCCGAGGTCTTTTAGAGTTACCTTACCTTGAGCCAACCGTTTGAAAACTGATGAGCCTTCGGGCAATCCGTTTCGATAGATTACTTCGAGGGGGATGAGGCAGTTTTTCAGCGTTGAAGTGTACATGCTGTATTCGTGAACTATTTTGCCGTTGGCAATATCTATTTTGGGTTTGTAAACGTTAACCAATGCCACTTCCATAATGTTTGAGGGCGCACTGAGCTCACTTAATGTAACAGCTTCACCCTTTTCGTTAGCCAATCCCTTGTAGTGGGTCTTAATACCTATCTTTTCAAGCTGTTCAAAACAGTAAGCACCCATAAGACAGAGAGCAGCCCCTTTGCCTTCAATGTGGTCGGGCATTTCGCCCCAGTCAAAAACGCTGTAACGGTCAGTGAAGACAAATCTGCCGGTGCCCATTTCCGTTAGGGTTGGTTTCTGTATTACTTGTAAGTCTTTTACGCTGCCCATCTTGGTTGCCTCAAATTCTTTTGTAATTAATATTTTTGTCCTTATATCGCTTATCTATTGATCACTTGAATTTTTGGGTAAGCGAGCAAACTTCATATGAGGACCAAAATTGAAGTATTCGAATCTTAAAAACGTGAAATGACAGCAAAGATTATTTAGCCCATACCTCCCAAGGACTTGCAATACAACAAATCGTTAGTTGGGGGCAATGACAATAAACGAACAAGAATTACCAGATACTTCCACACAGACTAGATTTCCAGTTTCACCAACAGGTCCGCTGGAAATTATGCAGAAAAAATGGTTCTGCATGGGCTTAGAATCTTCTGGAAAAACTTTTAAGCAGGATGCTGAATCGCCAACTAATTTTTTGGAGGTAGTAAATAAATCAAAAGTAGCCTGGGTTGACTATATTACTGATGACCCAATGAAGGACCTTTCAGCGGTGGCTGCTCAAATGGGTTTTACCGAAGGTTTTATTTCTAATCTTTCTTGCTGTGACCAGATTAACTATCAAGATTTTGATACTGAGATGTGGCTGAGTTTTCCATCGATTCAAATTCGCGGAACCGAAGTCAAAGCTTACTCTTTGATTGTTCTGATAAGGAAGAATTTGGTTTTAACTATACACGTGCGCTTAGTAGATAAACGGTTTATAAGACTAAGAAGATATTCTGAAACGATTCTGAAAAAAATTCCGATCGACAGCACACCAGAAGATAGACTTACTATCTTGTTATCACGTATTCTTGAAGCGAACAATGACAGCAATTTCAGACATTTGCGTGTAATAGAAGAATTTGGTGATGATCTAAACCGCGACCTAATGAACCAAACGACCGATAAAGCCCTGTTAGGTCCAAAAATATATATGATGAAACATGCCCTCATCATTTATTTGAATGCTCTCTGGGAAAGCGTCGATGTCCTCCAAGCTATCCGCTACGGTGACGCCGAACTCCTGACTGACGACCAAAAAATAGTAAATCTATTCGCCGCCATGGTGGAACAAGTAAAAAGTCAAATCGGGCTCTCAGAGCATATGTCGGAAGTCTTAGCTTCAGGAATAGAAGCAACCCAAGCAATTTATAACAATCAATTAACAATAGCAAACAACCAACTGACAATATCGAACAATCAGCTGACAATATTCAACAACCGCTTAGCCAAACTCGTAGCCTACCTAACCATAATTGGTACAGCGCTGTTAATACCCAACACAATAGGCACTATGTTGGGCAACTCAGTTTGGGTTTACGGACCAGACAGTCTCGGGCTATATATCCTCCTCATGTTTGGTGCTACGTTGTTTGGCAGCTTATTGATGTGGTATTGGGTGAAAAAAAACAGGTTGCTTGAAGAGATGCCAATTAAAACAGTTGAGACGCCGCCGGAAAAATCTAATCTTTAAAATCGACATTTGTCAACATTTCATCGGTTGAAAACGAGCGCATCAACTTGTTGAAAATCAGTGCTTAAAATTATCGGAGGGAGTCTCCAAGATTAACAGGCTAATTGAGTTTTTTTACTGACTCATTGGCTTTCTCGAGTTCTTTTCGTTTGTCTTCTTGGTAACCCTTAACGTTAGCCAGCAAGTCTGTATCTTCTAAACCTAAAATTTTTGCTATTGCAATCGCTGCACCTTCAGGCTCAATGGTTACCACAGAGCCAATTCCGCTTGGAACCCGAAGTGAAGAGTAGATGTCTGCTCCACCGAATTTTTCGCTGTATGGTGGACACGCAATGACTGGTTTGGTTGTATTGCCATCGATAAAGGCGCTTAAGGCATTAGAGCGACCAGCGACGGTAACGAAGACGACTTTCTGGTTCTCGAATTCTTTAATTATCTCAAGAACTTTGTCTGGAGTTTTATGGGCAGAAGCCACCCGAAACTCGTAGTTTACGCCTAGGAGTTTGAGATATTTTGCTATTTCACGGGAAAAATCCAAATCCCGCTCTGAGCCCATAATTATAACAGCTTTTCCATCCATGACGGTTCTCACAGTACAATGCTAACTAGAAACTTGCTAATTAATATTTAATCAAGCCCAAAAAGGGAAAGAAAGAAATTACGTGTTCCAAAGCTAGTTTTCTCCGAAAAATCTCTGCTCAAACCGTTTCATCCACGAAGGAGCCCTGACCAAAGCGTATATCAAAGTTCCCAATAGTCCAAAACCAACTCCAATCAAAACAGGCATAAGAATAATTACTATTATTGGCGCACCCTCAGTTATGAATACGTAAGCTAGAAATACCCAAACGGCAGTCAAAATGGCTGACAGAGCAATACTAATTGCTAGGAACGCTTTCACTATGGGTTGAAGGCTCGTTTTCTGGGAGAACGCGGCTATTTTAACGTATTTTTCGTCTTCAGGACTAGTTTTCTGTTCGATAAGGTTTAGGTGTTCGAGTGCTTTCTTGCCAAAAGAAGTAAGAACATATTTTTGGTTGCTGTTTTTTTCAATCAAGCCTTTGAGCTGTTCGAGATGGTAGTTGAGTTTTCCCGTTGACATTCCGAGTTCAGTAATTAGCTCAGTATAAGAGATGCCTTGGCTTTTTGATTGGATAAGTCTTATTATTGTTCTTCGGGTTGAATGAGCCAAGGCTTGGAAAGTAACATCTTTGATTTGCTCATTTTGGTTCATCATCAACTTTTACCTCAGAACCATAATGTTTCATAAGTGCTTAAATCGGTTTTTAACAAGTATTACTTGACAAATTCTCCATTGTTGCAAACAATCAATCAAAAGCCTTTATTACCCTAATTCGTATGTTGGATGCTTGGTTTTTCAAGGTTGGTTTTATGACACAACAGACAAAGGAGTTAGAGTTACTCAAACAGTTAATTGGTGTGTGGACTGTCGGGATAGCAATGAAAACCAGCGACGACAATTTAGTCTCGGGTTGCGGTGATATGATTGCCGCGGAAATCGCTGATTTAGGCGTAAACTCCGAAATAGAAACACACATTGAGGGTTACGAGGATTACTATGAAAATGATATGTGGAGTTTTGACCGCGCAAGCGGCAAAGTGCATCTTTTTGGCATAACATCTGAAGGCGATGCTCGCGACCACGTTGGAACGTGGAAGGATGAGGAAACTCTTGAGTTGCATTGGAGAGGAACATTTGAGGACCAAGAGTTAGAAGAACTGATTCTGGTAAAATGGTTGTCAAAAGACCAGTTCGAATTAAGAGAAATTGCGTTCTCTTTTGGAAAAATAAACCTTACAACTAATTACGTTTTCAAACGAAAATAAACCTAACATAGCAAACTAACCAGAATTGTCCCTATTTTTTGTGCTGCCTCTTGGACTTCAACGCTTAATCCTTCACCAAACTCCATGTTTTTCGGTTCTATAAGAAGCAGACCTATTTTTGCGCCAGTCGACTGGTTAACGTATTCACAGAAAACTTTCAGTGGCAACACATGCGTAGTTATTGCCGGGAAATCAACAATTTTTTGTGTGCCAAAAAGACTTGCTGACCCTGGTTTTAGCCCCAAAAAAGCGGCGTCGATCAAAAGGACGTGTGTGGGCTTAAACTGTTCTATATCCAGCAGGTAGCTTTCGGGAACAGTTTCGCACTCCATAAGGCAAACGTTGACTGGAACCTTACCCTGCAAATCCTCAACAATCTTTAACCCAACATAGTCATCTTGGCGAATTGGGTTTCCAATGCCTGCTATAACAATTTTTTCCCTGTCAATAAGCCATTTTTCTAGTTCTGCTTTTAAGTCGCCAACCACGAGTGCACCAGAAGAAAAATGGGTTTAAAGCTTGAAAAAGGTTGTTACTAACTCGTTTTCTTGGCGAGGGTCGGTGCTTTCCGACGAGCGTCCCAAATGTGATGGAGCGCAAAAGTTGGATGATGTATAAGCATGCGTGGACCAGAATAACGCATTACAACTTTGACTTTTTCCTTCATGTCAGGTTTATAGCAGTGAATGACGCATTTACCACATGTGCTTTTTTTGTCTTGAAAGGGACATTTGTCTAGCCGCATGAAGGCGTATTCTTGGAATTGTCTGCATTCTGGGCATATTTCGCCTTTGGTTCCGTGGTGGTTTTTGCAATAGATTTCTACCATGTATCCGATTGTTTTCTTTTCACGTTTCATTCGTTTATGTTCAGGATTAGGTGGTTGCGGTTGCATGAAATCCCAAGCTTACAGAATAAGTTAGGTGTTGGCGCAAATAAGACTTTACCCTAAAATGTTAGGGATTTTGAGAAGAAAGAGACTCATGTTTTAGCGATGAGTTTTTTGCACCAGTCACCTATTTGTTTTTCAGATTCCTCTTTATTGCTCAACGGCTGAATCACCGAAAGCTCTCCAATGCATTCCGAGTTCAGCAACAACGCTTTGGCTTGTTTAAAACCAGTAATTTTTTTGCCTCCCTGACTAAAGAAAACGGCTACCTTTTTAGCTGAAAGATCATTTTTCCTTAGATAAGTAGTCAGGGCAGGAGCAGGTCTACCAGCCCAGATGGGACATCCAACAACTACAAGTTCGTAGCCAGCAGGAGACTTTATTGTTGGAGATATCTTGGTTTCTTTGCCTTGCCTAGCATCTTTACCGCCGCTCAAGTAACCAAATATGCCGCTTCGCTTTTTGAGGTCAACAACTTCCTCAAGGTCCGCACCTATTTCTGCTGCGATTGTTTCAGCAACAAATCGGGTGTTACCATCTCTTGTGTAATAAACAACTAAGCTCTTCATAAATAATCCCTGCAGTGTGTTGTATTCAATTGAGATGGCATATAAGAGTTACTTCAAAGTCAAAAATCAAAAATGAAAAGAGAGTTGCCCTGAGAAGAAGGGCTATTTTATCGACTAACTGAACTTACTAACTGTTTTTGCGAGTTGAAGACCTCAATGGTTAAGGGCATTTGGCCGATTGCGGCGTGTGTTGCACAACCAAAACATGGATCATACGCCCTGAAAGCCATTTCAACCTTATTTAGTATGCCTTGGTCGACTTTTCCACCGTGGATTAAGCCTTTCGCTGCGTCACGTATACTCATACAGATGGCGGGGTAATTGTTAGTTGTTGCAACTATCAAGTTTACGTCTTTGACCAATGCGTCCTTGTCCAGCGTGTAATGATGGATTAATGTGCCTCGTGCGGCTTCAACAACGCCAACTCCTTCACCTGGTTCACCTGGCTTGTTGCGGACATTGGTACTTGTGATTTCTGGGTCTTTGATAAGTTCCATCGCTCTTTCGGTGGCATAGAGCAGTTCGATAACTCTTGCCCAGTGGAAAGCGAGGGTACTGTGAACTGGTTTGCCGCCAAGCGTCTTGTACATTTCCTGGTATTCCGCCTGTGCAAGCGGAGTTGCCATTCCGTCAGAAGCATTTAGTCGTCCTAGTGGACCAACACGATAAACACCGCTGTCTGCGCCTGCAACTTGGCCTTTCCAGCCGACTGCTTTAAGGTATGGAAACTTGCTGTAGGTCCATTCTTCGACGTGTTCGCCTATGTGTTTGAGGTAGTCTTTTGATTCGAACTTGAGGAATTCTTTGCCTGCTGGATCGACAACTCGGATTTTGCCGTCGTAAAAGTTGACTTTGTTGTTTTTGTCTACTGTTCCCATGTAGTATGTTGGCATGGTGTATGCAGGGCTTTTTATCATGTCGACATATTTGGTGTTGCCCAAGACGATATCATGGAATATTTTTATTGTAAACTGGGCAAAATTGAGACATGAAGAAGCCATAGTCTCGATTTCTTTTCTGTTCTCTTCGGTTAATGGTTTTGAGATTCCGCCTGGCAAACCGCAGACTGGGTGCGTTGCTTTGCCTCCGATGATTTCAGTGATTTTTTGGCCGTAAGCACGGTGTTTTATTACTTCAGCTGCAATTGGCATGCCGACTTTTTCGATGACGCCAAGGATGTTACGTTTTTCTGCTGGTGCGTCTGGACCAACGATGAAGTCGGGTCCGCCGAGATAGTAAAAGTGAAGTGTGTGGTCGTAAATGAAGTAAGCAGCGTACATGAGTTCACGAAGTTTCTTTGCAGGTTCGGTTGGTTCAACATTGAATGCTGCATCTAAAGCTTTTACTGCAGCAAAATGGTGAGCAACTGGGCAGACACCGCAGATTCTGGTGGTTAATTGTGGCATGAGTTCGGCTCTTCTGCCGATGCAGAATTTCTCGAAACCTCTCAGTTCGGGAATTTTAAGGTAAGCGTTTTCTACTTCGCCACTGTCGTTTAGGAATATGGATACGTTTCCGTGTCCTTCAAGGCGAGTGATTGGGTCTATAATTATTTCTTTCATTTTTTAATCACCTTTCTCTTTAAGATGGAATTTGGTAGACTGTACATGTATACTGTGCCGACTGGGTCTTTGATTTGGTTCATTAATTCTTCAATTTCTTTTTCAGTATACTTTGTTTTTCCTTCTACACCGTCGTAGCCGAGAATTGATGCTAAGGCAGTTATCATGGCTGCTCCTTGTTCGGGAACGTTGGGGGCTGGTCCGCCGCAGCCTGTGCATGGCATGTCAACTTTTAAGCATTGGGCACCACAACCGCTTCTGGTTGCCATTCCCATACAAAGTATACCTTGTTCCATGAGGCATTTCTCTGGTTCAGGCGCTTTTTCGTAGACACGGTAGATTTTGTCGATTTTCTTGTTTTCACGTTTTCTGGGGCACTCATCGCAGACTGCTTTGAGTGGAGCGAGCACTGAACCTTTTGGTGGCAATTTGTTGCTTGCGATTGCGTCAACTGCTGCCGCGATTAGTTTAACTGGAGGTGGGCACCCTGGAAGGAAATAGTCAACATCGACTGTTTGAGCTAGGGTTTTTACGGTGTCATAGAACTCTGGGATTTTCAGTGTGCCTTCCTTAACTTGGGTTTGGGTTTTAGGTGTTACTGCTTTGGGGTTAACGTTTGATTTGTCTTTTATGTAAACTTGATCAAAAATTTCTTTTTTGTCGTTGAGGTTTGCTAAGCCTGGAACACAGCCTTCGTGGGCGCATGAGCCAAACGCAACCAGGGTTTTGGATTTTGCTCGCAGGACTTTTGCCATATGTTCTTGCTCTGAGTTGCGTATGGAGCCGTTGAAGAAGGTTATGTCTATATGTTTGTCTGGTAAAGCTTCAACGTCTTTATATTTTACGTCGATGGCTACTGGCCAGAAAACTATGTCGGCGAGTTTTACTACGTCTAGGATTTTCTCGTTTAAGTCTAAGACGGCAATTTCGCAGCCGCCGCAGCTTGCAGCCCAGTAGAAGGCTATTTTTAGTTTGTTTTGGCTCATGGTTTGTTTGCTCCTTGATTTACTTGTTTTAGTAGGTTTGATGCGTTTACTCGAAGTTCGCTGAAGGCTAACTCTTCAGGACATATACCCATAGCTAACCCCAGTAGTTGCGGGTAGTGAAGTATTGGGATTCCATAGGTTTCATTAAATAGTTTCTCTATGCGTAACTCGTTTGTATCGTACATTATATGGCAAAAAGGACAAATCGTGATTAATGCCTGTGCCTCAACCTGTTTTATGTGGCTAAGCTTGTCTTTTGCCAATGCCAACGCCACTTTGTCACTTACGCCAACGCTAGGTGCTCCACAACATTCTGTTTCGTCTATGTAGTCTAGGCAGGTGGCTCCTGTTGCTTCGATGAGCATTTTGAGCGTTTGCGGATCTTCTGGGTCGTCAAAGCCTATGTATTCTTTTGGTCGTAGAATGTGGCAGCCGTTGTGTTCAGCGACCTTAAGGTTTGTTAGCGGCTTAATTACTGACGCTTTTATTTTTTCCACGCCAACATCTTCCTTAAGCAATTGTAGCAGATGTTTGGTTTCGATGGTTCCCTTGAATTCTAATCCTGCTTCTTTGAGGTGAGCGTTGATTTCTTCTCTTTGGACTTTATCGGCTTTGAGGATTTTATTTACTTTCTTTAGGGTGCCAGCGCAGCCTGGACAAAGCGTTAGGATGTTTAACCCCTGTTGCTCTGCTAACGCCAAGTTTTTCGCTGCCAAAATAAGCATAGTTTCGTGACTAACCGGATCTAACGGCAACCCGCAACAGTTGAATTCAGGCATTTCAACCAGTTCAACGCCAAGTTTAGCGAGGACTTTACGCGCTGAAATTTCGTACCCGGAAACTCGGTAGGGAATTGCACAGCCTAAGAATATCAGGTATTTATTGCCCACTTGGTTGTTCTCCCTGGGGTTTTTGGATTTTTTCGATGAATTTTACGCCTTTGAGGGTTTTTTTGACATTCTCAGGGTTACCTTTTGGCAGGGGTGGGAGCCCTTGAGATTCACGTTTCTTTATCCTTAACTCTGGAATCTTGTAAGCGTAACCTGATTCAAGAAGGCTTGAGGCTTGGTCTTTGAAAACTTGTGGGAAGCAGCCTTTTTCTGCGGCTAAATTGCGGAAAACTCGTATGACAGCTGCTACTTCAACGTCTTGTGGACAGCGGTCGGTGCATGTGAAGCATGCTGCACAAAGCCAGAGTGTGTCGCTTTTTAGTACTCGGTCTTTTAAGCCGAGTTGAGCCATGTGTATAAGAGTTCGTGGGCGGTAACTGTCGCTGTATCTTGCAACTGGGCAATCTGAAGTGCATGTTCCGCACTGGAAACATTTCAGGATCTTTTCGCTTCCATGAATCTTTTGAAGTTCATACTTGAATTTAGGGTCAAGTTCGGAAGCTTTTATTGGCTGTTCCCTGTTTTGGCTTGGGGTTGATGCTGCCTCAGTCATAAATTCTAACCTTGACAGTTAATTTCAGGCACTTCAGGTGCTTTTACTCAAGAAAGTCAATGTCCAATAGATAAAGTTTCAGCCAAACCATCATTATTTCTTCCCTGTTTCTATTCGGGAAACAAAGGTTCAGTATAGACCCACAATGCTTTTATTCTATAGACCCTTTCGAAAGCGTAGAAGAACAAAAACAGCCTTTTTCAGGAATCAGACAGTTGTTGTTCTTTCAAAACATTGTCGCATATTGATTTTGCCAGCGTGATTGTCGATGCTCCAGAAGGTTACTTTCCAATGCCCATATTCTTCTTTGACGATGCAACCTAAAGCTTAGTCAAGAAACCTTGACTAAAATAACCTCTTGTTAGTAAAGAAACCTTGACAACAAATCTTTTAACTGCAAAGTAAGCCCAGATAAAATGGTGAAGTAAATGCATAAAATTGGTGCTCTACTAATCTTCTCCGTTTTAGCTGAAATTCCTATTATGCATGTTTTGCATGCAAGGATGACAACACTTCCATCGCCGCTTCTAGTCGTCGTTGCAATATTGGCTTTGGTCGCGGTTTTTGGGGCAATTATCTCGTTGCTGCTTAGAAGAAGGGGAAGAAATAATGGTAGTTAGGGGAAAGTTATTCTCTGCATTGCCGGAGACTACGAAGCTCTTCAAATTTCTTGTTTAACATAACTTTATCTGGCGCTACGGAATCAACAGTTGAGACTGGCAAGCAAACAGTTACTTTTCCAAGGTAAGGATGCTTAAAACCCATTTTATTCGAGGCTTCGTCAGATAAAGCCACAAATAAATTGATTATTTGCCAGTTACTTGTATCGAGTTCTGCACTCTCTACTTCACCGAGCACAAAATTATCAAAGGTTACAGCTTTTTTCCAAAATAGTCTTGTAATTTCAACCATTAAAAAACCTTCAAATAGTAATATCAAGCGCTTATTTATATCTGTTTTTTTGGAGGCAACGTCAAGAGAAGTCTTTTTACCTTCCAAGACGCATTAGTTAACTTGGTGTTTTACTTGTCAACTTCTAAAAACCAAACTAACCTCAAACCACTTACTACTGAAGAAGAACAAGTCATAGTGCACAAAGGAACCGAAATGCCCTTCACGGGCAAATACTACGCTTTCTGGGAAAAGGGCACCTATGTATGCAAACGCTGCGGCGCAAAACTCTACCGTTCCGAGAACAAGTTTGAAGCAAACTGCGGCTGGCCAAGCTTCGACGACGAAATCCCAGGTGCTGTAAAAAGGCTACCTGATCCTGATGGCATACGAACGGAGATTCAATGCGTCAATTGCGGCGCCCACCTTGGACACGTCTTTACTGGCGAGCATTTCACAAAAAAGGACACAAGACACTGCGTTAACTCGATGTCAATGGAGTTTATTCCAGACAAAACATTGTAGGTAGACGCGAAAGAGTTATAGACGACTTAAGGCAAGTGGCAGTTAGCAGGCGGTTCGACTTTGGCTGATATCTTCGGAGCACAAATTCCACTTTCAACCATATTTGACATAGTGATAATTGCAATAATCGCTGTTACACTGGAAAGACTAATCAGCCGCTACCTAACAAGGTTTGCAAAACGCATCAAACTTGAACCCAGCGCCAGCAACAACCTTGTCTTAACGTTCCGAATCCTAATTCTAATTTTTGCTGTACTAGCTATAAGCAGTTTAGGCGGAGTTCAAGCAGAATGGCTCTTGTCCGTGTCAGCAATAGGCGGCGCCGCGTTGGGTTTTGCCTCACAAAAAACCATCGGCAACTTCTTAGCCGGACTTTTTCTTTTAGCAGCTAAACCCTTCAAAGTCGGCGATTACGTTAAAATCGGCACGGTTGAAGGCATAGTTCAAGAAATTACCATAAACTACGCTAAAATCTTAACTTCAGGAAACAATACAGTTTCAGTTAGCAACCTGCAAATTCTAGACAGAGACATAACCAATTACCTCTTTGAGAGCACAAAAAACCGCAATCTCTACTGCTACACGTTTGAAGTTGGCTTTGACCATAGCATTCCATCAGAAAAAATAAATCAGTTGTTCAACCAAATTTTTGATAGTTACTCACAGATCCTGCCTAGAAGACCAAGCTGCACGCTTATTCGCTCAGGCGCCTTTGACAGGTTTTTTTTGGTTTATCTTTACGTTGACAAACCTCAAGATATCTTTGTATTGAGACCAAAAATTGCTGATGAAGTCTTCCAGCGTTGGGACGAGGAAAGAGCTAAGCTTAACAAAAAACCATAAACCATCCAACCATTATGTGTTATGATTATGCCAGACAAAAAAGAAAAACTCGTTGCTAAAGCCTCAATCCTTCAAGAGCTAATTGATTACCAGGAAGGCTCAGTTGTTAGCCGCACAATAATCGACAAGAAAACAGGATCGGTGACGCTATTTGCTTTTGACAAAGACCAAGGCTTAAGCGAGCACACGGCACCTTATGATGCGATGGTTTATGTTGTGGAAGGCGAAGTCCAAGTTACCATAGCGGGCAAACCCATAAGTCTAAAGCAGGGCGAAGTCACCATCATGCCGGCAAACCAACCGCATGCCCTCACAGCAAAGTCAAGGTTCAAGATGCTTCTGACAATGATAAAATCCTAAAGCTTCAATCCCCACATATCCCTAAAACAATATTCCTCAAGAGGTTTTTTCGATGGCACTGAAGGCGTTTCTCCTGAGTAACCCATTATTACGAAGGCTTCAGGCTCCACTGCCTCTGGAATCCCCAAAACTTTTCGTACAGTTTCTTTACAGAAGCCAGGCGCGCAAAACCAACAAGCCCCCAAACCCAAAGAATGAGCAGTCAAAAGTAGGTTCTGCATTGCAGCACCTAAACTCTGTTGAGCCAAGTCACGTTCCAACATCTGCCGTTTCTGATCTGGGAACTTTCTTAGCCCATTCATTGAAATGCATGCGAGAATAAGAGCTGGTGCATTAGCGAAGCGGTCGACTCGTTCTTGTCTCATTTTAACCTCAACTTTTACCCCATCTTTTTCGGCGTCGGCAACCCACGCATCTGCCATAACCTCCGCCAACTCTCGCTTGACTGAAGGATTCTCCAAAATGATGAAGCTCCAGGGCTGAGAATTATGAGCTGAAGGCGCCAAGCCAGCAGCCACCAAAACCGCAAGGACAGCTTCTCTATGTACTGCCTGGGGCAGGTATTTTCTTACGCTTCGACGTTTTTTGATGATATCGTTAAGCGACATGGTCTCTTTTATGTTAGTTTAAGTTTTTATCTCTATATTCTATCTATCGATTGGTTGGATGTCCGCTTGGGTAAATTGCCAAGCTATAGCTTCCAAGAATGTTCAAACAATCTTTCTGAAACCCTAAAACCGACCGCTATTTACCGATCCTTCTTTGTTAATCTAGGAGAAGATACTGATGATGGTGATGATGATACACCTGCATTTTGCACAACAGTGTTATCTTTCAGAAGTAAACCCGAAGTATACAGTTTAGCCCTAACAGAAATATGATTAATTCCTATTTGGTTCTAGAATTACCTTGAGTGACGCGCCTGCTTCAGCCATTAGTCGGAAACCTTCCTGCGCTTCACGAAGACTATCGTTCTTGTCTCATTTTAACCTCAACTTTTACTCCATCTTTTTCGGCGTCGGCAACCCACGCATCTGCCATCACCTTCGCTAACTCTCGCTTGACTGAAGGATTCTCCAAAATGATGAAGCTCCATGGCTGAGAATTATGAGCTGAAGGCGCCAAGCCAGCAGCCACCAAAACCGCAAGGACCGCTTCTCTAGGTACTGCCTGGGGTAGGTATTTTCTTACGCTTCGACGTTTTTTGATGATATCGTTAAGCGACATGGTCTCTTTATGTTAGTTCAAGTTTTTATCTCTATATTCTATCTAGCGATTGATTAGATGCCAGCTTGGTCAAATTGCCAAGCTATAGCTTCCAAGAATGTTCAAACAATCTTTCTGAAACCCTAAAACCGACCGCTATTTACCGATCCTTCTTTATTAATCTAGGAGAAGATACTGATGATGGTGATGATGATGCACCTGCATTTTGCACAACAGTGTTATCTTTCAGAAGTAAACCTGAAGTATACAGTTTAGCCCTAACAGAAATATGATTAATTCCTATTTGGTTCTAGAATGACCTTGAGTGACGCGCCTGCTTCAGCCATTAGTCGGAAACCTTCCTGCGCTTCACGTAGACTTAGCCTATGCGTAATCATGTCCTTAACATTGAGTTGTCCGGTCTTCAAGTACCGCAGTGAATCATCAAGGTCGTTTGGTGCTGCGCCGTAGCTGGTGCGCATTGTGATTTCGTTTCTCCAGAACTGGTTAATCGGCACTGGAAGCTTAACGGTTGGATCGGGCACGGCAAAGAACAGGATGGTTCCGCCGTTGTCTACGCAATCCAACGCTGAAGTGGCGGCTGAGGTTGCGCCCGTACATACGATGACTTGGTCGGCTAAGTGTCCATCGTTGATTTCTTTGAGTTTCTGAGGCAGGTTGTCTTTGGCGTTTAGGGCATGGTTTGCGCCGAATTTTTTGGCAAGTTCCAACCGATACGGGTTAATGTCAGCGACAACGATGTTTTGGATACCTTTGAACTTGGCAAGCTGCGCATGCAGAATACCCGAGATGCCGCTCCCGATTATTAGGAGGCTATCGTCTTTCTGGAGGTTTGCCAGCCGTTGACCCCGGGATACGCAGGCAAGTGGCTCGATGAATGTGCCTTCTTCGAAACTCATGGCATCTGGGAGTTTGTAAATGCCGTATTGGACGTTGATTTTTGGGACTTGGATGTATTGTGCAAAGCCGCCGGGGTAATAGTTTGTTGTATGCAGGGTGTGGCAGGCCGTGTGACTGCCACGTTTGCAATAGCGACATTTGTTGCAGGGGACATGGTGGGAAACAAAGACACGGTCTCCGACTTTTACGCCTTTGACTTTGTCGCCAACTTTATCGATAATGCCAGTGGCTTCGTGGCCCAGCACACGCGGTGCTTTGGGAATACGGTACCATTCGATTACGTCGCTGCCGCATATTCCACTCGCCATCACTTTAAGAAGGACTTCTTCTGCACCGATGCTGGGAACTGGGATTTCTTCTATGCGGACGTCATGGTTGTTGTAGTAGAAGGCGGCAAGCATAACAATCACAAAAAAAGAAGGGCTAAGTTTTGGCTGCTACGATTTGGTTGTAGAGGTCGTCGGCTTCTTGGGGGGTGTAACCTTCGTGGATTATGGCACGGATGGCTTTGATGGATGCCACTGGATGAGCGGTTTGCCAGATGTTGCGTCCCAAGTTGACGCCTATGGCGCCTTTCTGTATGCCGTCATAGACGAAATCGAAGACTTCACGCTGGGTTTCGGTTTTAGGTCCTCCCGCAATCACAATGGGAACTGGACAGCCGTCTACAACTTTCTCAAAATGCTCTTTGCAATAGTAAGTCTTAACGACGCGAGCGCCAATTTCAGCCGTGATGCGGGCAGCTAAAGCTAGGTAACGGGCTTCCCGTTTTTCAAGTTCCTTACCGACCGCACAAACCGCCATGACAGGTATCCCGTATTCTTCACATTCGTCGACAAGTTTGGAGAGGTTAGTTAGGCTTTTATTCTCATATTTTGTTCCGACAAAAACTGACATTGAAACAGCTGAAACATTTAACCTAAGAATTTCTTCTATTGATGTCACGACGCTTTCGTTAGCTAAGTCTTCACCAACTACTGAAACTGCACCTGAAACCCGCATTATGATTGGTTTCTCGATCGCTGGATCAATGCAATTACGCAAAATGCCGCGGGTAAGCATAAGGCCATCGGCGTATTGGATGATTGGTTTTATGGTTTCGCCCGGGTGTTCAAGGCCATGCGTTGGTCCCTGGAAGTAGCCGTGGTCAATAGGCAGAAAGAGTGCTTTACCGTCTTTTTGGATAAGTCTACTTAAACGGTTTTTCATTCCCCATTCCATACATTATTTCTCCGAGGAAGCTTTTGGCTTCAGAAATAAATAACCTTATCCCTTTTATTTAGTCCCAATTTACTTAGGGAGACAGATTATCGTTTGTTAGATACTTGAAATTTTGAACCAAATTGATGCAGCAACTTGGGATCTTAAACGTCTTAATCAGGAGAGTTATTGAATTGTATCAATAAAAAGTGATTAAAAGCGGAGAATAGTTTAAGAGTATGACACGTGACATAAATATGTTAAGGAAAGGTCCGAAATGATGCCAAAATTTCTTTTAATATTCGCATTTCTCACAATACTTCTAATCAGCATCACACCAACAATAGCCGCTACTACCGAAACACTTGAAATAACTGACCTATCAAACGTCAAATACGATTTCACATATCAACAACTTACAGAAATGCCTAAAACCAACGTATATGCAGAACTCTACTGTTACGGAAACATGGTAACCCTTGGAGAACTGGAGTGGAGTACAGCTGAGCTATCTACTCCAACAAATAAACGACAGCTCCAATGTAAACTCAATCCAACTCGTCGCTGCAGACTCTTATAAAGTCGCTATACCCATCTCAACAGCAATGGCACCCGAAACCATCATCGCTTACCAAAAAGACGGAGTATTGCTATCTGAAGGGCTACGATTGATCCTTCCAGGATATAATGGTGCATCTTGGATTGCCCAAATCGTATCCATAACCCTAAGCACCAATGAAGCTGCTGCACCACAATCCACAGCGGGTCTAGGGGCACAAGGCAATCTAATAGCCAGCTTTATTGGAAACAGACAAAATCCTCCAACAATAACAATCCCTCCAAAACAACAAACACAACCCACCCTCCAACCCACACCAAATAACTCCACACCAAATCCAACCGCTCATTCCATCAAACAATACTGAAATTGAACCAACACCCAAACAACAAACCACAGATAAGCAATCAACAATGTTCGAAAGTGGGACAATTGCGATAATAGCCGCTGCTTCTGCTGTGGGGTTGACAACGACAGGAATGATGCTACATAAACGCAGATCCAAATTGAAAGATAGCCCAACAAACAACAGATAATTAGAACATTTTTCAGCCGTTAACTCCATAACGCACGTTAACTTTTTTAAACCATAAAACCTCAAACCTTGTATGCCCAAATACTATTTATTAGGGGGAGAAAACACCCAGAAAAGAGATGCAAAAGAGGTAAACCAACGAGCCTTCAACGACGCAGGAGGGACACCAAGAGTTCTCGTGTTTTCTTGGGCAAGAGCATCCTTCGATAATACCTACTCTAAAAGCAAAATAATATTTGATTATTTTAGAAGTTTAGGCGCAAGCAGCGTCAACACTGTCAACTATTCTAGCACAAATGGGGAAATCAAAGAAAAAATGTCCGAGTCAGACCTTGTTTATTTAACGGGCGGTGTGCCCAGCGTTTTGGTGGAACGCTTAAAAGAATCAGGAATGAGCAGTTTACTTGAGAACTTTAGAGGAGTTGTTATAGGGCGAAGTGCCGGTGCGTTGGCGCTTTGCAGCAAATGCGTGATAACATACAGGAGCAATTGCGCAATCAAAATTATTGATGGGTTAGGTCTCGTAGATTTAACGCTTAAAGCTCATTATAAAATGGGGGTAGATGAAAAATTAAGGGAGTTGTCGGAAAATCAGGATATTTTTGCTGTCCCAAAAGGTTCAGCTGTTGTTTGCAACAACGGAAATCTCTCGTTTATAAACACAGTTTACCTATTTCATAAATGCGAGAAGCAAATCCTGAGTTAAATAAAAGTGGTTTATTTTATCGTGTCTTTGATTTTGTTGCTGAATTACTTTTTCTTCTTTGAAGCCGCAATGAAAACAGTCGCGAGTACAAATAGTAAAAGAACTACACCAAAAACAAACAACGGAATCCTAAACACCGGCTCCGAATGCAGAACTGTAGTTGTTGGAGTCAACCCACTAAGGTAAGCAGCTAAGAAAAATCCGACAAATATGATGCCCACTGCTTCTACAGCAAACAAAAATTTTGTCAAACGGTTATTAAGTATCTCCAAACAAAGCCCTCTATACTATTAATTTCGAAGTTTAGGTATTTAACACTAACCATTAGCCCTAAGAATTTGGACTGCCATTACCGCAAGTATAATATACAATACCCAACGAATTAATTTAGAGAAACCTTCGGTGATTTTGTTGGAACAGCAGAAATTCCTTACCCCACTGAAAATAGGCATATTCACAGTAACAATTGCATATTTCCTATTCACCTTGCATGCCATGTTCACGACTTTCATGGATTGGAGAGTGGGACAGAATTGGCGGTGGCTCATCTCAAACAGCTTTTTGGATATTAATAACCGATGTCGCAGCAGGTGTTTTTCCAGGACTTTTTAGATTCTTAGGCAGCCTAATCGCAGTATCAGCAGTAAGTCTCTATGTTTCCAAAAAAAACCTACCTCCAACCACAATATACAAGTTGCTTAAGGTAATATTTGTTTTTGAGGGTACTCTATTGGGTGGGTTTGTTGCCATCGGGTATTTGGGGTATTCTGCCGTTAGGAGGAAGCTTGACCCTAGGCTTTATCTTATCCACGGGTTTGCCTTGCATGGTTGCTTCAATTTGTATTCCAATTTCCCTGTTCATCCTTGCATTCAAGCTTAGCCCAAACAAGCCGATGAAAGGGCAGATAAAATGGGGCACGATTGCAGGCGTCTTTTACGTTCTGTCGTTTTGGCTCAACAACAGCGGCATGTGGATTATCACTGTAATGGGAAAAGGTTTTGGCTTTGTTACTGATACTCCCCAATACTTAGTCAGTTTCTTAACAACTTTGGTGGGGTTGCTTGCATTGACAATATTTACAGCATACTTCGCTGTGAAATCGATAAAAGCTGGACAAATCCACCTGCCAACCGTCGGCGCCATATTGACATCGTTAGGCATGTACTTCTTATGGAACTACTTAACATGGATCTTCTTCGGAGGCTGGAATGAATGGTATGCATGGATACTTGGCCACAACTTGGATTTGTGGATGTTGTCACTTCCACTAGTTGGCTTGCCCCTGCTCTTCTACCGTAAACCCGTCAAAGAAATCATTGACACAGAAAACAAGAATGCATAAAGCTTGAGGCTCTATTCGCCTCTTGTGTCATTTCTGTTACATTCCGCTTTTGGCCTGTACTCAACTTTCTTATGCCGTTCCTTGTGATGCCTCTCGCACTCTTTTATGCGTACAAGCATCCACTCGTTTTCTTCGTAAACGCATCCGCAAAGCAATGTTTTAGTAGTCAAAACTCGTGCACTTCAAACAGGCTAACAAAATCAATATAGCATCTTAACTCATAACAATTTCGATAAAAAACCGACAAACAAGCTTTTTGACAAATGTAAGGCTGTTATTTAAGAGGATAACATTTTAGAGTGTGAAACGTTACTTGTTTGCTTGTAGTGTCGAAATATGAGCGTTATGAGTAGAAAAAATAAGAATACACAACTTGAAAGACAAAAGAAAGAACAACGTGAAAAAGAAGCAAAAAAGAAAGCTATGTTAAATCAGCTTCCTCCTAAAGGAAAAAAGAAATAATCTTTTAAGCTTCACTGGACTACCAATCGTCCCGTTTGCTTAACTGCTCTTTCTTTATCGTTTTTTCAATTTCTCTAAAAACAATCTTCTCCGGTTCAGAGACAACCGCTAAGTCTTTTCCTGCAACACTTTTAACAGTTGGAACCTTAACAAACCTCGATTCTCGGGTTTGTGGCACATAATCCACGTTCAATTCTTTAGAAGCTTCAGAGAGCTTTTCTCCGGAAGACCAAAACTCGTACATCTCAACTTTTATAGTGTAGGACCCAGCAGGTATTCCTTTCATATCCAGCACGGGCGTTAACTCAAACTCGTCAGCTGCCAAAGAACCCTGAGGTATCCTGATAGATACAGATCTGATTTGTTGATTATCAAACCATAAAACGAAGTGGACCTTTGAAAACGCGGTTCTTGAAGGAACCAGCCTGAAGTCGACTTTGAGTGATAGTTCATCTACCTTAGTTGTGGTAGAAATTTCGGTTATAACTATTTGTTTTTCGGTTTTTTGTTGAATAACCTCTTTTTTGGCATCATTATCTGTCCTATCGTACTTACGGTCTAGCGTTTGTTGTTTTGATGCTTTAGTATTTTGAGTCATCTTGCTGTTTGAGTCTTTTTTTCTTTTCGTTCCTATCTTCAGGAAGTTTGTTTGCACTTTTTATCCGTAGCAAAGTGCTTCTAGAGCATACTGCTTGTTTTCCAGTTTAGCCTTTTTTTGTCCAACGGCAAATTCAACTTTTAGTTCTTTCAGGCGCCTTCCATTTACTGTCTCATGAGTAATACTAGTTCGCATTCATACAAATGACACTAAAACCCCTTTCCATCATGGAAGTTTTTATGAGCCTTTAATATTTCTTCGCGCCACTTGTTTTCCCAGCTTGCCCAACCAGTTTTCACAAGACCCTCCCTGACCTGCGGTTTCTCGGCAACCCACTCCAGAAATTTCCAAAAACGCCTCTTATCCTGCAAAATTTCCTCCGGCACACCTTTTTCGACGCACCATCGCGTGTAGGCTTTTTCAACAAGTGGCTTGAGTTCGCCCGTGGATTCGACTCTTTGAACGTTGAATCCTTGATTCTGAAGGTACAATGCTAAGCTGGAGAGGACATATTCTGAACTGACTCTAAAACAAGTTTCTCCATCAGGCTTCATAACAGCGATAATTTCGTTGGCAATTTTAATTGCATCTTCCAAGTATTTTTTGTTGTGGAAGTTTGGCGATTGAAAGGATGCTGTTGGGATTCGGCGTTCCATCAACATTGGATGCGGAGGCTTGAGTGCGCCAACGACTACGCCAAGTAGCAGGTCGCTCCATCCCGAAGCATCAATAATAATTGTTTTGTCAGGAAGAAAACAATCTAACGCCAAACTCTATCACTCAAGGATTAGGGATTATTGCCGGGTTGGCTTTTCTATCTTTTGCTTATAATATAGTAATATTAGGGGAAAATAACCAACAATCGCAAAACTCTTTTAGTGCTCTTTGTGTGGGTGTGGAGGCATGTTGGCGCTTCTAATCCTGTATCACATACCTGGTTTTTCTTTCTGAAGTACTAAACTACGGTTTCATAAGAAATACAGTTAGAAGAGTTGGTGGTAGCCCGTGAGAGATTCGAACTCTCGTCGTCGGGTCCAAAGCCCGATATGCTTGACCACTACACCAACGGGCTGCACGGTTTCAATTAGCACTTGTTTTATTTATTGTTAGAGGTTTAATGGGTGTCTTTTTTCTTAATAAGGATTCTCAATTAGATGGATGAATCGTTTGGTGGTAATGGGGTAAAATTTATGAGAAATCTTACGGTATCTTCCGTGCGCTGTTTTGCGCTTTTTTACACTTTTCTATGTCATTTTCCATGAGCCAATATTGGATATGTTAGGTAATTAGAAGCCATAGTGTGCAATAGGTTTAATAAACCACAAAACTTAAATATTAGAGACGTTCATCAGGTAAGTTTGCGCGGGCCGAATGTACTATTTTCTAGCCAGATTGGCCTATGGTGACGGTTCTACGCATGTTTAAATCGAGGTAGAAGAGATTGAGCAAAAAAGAAACACCACCACGCACATCACAGCGCTTAGTTGACAAGTGCCCAGAGTGCGGTAGCGAGAATTTAGTTCACGATTATGATACAGGAGAAACCGTATGTGGCGACTGCGGATTAGTCGTCTACGAACAGATGATGGATAAAGGACCAGAATGGCGCGCATTCACCCAGGAAGAAAAAGCTTCCAGAAGCCGTGTCGGTGTCCCAACATCCTACTCAGTACACGACAAAGGATTATCCACCGCGATTAGCCAAGTTGACCGCGATGCGTTCGGACGCAAACTACCCCTATCCACTAGGTTGCAGATGTGGCGTCTACGCAAATGGCAAATCCGCTCACGTGTCCATTCATCTGTCGACCGAAACCTTGCCCAAGCCATGGCTGAACTTGACCGCTTATCCGACAAAGTCTACATTCCACCACCAATTAAAGAAAAAGCCGCCGTCGTCTACCGTAAAGCACTCGACAAAGGCTTGGTCAGAGGCAGATCAATTGCCGCCATTGCTGCTGCAGCTTTGTATGCTGCTTGCCGCGGAAGCGGAACCCCACGTACACTACGAGAAATCGCTGAAGCAAGCTTAGTCGACAAGAAAGACGTTGCAAGATGCTACCGACTTCTGCTACGTGAACTCGATGTCCACATGCCAATCGCCGATCCATTAACCTACGTCTCCAAAATCGCTGAGAAAACAGGCATTTCAGGCAAAACCCAAGGAGCAGCCATCCAAATTCTCCGAGAAGCAAGACGGAAACGTGCCGCGGCGGGAAAAGACCCGATGGGTTTAGCCGCAGCCGCCCTCTACATTGCGTGCTTGCAAAACAACGAGAAGAAAACCCAAAAAGACATAGCCGAAGCTGCTGGCGTAACCGAAGTAACTGTTCGCAACCGCTACAAGACCCTCAAAAAACAGTTAAATCTAGAGTTGCCTGATTAGGCACTTTACTTCTTTTCAGAATTTGTTTCTGCTTCTTCTTTTTCTAGTTCCATAACAATTATACCCAGGTAACCGCAGTCTTCACAATAGTATTGCTTCGGAGTTAACCAAACCGCTAGGCTACTGGACAACTGGATTTTTGGGCTGGCACAACGGGGGCAGTAGATTTGGGCGGGCTTTCGATGTTTTGTATTTTTAAATATATCTCGAATGCCATCTAGGTTTTTCATTAGGAAATAATCACCATAGATTTAGGGGAGTTTGCGTTGCTTATTGGAGTTCGATGTTCTCTTGTGGATAACCCATCTTTACAAGGAATTCGCGCACTCGATCTCGGTGGTCACCTTGAAGCATGATTTGCCCGTTTTTGCTGGTTCCGCCGCATGCACAGTATGTTTTGAGTTTTTGGGCAATACTGGTTAAATTCGAGTTTTTATCATCCATGCCATCGATGATGGTGGTTGCTTTGCCAAATTTCCGGGTTTCAAGACGAATACGAATGCGCTGTTGCTCTTTTTCTATTTCTCCACAAACGCAAAGGTCCTTTGGTAGTCCGCATGTTGAACAAACTTCAGCCATGACACTCAACAGAGAAATTAGCAACAGCCGTATATAAGAGTTTCAAGGCTTCAAAGAAGATTTTTCTAGATTAACGCTGATTGTTTAGCCAAAGCTTGAAACGTTAGAAAAGAACCCAACAAATAAATATCGATAAGATTAAAGTGTAAATTTGAAGGTGAACAACAAATCATGACCGCTACACTGAAAAGATGCTGGAATGTTGACAAACCTCTCTACATCAGATACCACGATGAAGAATGGGGCATTCCCGTCCATGATGACCAGAAACTATTTGAGTTTTTGGTTTTAGATGGTTTTCAAGCTGGGTTATCATGGTGGCTGATTCTAGAGAAGCGAGAAGCCTTTAGGGCAGCGTTTGATGGCTTCGACCCCGTAAAAGTTGCAAAATACACCATCAAAGATTTTGAGCGTTTAATGAAAGCTCCCGGCGTAGTTAAGAACCGAGCCAAAATCTCCGCAACCATAACGAACGCGCAAGAGTTTCTCAAGGTTCAAAAAGAATTTGGCTCCTTTGACAAATTCATCTGGCAATTTGTAAATGGAAAAACAATTCAGAATGCTTTCAAGGATTTTTCCGAAATACCATCTGAGACAGAACAGTCAAGAGTGATGAGCCGAGAACTCAAAGCGAGAGGATTTAAGTTCGTGGGACCAACAATATGCTATGCTTTCATGCAGGCTGCAGGACTAGTAAACGATCATTTGGTAGACTGTTTTCGATATACCCAGCTTCAAAGTTAAATTTTGGATTTATTTTGTTCATTGAAGAGGTTGAACAGGGCTAATTCGTCGTCTGTTATGCCTTCTTGGTGTAGTTTGTTTATGCAAGTTTGGTATTGTTTTTTCGTGAACTTTGATGGTTTGAGGGTTTCTTGGCTTGCACCTGAAAAGTGATAAGTCTCTTTGGCAGATCTGCCTTTTCGCAGGGCAATTCGCATCCTTTTAAATCTGTTAAGAGGTTCGCAGTCTTGGGTTTGCATTCCAAAAGCAGTTTTTGGGAAGAGTCGACAGCCTTCAGGCCGAATTTCGTAAATAGAGCAGGACTTATCCACCAGAAAGGGGCAGGGGTTTTGCTGGACATATTTGTCGTATTCTGATTCGCTGGCTTCCCAAATCTTGCCCAAGGCTTCAAAGAGGATCTTTACTTTGGCGTGGGTTTCGGGGTGGCTTTGGGGGTTGGCGGTGATTTCTCCTGCAGTCAAGAAATCCTCAAGCGTACAGCAAACACCGCATTTACTGCATAAAAAAGGCAGGTTAATAGACCAAACACCATTTTTGTATCTAAACTCCAAATGCAGATAAAATGTTTCAACCATCATGCGTCCAACAAAGTAACATCTTCGCTTTTCTCTTTCAACCTTTCGCCCAAAAGAATAGAATAGATATCAAACTTGGTCCTGTTATGTTTGCAAGAGCTATTATATTGAGCTCTCTTTAGGTTGGTTGTTAGGAATTTAACGGACCGACAAAAAACTTTGTTCCTTCATTTTTTGACTTTCTCTTTGTGCCCAAAATGCCGACCAACATAAACCAGGATAATAATACTCCACATTGCGCCTAATGCTATTAACACCAGTTTAGCTAGTTGTGTAATGTCGAATTGGGATATGGCTTCAGCAAACGATTGGCCACCAAGCGATAGGGGTGAGCCAGGCATAACTTTGGGGGTCGGAGTAGGAGTTGGCACTGGAGTGGATGTTGTGATGGGGGTGGGCGAGGAGGTGGGTTGGGTAGTTTGGGCCAAGGTCGTATGAATGTTAGCAATCAGAAACATGATGGTCAGCAAGATTGTGGCAATAAGCGCTAACCCGACGAGTTTTCTTATGCTTCCACCCACTCTTGATAATGGCGGCTTAGAAATTTAAAACTATTCAAAAAATCAAAAATAAAAAGAAACTAAGCCGGTGTGGCTTCTCGTGGTTCCCGAACGACTTTTTTGCCTTGAGAAACCGAGATGTCCTGCAACTGTTTTTCCTGTTTTGTTTGTGGTGGTTCAGGGAGCTTTTGTTGTATGCAGCGAAAGTCAATGTCTTCTTCTTTCAGGTTGAGTTCGGCTTTGACGGTGCCATCATTTAAGTATTCAATCTTGAAGCCCATCTTCTTTGACAAGCTTAAGGCACGGTAGTTGTCCTGCAGGATGATCGAGTGGACGCTTTCCATGCCCCTTTCCTTTGCGATGTCAAGCACATAATCGACCATTTTTGTGCCTAACCCTAAGCCTTGCCAATAATCGCTAACAAGGAAAGCGATTTCACCGCTTTTCTCATCAGATTCGATGCTTAAACGGGTTACGCCAAGGATTCTTCTTTTACCGTTTTCAACGATTTCGGCGACTATAGCAATTTCACGATCATAGTCAATGTTGCAATAGCGGACTCGGACTTCATGTGGTGTATCTTTCAACATCTGGAAGAAACGATACCGTATAGATTCTTCTGAGAGGCTTTGGAACATTTCAAGCCATAGTGGTTCATCTTCAGGTTTTATGGGGCGAAGTAATACTTCTTGTCCATTTTTGAGCAGCCAGAGTATTTCGTATTTTTTGGGGTATGGACTTATGACCATGTGTTCATGGGGTTCAAATTTCTTGCAGACGTTGTCTTTGTTGATAACTATGCGGGCGTCAAGGATTGTTGCGTCTTTCTCGCTGACAAGTAGGGGGTTTATGTCTATTTCTTTTATCTGTGGGAAATCAACTAGCAGTTGTGAGAACATCAGTACGGTTTCGTCAAGTTTTTTAAGGTCTACTGGCGGTGCGTTTCTCCAGCCTTTGAGTAGACGATAGACTTTGGTTTCTTCCATAATTCGGTGTATTAAGGTTGTGTTTAACGGGGGCAGACCAATCGAGGTGTCTTTGAAGAGCTCCACGCCTACACCACCGCTACCGAAGAGGATAACGGGACCAAACACGGGGTCGGTTTTTCCGCCGATGATTAGTTCATAGCCCTTCTTCTCAATCATAGGTTGAACGGTGACGCCGATTATTTGGGCATTCGGGTTGTAGGCTGTTGCTCTCTGGATCAATAGTTCGAAGGCGCTTCGGACTTCGTCCGGGGAGTTAACGTTTAGGATTACTCCGCCTGCATCGCTTTTATGAACGATCTGCGGTGACAGAATCTTGAGCACCACTGGGAAACCCATTTCCTGCGCGAATGCCACCGCCTCGTCAACGTTGTTTGCGACTGAGGTTTTTACGACTGGGAAATTGTAGTATTTAAGTATCTTTTTAGCTTCGTCTTCGGTAAGGATTTCGCGATCTTCAAACGCAGCGTTTCGCAGGATTGCCATTATTGGGCGTTTAGGTGGGGCAGCATCAACGGGCAATTCTTCTGGGGTTTCGTATAGAAGATCTATGTTACGTTGGTAATCGTACATGTACATGTATGTTCTAACGGCTTGTTCGGGTGTTGAGTACGTGGGGATATTGTTGGCGTTTAGGATGCTGTTTGCCTCCTGAACGGCACCATAACCCATAAACGAGGTGAGGATTGTCTTGTTCTGGAAGGTCTTATTGCGAACAAGTTCAACAATATTTTTTGAGATTTCAACTGATTCTGAAACAGCCTGTTGAGTGAAAACAATCAAAATACCATCAATGTTTTCATCATTTAAGCAGGCTTCAACCGCTGCTTTGTACCTTTCAGACTTGGCATCTCCAAGGACATCGATGGGGTTGCCGTGGCTCCAAAACGGAGGTAGAACAGCGTTAAGAGAATCCATCGTTTTCTGGCTTAGCTTAGCCAATTTGCCGCCCTGAGCAATCAATGCGTCAGTCGCCATGACGCCGGGTCCACCAGCGTTGGTGATTATGGCTAATCTTGGTCCCTTTGGTAACGGTTGGGTTCCTAGAACCTCCGCTGCATTAAACAAGTCAGCTATCTCGTTGACACGGACAATACCCGCGCGTTTGAATGCCGCATCGTAGATTCCATCTTCGCCAGATAGTGAACCCGTGTGAGAAGCCGCGGCTTTGGCACTCTCAGAAAACTTGCCCGACTTTACAACGATTATGGGTTTTGTTCTTGCGAAGTGTCTTGCAGCACTCATAAATTTGCGGGCTTCAGTTATGCCCTCCACATACATTAGGATACTTTTGGTTTTGGGGTCTGATCCAAAATAATCGATCAAGTCGCCAAAATCTACATCAATCATGGAGCCTACAGAGACAAAGTTGCTGAATCCAATATTTTCATGTAGAGCCCAGTCAAGGATTGCAGAACCCAAAGCGCCACTCTGTGACAGAAAAGCTACGTTGCCGGCTTTGGGCATTTTATCTAGGAAGGTAGCATTCAAATTGTTTCGGGGACGAATTATTCCGATGCAGTTGGGACCAATTATTCGGATGCCGTATTTCTTGGCGATTTCTAGAGTTTTTTCTTCAAGCGCTTTGCCCGCTGGCCCAGTTTCTTTGAAGCCAGCTGAAACTATTATTGCTCCTTTGACTTTTCCTTTTCCGCATTCCTCCATCACGTCTGGAACGGTTTTGGCTGGAGTAGCGATTATGGCTAAGTCAACAGGCTCAGGAACCTGATCCACTGTCGGGTAGGTTTTAACTCCTAGAATTTCTGGTTTACGAATGTTAACAAAGTAAACTTTTCCAGTGTAACCCATTTGGGTAAAATTTTTAACTATGGCGTAACCGACAGACCCTTCAACGTCGCTGGCTCCAATGATGGCTACATTTTGAGGATTGAAGATCTTGTCAAGGTTTGTGGTGACCATTATTTAACCTCTGCTTAGGGTCGTATAATGCCATAAATTAAAGGTTACTGTTCCAGAATCAGTATTTTCCACTACAAAATACGGCTCAAAGGTCAAAAAGAACGTTTTGGGGGGGATTATATATTCATGAAGACTAAGTCACTGGAAATACTTTTTGATTTCATCCAATGATAGAACAGCAACGCCTGCCGCAGTCAACATTTGCTCTGCCCGTTCAACATTACTTGGCCGCAGAATCAACGCAACTTTCCCATCTAAATGAACCGCTGAAGAATATGCATACTCAATGTTTATGCCGCCGTCGCCTAAAATTTTCGTAATTTTTGAGAGCGTGTTTTGTTCTGAGATGAAAGTGGCGGTTACTTCCGTGTTCTTCTTTGATTTGGCAAGATTGAACTCTGCGTCCTCCAAAAGCTTAGAAGCTTTCTGTGGTTCCTCAGTTATCAAACGAACCAAGCCGAATTCGCCTGCATCAGCAATAGACAATGCGAAGACCTTGATTTTGTTTTTGTCAAGCTGTGACATCGTATCGAATAGTGACCCCGGATGGTTATCAAGGAAAACGCTTACTTGCGGTATAGGCAAACAGACACCTACAACCAGATAGTTCAGGTTGATATTTAACTTTTAAGGGAAAAATGGTTCTCTACCAACCTTTATATTTCCACATGAATAATTCCTTGCTGACTGGAGACAGCTACTTTGCTAAAATGCACCGAGGTGTCCAAGCGTTTTGGAGGACTTCAAGCATTAGGAAACGTCGACTTCATGGTCAACGATGGTGAGATAGCAGGGCTTGTTGGACCCAACGGCTCAGGTAAATCAACTCTCCTTAACCTCATTAGCGGCGTTTACAAACCCGACTCAGGAAGAATCATATTTCTAGACCAGGATATCACGAAACTCCCGCCATATAAGATCTGTGCATTAGGCATAACCAAAACAGCTCAAACCGTTCAGTCTTTCCCTGAAATGACCGCTGCCGAAAATGTTCTGACAAGCGTGCTGTTTAATGAGAAAAAGTATAGCGGCAAAACCAACGCACTTCTACGGGCTCAGGAACTTTTGGGGTTTGTAGGACTAAGCAAAGAAAAGTTTGATTTGCCAGCAAAAAAGCTTAACGTTGTTGAGTTGCGGCGTATCCAGCTTGCCAAAGCCCTAGCAACCAACCCGAAGTTGTTGCTGTTGGACGAGTTGCTAACTGGGTTGACGCCCAAAGAATCAGATGAAGCAATAGAACTTATCAAAACAATCAACAAACAGGGCGTAACAATATTAATCGTCGAGCATGTCATGAGGGTCATTATGGGTTTGTGCAGTCGCGTAATAGTATTAAATCACGGCGAAAAAATCTGCGAAGGTGACCCCAAAACGGTGGTTTGCAACGAGAATGTTGTGAAAGTTTACTTGGGTAAACGTTTCACTTTTGGAGAGGAGTAATAGATGCTTGAAATCGCGAATTTGTCCGCAGCTTATGGCATGGTTCAGATACTCTACAATGTAGATTTCAAGGTGGAAAAAGGTGAAATTGTGAGCATCATCGGACCAAACGGAGCAGGAAAAACCACTTTGGCAAAAACAATCATGGGCTTTATGCATCCAAAAACTGGCTCAATTAAGTTTAAGGGTGAAAATATCGAGAAATTGCCCACTTACGAGATAGTCAAGAAAGGCTTGACGATGATTCCTGAAGGCAGGGAAATCTTTCCCCGAATGACCGTCGATGAAAACCTTCAACTCGGCGCCTACAACATTGCCGACAAAGCAAAGATAAAGGAAACCAAAGAGAAAGCCTTCGATATTTTTCCAGTCTTAAAAAAGAAAGAGAAAGTGTTGGCTCAAACTCTAAGCGGTGGAGAGCAGCAAATGCTGGTTATTTGCAGAAGCCTAATGTCTAACCCTCAATTGCTAATCCTCGATGAACCTTCGCTGGGATTGGCGCCAATTATCGTGGAGAAAGTTCTCGATACTGTGCGTACAATTAACGAGGAAGGAGTAACGGTGCTCTTGGTAGAGCAGAACATTCATGATAGCCTAACCGTAGCTGACAGAGGCTACGTTTTGGAGGAGGGCAAGATAATCTTAGAAGGGAAGAGTAGGGAACTTTTATCTAATAGTCACATAAAAGAAGTGTATCTAGGCCTTTAAACCAGAGAGGAAAAAGAACTTGGCAGACGGCAAATACTGGAACGAAAAAATAGAAACCATGCCCACACAGGAAATAAAGAAGCTCCAACTCCAAAAACTCAAGCAACAAGTCAAACACTGCTATGAACACAGCAGCTTTTACAAGAAAAAATTTGACAGCGTCGGCCTTAAACCCCTCGACATAAAGGCTCTAGACGACTTGCAAAAGATTCCCTTCACCATAAAGAGCGATTTACGTGACAATTATCCCTTCGGTATGGTTGCCGCTAAATCAGATGAGATTGTTGAGATTCATGCATCAAGTGGAACCACAGGAAACCCAATAATCGGAGCCTACACCCAGAGCGACATGGACATGTGGCAGGAACTCATGGCCCGCAGTATCTACACCACGGGCGGAAGACGCCAAGACGTCATCCACATTGCCTACGGCTATGGCTTGTTCACTGGCGGTTTAGGTTTTCATTACGGCGCTCAGAAAGTTGGCGCAAAAATCGTTCCGGCAAGCGGCGGAATGACCCAGCGGCAAATTAAACTTATGAAAGACTTAGACGTCACCATTTTAGCCTGTACACCCAGTTTCGCCGTTTACCTTGCCGAGACGATGGCTCAAGAAGGCGTTGTTCCGCAAAAGGACCTTAAACTTAGATTGGGCATGTTCGGAGCTGAACCATGGTCGCACAAAATACGTGAAAGAATCGAAAAGGAAATGGGCATAGAAGCTTTTGACGTTTACGGCTTAACCGAGCTTTGCGGTCCAGGAGTCTCCATAGAATGCTCCGAGCATAATGGCCTGCACATTTGGGAAGACCACTTTATTGTAGAAACAATTGACCCTGACACGGGCGAAGTGTTGCCTCAAGGAGAAGAGGGCGAACTGGTTTTTACAGCGCTTAGCAAAACAGGTTTGCCAATGCTACGCTATAGGACAAGAGACATCTCAAAAATCAA
Source organism: Candidatus Bathyarchaeota archaeon (assembly GCA_963777155.1). Classification (GTDB taxonomy): domain Archaea; phylum Thermoproteota; class Bathyarchaeia; order Bathyarchaeales; family Bathycorpusculaceae; genus Bathycorpusculum. The sequence continues at coordinate 45,082 of CAVZPM010000036.1, forward strand.
TGCAGAAAAATGTGCATGTGGAAGAACACATGCCAGAATGGACAGGATAACAGGAAGATCAGACGACATGCTAATCATCCGAGGAGTAAATGTGTTCCCATCGCAAATAGAATACGCCGTTATGTGCTTCGCTGAACTCGCAACTCAATACCTAATCGTCCTTGATAGGCCAGGCGCATTAGACACTTTCGTGGTTAAGGTTGAGTTGTCTGAGAAGGCCTCCAAAGATGCGACCCTCGATAAAGCTGTCTTGATAAATGAAATCCAAAAGAGAATCCACATAGTGACAGGCATATCTGCTGATGTCCAGATCGTTAAGCCAGGTGAGCTTCCAAGGACAGAGGGCAAAGCAAAAAGGGTATTGGACTTGCGTAAAGGCAAAATGTAAAGGACAAACTTATGACTTCCAAGATTGCACAAGATAAACCGGGCACCTTTGTCTTGCTTAACGGTGATGAAGCAGTTGCACGAGGCGCAGTAGAAGCTACCGTCAAAGTTGCTGCTTCATACCCCGGAACACCTGCAACCGAAATCTTGGAAACACTCGCTGAAGTTGCGAAAGATTTTGGAATCTATGCCGAATGGAGCATTAACGAGATAGTAGCTGCGGAAGTTGCGGCGGGCGCATCAATGACTGGAGTGCGTTCGATTGTATCTATGAAACATGTAGGGCTTAATGTCGCTGCAGACGCCGCCATGACTTTAGCCTACACTGGAGTTGAAGGAGGCATGGTAATCGCTGTCTGCGACGACCCAGCACTACATAGTAGCCAAAACGAACAGGACACCCGCTTCTTTGCAGTTCATTCCAAGTTGCCACTACTAGACGCTGGTAATCCTCAAGAAGCCCACGACATGGCAAAAGAAGCTTTCGAAATCAGCGAAAAACTCCACCTTCCTATAATTTTGCGCCTGACCACTAGAGTCGCCCACGGAAAATCAAGGGTAAAACTTGGGACTTTCCAGAAACTTAACCGTCGAGCCAACTTTGGGAAAGACAGCTCAAAATGGGTAATGGTTCCTTCCAACGCAATACGACAGCATCGTGTTTTGGAAGGCAGGCTAGCGGAGGCAAAGGGGCTAGCTGAAAACTCAAGGTTCAACACCATAGAAGATAACGGAAGCGAAATAGGCATCGTTGGAAGCGGAGTCGGCTATTATTATGCAAGATCAATTCTCGATTCAGCCAAGTTTTCTTGGCTAAAGCTGGGTTTCGTTCATCCTTTCCCAGCGGAAATCGTTAGGGTATTTGCTTCTAAAGTTAAAAAAATAATAGTTATCGAAGAATTAAGACCCTATATAGAGGAGAACATTCAGAGGTTAGGTTTTCAAGTAATTGGCAAAAAAATGTTAGGGCTCGAAGAAATCGGCGAATTCACACCTGATAACATCCGATTAGCCTTTGCAAAGTTGGAATTGGCAGCTCAAGCGGAAAAACAGGAAGCCATAGATTTACCTCCACGTCCACCAGCGCTTTGCCCCGGATGCCCTCATAGAGCATTTTACTACGCCCTAAACATGACCAACCAATACGTGAACTGTGACAACGAGAAATGTGTTGGCTGCGACATCTGCGAATATGCATGCTCTTTTGAGAAGGAAAAAATCTTCAATCCACTCAAGTCGCGGATTCGCTCAATAAGAATTAACCAAACTTTCAATACAGCTGTCACCTGCAAAGCCTGCTTGAACGCTCCATGCATCAATGCATGCCCCGAAAATGCTATAAGCCAAACAGAAAAAGGAACGATCGTTATAGATGAACAAAAATGCAAAGGCTGCGACTGGTGCATAGATGCTTGTCAATACGGAGCGTTAACACTCCACCCCAGCAGCCACAAAGCAATTGTCTGCGACCTATGCGGGGGCGAACCAAAATGCATTCCTGCCTGCCCAGAGAGCGCATTAAGTTTGACGGGAAAATCCAGCGACAAAATCGTAACAGGCGACATCGGTTGCTACACTCTCGGTGTTTTACCTCCTGTCGGTGCAGTCCAAACTTGCCTTTGCATGGGAGCAGGAATTTCTCAAGCAGCTGGAATGATTCATGCAGGAGTTAAAGAAAAAGTGTTCGCAGTCATCGGTGACTCAACTTTTTTCCATGCAGGAATGCCGGGACTACTAAACATAGTGTATAACAAAGCAAATGTCTGCGTTATCGTAATGGATAATAGCGTAGTTGCTATGACTGGTCATCAACCAACACCTGGCTCAGGAAAAACTGCCATGGGATTCGATGCAAAAATCATCGATATAAAAGACATCGCAAAAGCTGTCGGAATCGAAAAAGTAACCAGAGTTGATCCTTATGATCTTAAAGCTACAAGCACCGCCATACATGAAGCAATCAACTACCAAGGCCCATCAGTAATCATTTCCCAGCGAGCATGCCCACTCTTAGTTGAGAAAGGCAAACAAAGGGAAATCAAAGAAGAATGCAACGCCTGCGGCGTTTGCGTAAAAGCGTTCGGTTGCCCAGCCATAAGCTTAGTAAACGAACGGGCTGAAATCGACCCAACCCTCTGCAACGGCTGCGGAGTCTGCGAAACCGTCTGCCCCTTCGACGCGATAAGGAGAAAAGAGATATGAATCTTGATATAGTTTTTAGTGGCGTGGGTGGACAAGGAGTCGTAGTTCTTAGTGACATATATTGTGAGGCTGCAATGCTTGAGGGTTTCGATGTTGCAAAAGCTGAGATTCACGGCATGGCTCAGCGTGGAGGCTCAATAGTTGCATACACAAGAATCGGCACTAAAGTTGAGTCACCCCTAATTGAGACGGGAAAAGCCGATGTCGTCGTTGGTTTTGAGATTTTGGAAACAGCAAGAGCGCTGACTATGCTCAAAAAGAATGGCTCAGTGATTGTAAATATGAAGTATATTCCACCTAATTGTGTAGCTTCAGGCGTTAAACCTAAAAAGATAGAGGAGCTAATGATGCTGCTTCGAGCTAAGGCGCTGGTTCATGAAGTGGATGGCGTTGGCATTGCACAGAAACTGGGTAATATGCTGGTTGTTAATACTATCCTCTTAGGTGCGCTTTCGGCGCTTCCAGAGATTCCTGTGAAGGTGGAGTCTTTCCAGAAGGCTATGGCAGGCAGGCTTAAAGAAAAATACATCAATTTGAACCTTAAAGCCTTTCAGTTAGGCAGGGAAACCGTGATAAAGAGTTAATTTTATTAACGTTTCCTTGTGATATAGCAAAGAAAAAACAAGAGGAAAGTAAAGTGCAAAAGAAAATACTCGCTATATTAGTCGTTGTAATAATTGCTGTTGCAGCAGTAGCAGCCATAGAATTATACCCCAAAGCAGCATCACCTGACGCAAGAGACATAAAGATTGGACTAGTAGCACCAATATCAGGATCGCCGATTGGGCAAGACATGGAACGAGCCGCTGAACTAGCCGTTAAGGAAATCAACGATGCAGGCGGAGTCTATGTTTCAAGCTGGAACACCAAAGTAAACATAACCCTTGTACTCGCTGACACAATTAATGATGCCCCAGCCAACGCAGTAACCCCAGTTACCCGCGCAGTAGAAACAGACAACGTCGACATGCTCATAGGCGGATACGGCAGCGCAGGAACACTAGCCAACGAGATAGTAGCCATCGAAAACAGAGTGCCATACATCATCTCTGGAGCTTCTAACCAACTCGTAACAAGGAGAGGACCACAAGGTAACTATGGCGGCTTTGGACCAAATGGTGCAAACAGTGTAAGCGACGCAGAAGGCATGAGCTACATCTTCCATTATTGCACAACAACTTACCACTACAGCAAAACAGTCGTTGACTTCTTCGCATCCGAAATGAAACCCATGGTTGCAGAGAATCGTAACTTCAGTCTTGCATTGCTCTACCGCAATGACGCTTTCGGAACAGGAGTTGCAGCGGCAACTAAATTCTGGATACAGAACGAAAGCCTCCCAATCAATATCGTTGCAGACAGAAGCTATGACCCCACAACCACAAACTACCAAACTGACCTAACAGCGGTCGCCGCAGCACATCCAGATGCAGTTTTCATCGCTGACAACCCCGATAAAACACCACTCATAATAAAACAAGGATGGGACGACGTTGGCTTAAAGACTGTCTATATAGCAGTTGAAAACAACCAAGATGAAGCCTTCTACGACCTTCTGGGAAGCGTAGGTGACGGACAGCTTCTCGAGTCAAAACTTAATCCCTTCATGACACCTTCGTACTCTACAGTTGTAGAAAACTATGCTAAGGCTTTCGACGTAGCCTATCCACATGTTATGCCGGGAATGATGGGTGCCGATACATATGATGCAGTATACATCGCTAAAGACGCAATCCAAAGAGCAGGATCAGTTGACAAAGCAGCAGTTCGCACAGCAATCGAGAGCACAAACATCGACCAAATGCTTATCCAAACAAAGACAGGCAAAATACAGTTTAGCACAGGGGTCAACTACCACGAAATCGACCCAGTAACCTTCATTGAGCAACTTAAATGGGATGCATCAACCAGTCATCTGACATCACAAATAGTTTGGTCACCACCAAGCAGTACCAACCTCAAACAAGCAGACTTCGTCTTACCAACAGGCTACCTATCTGGAGATCACTAGATAAAAACCAACCTCCCTCCCTTTTCTTTTATTTCTCGCATGTTTTAAATAGTTAACAAGAGAAGTTATGTCAATCGCCAAAATAAAGAAAGGATGCGATAGACCATGGACTTAACGGCACCAACAATACTCCTAACGTTAGTTTGGGGTGTTGCCATCGGTTGTGTATACATTCTTCTGGCAACGGGTCTAAATATAATCTTTGGCGTAATGAAACTCGTTAATTTTGCCCATGGTCAGTTGCTCATGATAAGTGCGTTCTTAACATGGACAATATCTGTTTCATTGGGGGTAAACGCTTATCTCGCCATAATAATATCTATGATTATTGTTGCCCTATTAGGGGTGGTAGTTGAAAGATTCACCTTTCGCAGGGTTCTGGGCACGGACAAACTTAACGAAATATTTGTGAGCTTGGGTCTAATCTACATTTTTGAAAACGTAGCTATGCTCATTTGGGGAGCCAGTTCAAAGCAAGTGACTAGCCCTTTTTATGGTATGAGCGTTAGTTTACCGGGCTTCTCAATAACATATGACCGAGTCATAGCTGTGTTCGTAGTGGTCGCTGCACTTGCAACTTTTGGCTTGCTTCTTTGGAAAACGAAAATTGGGTTAGCCATGCGAGCAACCAGCCAAAGAAACACAACAGCTACGCTAATGGGGATAAACGTCCAGAAAGTTTACATGTTTACCTTCGCAATTGGAGCCGCGTTAGCAGCGGTCGCTGGAGGATTGTATGGCGTAATTTACCCCTTTGACTATCAGGTTGGGGCTCTACCTACAATCATTGCTTTCGCCATCATAATAATGGGCGGTTTAGGAAGCATAAAAGGCGCTATAATCGGCGGCTTACTCTACGGCATAACAGAGCAGATGGCAACCCTGTTTTTGGGAGGTACATGGGGAAGTGCAGTTGCTTTCACCTTGCTAATTGTTGTACTTATAATTAGACCGAATGGAATATTCGGGGAGAAGGGAGAATAAAATGCAAATCAAACAAACACTAAGCAGGTTCTTGCATTCTAGGAGCTTCCTCTTCATCGTTGCCTTCTTTGTCATCATGGCTTTTATTCCATTACTTTTTCGAGATAATTTTTTCCTAACAGTCATGACACTAATAACTATCTTTTCAATCTACGCCGCAAGCTGGAATTTCTTGGCAAATTCAGGGCAGGGTTCCCTAGGACACGCTGTATTCTTAGGCGTAGGCGGCTTTGCCTCAGCAATAATTGGCAGTTCAATATCGAAAGCGACAGTAAATTTTCTTGGCACCACCCAAATGCCGGTGGGCGGTTTATCCGCTACTATCTTAATAGTAGCGCTTCTGCTAGGCGGACTACTTTCAGCGGGAGTTGGGTTACTGATAGGTTTAGCCTGCATAAGACTGAAGGCATGGTACTTGGCTATGGTAACGTTTGGTTTTTCAGTGATAGCGGCAACATTGTCAAGTCAATTTGATTCAATCACCCAGGGAATAAACGGATATGCTACGACAACGCTTGTGGCCAAAGGTTACCCATTTTACCTTCTGGTTGTTCTCTTCGCTTTGACCTCCATTTCGGTAATGTACTTCATAATGAATTCAAGAATGGGGTTAGCATTCAGAGCAATCCATGGAAATGAAACCGAAGCAAAGATGATTGGAGTAAACACCGCAAAATACAAGTTGCTAGCTTTTATCATAAGCACATTCTTCGCCGGGATATCTGGAGGCTTGTACGCTTACTTTATCAGACTCATCGACAACTCAATCTTTTCACCAGCAAACTCATTCCTACCGCTAATAATGTCAGTCATCGGAGGCTTAGGAACAGTTCCAGGACCAATCATCGGATCAATATTCTTGGTCTCAATCCAGCAAATCTCCACATTACCCACTGTTGTTAATTCCCTAAATGGCGCACTTGGGATGTATTTCCCAAGTGTAAGTAACGTTGGACCACCTTTGAGCCTCCTAGCCATAGGCGTAATACTTATAGTCATCGTGATCTTCGCTCCAAAAGGCTTGATATCACTGCTCCGCAAAATCTACAAATACCTTATGTCCGAACCAAAAAACAAAGAGACAAAACTCAAATGAAAGGCACAGATCATTTTGCAGAAGCCTTAGGCATCAATGTTCTTGAAGCAAAGGACGGTTACGCAAAAGTAACGATGAAGGTTGAAAAGATCCATACAAACGCCTTAGGGTTTACACATGGTGGCGCAATCTTTTCGTTGGCAGACTACGCGTTTGCTCAGGCATGCAACTTCGGCGACAACGTTGCAGTGGCGGTTCAAGTTAGCATAAACTTTCTTAAGCCCTCAGTAGAAGGCGACACGTTGATCGCAGAGGCAACCCGGGTTTCAGACGGCAAAACAATGGGCTTATACAATGTTATAGTATGCAATCAAAGCAAACAGGTTGCTGTTTTTTCGGGTTTAGCCTTTAAAAAGTAAGCAAGCGTTTTGGCGGATGGAATAAAAAGTAGGCTATGCCAACAATATTTTTATGTCAGTCATAGCCCTAGAATCACGTGCTGGGGTGGCCGAATCGCTGAGGCGGTAGCCTGCAGAGCTGCTCTATATGGGTTCAATTCCCATCCCCAGCTCCACGGATATTTAGACATAATAACAAAAACAAGCTTGCTTTTCTGGAATACTGCTGAAGGAAAAGTTGTTTTTGGGTTTAGACAAATTGAGTTGTTTGGTAACGTTGGAGATTTGTTCTATCAAGGTCTGCAATTTGTCTTTTTATGTCACCATTTCGATCAGTCTTACAAGCGTTTCTCTCGTCAATACTTTCCAAAGTAGGGATCTTTATATGCCTCATTGTTTTGCCGCTTCCTTCAAACATACTTATCTCATCATCACTCAATCCAGCGACTGCAAAACCGATATGAACGCAATTCTTCATAGCGGCAATGTAGAATTTACCTGACGAAAACGTTACGACACCCCAAGCCATTTTTTCTTCGCAGTTTGGAAGCGTTTCTTGGAAGATTTTTCTTACTTTTTGTAGAATTTCCTTCTGAGGCGATTTTTGCTTCTCTATATACGCATCAGCTTGTTTGCCCACTCAATTCACTCCGTACTTGGTGATCTAATATTTGCAAACTTTTTGGATATAACACTAAACCCTTTGCTCGCTTAAAAATGGGTTTTGATGATGATGTCAAAAATGCAAAAATGTTTTAAAGAATTTTGGTAAAGTCTTCTGCAGCTTTAGTAATTAACTTCACAACGAACTCATTTAACATCTCTGCGAAATTGCAGAAAGAAAGAACAAAAAAAGGTATCAGAAGCTCACGAAGTTGAATTTAATTATTGAAACCACGCCCCACAAATTGACCAAAATACTCAGAATTATCAGAGCCTTTTCTTCCCAACCTAAGTTTTCTCTCATACCTTTTGCCGCGAGGAGTATAAGGAATGGCGTGAAGTCGAGGCTAAAGCGGTAGCCGAATTGGGTGAAGCCTACAGTGCCGTGGGTAATCAGGATGGGCAGAATACAGACTACAGCTAATGCAGCGTATTTGCTGAGTTTGTTCCATGGTCCTTTGAAGATGTAGATGAAAGCAGGTGTGGTGAAAAACAAGCCTAAGCCCACCCAATTTGGCTCAAAGTATGGGAAGCTGTTTAGTTGGATTGGCCCTTGGAACAGGATAGCGTAGATGTGACGCGGGATGTAGCTGAGGCTAAAGATTCCGTTTGTAAAGTAGGGGTCCTGCTCGATGCCTGGTATGAGCGTGTAGCCAAGGTCGGAGAAGACTCCCCAACGACCAAAATTATACAGTTCATACACGCCAACTAGTATGCCTAAACCTATCAGGAAATAGGCAATTTGTCTTAGTCTGGGTTTCCAGACGCTGTTTTGCTCATAAATTAGAAGCAGAAAGAATGGAAAAGAAAGCACCACTGGCAGCCGTGACAAGAACGCAAAGCCTAAAAGTAAACCTGTGATGAATGGACTTTTCTTGGAGAGAGCAAAAATTATGGCTAATGTCAGAAAAAGAACAGCTACGACATGCTCAATGTACCAGGATGAACCAACCGATGCAATAAACCAAAAACATGTTCCGAAGCCAAAAAGAGCAGTTAACCAAACCGTTTTGCTTCCGTTCACACCAGTTTTCTTCATCATGAACCAAGTGGCAGCGACGCAAAGGCATGCGAGAAATATCGACATTAAACCTTGGTCGAAAGATGTACCAAAAACAGCCACGAAGGGTAAAAGAAGAACCGCGGGCATCGGTGGATAGACAACATAGAAATTGCCGTGATAGGGTACGATTTCAGCAAGTGCTGTTCCACCGCCTGTCACACCCAACCTGCCATGGAGTAAAGCGTCAGCCAAATAAACAAAATGGTTTTGTCCTGGAGAAGGACCTTTAGTAAGTAAAAGAACCAGAAGGGCAACTAACACTATTATGAGGAGTTTGTAGCGAATCCTCAAGGATACCAATTTTTGATAGACTCGGGAAAAAGTTACTTTGATCTCGCTCATTATTGTTACCTTCAGGTTTTGATTTAAGTGGGCTTTCCAATTAAGTCTTTTAGCTTTTTCGGATTTTACGGCAAGTTATTTTAGAGCAGACAGCCATATAATATCTGGAGGGTATCTTTGTGGCTGTTTTGGAATGCCCCTTCTGCTACGAAATCCTCGAGGTACAACCGCCTAATCGACTTCATTCAGCTTTTTCCATAGAAAAACCAATGCTAAAAAGTTACCATGGAGACATCGTGAAAACCAAACATAAATGCCAAAATCCTGAATGCAAAAAACCAATAACCATTTTCTGGTATGCTCCACTAGAATATTTCAATAGACTTTAACTAACCAAAGCATTTAGGGGAAAATAGAGTTAAAAATATAAGCCTCGGATAGACTTGAGGCTGGAAAACTACTTGGCCCTTTTTGGTTGTTTACTAAAATATTCTTTTAGCGGAATCCAATAGAATTCTGACCAGCCATCGGAAGCCTCATCAGCTATTTCCTTCGGAACATTCGAGTGAACCATCACTATTTGGGTTCCCTTTGGAACTTCACAGAAAGTCAACTCTAGCCTGGATGGGGGGTAGCCTTCTGGAAAATCTGTAGACTGCCATTCTTGAATCACCCGTTTTCCCTCTTCAAGCTCGAGGAATTTGCCTGAGATGTATTCATCCCAAGCCGTAAATTTGCCGCCGACTACGGGTTTGCCTGTGGCTTCGCTGCCAGTAAATTCACTGTGTATTTTGGGGTCTACATAGGCTTCGTAGACTTGTTTGGGAGACACTTTAGGGATGATGATTTTTTGAGTTATTGTCGTTGTTTCTAATTTGTTCAAAATCTCACGACCACTTACTATTAGGTTGGAAGGGTTTTTTAACTTTGACGCTTAATTATCGGTGACTAAAAATGGGAAGATGCACCGCTACAAGAGGAGAACGTAGAATCGGCAGAACCATCTACAAGCTCGGAAACAGCGTTGAGTTAAGCAGCAAAGAAGGCAAGGCGAAGCTGGATGAACAAAAATACAAGCAGAAAACCCAAGCCTCCCAAGGATACGCTGATGATTCGCCAATTCAGAATTTACGTGATTCTTCAAAACATAGCAAGTAAACTCTTTAGAACTATCCTTTCGTCTCTTATAGTACCTGTGACTGTTTAGTTGCAACCACACAGACTTAATTCCTTTAAGCCCTCACAGTCAAGTGGTGAATTGATTTTATGACTGAAAATATTAATGATCCTCTAAAGGTTGCTAGTAACGTCTACAAGTTAAAGATGGAGAATAACCGTGTACGCGTATTCGAAGTTACTTTTAAGCCCGGCGATAAAGCCGTGATGCATCACCATCCTGACCACGTTGTCTATGTGTTATCCGGTGGAAAGATGAAGTTAACCAGCAATGGAAAAACTGATATTTTAAATCTAGCAGATGGAGACACAATTTTTCTTAACACACAATCGCATGAAGCAGAAAACATCGGACAATCAACACTTAAGCTCTTAGTGGTTGAACTAAAGAAGTAACGTAAGTAGTCTCTAACGCTTCATTCTTACGGGAATTTATTTGTCAGCCTCATTGAACCAGCAAACAAATTGGAACTATAGAAAAACAGAAGAAAGACTAGTCGTCATAAAAACCAAAAGCCAGAAGGTACGCAAAGCTGCAGCACAGGACATTCTAACTAACCTACCGTTCACAATAGAAATTCCAGAAAACATCTACATTGAAGATTTGCAAGAGGAAAAAGAATACTTAGCCCACCTAAAAGTCTACACATCTACCAATCTTGCAGGAATTGATACAGAATTCATAAATTTCTTCGATACCATAGACATCGATCAACCCATCGAGAATTTTATTAAGGCATATTGGGTTTACCCCAGCAAAATACGCTTTGAACTAACCGATCTCGAAGAACCCTGACACATTTTTCCAACAGGTTGTTAGGTGAAAGTTACAATTCTAGTAACGCCAATAAGCATACATGAAAATTGGGGGTTTTTTTTATCTGAAGATCAACGTTTTAACCTCCAATCGAGAGGCTATGAACGGTTGGTTTATCGAAGTACCATGTTGACGAATTTCTCAGGGTTAAACAGTTCCAGGTCCTTGTAGGTTTGTCCCACTCCGATGAACAGAATTGGTCTTTGCGTCACGTAGGTCACGCTTAGGGCTGAACCGCCTTTCACGTCGGCATCTACCTTGGTTAGGATAGTTGCGTCGATACAGATTGCTTTGTTGAATTCTTCAGCCTGCATAACAGCGTCATTACCGATAAGCGAGTCAACCACGAAAACGGTTAAGTCAGGACATACAACACGCTTAATCTTTACGAGTTCATTCATCAAGTTCTGGTTCGTCTGCATTCTACCTGCAGTATCAATCAAGACAATGTTTAAGCCATGTGCTTTCGCGTGACTTACAGCGTCATAAGCTACTGCGGCTGGGTCACCGCCATAAATACTCTTAATTACACGTATACCCAGACGTTTGCCGTGCTCTTCCAACTGTTCAATTGAGCCTGCTCGATAAGTGTCAGCGGCAGCAAGCAGAACTGAAAAGCTCTTGTCCCTCAGGAACTGGGCAACCTTGGCTATGGTAGTTGTTTTTCCAGTGCCGTTGATTCCAACAAACATTAAAGTGAAGGGCTCCTTTTTTTGGCGTTTCTCTTCTGCCAACTTTAAAAGGTCGATTCTTTTGTTCGTTAACATTACGTCCAAAAGAACTTGCCTCAGGTTATCTTCAACAATTTTCTTTCGGTCATCTAAACGTTTAACCGAAACACCTGCCAAACGCTTCTCCATTTCCTCGCAGATTTTGTCTGCAACTTGGTAGGCAACGTCGTTTTCGGCAAGGCTCATCTTAAAATCTGATAAAATAGGAGATAAATTTTCTGTTTTAAGCTCAATCGTCGTTACTTTACTTACTAGACCTTTAAACCCAGACTTGAGCTTCTCAAACATTTAGCTACTGGTTCCCTTCTCGTGCGCTGGAAAGCAGAGTCTCAAGTCGGCCTCTGCCGGTGTTGATTCTTTCAGCCACTTGACTGAACTGTTGTTGGGCTGCATGCATAGTTTTCTCCAGCTCATCTAGGCGTTCTTTAAGGGTAGTTCTTGCTTGAGAAAGAGTTTGTTCAACCGATACGCCAGAACCCAAGCCTATTATTACTTTGTTTGCATCTGCCAACTTTACTTTGACATAGGAGCTTCCGCCAATTGGAACCAACATTTCAGTGTTTTCTTTCTCTTTTTCTATCCCGTCAAGAGTCATGTTAGCGTAGTTTATGTCAGTTAATGCTGAGTTGACCATGCCTATGCGTTGTTGCAGAGCATCTGCGGTTTGCTCTAGATAACGCATTTCCATGCTGAGTCTACGAAGTTCCTCTTCAGCTTGAGCTCTCTGCGCCAAGATTTTATTCCCCACTAACGATTTTCTTTAAGATGGGGTTTTTGATTTGGTCAACAGAAATTTCTTCTGAGCTTACAATTTTGATATGGTGACGTTTCACACGGTGTCTGCTGCCTATTTCTGCGTAGACTTTTTCGACTGCGTGTTCGCTTTTGTCAGCTAAGAGTTCTCGAACAAATGGAGTTTTGAGATTTGGCTTGTTGATTTTGCCAGTTACTTTGAAAGTTTTCATTTTTCTTCTTCCTGCACAACATCCAGTGCGTTCCCAATTATAAACATCTCGGGTCCAGTTGTCATAGAACCAGCCACAGCTGCATGACTATTAGCGATTAAGCCTGTGCCAACGTAGGGGACACCGCAGTTTACTGTACCAACGTCAACTGGAACTTTGAGGATCTTTTCCAAGGTTTTCTTTTCCTCAGCGGTCAGCATCGGATGAGCCAGTACGCCTTTGTTGGTGGCTACAGCCAAAGAGCCAACGTACGGTAACCCTGCGATTTCTGTTGGCACCGCTTCTACACCTAGTGTTTCGGAGATTTTTTTGATTTCCGTTTCTTTGAAGCGTGGATCAACAACTGCGCCTTTATCGTTTGCTAAAATTAGGTTGCCGTATGCGTTTTTTTTGGTTTCCATGATGGTTATATTGCCTTTGTAAGCTGCTTTTATCTTTTCAAGCTCTTCTTCCCTGACGGCGTTGTGAATTAACATGCCGTTGGAGTTTGCGCATGTTAACGCACCGATAAGAACTGAGCCGCTGATTGAGGTGTAGACGAGTTCTGCTTGGAGCCAGTCAGCGTATTCTTGGGCTTTCTGTTTGGGAACTATAACTGGAATTATTACTATGTTTTCGGTTGCTAGCGAGTATACGCCTATGCTTGCGCTTCCGACTATGCTTGATAAGTAAACGGTCAAGAAATATTTCTCCTTGGGTGGTGATGATGTTGTTGGCGAAAGGTGTCTTTGTTCTTCCTATTTTAGGTTGTGGTTAACATGGAATAATAGAAACAGAATTGTTTGAAAAGAAGGAAATTATTGTTTGGTTTCAGCCAAGTAGACGGTTACGTTGCCATCTTTATCCTTGGTCACGCGAGTCTTAATTTTGCGTGGAGGCTTCTCGATTCCTCTGTCCCAAACCTTCTCATTAACCTCTTTGCTAATGACCAGTTGAGGCAACTCTTCTTCTTCCTCTTCCTCAGAAACCTTCATCTCAAGCTTCATGTGTTTAGTAACAAAGATTTTGATAAGCTGCATCGCGCGTGGAGCACGTTTCTTTGGTGGACGAACCAGTGCTTTCTGCAGTGGAATTGTATAGAATCTTTCTTCAACGATTTCTTCTTCTTTCTTCTTCTTTTTCTTTGTGACAGCTTCCTCTTTTTCCTCTGCCGCTTCTTCTACTGCTGGAACCTGCTCTTTAATGGCTTCTTCAGCTACAAGTTCTTCCTCTGGCATCTCTGCTAATTCTTCAGTTTCTTCCTCTTTTATTGCTTGAGTAACTTTAGTTTCTTTGGCCATGGCTTCCTAATTCTCCTATGCTCTTATCTTCCTTGTTCTCCAATTGCGTCTCTGCTTTGGGTTATTCCTGACTTTACCGTCAGTTCTGGCAATTACCCATGTTGGAACGGACTGTGATTCTTTGCCAGCTTTGGCTAATCGGAGTTTTTTTCCTGGTGGTTTGACTCTTGCCATTTCTATATCCTTCTGATTTGTGTCTCTCGCTTCCGTGATTGAAGCTGAACTAGGATCTGTTTGAGCTGTGCGTCTGAAAGTGGAATGGGCAACTTTCCGGTTTGCGCCATCTCAATCAGCTGCATCTCAATATTTTCGGTGAAGTCTTTTTTAACCATTTTCAGGTTATTTAGCCTTTGCCGAGCTTCAGGCGCCAATATCTTGCTAAGCAACGCCTCTTTTTGTGCTTCGTATTGTTGTTCTGCTTGAGCTTGCCTTTGCTCATCACTCATGCGACGGTTCTGCATCGACAAAAGTTTTCGTTTACGGATTTGGTCAAGCTCATCATCAGACATTGCTTCTATTCGCCTTGATACTTCTTGAGCTCAGGGATAGTTTTAACTATTTCTTTTGATAAGTCTCCAGCGATTTCTTGAAGCAGTTTGCGTCCTTTTGGACTCATAACTCTTCCTTTTGGCTTTGAAATCTGAACTAAACCTGCAGTTTCAAGTTGCTGCAGCACCTTACGGATATCGCTTCCACCAGCTTTCACAACGCGGTTAGGCTTGCTGCCTCTATTCTTTTTTCCGCCGTATTCAGCACGCAGTTTTTCAAGCCCGATGGGACCATGAATGTAGACTTTGCGTAGAATAGAAGCGCTACGTGTGTACCACCAGTTAGGGCTTTGTGGTTGTTTTTCAACATGCATACCTGTTTTAGCGAAGGTTGCCCATGGAAGAGGTTGAATTTCGTCAACGTTTTCCCTAAGATACTTGGCTAATCTATCGATGAATTTTGAAGCTGGAACGTCATGAGGAGTGGTCAAAGATGCTCTATCCTTTGGTTTTTCCTTGCAGTTAAACATTGACGACTAATATAAATATTCTCTGGGCAAATATTGTAGGTTACGCGTGGAGGGTTATTTGGTTAGTTTTAGTTTTTAATCTATCTTCCGGGAAAAAGCTTCCCCTTAGAAAGCCAATCGACTAAAAACGTGCTTCAACCTTACCCCTGCTCCCTGATCAGCAAAAACCAGCGCCCTTACCTCCACGCAACCACGCATAAACCGTTCAAAAGCACCCGTCACCGTGCAGCCACTGCCAGAACAATCGCCTTGAAATCGCCATAGAGCGAGGGGTCAAACCTTAACCGATAGTAACCCTTAGCCATAATCACCCACTGTATAAACAAAATGTATAAACAAACCATATAAGCTCCCGCCCCAGCAAAAAAGAAGTCACACACACATTCCCCAACTAAAAAAACACAACCTAAAAACACCCAAACCCAAAGATTAAATTAACAAGAAGATTACGGGATGGTTTTGGGTTCATCCGGCTCTACGGCTTTGCGTTTTCTGAAGAGAATGAACACGTGTCCTCTGACCTCAACTAAGGCAGCGTTGGTTTGTTCAGCTGCGTTAGCCGCAATTGCTTGAGCCGTAACTTCACCCTGCATTGCAGCGGGCAAAATGCGTACCTTAACCATCTTGTTTTTCTGAAGTTGTTTTTCCATTTCCGCGGCTAGCTGAGGCGTCAATCCTTCTTTGCCAACCCAAATCGTTGGGTTCTCATCTTTCAGTACGTGCCTAACGTGGCGTTTCATTCTGGTTGTTATCTTGCTCAAATTCGTTGTTCTCCTTTTTCTTTAACATTATGCGTGTTTGGTTGCCGCAGTTTAAACATGTTATTACAACATGAGGCTCCCTTTTCTGCTTTACCCTAACCCGGCAGTTAACACCATGCACAAAGAGGCTGTTGCATTCTTTGCAGGTTTCCCGCCGAAAATCCAGTGGCATACGAATCCTTGCCGCCATGGCAATCCGCCTGGCCGAAGCAACATACTGCATCGCCAATTTAGGGTCCTCTCTACGCACTTTCTTGGCTTGCTCAAACAGAATCGCTATCCGTTGCCGCGCAATTTGTTTAACATTGGCTTGCTGATTCATCGACTCTACCAAACAACCTCAAAAGCTCGGTCCAATTACATAACACTTGCGCCCAATCACGAAACTTTTTGGGAAAGCTCAAACTTTAGCTGCTCAAGAGCTTTATCCATCGTTAACGGCTTGCAACGCAGGGCTTTTTGGGCTTTGGAAGTGTCCAATGAGGAATCAGCTGGACGTTTAGCTGGCCAAGTAAACTGCGAGGATAATACCTTATCGATTAGACCCATGTCTAAGCCGAATGCTTCGGCGATTTGGGCTGGCAAACTCGAATCTGCTAACCCGTGTGGCACCACACAGATGGTAAATACCAGTTAGTCTGCGCTCTGCCACTTCAAGAGTCATCTCAGCCAAATTCGTGTTAAGTGTAGGTGTGTTCCATTGGTCAGTTACAATCTTGACTCTTTCGCCTTTTCGCAGGGTTTCGATTAGCCAGAGGGCAAAGTTGACTTTTCCCGCTGCCGGGGTAGAACCATAGATAACGCTTGGGCGGGCAATGAAGTATTCAGATTGGGTCTGGACGATTTCTTCTGCTTTAAGCTTGGTTAAGCCATAGTAGTTGATTGGGTCAGGTTTGTCGGTTTCTTTGTAGTTGCCTTTTTCACCGCTAAAGACGTAGTCTGTAGAAATATAGATTAAAAAAGACCCTGCGTTTGTGCAGCTTCTACAATGTTTTTTGTGCCCTCAACGTTTACTTTCCAAGCGAGCTCCTTGTTTGTCTCACATTTATCGACATCAGTCAAGGTTGCTGCATGGACCACAACGTCTGGCTTTATGGTTTTGAAAGCTTCCTCGACCTGATGCTTCCCAGAAATGTCCAGTTTAACAAAGTTGCCGTAGACCGATAGGCTCTGAATATCGGAGGAGTAAACCTCAATGCCCTTGGCTAACGCCAACTTTGCAAGTTTGGAACCGTAAAGCCCGCTTGCACCCGTAATCAGAAGCTTCAATGAAGCCCACCAAGCTTCCAAGGAGTCGGATGAAGAATCACTTCAGTAGCAAACGGAGACCACCAATGCTCATTCGCAAGGTACCATTTTACAGTTGACTCAAGAGACTTCTCGAAACTAAACTTTGGTTTCCAACCCAGCTCCCTGCGAGTTTTCGTCGAATCCAAACTGTATCGTGGTGTCATGTCCAGGTCGGTCCTCCACGAACGTAATTAGGCTTTCAGGTTTCTTGAGCATAGCAATGATTTTCTTGACGATTTCAATGTTAGTAACTTCGTTACCTGCTGAGACATTGTAGATTTCGCCTGGCTTACCCTTCTCAAGCACGGTGCTTATGGCTTCGCAGTGGTCAACAACGTATATCCAGTCTCGGATGTTGGTTCCTTTGCCGTAGATGGGAATGGGAAGGTCTCGGAGTGCCCGGATTACGGTTTTAGGAATTAGTTTTTCAGGAAGCTGGTAGGGACCAAAGTTGTTGGTGCATCGTGTGATTGAAACGTTTAAGCCGAAAGTCTTGTGGTATGAGAGCACAAACATGTCTGCAGCTGCTTTTGAGGCTGAATAGGGATTAGACGGTTTAGGCGGAGTGTTCTCTGTAAAAGAGCCCTCGAGAGCTTCACCATAAACCTCATCGGTTGAAACCTGCAGAAGCCGCGCTTTATGGTTATGTCGTCTCATGGCTTCTAGAATTGTGAAGGTGCCAAGAGTGTTGTTTTGTAGAAATACGTTTGGATCAGCGATGCTTCGGTCAACGTGTGTTTCCGCCGCGATGTTAACTATAGCATCTACCTGATGAACCAAACGGTTCATGAGCTGAGGATTACAAATGTCGCCCTTGATGAAGGTGTACCGCTTATCATTTTCGATGTCATGCAGGCTTGCAGGGTTAGCGCCAATGCCCACTTTGTCAACATTTATCAATTCAAGGTCAGGGTGCTTTGCAAGCAGGTGCCTGCAGAAGTTGCTTCCGATAAATCCTAAACCGCCAGTCACTAACACTTTCATAGTATATCACTTATGAGGTAGATAATTCCAATCCCAAGGTTTGCCAACACGTGGATCATTCTTTTTGCCGTTGATGATTTTTGGAATAAGTGTTGGGTCATTCCATTCGCGGCGTTCTTCGTCTGGATCTTGTGGGTTATAGAGGTTGGTTGTAAAATAAAGCAGCATAGCCGGTTCATTTCCGACTGCTTTAAACCCATGCCAATAGTGCCCCGGCATACGTACCACTTGCATATCTGAGCCGCTGGAGACAACTTCATCTAGCTCGCCAGTTTTGTCGTCAAAGCCACAAATCTTAATAGTGCCCTTCAGAGCCAAAAAATAGTCGTTTTGTCCTTTAACATGTCGATGCCAAGCACGAATAACACCTGGGAACGTAAATGAGTGGTTTGCTTGGGAAATCGTGTCTTCGCCAAAGAGGTCTTTCCAGTCGGTACGCATAACCTCGCTAAAGAAGCCTCTCTCGTCTGGAAAACGCCGAATTGGCCTAATTTTTATTCCTTGCAGCATGAGTTAAACCTTGTTTTGGCTGGAAATATATCGTTTAAAAAACTTTATAATGGTTGCCCTTATTGGCGTTAAACCTCAACTTCTGAGTAATCGCCAACATGCAGTTTTATGGTTCTGTTCCTCTGGTTACGGGTGACCTTAGCGTTTTTGCCAATCAAACTGTCCTCAAGCCGCTCAATGTCTTTGACGGTTACGCTGTCCTGAATAACGCAGTATTCGATGTTGGAGCAAAGAATCTTAGAGTTATCACCAACGCTTGAGTAAGGTCCAATAAACGAGTTCTCGACATATGCATTCTTACCTATAACGCATGGTCCCCTGATTGTGCTGTTGATTATTTTTGCGTCAGGCATCACTTTGACTCTACCATCCAGAGTGCTGTTTGTTACAGTGCCTTTCACGTCTAACTCGATGTATTCATCCAGAATCTTTGCGTTAGCAGATAGGATGTCGTCTTTTTTGCCCGTATCAAGCCACCAGGAACGCAGGATTTCAGCCTTAACCGAAAAACCCATATTAATCATTTCTTGGATGGCATCGGTAATTTCTAGTTCGCCGCGCCATGACGGCTTGATTTTTTCTATGGCTTGATGGACTTTGCTGGAGAACAGGTAGGTGCCGATTATTGCCAAGTTGCCCATTGGAGTCTTAGGTTTCTCCACGAGTTTCACTATGTTGCCTTTTTCATCTAGCTGTGCTATGCCAAAGGCTGAGGGGTTATCGACTTCTTTGAGAATAATAAGTGCGTCAAGATGCTCATTTTTAAATTTTTTAACAAATGTTTCCAAGCCTTGACCCGTCACGTTGTCGCCTAGACACATAACAAAAGAGTCTGAACCCAGAAAACGCTTAGCTGTCTTGACCGCGTGTGCCAAGCCAAGCGGTTCCTGAGGAATATAGCATACATTTAGGTTCCAGCCTGAGCCATCCTTAACATAGTCCTCCACGAATTGGCCCGTTTCACGTGCAGTGATGATGCCCACTTTTTTGATTGGAGTAGCTGCCACCTGATCAAGAACGTAGCCTAGGATGGGTTTGTTAGCTACAGGAATAAGTTGTTTAGCACAGGTGAAAGTTAACGGCCTCAGCCTAGTTCCCTTACCGCCACTCAAAACAAGCGCTTTCATGTCAATCCCCAACTCATAAGTAAAACAGGATATTATGACTTGCTGTTGTCATTAAAATATTTCCTAGAGGCAATTGTAGTTGTATTACCACAACCACATAATTCTATTAACAAATAGAACAATAGCACATAACAAATCCTAATCTGCCCAAACAAAGGATGAACCATGAGAAAATCTAGAGAACTTTGGTTTTCTTCTTTAATTAATGGAAAAGAAAAATGCAAATTCACTGGTTCATGCAGACTATACTCAAACGCAAGCTACACGTGCACACATACAGGCGGAAGCTACTGCGGCAAATACAGAAAACTAAGCCGAACCCCAGAAAACAAAAAAGTTCAAACCCCCTTCCTTATACAAAATCTACTGCAAAATTAATGGCTTCTCCTAAATCTTAGATAAGCGTCTATGGCACTATTCAGCGGTGGCGTTTCTATCTTCACGTTGTAGAACATTCATTAACTTTCCAACTAATTTAATGATAATAGCCAACGGTTTTCGCAGAGGCCCCATTGCATTGGCGATACCGCTGATATTCTCCAGATCAGCCTTTTTCACGGTTTTGGTAACTACCGCTAGAAGTATGAAAGCAATCATGAAGACTACGACGCCTAAAACAAGTTGCACTGGATTGCTAAACGGCATAAGAGACACTGCAAAATAGGTAATCAACCCAGTTAAGCCTGAAGAGAACGTAATTTTCGCTGAAGACCCCCAGTCTAAACCCACATCAAACTTTTTCTTAATGAAACGTAGGCTTAAGAATAAGGCTGGAAGTCCAACAATCGTTGTTGTTACTATCAAACCGATAATTCCGAATTGGGAAACCAACACAAAACTCAAAGGAAAACCAATAGCTACCGTGAGAAGCCCCAACCACAGGTTGTACCTTGTGTATCCTTGACCATTAATTAAGTTTCCAGCACTTAGGCTTCCTAAAGCTGAAAACAGGTAAATCACCGCTAGCAAAGCAAGGTAAAGAGGAGCCTGAACATACTTGTCTGCGAAGATGGTGTTGATTGCGGGTTGCGACAGAGCCATAACCAGCGTAGTAACGGGCATAATAATAAGTGCCGCGTACTTAACTGAATACTGGAAAACGTTCTTGAGGGTTTCCTTATCTTTTTTGGCATCCAATTTGGAGAAGGCCGGAAACAGCATGGTTGTTACTGGAGTGGCAAAGAAATTGATTAAAACTACAAAGTTCACCGCCACAGAATAGTTGCCGATCAACGAGTTGTCAGTTACGAAGTACGCCATTATAAAACTGTAGAATTGAGTAAGAAACCCAGTTAAGATTGCGCCTATCGAAAGTGGCAATCCATACACAAGCATAGTTCTAACCGTCTTAGACAACTCTAGTTTGCCATCTCTAGATTTAGGCAAAGACCTATAGATAGTGTACATTAGCAACACACCGGACAAACCTGCAACCAAGACGCCTATTGAAAAACCGATAACGGCGCCAAGAGTACCTAAACCAAAAACCACAAGCCCAATAATTAGAGTCGTCTTAATCAAGGATTGAACAATCAACATGACGCTGTTTAGATGCATCTTTTCCATGCCTGTGAAAGCTGAGGTTGCGGTGTTAACTAGTGCGCCAGTCAAGATGTACAAAGAAGATATCTGAATTAACCCAACGATGGCTGGACGACCATAGAAGTCTGCTAGAAACTGGGAAAGCCCAAAAGACAAAAAAGTAAGGGCTAAACCAACGAGAATCTCGAAAACTAACCCTGAAACAAACACACTTCTTATCTTGGCTACATTATTTTCGCTGTTGTATTCTGCGGAGTACTTTATCATGGCGGTGGTTACGCCCCAATCCCTGAACGTGGCAATCAGGTTGGGAGCAGCAAGAGCAATAGTGTATAAGCCCATGTTGTCTGCGCCTAGAAGTCTGGCGATAAATATTGTGCCGACCGCTGAGATAACGGTGGAGAGCACCAGACCCCATAGTAGGTGGAAGCCGCCTTTAGCTGAAACCTTCGCCATCTCCGTAGCCTTAGACAAACCTCTCTATCCTCCAATCTGAGTCTTTACGAGTTAACTCTTGTTTGTAATGTACCGTTTATCACTTTTGGTTTCCATAAGCTTCTTTATCTGACATAACCTGCTTGATCAATAGCAATGTTTGTCTAGTTTTCTTATTGGTTGTTGTTGGATTGTCCTGTGTGTAGGGGCGTTTTTTCTGATTGTTTTTTAGGGTTTGTTTTGGGTTTGGGTTGTGGTTTGGCGTTTGTCTGGTTGTAGTAGTGGATATGGAAGAGCTTTTCCCATGTTGATTTAGCAGATTTTAGGCTTCTTGTGGACATTTTCAACATAGTTGGTCAAACCAACACCTATGGTTGCCGTGTTCCAATTTTGTCTATAAATTGTTTGAAATAAGAAAATAACAAGAATGTTTTGATTTTATCAGAACAGAAAGCGGCACCATATATCTTAACGTATCATAAAGTTTTATAAGTGTACAATTGAGATCCAAATCCATGGCGCGAATATCAAGAATCCGAGCTATGTTTTTGATACCATTTGCATCAATATTCTTTCTTCTCGGATGGATCGCATTCTACATCGGATCGATAGGTAGCTACCAAAAAGTTTTAGCTAAACCCCTAAACAACCTACAGAACATAATTACCCTAGAAAATCAACAGATCATAGCCATTCCTAATCTTCAGAAGCAACCTATAAGCCAATCCATCTTGCCCCCAAAAAAATGAACGAATCCAAACATAATATTGTCGGGTGCCATGTCTTAGACATCTACCAGTTCTTATTTCTTAAATGACTCTGCTTCATCGAGGATAAGTTGCATTTAGTATTCTAAATTCATAAAACATACTAATCAAGTGCAAAATAGAAGACTAACGGAATCTTTCACTTTTGAGCTCTAAGCTCTCAAGGTGGATGCAAAAGAAACATGACGAAAAAAAGAGCGCTGTTGAAGAAAAGCATACTCCTCGCAGTACTAGTAATGACCCTTACTTTGGAAGCTTCTTTGACGATGGAAAACACCCATGCCGCAACGCCTGCTCCAACCCCAGAACCAGCATCTACCTCCAAAGTCGCCCCTCCACCAGTCGCAACATCCAAGTTCGCCTATGAAGCCGAAGGCAACCAAAAATCAAGCTTACCAGCCCCAAAAACCATAACCCTCTGCAACTATACGACACCACCCGACACCGGCACAATCACACAAATCAGCATTCGTCTAACGGGGATCCCAGAAGGCTCACAAGTCAGAGCAATAATCTATTCAAACGACCCTGATTCAAATTTACCTCAAGTAGGAGAACCGCTTTTGCAAACCTATGCCTTGAACGTAACGTCGGTTTCTGGTGAATGGTACAATTTCAAAATGAACTACTCTGCGTCTCCGAACACTGTATACTGGTTAGGATATTATTCAGACAACTACACTCAATACTTTTTTGATAACAACAATGACCATATTTCACTGACCTCACAAACCAGAGACGAAAATTCACCGTTGATTCCGGTATTATCATGGCGTTACATTGGAAAAACAATTATGAGCCTGTATGCGCAATACACGATAGCAGACCCCACATATACTCCAACTACAATAAACACGCCTCAACGTACTCCAACTCCGATTAACACGGATTCCACTATTTCCAGTAGCCCTGGACTGGCTCAGAGTATTCAAGAAACATTTTTTGTGCTACTAATCATGGGTGCCGAAGCAACAATTGTAGTATCAGAACAAAGCCACAAAAAAAAGAACCCTACCAACAAACAATAACTCAATTTCAACGCCTATTTACAGGAACCAAACAAAATAAGCTCGCGTTTTTCGCAACTGCAACCACAATAGCCGTTGTGGTTGTTGTTTTGAGACGAAAGAAACTAACGGCTAAAAAAGTAATTTCCAAATTCATATTTAAAGTTCATAAGTTTTTAAAAAGGGTCCCCACATAGTGCTAAAACAATTAGTGATCTAAATGTCAAATGTAACACTAAAAAAAGAGAACAACTCAAAAGACGAAGATATCCTCAATTCGTTCCAAAGCCTAGAAGTTGACAAAGCACGTCTTAGTGAACAAAAAGAACACCTAACAGCCCTTCTAAACCAACTGGAAATCAAAGCCAAAGAAGAATACGAAAAAAGAAAACGAAAATTAGAAAAACTAAATTCAGAAGTCACATACCTAAAACAAAGATGCGAAAAATTCACAAGCTTCATAGACTCCCAATCAACCGTGGAGTGTACCCAAGCTGGAATCTAGAAACATACTAACACAACTCTTCAATAGTAAACAAACATACTACCTGCTATTCCTATGGGCACTTACGTGGTTCTCATATGGATTATTTATGAAAAATCAAATAAATATTCTAAATATTACTGGCGCTGCTATTTCAGCGAGCTTTATTGTATTTTTATATTTTCTGCCCTCGCTTAATCTATTATCTCTTATAAAAAGTAGGAGCATTGCCAAAACCCAGAAAACCCAAACTCAGCAGTTACCAAATTTAAGAAGATATAAAAAAGCACTTCCTCCAACGCTTCCTCCAACCTTGGCTGATACCTGCATCTCCCCAAGTATTATAAACCAAAAAGAAGAAACCGAATCCATTAAGCAACCCGAATCCACAGAACTAACAAACATACCTGAAACACAAGAACCCAACCCCCCTCAAGAAATTACTGAAATTGAAACACAGGAACTCGAATGTATAAAATTAGAAGACACCCCCCAGCAGCTACCTTCAAAGTCAAATGGTTGTCCAAAAAATCTAGACTACTATACCAAGAAACCAAGACCAAAACAAACACCAGAAGAATGCATCACCTGCAAAAACCTAATCAACTGCGTATGCCTCACAAGCAACTAACAACACTTTCCGTAGGTTGTTGTATACTCTAAGCAACCACAAATCTTCTTATTCGCTCTTTTGGAAGGATAAATCTATTATTGGAGAGGATACTTGTAGCTAAATGTCCCAACTGCGGAAAAGAAGTGTACAAGCCCTTCCGCTCATTAAGTAACCATTTTTTCCATGTTGAAGCTTACCTTTGCGAAGGCTGTCAGACATGCTTCAAAGTGGCCGAATAAGACATTTTGATAATTCTGTTTTTAGGAAAAATTTTTAAACACTTAGGTATGACTAAAATTTTGCGGGGTTGGTGCCTCTGGATAGATTGCAAGCTATGGCTATGTTGAAAGAATTAGTGGATAATGACTTAGTTGAGCCTTCATACGTTTCAATGGTTCAATCGAAACCTAACCACTTCCTGATCCAAATAAAATGTGATTATAATAAAATGGAAATTGAGAGGCATGCAAAAAAACACGGCTTAACTATAATTGAGGATAAGGAAAGAAAATACTTAACGATTTTTAAGCCGTAAGCCGTTTTAGCCTTGAGCCTATCAAACAAGTTAGCCCACAATCCACCTGTGAATGCATAAGACCAATAAAATGCTAATTTGCCGCTAAAACTGGATACCCTATCTGACTGTTGCGATACTCACTTTAGAATAACACATGATTCTCAATAAAAAAATAGTTTATGGCGAAAACCATTTTTTAGTTTAATTCAAAGAAGCCTATTTTATTGCAAAAATAATACTGAAAATGCATTTTTATAGGCATTAGACAAAAAGCTATTAAGCAAGTTAGCTCCTACAAACATTTGTCTGGAAAAAACTCTCAGATAAAACGAAAGGGTTCTTATGAAAAAAAACGAGCCTGAAAGGTCGGCATCTGAACAGAAGTTCATTGAAGACACCATAAATTATCTAAAAAAAAGAGAAAAAAAGAACAGATAATAATTTCTGAGTTTTGAGTCCTAAAATATTTAAAGATAATAAAAAAAAGATCATTATTACAATGCGGGGACTAATTTTCTATTAGTTAACCGTTGAGCAAGTCTCCCTCTCCTACGACGGTTGGAGTGGGGACATAGCGGGCAAAGAGGACTAATCAACACATTTACAGTTCCTGTCTTAATGTCATACTCTGGGTTTAAGGATTAAAATTTTAATCCCCCGATTATAGATGAAACGTAGCAGTCAGAGACTAATCATTACGAGCTATTTGCACTGTTAAATCCAATTTCCAAAGTCGACGAGCACTCCAAAAAACAGCAATCCATGACAAAATTGTAAGTACAGCTAATAATCCAGACTGAATAATGTATCGGTAATATTGCATATCTGTCTGGTTCACGGGAACAACCATAGTAATTACAGCTCCTATCGGTGTTTTTGGCCATGGAAGAAAAGTGTATCCAGGAGTTGGCCACTTGAGAGTCCCTTCATAGTCGTGAACATAAGAGGCCACATAGTAAGCAGAAACACCGTAGACAGAAATGACCAGCGCTATCAGAATAAAAACAGCTAACGTCGTCTTTGCTTTTCTACTGTTTTTCATGCTACTCGGTTTACTATCAAGTTTTATAGTCTTATATTTTTCCATAGACAGCTCAAATCTCAAGGAATCTTGGGGTTTAGAGACTTGGACAAGACTTATAGGTCTGCAATGTTACGCTTTGTTGGTTTTTGAAATGAAAAATGAAATATTCGGTTTCGAAGAAGAAGAGGATTGCGAAGACTGCGATTGTGACGACTGCGAGGATGAAGAGTAAAAATCCTTTACTCCACTTTCCTTTTTTCTACATGGATGCTTCAAAAAATTAGTCTATTTCCCTAAGAAACCAGCATACCTACAGCGCTACCATAAGTTACTATCAGGTGTTCCCTCCCGTTATGGAGCCAGAATCAGACTACTTCACAACCTTCACCGTTTATGCGCCCTCTGGACAAAAAACATTCCAAAGACTTTGCCTAGCCTAAACGTCTATAGAACTTTTCCAGTAGACTTATAACAAGTTTTCAAGAATTAATTATTCATGAGATGTAAGAACTGCGGGCACCTTATCTGGGTTCCAGATGAAGTTGCCGACAAAGGCACAGTTTATAAACATAAACAATCCAACCATAGCATGTACTGCCCATGCAGAAAACCTGAACCAACATAGTTCTGTTTTTAACCGTTTATTTTTTGTACATAAAATTTTTCCCTCCGGTCGTGGGGGGAAGGACTTATTGCTTGACACAAAGAATTGAGGGCTTGGCAAATCCCCGAAACTATAGGAAGAGAATAATGGTGCAGTTTTGATTGGAGAGAAGACTTTTTTGATTCGCCAAGCCCTACCTGTCAGGCTTTGCATTTGCTCCTGCAAATATAAGAAAACTAGAACACGAATAAAAGAAAATGTGGTAGTGCCTAAGCAACAACAAACTATCCACTTTTACTTGCCCCTACTATCCCACAGAGTTGTTTTAGCAAATTATCTTTTAATGAAAACACAGAACAGTTTCTTATAGGTTTTTTTGATTATTTCACTTTAGCTAAGCCTTGCGATGCTTGCGGCAACATAGTCGGCGGTGGAGTCTACTGGTGTCCTAAATGCAGAATCTGTTCTTGTGGTCTCTGCCATTTTCAGTTACTATTCAAACAGAAGAAGAAATACCCAAAAAGCGTTGATTTAGTCTGCCCGATGCGCGGTGGGCAATTCGAATCCTCGTGAGTTTTTTGTGCATTAATATTGGTTCGCCAGCTAATCTTTTGTTAGTTAAGAAAATTGATTTAACTTGATCATCTATAGGGTTACCGAACTAGGCTGTGCTACAAGACATGTTCCAATTTGGAACAATTTGTTTTTGTTTGTTCCATCAATAGAACTAAAAGCAGTCAAATCATACTACATCACCAAGACACTGACGGATGTTGAGTGCTGTGATAAGAAGAAAAAAGTTTTCTCGAGGTTGTCTAAGTATCGGTAAAATTAGTAGGAGCTTGTCCTTAACTTTCATTTTGATTTTGTTTCTATCAAGCTCCATTATAGAGGGAACTGCTTGTGCTCAATCAACTAAACCCTTAGCACCAAAGTTTTCTATGCAATTCCCAAATGACAGCACATTACAGTTTGTAATAGAAAATCAAGCATTCACAAGCAGCGATGTTGTTAACTCAATAGTTTATAATTATAGAGCCAAAGAACATTACTCAGGCTTATGGGTACGCCATGGAGGAGATGGTAAACTCCAGTCTGACACTGAAAATACACTTTGGGAAATAAGAATTGACACATTTAATTTTTTACCAGACGTTGAAACTAAAAGTGTTGTTAAATCAAATCCTACTTTAATGGATTTTCAGCTTCGAGCACAAACTGGCAACTACTCAAGAGCGTATTTTTACGGTCAGATGCCAGGTACCTCTATCCCAACTGATGGGTACTGGGAAACTACCTTCAATGAATCAGAGACAAGTGATTGGAGTGACACAATTACAGTTAACCTAAATGATAAAATTACGTTAACGCCAAGCCAACTCGCTTCACTTAATCCGACATTAAGTCCTGGTCCATCATTAACGCCCACAACTACAGGTTCCCCAACAGTTACTCCAACAGCTACACCCTCTTCATTTCAGTTTGATTTATCAGCTGGAGACAAAACCTACCCAGTTATCGCGTATAGCAACTCCACAATTACCGATTTAACGTTTAACTCTGCCACGAAAGAGCTAAACTTCAAAGCAAACGGACAAACCGGAACAATAGGATACTGCAGAATCACTATCCCAGCTAATCTTGTATGGGGAGAACTATCAATCTACAAAGACGAAACACTGCTGGTAGAAAACGTAGATTACACCCAATCTAACGATGGAACAAACAATATACTAGAAATTAACTACAATCACAGCACTCACAATTTCAAGATAATTGGAACACACGCAATCCCAGAGTTTCCCTGGTTGATGCTCTTACCTCTATTTCTGTTTGTACTATCTTTAGCAGTGCTGATTAGGAAGAGAAAAATTTCTCGGTAAACGTCAATACAATCTATTTAATGTATAAAGCCTCTTTTCATTGACGAGCGTGTTCTACAGTGTCTCGGAGATAATTCGTGAAAGAATAGCCCAACCGTGCTTCACCCTTAGCTTCTTCTCGCCTATTCTTGCTCGGTAACTTATGGGAACCTCCACAATTCTATATCCCTTTTTCTCTACGTAGCTGTTCAGCTCCACTTCTATGTCGAAGCTCTTGGATTTGGGGGTCCAGTTCCGCATCAGATCTACCCTGACAACCCGCAATCCCGTAAGGGGATCTTTTAGGTCTATGTTATTTAGCAAAGTGTGAACGGAGGCGATGATCTTGTTGCCGATGTAGAAGACCTTTTTCATATCCTTAATCGGGTAAGTAGAATTGAACCTGTTCCCGCACACCATACCTACTGTTGGGTCATCTTGCAAGATCTTTATCATTTCAGGAATAAATTCCACGGGGTATGTAAAGTCTGCATCATCAATTATGACGTATTGGGCTTTGCTGTCTAGGTATTTGAGTCCAAAGTCTAAGGCATCCCCCTTGCCCTCTCCTTCCTGAGAAATAACGTCCGCACCCAAATCTTTAGCAACGCGAACGGTATTATCACTGCTGTTGCCATCAACAACCAAAATTTTTAGGCCAGAGAATTGAGTTCTAAGTTCTGTAATAGTATGAGCTATGCCTTCTTCTTCATTTAGAGCTGGAATAAGACAAGCCGCATATGCAATCCAGGAAAAATCTTCTTGTTTCTCCATAACGAGCCATTACTATTCACCTTGGAATACAGCCTAATAAATGATAATTCGACAAATTCAATATATCGAGCCAAACAGTACGGTTTATCAGGGAGCTATATTCAGCTCCATATGCACTCATCGTAGTTCTGCATAAAGAGATCGATTTTACGTGAGAAATTAGCGATTCTTCTGTATAGTTTACTTAATCTTTTCCAGTAGAACCTCAAGTATTTTCTTTGCGGTTTTTCCATCACCAAACGGATTAACCCAACCCTTCTGTCGCTTAACCATGACCTTGGCAGCTTCAAGAATTCGATCAGAACTAGTACCCGCCAATATATTTGACCCAACCTCTATTGTTTCAGGCCGCTCCGTATTATCCCTCATAGTTATACAAGGCACACCAAGGATGCAGGTTTCTTCTTGTACTCCACCCGAATCCGAGAAAACCAACATAGCCTTGCTTTCAAGATTCAGAAAAGACAAATAATCCAAAGGCTCAACCAAAGTCAGCCCGGCAGAATCTATTCCAAATAACTCAAGTTCTTTTCGGGCGCGAGGATGAATAGGATAGATTATTGGAATTCCAAATTCCTTCTGTACCAACTGTAAACCCTTGATTATACCCTCAAACCGACCTCTGTCGTCCACATTTTCCTGCCTGTGCGACGTAGCCAACATAAACTTGCCCGAATTAAGACCCAACTTCCCAAGGTTTTGGTTTTTGGATTTAGCTATTTCCATGTTCTGGAAAACTGCATCGACAACGGTATTGCCAACCAAGAAAACCTGTTTTTCTTCAATGCCTTCATCAAGCAAGTTGCCCTTCGATTTTTGTGTGGGCGCAAACAAGAAATCCGAACAGTGGTCAGTCAAAACCCGGTTAGTTTCCTCAGGCATCCTTCTGTCGTAGCTGCGCAATCCAGCCTCCACATGACCAACTTTAACCCCAAGTTTCACAGCAGCTAATGCTCCTGCAAGAACAGTATTTGTGTCACCCTCAACCAAAACCACATCAGGAGATTCGTTGATTAGAATCTCTTCAATACCAGCAAGCATCTTACCAGTCTGTTTTCCATGCAAACCAGAGCCCACATCAAGATTATACTTTGCCATGGGCAACCCCAACTGCTCAAAAAAAACCCTGTCCATACTATACGAGTAATGCTGACCCGTATGCAAAACAAAGAAATCCAAACCTAAGCGTTCACATTCCCTGATAATGGGTGAACACTTGATGATTTCAGGTCGAGTCCCCAAAATTACTGCAATTCTCAATTTTGCGGTTATCTCCAGTACCTCGCTGCTTAGGTATGATTCTTTGATGTTAACTTAATAGGTTTGCTACAAGGTGTTTTGTATTTTTTATTTTCAGTCAAGTTACAGTTTAAGGGTATTCATCAGTTTCTCAATGAAATTAAGAAAGATCGCCAATATTTTTCCTCCAATTCCAACACTGGTTATCATATCCCGCAGGTTCTTTATGTCATTTCTGTCAATTGCCCTGCTTAACAAAATCGCAGGCACCAAGATAATAACGAAGAAGGTGAAGCCAATTATTAGTCTAATCCAACTTGCGAGTGGCAGCTGCATTACAAAAAAGTAGGTTAGAGCGGCAGGTATAGCGGACGAAATGAGAATTTTAGCAGAGGAGCGCCAATCCACTTGCGCACCATAATTTTTTTTGATGAAACGTAATCCCATGATCGTGCTGGGCAGGTCTGATAGTAGTGATGCTGCAATGAGTCCTAAAACCCCAAAGTTGAAAATTAAAATGTAACCGAATGGAAAACCTATGGCTCCAGTTACGATAGCCATTTTTAAGACGTATCTTGACTGCCCTTGTCCATTTAGAAGAGCATCTATGCTGAGGTATCCTAGAGCTGCATAGGAAAACGGAATCGCAAGCAATGCAAGGAAGAGTGGCGCAGTACTGTATGTGTTTCCAAAAAGTGTCTCAACTGCAGGTTGTGCTAGACACATAACTAGAGCTGTCACGGGCACAACAAGAAGTGAAGCGTATTTGATAGAGAACTTATAGATGTTTCTAAGAGGCTCTTTGTCCTTTTCTGGATCCATCTTGGAGAAAGCGGGAAACATCATTGTAAGAATGGGAGTAGCGAAGAAGCCGATGAGAACAACAAAAGCCGAGGCTACACCGTAATTTCCTATTACAGCGTTGTCGATGGCATAGTAAATTGGAAGCAAGAAAGCATAGAATTGGGGAAGAAATCCGCCAATCATTGCAGCTAAAGATAAAGGCAGACAATATTTTAACATAGTTGATAAGTATGCTTTTATTTCGAGTTTATTTGGAGGCAGTTTAGGTAGTTGCCGATAAATGAGCCAGGTAAGTACTATACCAATTGAGCTCGCAATAATTGTGCCAGCTGTGAAACCTATAGTAGCTCCTGATGTACCTAACCCCAGAAGTACTAATCCGATTATTAGAACAGTTTTAATGATGCTTTGGCAAATAATCATTATACTGTTGAAACCCATTTTTTCATAACCTGTAAAGAAGGCTGTAGCGGAGGCTATTAGCGCGTTTGCTAGTATGGAAAAAGAGGCAATTTCGATTAGGGGAGCTAGGGCTGGACGATGAAAGAGATGGACTGAAAGAAAGTCGGAAAAAAGAAGCGAAAAAATTGAAAGAATTAAGCCTGTGAAGATTTCAAACGTTAAGCCAGCTACGTACACACTTCGGATTTCATTCTCTCTGTTTTCGGTGCGAAATTGCGCTGTAAATCTAACGATAGCTGAGGTTACGCTCCAGTCTCGGAATAAGACCAAAAGATTTGGAAGGGTCAAAACTATTGCAAACAAGCCATATTGGTCTGATCCAAGCAGTTTTGCTATGAATATTGTGCCAATTGATGAAATGACTGTTGAAATCACTAACCCCAAAAGGAGGCTATAGCCACCTTTTGCCGAAACCTTTGCAATATTCCCAGCTTTAGTCATTGATTGTTTTCCTACGTTAAAGTGATGGTATTTATTTTTTTAAACGGTTAATCGTTTGTAGTTGAAGCTACTCAGTAGTTTTTTACTGTTACCCGCTTCAAATTGTTCAAATTTCCATTATAAAACTTAATACCTCTGTAGGTTAATAGACCATGTGAATTACTGATAAATAGCGTATATTATGATTTTACATTTCGATTCACTGTTACGTTTGGTTATGCCCATTTGTTGCATAACTTGAATTTGGAATTGAAACCGACTGCAGCAATGACGTAAAAATCGTATTTGTTAGTTCTCCCTTGCCTTCCTAAGAAATAGATAAAATTGCCAAACTCTCAATTGCTGATTGTGGACGCGAAATGGCTAGGCTGTTTGATGCGAAGTGAGAATATTATCAAATCCGTAATATCGCATATATTGAGAAAATCGAAGATTAGTGTTGTATAATAAAAAAGGCACGCTGCAAAGGGCATGCTTGTAGCAGCTGTTAACGGAGTAGCCTAGCAATGCCTATGCTATCAGCGTAACGTGTAAATTGGGAGAAATATAGTTTGGAAAAAACAACGGCTTTGACTATTCTTTTAGTTGTCACAGTGGCCTTAGCAAGCTTATCTGTGACTCCGAGGATTGCCGCTGAGCCATTGCATGGAGCCATTACGATAGGTTTTGATGATGCAATGCAGAGCCAATTTGATTATGCTTGGCCTTTGATGCAGGCCAGAGGAATTGTTGGCACATTCTACACTGTTTCGAGCTTTATTAGCGATTTTTCTGGTGATTATAATCGTATGGGTTTGAATGAACTTCACACTCTGCAGAATGCCGGCAACGAGATAGGAAGCCACAGTGTCACTCATGAGCATTTTGAAACCATGACCGACGCTGAAATTGAATATCAATGTGGCGTTTCTCAACAAGTCTTGCGGGCCAATGGGTTTTCAGCCAACAATTTTGCTTTTCCTTATGGCGATACAAACGATCCTAACGCCGAGCATATTGATTCGATTGTATCCCAATATTATAGGTCGGCGCGGTCAGCGTATTATTATCCGGAAGTTTTGTCGTTTCCGATAGATATGTTCAGGTTGCCGGGTTTTCCAGCTGAGACCGGCGATAGCACCGTTTTGTCACGAGCCATAAGTGCGGTAGACCAAGCTTATAATGAAAATGGCTGGGTTCAAATTTACTTCCACAACGTAATTCCAGATGTCTATAATGAGCCATATGCGATAAGTGCCCAAGATTTCGAGGCTTTTCTTGACTATGTTGTTGCCAAAGGTATCCCGACTGTCACTGTAAACCAAGCATTAGACGGGGGTGTAGCGCCTCTTTCTACTTCGATAAGCCCGACCTCCGCAAGATTAGATGTTGGAGGATCACAAGTCTTTACTTCCTCTATCTCGGGGGGTGTCTCACCTTACTCTTACCGATGGTATCTAAATGGTAGCTTTACAGGCGCCACTGGTTCAAATTGGGCATTCAGTCCAACGCAGGCGGGACATTATAATATATACCTTCGAGTGACTGACAATGTAGGCACCGTAACTAACTCTAACACAGTTACTAATATCACTGTATATGGGGCTCTCACTTCTTCAATCAGCCCTACCTCCATGAACTTGACCGTTGGAAACACGCAACAGTTCACCTCAACGGTAACAGGTGGATTTGCACCTTACACTTATCAATGGTACTATGCCAACAACACCGCCATAACTGGAGCTGGAGCAACAGGCTCAACTCTAAACTACAAGGCAAATTTCACGGGAATCTACAACATCTACCTAAACGTCACAGATGCTCTCAACTACAAAGTGAAATCCAACACTGCCACCCTCAATGTCTATTCGCAACCTTCAGTAACTATCAGTCCAATCACAGCTAACATGACCATTGGAGGCACACAATTGTTTGACTCCAATGTAGCAGGCGGACTCATACCTTATACTTATCAATGGTACTACGTAAATGGTACCGCAATATCAGGCGCGGCAACCTCAAACTTGACGTACAGAGCTAACTTCACTGGAAGTTACAGTATCTATCTTAACGTAACAGACAACCTTAACTATAGAGTGAAATCCAATATAGCCACCTTCAATGTGTACTCACAACCGACGGTTACAATTAATCCGACCTCCCTAAATATGACCGCCGGGAAAACGCAACAGTTTACCTCAACAGTGACAGGCGGACTTGTACCCTACAGCTACCAATGGTACTACGCTAACAACACAGCAATCGCAGGAGCCACAAACCCAACGCTAAATTATAAAGCGAATTTCACAGGAAGTTATAGTATCTACCTAAACGTCACAGACAACCTCAACTACAAAGCAAAATCAAATTCTGCAACCGTCAATGTTTACTCACAACCAACCGTCATGATTGCTCCGACCTCATCCATTCTTTATTATGGTCAACTCCAAACATTTAACGCCTCCACTATAGGAGGCTTAGCGCCCTACACCTACCAATGGTACATAAACAACACCGCGGTACCACAAGCCACATATCCCGTCTGGATATTTACGCCCAAAGAAAATGGCAACTATCGAATCCACCTCAACGTTACTGACACCTTAGGCAGTGAAGTAAAATCCAACATCGCCAGCGACATCAACGTCTATGGAGTCTATCTCATGATCGATTCGCAAGCAAGCTACTTATTGGGCGAGCAAGTAAGCTTGAAAGTGACTATTTTGAACCAGCAGAATCCCAAACTA
Source organism: Candidatus Bathyarchaeota archaeon (assembly GCA_963777155.1). Lineage (GTDB taxonomy): Archaea > Thermoproteota > Bathyarchaeia > Bathyarchaeales > Bathycorpusculaceae > Bathycorpusculum. Next base: position 80,068 of record CAVZPM010000036.1, read on the forward strand.
GAAACATCGCTAGCCTTGACAATTACTGGACCAGCAGACTACAGTTTCCACGTTTTTCAACCCATAAATGTGTCAGCCAATTCGGCAGAAGAATACAGTTTCGTCTGGGTTGTTCCCAACGTCGATGGCACATATATTGTAGAGGCTATTTTGGTTCCAGCCCAGTTAACAGCTTACGACTCAAAATGGCTACAAACAAATGAGCAACCTAACCAATTTGGGTCAAGTGAGGATAGTTTTGTTGTTTCACAAAGCGTGGCAAGCGTTGAATCTGCCTTTTTTATGCTCATTGGGAGCCAAGTCCTTGGCAGCGTTTGCAGTCTATTGTTTTTAAAGCATAAAGGCAAGAAGACTTGGCTGCTTTTAAGTGCGTCCCCAATGTTAGGAATAAAAGTTTTGTGGAGGTTGGCTTGGAACCTTCACAGTAAATTTCATCTTAAACAGCGCATTATATTTCAGGATATAAGTGGTCGAAATAATACATTGAAAACATTCTTGTTGACCTATTTTAGCAAGGGAACAGTGTGGGCAACTTCTGGTTTTTCCAATATTTCTTTTTGGGTTAGCTTAAAGGGCAGGATTGCGTGGTTTGCATAAGACGAGAATTTATCGCTGTGTTATTAGCTTTGGGTTTAGGTTTGGTAGCGGTTGCGCCATTTGAGGCTATTTTTTGTGGGTCTGCGCCAGTTGTGACTGGTAATGACTTTGAGCCTACGATGAGTGTTCCTTTGGGTGTGGACAAAAATAATAACGGAGTCGAGGATGGTCTTGATTCAGAAATTGCCGAGCAGCTACATATGAGTAGTACAGCAAGTGACGAATACGTGAATGTTACAGTCCTTTTGATGAATAAACCGTCGGGTGAGGATGTGGCCATCTTTTCTTCGTCCGGTGGAACCTTAACAACTGAGTTGTGGACAGAAGCTGTTTACGGTTTTGGGGGACGGATACCCTACAGTGGAATTGTTAGTTTTATTACGCAGTGTTCTGATGTGTTGTTGATTGAGAAAGAGGCAGTTTGCAATGCAACCGTGGCTTATGCGACGCGGCAAGTGGGAGCTAGACCTTATGTTTGGAGTACGTTGGGGCTTCAGGGAGATCCGAATGCTTCGTTAGCGGTTCTGGATACTGGGATTGATTCATCGCATGTTGATTTTGCGCCCGGTTTTGGGAGTGGAGATTTTTCGAAAAAGATTGTTGGGTGGAACGATCAGGTAACATCTTCGGTTGTTCCGTTTGATGATAATGGACATGGATCTCATTGTTCTGGGTTAGCTGCTGGAGATGGATTTTTTAGTGTTGATTCTTCAGGTTACGCCACTGCCACATGGGGAGCAAACTTGGGTGCGGTTACAAGCCCTGGCACATTTTTGATTAGCGGTATGATGTTGAATAATTCGGGTGCAATAACGGTTAAGGTAAAGTGGACATCCACTGGCACGGCTGCTCTTACAGCGGCTCCATTGTATTATGGTGACAAAACTCTGAGCACGGGGGCTTGGAGTCAAGTTGCTACGGTTAGTACTCCGAGCCAGAACACTTGGTATACTCTGACGTACAATGTGGTTTCTGTTCCTTCTGGTGGGTATGAGATGTATCATCCGCAGTTGACTTTGAGTTCTGGAACGGGAAATCTTTATGTGACGTTTACAATGTCGTGGCCTTACGTGACACCTTCGGATGGTTTTTCGGCTTGGAAAGGTATGGCTTCTGAGTCGAAGCTTGTTGGAGTGAAGGTTCTTGATTATTCAGGTTCAGGGTCGTCCACTGGACTAATCAACGGCATTAACTGGATTATCGCGAATAGGGTAGGTTACCATATAACTGTGGCTAGTATGAGCTTGGGCTTTTCCAGCGAAGTTACGCTTGTTGATACCGCTCTTGTGAATCTGGTGAATAGCGGCGTGAGTACAATCGTTTCGGCGGGTAACAGCGGATCGGGAACCAACCGCATTTATACGCCTGGTTCAGTTGACGAGGTGTTAACTGTAGCATCTGTAGACCAGTTTGATGGAACATCTAGCTTTAGCAGTCAAGGGGGGACTTCGAGGTACACGGGTAAAACTGTGAAACCAGACATTACGGCTCCTGGGGGCAGTTTCTACGCAGTGCCTTTGTTTAGTGCAGACACGAATTATAATGATGCTGACGGCGGGTTTTCTGATGTCACCGCTAATGATGCGGCGCCTATGCAGGGGACGTCTATGTCTTGTCCTGTAGTGTCTGGGGCTGCCGAAATTGTTGTACAAGCCATAGGAGGATATAGCTCTTGGAGCTGGACAAGAAATCAAGCCCTGATGCCTAAAACTTTGCTTTTGATGACGGCAACAGAGACTTACCCGAATCTACGTGAGACTTCTACCTCTACTTCCAGTCCAACACTTAACCGGGGAGGAAAAGATGTGCATGAAGGTTATGGTAGACTTAACGTCGATGCCGCAGCGGATGCCGTCCTGAAGACCTACATCGTTGGAACAACTGTGTCAGATAGCTTAGGTAGTCCACCTTCACTGGGAAATATTGCGGTTCTGGGTCAGAGATTGGCGTGGGCAAGAAACGTTCAGCTTTCTTCAGGCATACAATACAATTTCTCATTAGCCGTTCCATCCGGAGCAGATTACGATTTGTACCTCTATAATATTACGGGTAACTCCTATGGTGAACCTGTCATCGTTAATAGCGGCGTCTCGGCTGCGACTGGAGGCTTTGAAAAGATTTCCTATACGCCTTCTAACTCCGGAGAGTATTATCTTGTTGTGAAGCGGGCAAGAGAAGACACAGGAGCGGGGCAGTTTACTTTGATAAGCACATTTAATCAGACTGCTCATCTTATGTTGTATGCAGATCCTGATCAAGCCGCCTATGTGAGAGGGCAGTCTTTGATTTTGAAGGTTACTATGTTTAATGGGTTAGATCTTGCTTATGGGTCTGTTTTGACTATTACCGTGACTGGACCTAGTGGTTACAGCTTCTATGATTTTCAATCGATTAGTGTTACGGCAAATAGCGTTGGGGAGTACAGTTTTACATGGAACGCACCGAATATTCCCGGAACCTATGTTGTTGAAGCTGGTCTAGCGCCATCATCATTAACTGCCTATGATGTGAAATGGGTGAATTTAACCTAAGTGAATGGAAATGAAGCCAAAGGTTCTTAGGAAGGCTGCTTCTGCGACTATTTTCTTTTATTTCCTTGAAACACCTGAAACTAAAAATCTTAGAGCACTAACCCTTTATGTATTGTGCACTCAGTATTTGATGAGATGACTTCTCTTGGAGCTCACGAAATTACTCATCGTCATAGCAACAGTAGTAATGCTTACAATGCCTACTTCTGTGATAAGGGGTCAATCCGTCAGTTCAACAAGTTCATCCCAACTTCAGAATTGCACCTGGTTAGACCCAAGTGATGAAGGGTTACAATTATTGAAAGCAAAACCTTCAGTTTGGCAAGCGACTGCAACCAGATTGGAGAGCGCAAATATTTATTGCATCATTGTTTGGGCGGGACGGTGGAATTCAGATCACATAATTGACTATGCTGAATCGCCAACTGTATGGAAACAGTTCATAAACACTGTTAAAGCGGTAAACCCCAACTTTGTGGTTCTTGCCCTTGTCAATGGTTGGGGCATCGATATCAGTGACTCCGCTTACAGAGAAACGATGCTCAATGCTGTTGAGCAACTTATGTCTTCTGCGCCTTTCGATGGCATAAACGATGACTTGGAGGATTTTAAAGGAACAAACGAGAATTTGATTGATTATTGGCAAGCAGAAGCAAGCTTGATAAAAGGCTTGGACAAAATAGCCACAGTTGACCTTGGAGTAGATTGGCCTTACACAATTGAAGAAGTCTACCCTTATCTAACAAATTTTGATTACCTTATGCCGATGTTCTATGGAAAGATACAAGACACATATTCTCTAAGCTATTGGGACAGGATTTTATCTAATTCTCCCGTACCGGTAATCATGGGACTTGACGTTGACCCATCAGATATGAACAATTTTTCTATGTCACAACAGTTAAGTTGGATAGACCAAGCATTGAACAGCAGTTCACATCCTAACCTGGCAGGGTTTGCAATCTGGTCATACGATTTTTGGGGCACTTCAGAAGGAACAACTAATGATTTTGCAGCATGGATCAATTGGCCAACAAAAGGTTTTGCGCCGTCGCCAATCCTCAAGCCCTGGGATATTGCAGCAATAACTTTAGTTGCAGTCACCATAGTTGCCGTTGCCATAGCTTTGTTATATAAGAAAAGGGCAAAACCCAGAGCAGTAATGGCAAAGTGAAATACAGCTATTCTTGAAACACAAAAAACAGCACAACACGGTGAAAAATTTGCATCGTCACTCTTTTCAGTCTAATAGACGTGTTATCCTCTAACATTTTGCTATTGAAAATTTATTCGATTGAAAAATTTAAATATAGATTTAGTTCTAAGAAAACAGTGGAGAAGAGAAAATGCGAGAACCAATTAAACAGGTTAACAATTTTTCAAATAAACCTGAAAATTCTGACAACTTGCATAGCTCCAAAAAGGAAGATATATTGAGTCTTCTTGAAATCGTAACTGGAAAAATGAAAGTTTTAGAAGATAAGAAAGATACTGTGAATCTTCTTGAAGCCTTATCCCAAAGAGCGAAATTCTTGAAAAACGAAGAACATAATCTTATTGACATAGAAAAGAACAACTGTATTTATGAAAATAGTTGTTACACAGCAAAAAATAAGAATAGCCCGTGCCCCTGCGAACTCTACAGAATATAAGAAATGTTGACAATCAGTTAGCCGTAGTATCTAAATATTAGTTCTTTGTGCAGGAAAACGTTTTATTATTTCAAAGCTCCGCTTAAAGTGGCAGGTTCAATTACAAATGAAACTAAATTGGATTATCACTCTTCTTGCAGTATTATTCTTTTTTGCGGTAGGCTTTCTGATACTATATGATAATTACACTCGAGTTGGAATCTGGTTTCAGTTGTCGGACCTTCATCACGAGACTTTTGCTATGTTTTCCTTTGCACTTGCTGTAGGGATACTCATAGGTGCAATCATCGTAACCATCAAGAAATAGAGTTGCAAGCATTAAAATCGCGAAATAATTTTGTTTTTTGCTGAAAGGTCTATCGGAACGAGCAAGATTTCTGAAACATCTTGTGTTTATATCATCCACAAACTTAACTATAACATGCAATTTTGCCTTAAAAGGGGAGTTGTACAACTCAAAAAGGCTAAATCAACTATAATTTTAATTTTGATCATAACTATGCTTACAGCATGTCTCCTTGCAACTTCAAGAGTTGTTTTAGGAAGTGTACCCGGCACTATTTCAATAACTTTCGACGACGGCATGCAGGACAATTACGATTATGCATATCCGTTGATGCAAGCTAGAGGCATCGTGGGAACGTTCTACGTCATCACAGACACACTGAGCGATTTCTCACACAATAACACCTACCTAAGCATAACCGAACTTAAGACCATGCAAAACAGTGGCAACGAAATAGGCAGCCACAGCAAAAACCACCCAAATTTTACTAACTTAACTGACCAACAGATACGAGACCAATGCAGTATTTCCAAGCAGGTATTACAATCCAATGGACTTACAGTAAATAACTTTGCTTATCCTGGGGGTGCCCACAACGCCCAGTCAGATTCTATCGTTTCTCAATATTATCGTTCTGGTCGAGGAACATTTGGAAACATCGCAACCTGCATAATGCATCCTCCCGTGTCTCAATGGTTCATTCCAGGATTCACAGGGGACACAGGCAGCACCTCAAATGTGTCGCGGCTAAAAAGTGCCGTTGACCAAATATGCGCAGCTAACGGGTGGGCAATATTCTATTTCCATTGTGTAAGACCAACCGTTACAAGTCCTTACATGATTAGCACGCAGGATTTTGCAAGCTTCCTTGATTATATCGTTTCAAAAGGTGTAACAACGGTGACCGTAAACCAAGGTTTGAACCTTGGTAAGCTCCCTACACCTGTGCCAACTCCATCGGCAACGCCAATTCCAACACCTAGTATGTCACCGACCCCTAGTCCAACTCCAATACCCTCACTGGTTCCAACTCCCACGTTAACACCCAGTCCCACACCGACTTCAACTCCAACAATCACACCGACTCCATCACCTGATCCAACCCTATTGCCGACGCCATCACCCTCTCCATCTGAAGCTCCAACTCCTGCACCAACTCCAACTGAAATATCTATTCCAGCAGTCACTCCTATTCCGACAACATTGCCTACTCCAATCCCTACTCCGACTCCGACAATAAAGGCGTCGCCTTCTCCGACTCCATTAGAAACAACCGTTAAAGCAACGACGGATAGTGGTTCAATAGTTGAGCTTGCAATCAGAGGAAACATTACTAGCTCACAGATGTCCAACGTTACCATAGCAACAAACCAATCGTCCGCAACAACAGTAACTTTTACAGTAACAGGAGAAGGCGGTAACACAGGTTTTGGGAATGTTACAATTCCAAAGAGTCGGGTACCCTACGGAGAGACATTGACAATTACCAGTCAAGGTCAACCAACTCAAGACCAAGGCTTCACACAGGACAATGACAACTACTACGTATGGTATTCAACCCATTTTAGCAAACATGAAATATCGATTGTTTTCACAACTCTCTCTAATTCGCCTAGCCCTTCAGTTTCTCCTAACCAGGTACAGTCAAGTTTACTTCAAGAAACAATCTTTGGACTAGTTGCCGCGGCAGCTATTTTGATGATCCTTTCAGCTATTCTTTTATTAAGAAAAGCAAGAAAAAACCAACAATAGGCTGAATCTTCAAAGAACAATTGCTTTGAGTATAACATAATAAACACTCTAAACGGCATGTTCTCCTTGCACCTGTCAGAAATTTCTTCAGTGGTTTTGGGTTTTCCTGAAGCGGGGTTGCTTTGAACCTTCTTGCCCCTGGATACGCCGCCCGCAAAATTCATTTTGTTCTCTGTGTGTGGGTGTGGGGCTATAAAAATTTACACCACACTTGCGGTTTTGCAAAGGGTTGATTTTTTGGTTTGGACTGTTTTCCTCTTGTGGTTTATGTGTGGGAAGAGGGTTTAGCCCACACAGTCAACATAGAATTTATGTTGGAGTGTGTGGGTGTGAGTGTGGAGCCATGTTAGCGCTTCTATCTTGTGTCATGTGCCTGTTTTTCTTTCTGATTTTAAACTTTCTACCTTTACACGCTATGACACTGGAAGCAACCAGGGAACACACCAGAACCAAAGACATCTTACACGTCATGAAATTACTCGGCAACAAAAACATCCAAAATACCCTATTATTCAGTCCCTACCTTTCAAGAACGACGAGTTCCATCCCTTCTGAAGGGATAGTAAAATCATCTCAGGTTTTATCTTTAAAGAGAGGCGACTGGGATAGCTAGGCATTCTTCGTTTTTGTTATTTTGTGGCAGGATACAGCTTGAGTATATTAAAGGACTATTACTGATTCGAAATATGATTCATATTTCTGTTTACCTCAGAATGTAATTGTATTGTCTTGTTGGTGAGGATTAGTCGGGGAAGGCGTCTATGAGGGTATTGTCTCCTAGTGGACTCAAGGAGCGAATTAGTTGGTTTATCTACGTTAAGTGGGGTAGCTGGCGCTGTTTTGAGTGTTTAAGTCTTGCTTTTTCGAGTGTTGATGGAGGAGAAATATAGTTGGGTCGGCGCTGGAAGCTGTTTCTTTGTGGGTTTGCATTTTGCTTGTTGGTTGTTACGTCTTTCTCAACGGTTCTTTCTGGGTCCTTGCAGGGTGCCGAGGGTGGTGTATCCCAAGCTGACTCTAGCTTGCAGGCTATAGGAGCGGAAGCTGTAGAAAATTTCACGATTGTGGTCTTGCCCGACACTCAGTTCTACAGTGAGAGTTACCCGGGGATATTTGACAATCAGACTCAATGGATTGTTAATGAGCAAGAAAACTTGAATGTAGTATTTGTCACGCATGAAGGTGACATCGTGAATCAAAATGCGGTGGCTCAGTGGCAGAACGCGAATCGGAGCATGAGCAAGTTCGTTGATAATGTGGCTTGGGGGGTTTTACCCGGAAATCACGATGGCGCTGCCTCTGGTGGAAGCTTGACAAACTATAACACATTTTTTGGTTATAGCCGATTTGCAGGTGAGATTTGGTATGGGGGCCACTACTTGAGCAGCAACGCGAACAATTATGAGTTGTTCTCAGGTGGAGGAGATGACTACTTGATTTTTCATTTTCAGTATCAACCAAGTGATGCAGTCTTGGCTTGGGCTAACAGCACAATAGTCGGCTATCCTGATAGGAGGGTGATTGTTGTGACTCATGATTATCTGAATGTGGATGGATCAAGGACAACTGAAGGCAATCACATATGGAGTAGTTTTGTTGCTCCTCATGCTGATCAGGTAATGCTTGTTCTTTGTGGTCACAACCATGGCGAAGCGAGACGAAGTGATACGGTAAACGGTTTTGTGGTTCCTCAGCTTCTGGCAGATTACCAAGCTGGGACCAACGGTGGAAACGGTTTCTTGCGAATTCTTAAGTTCTGCCCCACTCAAGACAAGATATATGTTACCACGTTTTCACCATACCTCAACAGTTATGATAATGACGCAGATAGCAAGTTTACATTGAATTATGATATGTCAGGGGGGTTTTTGGTAAGTCTGCAATCGCCCAATGATGCAATAACCACTTTGGATAATATGCCTGATTTCAAATTTGTCGTTTCACATTCGAATCAGTTAACGTTTAATTGTTCTTTGTGGCTGCAGAATGCGTCTTACCAGGCCATTTTTGCCAGCAAGATTAACTTAATTAACGGTTCGCTCACCACGGTAACGCCCGACTTGCCGATTCCAAACGGTAATTGGTTGTGGTGGATAAACTGCACCGACGGTTCCGCGAGCAGCATCAGCGATAAGAGAACAATTACCATCAATGTTTTCAGAGGAGACAAAACGTTTGTGGCTAGTTACGATGGCAGCACAAGGAATTATTGGCTTGATTTGCCGGATAATTTTGACACCGCACGTTCAACGCCGCTTGTGTTCTATTTGCATGGTTATGGAGGCAGCAGGTATTCCTATTATCAACAGTTGCCTGTTCTTAGGCAGGTATTTCAGAATCACACCTGGATTGTTGTAGCTGTTGAATGCCGAGAAAAAAGCGGGTATGACGATTGGTACATTGAACAAACAAGAAGTGACATTACAGATGTATTGAACCTACTTAGAAATGAGTATACAATAGATTCCAGCCATATACACGTCGTGGGAGCGAGCATGGGAGGAGGCGGAGCACTAAAGTACGCCATGTTCAACCCTCAAATTATCGCCAGTTTGGTCGACATATACGGAATAACCAATTTCACTAAATTCTACAATGACGACACCCAAAACCAGTTTACTGCTTCGCTTAGGGCAGCTTACGGTGGAACACCCTCACAGGTCCCTCTGGTCTATGCAAACGAGAGTGCGCTGGGAAACGAAGTTCGCTTCCAACATACACCCGTAATGATTATTCATGGATCCAGTGATCTAACAGTTAATGTTGCCCAATCGCGAGCACTTAACCAAAGCTTAAGCATACTTGGATACACCGTCAAGTACATCGAGGTGCCAGGAGCAGGTCACAGTGCATCAATTGTTAACGGCAGGGAAATGGTGATTTTCAACTGGCTTAACGATCATCCTATGGGAGGCAATACGCACCTTCTGCTCAACATTCAGCCAAACCAAGATACTTATACAAAAGGACAATCGTTAACCTTGGTTGTGACTGCGTTTAATGAGCATACCCCCGCTCTAGAGGGCATCTTAACGTTAGCTGTCACTGGAGCGAGCGAATATGGCTATTTTGATTTTCAAACAATAAACGTAACGTATGGCTCAGTTAGAGAGTACAGTTTCGATTGGAGTATTCCAGATGTAGCCGGAACCTACGTAGTGGAAGTCAGTCTGGTTCCAGCACAATTGACGGCGTATGACACAACATGGCTAAAGGTGAACTAAATGAAACAAAACTATGTGTTTATTAGTTTGAAAATTTTGAAATTTCTTATTTCAGGTGTTAGCATATGATAAGAAATAGTCGGTTTGTTATTGCGTGCATATTGCTAGTTCTAGTAATCAGCTTGATTAGTTACTCGTATATTCACAACGTTAAAGCTTCGGTTCTATTCCAAGATGGATTTGAAACAGGAAACTTTAACACTTGGGTTTTCAGCAACGGACAAATAACGAGCACTTATAAAAACTCGGGTAACTATGCAGCCTCTTTTACAGGTTGGCCTTGCTACTGCGAAAAAACCTACTCGGGATACACCCAACTTTACATGGGCTGCTACGCAATGATTTCCAGTCTTCCAAACACTGACAATGAAATTGCATTTCTATTCTTCTTTGATAGCTCTTGGAACAAACACTCCGCTATCGGTTTCATAAACGATGGCGGAAAACTGGGTCTACAACTACATCAAATGGTTCCAAACGATGATTACCGTAGTTACTACTTCAATTTACAGACCTACACGTGGTACTGGGTAGAACTTGAATGTACAATAGCGAAATCTGGAGAAGCAAGAGTATGGCTCGATGGGAAAGAAGTAATGACCATCACCAATATTGACACATCAAATTGGAACATCAACTTACAACTCTTTGGTCCACAATACCAAGATAGTCAGCAGAAAACTGTATACCTTGATGACTGCGTAATCTCATCAACCTACTATAACCCAACATCAAATCCTACACCGACACCTACAAACACTCCTGCACCTACGGCGTCACCAACAGCAACTCCAAGTCCAACGCAAAGTCCGAGCCCCACTCCTACAACCACGCCTACACCCACTCCAATATCTTCTCCTTCGCCCACACCAAAGCCATCCCCAACGCCAACTGCTACACCTACCCTTCCGCCTTCGGTACCTATGAAAAACTCGTTAAAAGTAGATTCTAACGTAACACTCACTGGAGCCGACCTAAGAAAAGTCAGCAGCACATCATACAACTTCTATATAACCATAGTTAAAAGCGGAACTAACCATATTAATGCTGAGATAGCTAAAACTATACTGCCTCAGGTCTCCTACCTCAGAGTTTACATAAACAATACAAACAAACCCTTCACTTATGTTAACCAAGGAGACAAATGGGTTATAGATGTCATAACAACATAGTCATTGAGCAATCTTAGCTAGTGCTTCCAAGATAGTGCTGGAGAAGAAAAAGAAGTCTACCCATTTCTGTTTTTTATTTATGGTATTAATAACTCTTAGAAATTCAATAAATGCTTGATTATGTGTTTTCGGGTTTTCGTCTTAAACGTTTGACGGCTAATACTGTAAAAATCAAAACTATTTCTGGAACGAACAAACCGATGGAGAGCGCATTTAAATAGGATGCTGGTTGAGGCGTTAATAATTTTTCAAATTGTATATTTATTTGATGGGAACTAAATTGGGTTGTGTACCATACGTAAAAGTTTTCAGGATCTTGAGTGTAGCCCTGATTGCTTGCTTGTTGGCTGTCTATAAATACGGTTGGGGCGGTTCCATCTGCTATTAGAGTTTTTGGTATTGTAATATTACTGTAACCTGTGGTGCCGCTTTCGCCTGTCAGGAAGAAAGTTACTGTTGTTGCGGACGATTGGTTTGTTGCTATGGTAACGTTGGACATCTGTGAGCTAGGTAATGTTTCCTCTGATTGCAAGCTCAACTATTGAACCACTATCCGTCGTTGCTTTAACGGTTGTTTCTAATGGAGTCGGAGAAGGCGACGCCTTTATTGTCGGAGTCGGAGTAGGGATTGGAGGGCTTGTTGGTTTTGGTGTTGATACCGGCATTGATGTGGGATTTGGTATTGATGTTGGTGTTGGAGTTGATTGTGGAGTGGGCTCTGGCGTTGCGGGCGGGGAATTTGTTACTTCGAACAAATTGCTGACTCCTGTGCAATTCCCATAATTAACTGTGATATTGACGTCCGAGCCAGGAGCATTCACGGTAACTGAAGTCGAGCCTACACCATTAATGAAAGCATCAACCGTGCTAGGACTAATCGATCCTGCAGAATAAGTCAGTGAGGGCGAGCCGACATAGCTTGTAGCGGTGTTTCCATACACGTCTTTAGCCGTTACAGTTATGCTGAAAGCAGAACCAGCAGTCTGAGGACTACTGATAAGAGCAAAAGTGAAACGGTTAAGAGCTCCAGGATTAACCGTAAAGATGTTGCTTGTTCCAGACACACCCGAACCAGTTGTAAAAAGCGTAACTACAGAACCTGCACCAGTAACCGTCACTGAACCTATCCAAACACCATTCGAGAACGAACCAGTGACAGATGGACTAACAGTGCCAGTTGAAACATTCAAAGCATTAGCTCCAATATAGTTCGCAATAAGATTATTGGAAGCATCCTTAGCTGTAATTGTTATGTTAAACGATGTACCCGCAGTCTGAGTACCAACAGAAATAAACTCAAAATGATCAGGTGGAGGAAAATTCACGGTAACAGACACAGCAGAACCCGTAGCACCATCATAGTTAGTATCGCCACTGTAAACTACTCGGAACTGGTAACTACCAACAGTTGGAGGAATATAGGTCGTAGAAGCCGAACCACTGCTCAAAGGCACCATAGAAGCGATGTTTGTCCATGAACCAGTACCGATTTTAACTTGGAAAGTGGCCGTACCAGTCGGAGCCGCGCCTCCAGAAACACCAGAAATAGAAACAGAAGCTGTAACTGTATTATTAACGATAACTGGGTTTGGATCAACTAACGGAACTGGGACACTTGGATTAGCCTTATTTACAGTTAGAGATGCAGTACTCCCTGTTATGGTATTGTAGTTGTTGTCGCCACTGTAGACTGCGCGGATACGATAGTTGGTTCCTACCGTGTTGGGAGTATATGGATCTGAAGTTGCAGAACCAGTAGACAACGTCACTACAGCGCCAAGTTGGGTCCATGTTGAACCGCTGGTTGTAGAATATTGGAATGTTACTGTTCCCGTCGGAGTGATACCTGAAACTCCAGAAACGGTTGCGGCAGCAGTTACTGATCCTCCAAGTTGGATGGGGCTTGTTGGGGTGAGAGTTGGAGCTGGAACAGTTGGATTAGCCTTATTAACCGTTAATGATGCCGCGTTTCCTGTTGCACCATTGAACTTGTTGTCGCCACTGTAGACTGCGCGGATACGATAGTTGGTTCCTACCGTGTTGGGAGTATATGGATCTGAAGTTGCAGAACCTTTAGACAACGTTTTGTTAGCACCAAGCGCATTCCAAGTTGTACCGCTGTCAGTTGAGAATTGGAATGTTATTGTTCCGGAAGGTGTACCTCCAACGCCACCTACAATAACGTTAGCCGTCACAGAACCGCCTAAATTGATGGGGCTAACTGGACTAAGGCTTGGAACAGAAACAGTTGGGGAACCAGCAGCTTTGACGACTTGCGAACTTGCAAGTAGGCACATTGAAAGCAAAATCAAAAATGCTACTACAAGCAATTGTAGTTTCTTCATACGCTTCAACTTGATGTTGATAGTTGACCTAAGTTCGGGTCATTTATCTACTAAAATACAAGGTTTCTATTTGGTTAAACCTTTCCTAATCTGATAATCTCAGAGTTGCACATGCATAAAAAAGATAAGGCATAATTCGTTAATAGAGTCAACAGTAATGAGAATGCTTTCTCCCACAGTTTTTTGATGAAAAATGAGGTAAAAAAAGGGGTTAGGTTGCAGAGAATGCTGCAATCAGGTGGATGTTATTTAGAAACATTATCGAGTCGTCGTACCCGTAGTATCTGCTGGCAGTTGCGTAAAAGGTGTATTTGTTGCCCGCTATGACATCGTATGCTACTTGAGCATTCATGTCGAAAAATACGCGTTCATCTGTTGGGCCGGGTGTTCTTGTTCCGCGTAAGCAGATATCGAGGTTATTCCAGTCAGGTGAGGTGGGGGAGGTCCCGAGGTATAGCGCACATGAATTGTTGTTATACATATCAATGTAGCCAACGTTCAATGTGACGATAACAACACCATTTGAGGGGGCTGTTATAGTGACGTTTCCAATTGGGATTGCTATACTGTCGTTGCTGTTAATGTCAAGAGCGGTATAATCAATTTTTGTAGAGTTTACGGTGGTAATTCCGGGTGGACCTTGAATTCCTGGTGATCCTGTTGCTCCTGTTTGGCCTGCAGCACCAGTTGCCCCTGTTGCACCTGCTGGACCTGTCGGTCCAGTAGCGCCTGTCGCTCCCGTCATTCCAGTAGCTCCTATGTCTCCTTTATCGCCTTTTTCACCTTGAGATCCAGTGGCGAGCTGAGTTGAAACCACCGCTGAGACCACACCAGCAACTGCAACCGCTAAAATTAGCACGATAGTTAGAGGCTTTATTTGTGTTACAATTTTTTCCAATTTTATAACCATAATACCAGTATTGTCCCACTCGATTTAAATTATCTTACCTTAACTTAGCTGGCTATTCGATTTTCAAGAGTGACAATATCAACAAATGCTCATAGGTTGTAGTGCGGCTTAGAAAAAGCAGGAGAGCATATTACTGAATCTTGGTCAAAAATCATTTACAGTGCCAGAAGGGTAGTTGGGAACGCAAGTCTAGAGAAGTAGTCTATCCCAAATAACCCAACAAAAATTCATTTACGAAGACCTGGTTTTTATTTGAAATTAGCTTTTTTTTCTTTGTTTAAATTAAAAATGGCAAATAGGGTTACTGGATTTTTTTTCCGCAATTGGCACATAACGTGGATATATTGGGATTACTGGCTCCACAGTAATTGCAAGATATATCCTTTTCAGAGTTTTTTGAGGCTGTAGCTTCTCTTTCATGAGGGTCACTCATATAATCAATCATCCTTAAAGTGGAAACCAAACCACTTAAGCAATCTATCAATTCAAAGATAAATAGACGAGTGATAGCATGGTTACAACCACGTTTTTGACTGTAAATAGAACAGCTATGACAGCTAGATTATTTGAAGACTAAGCGCCCAAATAAATCTGAGCACTAAAGACAAACACCAACAACTTGGCTTATCTGAAATTCATAAAGATTTTATAAATTATGCCCCAAATAAGAAGATGTAAATGAGTTATGAAGAACCAGAAGAAACGAATCAAAGAACGAAGAGAAAAAATATTATCTGAAATCATCAAATAAAACCATTCTATGGTATATGGCCAGGTTATACTAAAGTTTCATCTTAGCTAATTCTCTGTTGATTTGTTGACAAGTCTCATATACATCCTCAATTTGAATCGGGAGTCCCTTAACTTTAGACTGAAACACCCCAGCGGACATTAAAATAATCCCAAGACTCTCGCTAATAACTGGCACTGGAACCAAAAAAACCGTGACTCCAAGCTTAATCAGTGGAGAGACGGAACCTTTGTTTTCTCCCCTAAACAGCTTCTTTGTTTCATTTGCTTCCTCCAAAGACTTGCTCAATAAAGTGACGGTTTCCTGATAATTCAATCCTCTTTCACGTAGCACTTTAATGAAAGTTGCAGTATCCTCAATTCTGGTATTAACCATCAATTTGTCTCCGCGGGGGATAACTTTTTTTTAATGCTAACTAAAGAAATAAAGACTTAATCAAGATGTACCTTTCGTTTCAACATTTTTTTGCAATCCCAAAACAGACTCTCTAAATAGGAAACATTCAATAAAATTGAACAATAGAAAGTTATCTTTGAACGAGATTTATTTTATACTTTAGGTTAACCGAGTTGGGCAACTATAACAAGTTTAATAAAAAGAAAACATCCAATATGAATTAGCAGTTGATTTCATGTCACATGAGAAAACAGTCGTGTCTGAAATACCAAAGTTTATTCTGCCCTTCTCTGAGGAAGTAGATCCCTCCGCTAAACTCGATAGAGATGCCGCTACTGAAGTAGCGGCGATATTTGCGCTAGCAGAAATGGATAGAGAAAAGGGCAGCCGTATCCTTTCTAGGCGTTTAGGTGAGAAAATCAACTTCATCGCGAAAATCGGATACCCATTCTGGTTGTATCCACTCTTAGATAAAGTTGCTCTGTTCGATGGCTTAAACTTATCAGAAAATGTATTGACCTACAGTAAAATAGCAAATGTAAAACATTTTCTAGATGGTCTAAAAAATAGTCTAAAGAACCGTGAAAACTTTGAGTATTTCCTCGCCGAACACGAACAATACTTTGTTAAAAAAGACCCTAAAGCAAACCTGAAATTACAAGGTTTAATCACCAAAATAGGCATGTTGAACGAATTTGACAACTACCGAAAAGAAGCGACAAAAGCAACGGATCAATTTGCTCATATTGGCCTATTATCCTCCCCCATTAATCAGTCAAAGCTTTTGTCAGCAACGCAAGAAATTGCACATTTGCACTCATCAATAGAAAAAGAAATCAAGAATCTAAATGGCGCCCTTGAGGTCCTAGGAAAGGGTTCACTTCAGTTCCACAACGAGCTTCACGATGAAATTGAGACAATCAAGCAAGAGTTCGACCTTAGCATAAAAACTGAAGAGGCCACTGTAGCTCCAATATTGGAAGGTATTCGCGAGGAATACGATCAAAAAACCGCTTCTTTAGCCAGATCATTTAAGGCTGATCAAGTGCCTCTGCATGCTGAAAAGATAAAACTCACAAAATCTAAGAATGAACTATCTAACGAAATAGAACAATGTTGTGCTAACGCTAAAACAGTTGTGAGTGGCGACGAAAACGCAAGGCCTCGATGGAAAGAAAGGATCAAAGAAGCAAAGGATGAATTGTCCGAAACAGAAAAACTACTAAAATTAAATGAGAAAGAACTTAAAGAACTTGAAGAGAGAAGAGCTTCTGAAGTTTTGCAGTTAAAGTCTGCTCATGAATCTGAGATTAAGGATGCGAGGAAAAATATTGTTGAGTTGGAAGCATCAAGGGACGCGAAGATTTTAGTTGCGAAGCAAGAAATGGAGAAACTGACAAGCGAAACCAAACTGATCAGCGATCAATTAGGCAAATTGGGGAAGTTAAAAGAAGTAGACATTGCCCAATTTGATAAGCTAGGCATAAAATCCTTCTCAGAGAATTTGGACAAAGCCCTTGTCTACATGCCCTTCTACGTGATATCTTATGGCAAAGAAACAAAGGATCGCTTCTTAATTGTGCCGCCTTCTTCAATGAGTGCCATAGATATATCGACAAAACTTAAGGCTATACTCGGAAGGGCAAGAATCAAGTCCTTTCTAGCACCAAGATTCAAAGAATTAACCTCCATTGCTGAAAATATTCAGATACAAAGCCAAAAAAACAGCATCTTTGCGGCTGAACTTAAGCAGTTGGGCGCTATAAACAATATCTTGCTCACGGCTTGGATCCATGATGAAATTGAAAAAGGCTTAATGGGCTTGAAAAATCAAGGCTGGTTAAATGACAAACAATATGGGGCTGTTATGGCAGGCGTTAAAGCCACTCTAAAGCCGTCTGACTAACTACACCTTTCTTAGAACATTGCTCTTCCTTGGATGTTGGCATGTACTTTGGCTTGTTAGCTAAGATGTATTGTCAGTGGTTAGTTTTTTGGACCTCTTATTGCCTTAAATATGGTCAGAATTTCGATTCTGCCAATAAACATCGCCACAATGAGAATCCATTTAAAGATTGCTGGTAGATCAAGCGTTGTAGCGCCTGAGCTTATACCGTTGGTTGCCAGGGCGGAGCCAACCTCAAAGATTGAATTATAAATATTAGACCCTGATGCTGCAAATGCTATGCTTAAAATTATAAGAATTGCAATGAAAGTAATCAAGTATACGACTAGTGATCTTAGCTCTGCTTTTGTTGGTTCGTCTTCGTTCTTGCGTATAGCATCGATGATTTGCTTGATTCGGCTAATTTTTATTCCGCCAGCCTGGCTAAAGCTGCAACCTCCAATTAGCACAAGGATGAAAAAGTAAATTGCGGCAGGTGGAAATGCTGAGTTAACAGCGACGTATTGAATTCCAGTTGAAGATAACATACTTACTGAATGGAAAAGTGCATCGAATGGGTTAATCCAGGCTAATAGCGAAATAACGATTGTTGATATCCCGATTATAATAAAATATAATCTGATTTCTGGGGTCATGAGTTCTTTGATTTTTAGGCGGAAGAGGTTGTAGAGGAATCTAAAGTTTAAGCCACCTAGTAACATTAGCAGGATAACGCTTGCTTGGAAGATGCCTATTCCCGCTGTTATATTTGGTTGGTATCCACCGGTGAGAATATCCATGGCTGCGCAGCTTGCGACTATGAGGTTTGGCGAATAAGCGTAGTAGAAGATGGCTGTAAATATAGCAACAATCATCGTGTAGATTATCATTATGGAGAGAAGCATTTTTCGGTAGTCGTCAGTAATTCTTTCTATCCCCATAATGTTGAGGTATTTGTCGATGTCTTCTTGGGGGCACATGAAGGCAATGAGTATGTATATGAAGCCTACACCGCCGATGAATTCGACAAGGCTACGGTAAAACAGCAGTGATAACGGAAGTGTTTGGGGGTTGGATATCAGGGAGAATCCAGTTGTTGTAAAGCCACTGATGGTTTCAAAGTAAGCGTTAGTGAATAGGTCTATTGGGTTTGTGCTGTTAAACACGTTGTTCCAGATGTAGGGAACCATAAGAATTAGAGGAATTATCGTGAATGTTAAGAGCATTAGCCAAAGAGAAGTTTGCTCGTCGATCTCTTTGTGCTGTGCAAAGCTATTGAAGGCAAAGCCTATTCCAAATGCTATAAAACAAGTGACAATAATGCTTGCAACAGATTGCAGTTCGCCGTTTTGTAATCCGATGGCTATTGGCAAAATAAGAAGTAAACCTGAAACCTGAAGAATAAATCCCATGTTAGCAACGATTCTGCGAAGCCTTTCCAATGTGTTCTCCAAAATGGCGATATACACTTGTTCTATATTAAAGCTTAAGCATCGAACTGAAACCAGATTTTTAGTGATGTATTGTGTTTGCGAGCGAGTAAGTAGATTAAGTGAGTTTGTGAACTAGAGGTGGGAGAATAAGAAGAAGAGAAGTTGATGTTAATGAAAAGAGAGGGAAGAGTAGATTTTACACGTAAAATACGGGTTTGCAAATTTTGTTTAAACTGAGACGTTGATTGGTGAAGAGGCTCTGTCGTTTTTGAAAGATACGGAAAGGGTCACAATTGTTCCGACATTTACTTTGCTTGAAACTGTTATTCTTCCACCAAGAGCTTCAACGAACCTCTTGCAAAACAAATAGGCTAAAATGTTTTTTTTGATTTTTTAGGAAGTATGTTAAGCAATTTTATATTTGGCTATTGGCTTTCCCTTCAAAAAAAGGAAGGATTGTTTTAGTCGATTGCTTTATGGTTTTTTCCGAAGCATCAACAATGCAAGAACTACGCCAATTACGATGACTGCGACAAACAAGCCTGCGATTGCAGGAACGAAGTATTGATCAGTTACACTTATTATGTGTTCGCTTGTTGGTGTAGAGGTTGGTGTTGCTACTTCGTCTGCTGCGAACGAGGTTACAGCTTGTGATGGCCAGTATGATTTGCTTCCAGCGAACGATGCGTAAACTACGTATTCGCCAGGGATGTCTGGTTTCCAGTCAAATGTGAAGTAACCCTCAGTGGTGCTTGTGGTTGTGCCGATTTCTCTATAGTTGCCATTAGAATCAACAACGTTAAGTGTAATCAGGACGCCTGTAGCGTTTGTCGGTTTAGATTGTTGCATGTATACGTATTCCATCCATGATGACATACTATCGTCAGAGACGCATCCAATGCCGTTGGGGAATCTTGCGCTTCGGTCGTTATCTTTTGTGCCTGAGGAAATATCGGTTATGGTGCCGCTGATAACGATTGATTTGCCCGTTTGTACTCCTGCTTGAGGGGCGGTAACTGTTAGTTGGGTTGGACCTTTTCCGAATGTGTAGATTTGTGCATCGTAGCTGTTGTAGCCTACCATATAGCCGTCGGCGATAACGCTTGGTTCACGTGCATATGTGCCAAGCAGACTCCAGACTAGTGATCCGTCAGTGCAGTTTATTGCCAGTTTCTTTGCGCCTGCAAACAGCGGTGGGTCGTACATGCGACCTTCTGAAAGGAACAGTTTTCCGTCAGCTATACTGTGTGACCCGAAGTGCCATATTGGATATACACCGTATGGAGTATCGTATCCTGCACTTTTAGGTGCAAAAGTCCAAGCAACCGTTGCTGTTTTTAGGTCGATTGCATTTACGTAGCCACCGAAGTCCCAGATGTAGCATTTGCCATATGCGATTGCGCCAGCGCGTGATAAGGTACTTAAAGCGTTACCTTCAAGCTGGATGGTTCCACCGATTTGGCTACCTGTCAATGTGTTGTAGACATATGCTTGGTTTGTGTCTTTGTCGTGTTCAACGTAGTAGCCGTCACCAATAGCGATTGGTGCGATTTCGTGGAATTGAGCAAGTGTGCGGTTTACTGGTCCCCATAATAGTTGACCTGTCCTAGCATCCATTGCGCATTCAATTTCGTTGGTTCCACCGAATTCGTTTGCAAAGGTTCCTAAGGATTGTGGATATGATCGAAGCAAGATTATGTCGTTATTTTGCGCTGCAATGCTTAGTGCTGGGTTTATGGCGCCATTGTTCAGTGATGTTGGAATTGGAACTTCCCATTGATAGCCTCCTGCGTAGCTCATGTTACCTGATGGACGGATAGTCACTGCACTTGCGTCGCTTGTACCAAAGAAACTAGGTGAACCCACGGATAAGCAGCGTGTTGAGTTCCACATAAGTAGAGTGGGCTTAGCGAAATCTGTACTATTAACGCGGTACATGTAGACTGCTCCTTGTGAGCTATCATCTTTTGTTTCTACTAGTCCTGATGATGCAGGTGCTGGGACATTGGTGATGTTTGCAATCCAATATCCTGTCATGGGGTCAAATAGTTGCCATTGACCAGTTCCAGTGGAGAACATCGCTGGACTCTGAGAACTTCCAACGAGGAATGCTTGTGTTCCGTATTCCTGTATGGTGTGGAACTGCATTACAAAGCCGAAGTCTAAGGTGTCCTTTGTGTCTTTGTGCCATAGCAGCTCTCCAGTGCGTAGGTCGACTGCGTTCCAACCTGGGGTCTCTACACTTGTTTCAGTGGTTGGTGTATTTGTGTAAACTTTGTAGTAGATAATGCCGTTTAGGATGACTGGTTCAAATTGCCGGTAGAGAATCGAGGTTGATGTGTAGTGGCTTTCTTGGTCGCCGCTGATTGGTAAACCAACTTGGCCGCCGAAAGAGTTTGGCTTAACCCACATGATGTGAGCTGAGTTTGGCGCTTCCGTGTATGGGTTGAAGTTGTTTCCAGAGGCGTCGTAGCCGCCAGTGTCAGTGAATGCTGGTTTGTTTAGTCCCCACCAGTTGCCACCGAGTACGGACCATGCGTAGTTTGTCGCGTAGATTGGGCGTGACCAGTATTCAGTTGGTAATGGAGTTAGTGGGGTGGTTGGGATTGCTTCTGTCTGGACTGTGAAGGTGTCAGGGGCACTCTGAGTGGGCAGGATGTTATATCCTCCGCCACCTGAGAGTAGTTGACCTGCATAGAATGCTTGAACGGTATAGTTGCCGGTGACTGTTGGTGAGAATTCGATTCCGCCGACTCCTCCGGTGGTGTCGCTTGTGTACGGGCCAAGAGTAGTGTTGGTTCCATCTGGATGGACAAGATTGAGTGTTAAGCCGGTGTATAGAGATCCGCCGCCGAATGCTCCGGGTACCGGGATTGGTTTAGTGAAGAAAAGACTGATGTATACTGTCTGGCCGATCCCTACTGGGTTCGGTTCAGCGTAGACTTTTAGATACACTGGGATGTCTATTGCTGCCTTTGTTGTTGTTATTTGAGACATCTGTATAGTCATAGGTATAATTAATATTGCTAGAAGAATAGCCGCAATCAAAGATTTTGTTTTTTTCATTTTTTTTCCTCTTTCATTTGGCAAGAAATAAACGTTTTTTTGAACATTTGCCCTTGCCCAAGCTCTGTTTTGCTGGTCTAAACATATAACACTTGTGGCGAAAAGCTATTGTTGATTAACAAAAAATGAATTTTCAACATCAAATCTTTGCTTCTGAGCAGAAATGATCACCATTGACTAAGAAAAAATTATCTCTTGGGTCCAGAGTGATAAAGTCCTATTGAGAACCTGATTTAAACAAAAACGTGTGCATTATTTTATTTGTTCAGCGTAATTTAGTTGCAGATCCGTTATCAATCTTCTTAGGTGTTCCCTTTCTGTGTTCTCAAGGTTGGGTTCTATTTTGTCGACAAGCGAGATAATGCAGTCTATGGCGATATGAGCCCTGACGAGATCTTTAGTAATTTTGTTTGTGTGCGGATCAACTCTTAAGCCAATATAACGCCAGGCTTGCACACTTAGCAGCATAATAAACAGCTCTATAAGCGGGTAAATATCCAAAGAAGATATGTCAACTGGTCTTGGCTCTTGCTCTTTGTTTTCAGACTCTCCTGGTGTGGAACTCAACTACAAATATCTCTCCTATGATAGTGCGTTTCGTCTTTATTTCCTAATTCTTAATAGAAATATGTTGTTTTAAATATTTTTAGAGAAAAAAGAAAATGAATAAAAGAAACTCAATTCAATTAAGCCTGCACCGAGTTGGGATGGGGCTTGCTGTTTTTCTTCTTTGCAGCTTTCTGCAGTTTTTCCATAAAAACGCCGGATTATCTTCTCAGTAGTTGTCCCGTCACCAAATGGGTGTTAAGACGTGAAAACCTTAAACCCGCTTTAATTTTTGGAATTTAATATCTATTTCTTCCCTTCGCATTTGGCGAAATCTTCTTTGAATTTCTTAATTCCAATTTCAGTTAGCGGATGATTCCACATCTTTGCTAAGACATCGGCTGGTATTGTTGCAATATGTGCTCCAGCTTTTGCTGCTTCTAAAACATGAATCGGATGCCTAATGCTTGCAACAATAACTTTTGTCTTAAATCCATAGTTCCTGTAAATTTGCATTATATCTCGAATCAAGTTCATTCCATCTTCAGAGATATCATCCAGTCTTCCAATAAAAGGCGATACAAAGCTTGCACCTGCCTTCGCTGCAATCAATGCTTGACCTGCACTAAACACTAAGGTTACGTTTGTTTTAATTCCCCTCGCTTCGAGTATTCTTGCAGCCTTAATCCCTTCCTGACTAAACGCAATTTTTATTACAATATTTTTTGCCCATTTTGAATATACTTCTGCCTCGCAAACAATCTCATTACACGTATCTGCATTACCTTCAACCGAAATAGGTCCCGCTATTACTTGCGCAATCTCAGCAATTATCTCCCGCTGACTCTTTCCGCCCTCTTTTGCACAAAGTGTGGGATTCGTTGTAACTCCATCGACAACTCCAAGTGCGGCTGCTTTTTTGATCTGTTCAATATTCGCAGTATCTAAAAAGAAATCCATAATTTTTCCCTCAAAATTGATACCATAATAAGCAATTAAAACCCTTCCCCACTAATTGGCCTGTAATTCGTTTTTATGGTTCTCTCGAACGAATCTGGCAATTCCCTCTGAGTCAAGCCCATATTTTTTCATAAGTTCAAGGGGTTCTCCTGATTCGCAGAACATATTTCTTATCCCATGCCGCTTTAATGTGCATGGGGTCAACTTTCCTAATTCGCTTAAGACTTCTGCAATTGCCCCTCCGAGTCCACCTGTTATTTGATGATCTTCAACACTAATTATCAGACCCGTTTTTTTTGCCCAAAATTTGATCGCGTCTTCATCAATTGGCTTAACTGTATGACAATCAATTACTGCACAAGAGATTCCTTCGGATTCAAGTTTCTCTGCTGCAATTATTGACTCATATACTTGTGGTCCACATGCAAAAATTGCCACATCTTCTCCGTCCCGGTAAATATTTGCCTTTCCAATTGCAAATGGTGTTAAATGTGTAGTAAACGCAGGCATTTTCTCTCGACATGACCTAATGTAAACTGGATTTTTTGTTTTACTAGCTTCAATCGTTGCTTTTCTTGCCTCTTCAACATCTGCTGGAACAATGACTGTCATATTCGGAAGAACTCTAGTAATTGCAATATCTTCCAATGCTTGGTGAGATGCCCCATCTGGTCCAACTGTAACTCCCGTATGTGAACCGTGTAATTTTACTGGTACATTATTATAACAAAGTGAAACACGAATCTGATCCCAATTTCTTCCAGGCGAGAAAACCCCGTACGCAGAGATAAAAACCGTTTTCCCCGAAGAAGCAATTCCTGCAGCAACTCCTGCTAAATTCTGCTCAGACACTCCAACTTGGACAAATCGATCTGGATACTTTTCCGCAAACCAATGGGTTCTCGTACTTTCAGAAACATCGGCAGTCATTACCCATAAATTTGGATTTTCAGCTCCAATCTCAACTAATGCTTTCCCAAATCCATCCCGACTTGGTTTCTTATTCTGAGGAGCATCAATATTTTCGATCAGACCCATTTGCTTATTTATTTTTAATGAATTTACCATTTAAACACCATAAAATTATTTCCAATTTACTTTTGTACTTGTCTACTCCCTCTCTTCATTTCCGTAGAACTTTCTTTCCTGTTTAAGATCTTCTAATGCTGTTATTGCTTCTTTATCGCCCGGCGATTTTCCGTGCCACTCGGTAATAAATTCCATGAATGAGATATCTTTTCCAGGAACGGTATGTGCGATTATCATCGTTGGTTTATCGATTATTGTTTTCGCTTCATTACACGCTGAAATAATTTGTTGAATATTATGACCATCGACACTAATTACGTTCCATCCGAATGCTCTGTATTTTTCTTCAAGTGGTTCAAGTGGAAGAACATCTTCAGTAAATCCATCGATTTGAATATTATTTCGATCCATAATTGCAACTAAATTTCCGAGTTTAAATTTAGATGCCAAAAGTGCCGCTTCCCACATTTGTCCCTCGTTATGCTCACCATCTGAACAGACACAATAAACCCGCCAACCCTTTTTTTCTCTCTTCGCAACAAGTGCCATTCCAACCGCGATCGAAAGTCCCTGGCCAAGAGGACCTGAACAATTCTCGATTCCGGGCAATGATTCTCTATGAGGATGCCCTTGTAGTCTTGATCCCAATTTTCTAAGTGTCATTAACTCTTCTTTTGGGAAATATCCTGCTTCAGACATTGTAGCATATAGTCCCGGACAAACGTGTCCGTTTGATAATACAAGTCTATCCCGACCGTCCCAACTCGGATTTTTTGGGTCGTGGTTTAAAACATTAAAGTAAAGTGCAGCAAAAACGTCGGCTAAACCCATTGCGCCTGCGGGGTGACCTGATTTTGCTGCATGAAGCATTTTAACAATACTTTGCCTAATATTATTTGATAGTAAATAGAGTTCCTTTATATCGTTAATTTTTTTTGCTCCAACTTCAACCGATGGACTTGGCGCAAGAAGCGTTTGTTTTGGAGGTTCGGTAACAAGTTTTGGTGCTTCAACTTCTATGGTTGTTTTCTCCGAACAAATTTGCCATTTATTTTGACCTCGTATTCCCGACTCGAGGATATTCTGAACTGCGTCTGGAATACTTTTTGCCATAAAAATTGCGCTCGATGCCGCAAGAATATTTGCTCCTGCTCTACTAGCACTCTCGGAAGTTTCGGGATTTATTCCCCCATCAACTTCAATTTCGAGATCTGGGAATTTCGCTCGAAGAGCCTGGATTTTGGATTCGACTTCAGCAATGTACTTTTGACCGCTATAACCAGGGTTAACGGTCATAATTAGAACTTGCTTGATGTCTTTGTCATTTATATATGGATAAAGTTTTTCGATTGGTGTTGACGGGTTAATAGCAAGACCTATCTTTCCACCGGAAGCGCGTGTTTTTTCTATTTCACTCCAATCAAAAATAGTCTCAACATGAATTATATGCTTATGGTTTCCAGGAACTTTTGAAATCCAGTTTTCAGGATCCTTGACCATCCAGTGGAATTCGTAAGAGATTCCTGAGGGAAGATTTGTTAAACTTTCAAGTCCGATGCTATTATTTGGGACAAAAATATTGTCCATGATGTCTATATGAACAGTTGTAACGCTTGGCTTAACTTTTTCGATCTGAGCTATCAGTTCTTCTCTGCTTTTTACTAAGATTGCTGGTATTACTTCTACGTCCATTTGGATCAACTGTTAAACCTGAATTTTTCTTACTGTTTGCCAATGTGGCTTGCTAATTTTTTGAGTAGACTTGTTACAAAATGGATGCCACTAGCTTTTAAGCCTTCATTAATGAAGTCACTGATTTTTATCCATGGTCATTGATGTTTTGACTGCTTGTCCTCTGTTAGGCTTTCTAGTCTCTTTTCGCCTTTTCTTCATTTTATGTTGTGAAACAAAAAATATTGCTTAAACAATACTTTATCTAAGTTGAATCGTGTGCCATTTAGAAAATTACGTTAGTAACAGTACACCGCTTTGGGGTGTTACCTAAAAAATTATATTATAACCGGATTGAATAAGAAGACTAATTATTCCAATGAAATCATAAAGTAACAACGGATTATTCTAAAGCCACGAATATTTTGATCGAACAACTTTACATTTAGGGCAGATTGCTAAAATGACTTCGCCTTTAACGATCATTTCCGGTTGGTCTATGCAGTTGCAGTTTAGACAAGCACAAACTGTTGAGTCCATATTTTTTCACTCATTTTTCCTTTTTAAGTTTAAGTTTGGCGTAAATTCGTTAATACAACATACATTCGAATCTTTTGTCTTTTAGAAAATTCTTCATTTCTAAGAGTAATCAATTATTCAATCAGAAGTATTATAAAATTTTTTCGATTGAGTGTTAACATGATTGGCTAACGACTCAAATCTATTAATTTTTTGTCTTTTCAGGGGGTTGACCACCCCGAAAAGTAATCGGTATTCTTCTCTACTGCAAGAAGTCTTTTAGCCGCTTTTTTATGCTTACCACCCCTGCAGGACTTGGCACACTATCACTAACAACGACTTCTCTTGCCCCTGCAGCTCTAATCCTATCAAACGAACAACCCACAAGTAACCCATGAACTGAAGCACAAATAATTCGTTTGGCTCCTCCCTTTTTACATACTTGGACAGCCTTAATCATTGTCTCTCCGCTAATAATCATATCATCAATCAAAATAACATCTCGACCAGCTATATCGGCATCGAGTTTCTCGGAAGTAATTTGCCTAAACGCAAGCGGTCCATAGATATATTCACCAAGGGTTTTTTCCATACTAACCCCCCCTAATTTTTCAACGAAGTGAGCGGCACCTTGATCTGGTGCAATAAAAACAGGGTTTGATACTCGTGGTCTAACATAATCTAATAAATCGTTAACAATCGATCGACTATCAATATTTAAGCCGTTGATATTCTTTTTAATATCTCCTGGTTCTAAAAAATGACAATTAAATGTAATAAGCTCATCTAGGCCAGCGCAAGACAGTAATTTGACGATCATAGTCGCAGAATCAGTTTCTCCTGGTCTAGAAATCTCATCCTGCCTCGAGTAGGGAAGATATGGAATAATTGCAGTCACTTTTGCTGCAAATGGTCTTACTGCGCTTAGAATTTGCAAAAACTGCAAAACGCGCGAATCTTGATCTGGGTAGCATCTATGTAAAATCACAACATGTTTTTCCTTTAATTTTGCTATCTCAGGAATGTAGATATAATTCTCGCAGTCATGGAATTTCTTTATCTCAATATTTGGCTCCGCGAGATCAAGACAATTTGGACTCACTAATAGAAATTTTTCCATGCCTCTAATTCGCTGGAAAAGTATAAAAAGCCTACTATGTTGGATTGGCAGAAAATAGGTCGTATGATACATATTCCAGCGATGATTTCTTGGTAGCGCTATGAAAACGATAATTGTCAAAGAGGGAATCTGCAGGTAACATCTCCTATATGGTAAGGGTTTAGAACCCAGCGGCTCACCACTTTTTGGTTCGGAAAATATTACTTCTGAGGACGTTCGCGTTTTGCCTTTCGATTTAATGTTTTAATCGGCTCTAAGATGCATGCTGAGTAGGACCCTGGCACAATCAGTTCCATGAACTCGGCGCGCAAAGTCTTTTCTTCAGGTATCTCGCTGAACCCGCTTTCCCAACCTTCAATATTAGCTAAACTTTCAAAACCCCACAAGGCGGTGAATCCGCCGACTGAGCCACCGTATTTGTGTCTGAGAACTCGCAGAGACGTTACACCCCTGAAGAGACCTGGCTTCTTCTTCATCAAGGCAACTAGCTTTTTGCCCCACTCGTTATGCTCATCTAGTTTGTCAGGGTTAACAACATATGTTCTAGCGAGATAAACAGTCATATCTGCTCCTCAAAATATAAGATACTCAGAGGATTAAAAAAATTCCGCATTGAATCAAGAGTAACTATTATTGTTAGGTGCGTTCAACTATAAAATCAATGGTTCACAGAAACCTTATATTCTCAAGCGAAGAAACTGCTAAGTCAGCCAACTATGGAAGTAAATTAGAAAGGATCGATTAACAATGAGAATAGCGTTTGATCTTGATGGCGTGGTCTTGCATCAAGAAATGTATAGTCTAAAAGCAATTGATTCTTGCGAAAATGAACAAAAAAGATCAGAATTAATGAGGATTTACTATTCACATCGAAGCATTCAGCTAAACCCTGTCGATTTTCTCGCAGATGAGGACGAGTTATTTTTTATTACCGGTCGGTCAGTTTTGGTTGAAGATTTAACAAAGAAATGGGCAAAGAAGTACTTCCCAATGGCAACGGTCATAGCAACACGAACAATACTTCCAAGCTCAGACAGCAATTTGATGACAAAGAATTATGTTAACGACGGGAAAAAGGAATGGGGATTAATTCAGGCTGAGAGAAAAGCCAAAGCTCTTAATGACAATAATATCGACGTATTTTTCGAGGATGCTCCAGACGTCGTAAAGCATCTTAGGCGATTATGCAAGAGTACCAAGATTGTACAGTACGGCGGCAGGTTCTAATTTTTTTGCCCAGGTTTTTTTATTTTTCCTTCTGTGAGCAGTTTTGTTTGGAGAGAAGAGGTATTGACTGGATTGAACTTTGACTGGTTGATTTGTGTTGTTGAGGCAAAACGTAATTCCAAACTCTTCGCACATCGTCATTTTCATTAATGACTGTGAGTTTTGACATATCCTTTCAGTTAAGAGGATAAATTAAAAAATATTATGAGTTTTTTGAGAAACGTACTTAACTAATTTGTTAATTTCAGCGACATTCATCCTCACTAAAATTTCATCCAAAAAAATTAACGCCGTGGATGTTGGTTCTTTTTCATGTAAGCAAGCGTCTTAATATGTAACATCTCAAAGTGCTCACCAAACGTTTCGTCAGTCTTCTCTTTTCTAATTGCGAGAATCCAAGGTTCAAGTTTTTGCCAGTTAGAAACAATATAACTACCCAAACGGTCAACAATTAAGTCAATATCGACAAATCTTTTATTTACTAAAAACCCGACTTCTTCAAAGTAAGATTCCACTTGATAAGGGTAGTCAGTTACTTCAAACACCTTCGATACCTCATGGTTGTATTTCTCAATAGACTCAAAGACAAATTCCTTCTCAACCCATCTAAAGGCTTTTCTAAGGCTTTCAGTTTCTGCCCATTCAAACAACTTCATCGTTATCTCCAAGTCTCTATGTTTGGACATATGACGCAGCTCAAATAGAACAAAAACCACTCCGAGACCCGTTAATACTGCCGTTATAATTATAGCCCAATCAATAATTGTGAACATTTTTTTACCGTTAATATGTTTGGTGAGATATGTAATCTTCTATTATTAGAAATTTGCTAAAGCTAAATTGCAAACAGTGTGTTCATCTTGGTCGGTCAAAAAACATTCCGACTGTCGTATACTTGATTCCGACTATACTATTAGTCTAATGGTAATTCTATTAATTGTATGCTAAGTCGTGTCAACTGCGTAGCCTTATTTTTCTGTCGATCCAGAAATTAAGTAGGAAATAAAAAGAAGATAAGTCTTAGCTTAAGTCGATTCTTGCTATTTGTTCAAAGTTGTCTAAGCTGTTTAGTTGTACTCTTGTTTCGCTGAAGGTGTATAGCACGTTTTCTATGTATAGGGATCGGGTTATGAAGTGGTTGTAGTCAACCCATTGATAGGAGCTGCGGGTTATCAGAGCTGGGTCGTTCATCAGGGCTGCTGCGTTGTCCATTTGTGTGACGTTTCCTTGCAGTTCAAATCCGTTGGTTAAGCTTACTTTGAATATGTAGACACCTTGCCACACGAATTGTCCGTAGGTGTCGGGGGAACTTGATCCTGTGCCGATTCCTCCAACTTGAGTTGATGCTGTGAAGCCTGGAGTCGTCGCTGCTGGAGGCAGTGTTTTTTCGGGTACTCCGGTGATTATTGAAGTTGCAGTTTGATTTATCAAATACAGATCTACAGGTAGCACTAGTAGGCCTTTTGCGCTATCAAATAGGAAAGCTTTGGGCTCGTATAGGGCTTCGCTGCTGGTTCCTCGATCGCCAATATTGAATTTGGCTATTTCTTTTGGGTTATTTACGTCTGCAACGTCAAATATTGAAAGCTTCAAACCCAAATACCACGCAAAGTTCCCCTCTGAAGCTACGGCATCTTTGCCTAACCCAATCAGATGAGTCTCATCGAATGGATGCAGATAGTCTGAGTAGCCTGGAATGACAAGTTCGCCTAGAAGTTTTGGATTGTTAGGTTGACTTAGGTCTATTACGAATAATGGGTCTGTTCTTTGGAAGGTTACTAAGTAGCATCGGTTGCCCATGAAACGGGCAGCATGGAAGTTTTCTCCTGTTCCTAGATTTTCGAGTTTGCCAACGGTTCGTAGGTTCATATCCAGCACGTAGATGTTGTTTTGCTGTGTTGAGGTGTAAGTTGCGGAATTGTAGTTGTAGGCTGTGGTGGCGATTCGGAAGTAATTGTTACTCTCGTCCATAGCATACTGGTTAAGTACGTTGCCTGTTACGTTTCCCTGAGCAGCAAACGTCATTGAAGACCCGGATATTGCTATTCGATAAATTGAAGTCTTCTCTTGCCATGTTTCTTGCGGTATACTACCTATTGGAGCTCCCCCAGTAGTTGCTGGTTCTCTTAGTAGTTGAGGGGTGTAGCTTGGATAGGTGACGTATATGTTGGTTTGTGAGACGTATATGGTTCCTGCGCCTCCCATCATAATTGTCATGTTTGAGGGGTTCTGATTGATGTTTTGCAGGTTAAAGGCCAGGAAAGTTGTGTAGGAATAGTAGCTGTCTGTGAAGTTTGTGTAGTAAATGTTGGCTGGTGCAATTTCAGACGTTTTAGCTCCAGAATTTATCATCGGCAATATTGGTGTATCATTCACCAGGTACGCGTTCTGGTTAACTATGGCATAGACGTATCCTTCGATCATTCTGGAGTTGACGTAGTTGCCAGTCATAGTGAAGTTACTTGCCAGTTCCGGGCGGTTTTTGTCTGTGACATCATAGATGTGAACAAAGGTTGTTCCGCTGTTCCAGTAAGGATACAAATCTGTTGAGAAACCAGGTTGAAGTTCTCCATTGTCAGTATAAACGTAGGGAACGTATTGGTTACCTAGCACGATGAGTTTGTTTGTGTTTTCGTTTAGGTAAATTCCTGATAAGTATGCGTTTTCGTAGGGTATTTTGTAGAGAACTTTGGCGTTTTGTGGGTTAGCATCCAAAATGTAGACTGTGTTGTTTCCAATCATGTAGATGTAGTTTCCATCTGTCTTGACCTTGTCTGCTTCATCTACGCCTGCAACTTGAATGTTAGTTGTAGAGTAATCCTTTGTGTTTGTTCCACCCAGACTTGACTCAGCTTGGCTCGGAACAGCTGAGGGTGCCTGAGAAGAGAGTCCAAATCTTGCATCGTAGGAGCCAAAAGATGATGATCCCGTGCTTGTTTTCAGAAAATCCGCAAGAGCGCTGACGGATGAAAAAGTCATCATCGAAGAGACTTGGGGATTATTGCTGTCGGGGTTTGGATTATTGTTATTGTTGTTGGAACCTGGATTGTTCAATGGACCCTGATTAGGCGTCAATGACTCGTTATTAAAACTGTAGATTGATGCAACTAGCAAAACAGCTAGTAAAATTGCAGCTAAAGTGTAAATTGGCAGTTTCTTGTTAATTTCTTTCTGAACCATAACTTATGCCTCACTCATAGAGTAGGAGTGGTTGTCTTATTATGCTATGTTTGAGAACACGCTGTACTATTAGTTAGTACAGAAGCGCATTCTATGGGGGTTTTGGGAAGTTTTGCCCGTTCGCGTGTCCACGATTTTGTGTACGGCGATTAAGATTGGTGTTTAACAACCTTTAATTCCCTCCCCTACAACGTGTAGTGTATCTTAATAGAGGCTAAACAATGTCATGTCGGAACTCTATAAGCCATTCAAGCACATCTTCTAAAGAATTACAATTCCTCGGAGGATTTGAATAATGCAGGAAACATCGCTCACAGAGGAAAACCTCGACTCGACCCATTGCAAGCATTGTGCATACTTCAATGCAGCCTATTCTTACTGCAACAAGTTCCATAGAGAAACCGCCGAATGGCTCAAATGCCCAATAATTGATACCAGCATTTCCCCAAGAAAATGTCAAACTACATATTAACAAGCAATCCTCAGATCATTAGAGGTAACATGAAGAATTGGAAAACGCTCGTTTTAGTCACGCAAACCAAGGAAAGGGCATTACAAGAATAAACAACGAAATATGGGCAGCCTCAGTCGCAAACGCATCACCGTTTCTTTGTGGTATGTGGGTGTGCCCATCTAATGGCAACATTTATGTGGGTAGAATTGCATTATAAATGTGGGTGCAACGTAGTGGGAAAAGCTAAAATGGATGAGCGAGGCAGAATCCTGATTCCACTCGACCAACGTGAGAAGCTTGGTTTGAAAACTGGAACCGAATTTGACTTAATTCGCCAAGACGGCGTCTTAGTTTTGAAGCCCCTGCTTGCTGAGCCACTACGAGTTGAAGGCAGCCACCGTAAATGGGGCAAAGAAGCATTCTTGGATTCTGGAGAAGCAACGTTTGGCGAGTAGTGTGGATTTTGTGGAGAAACGGGTTTTTGACCTTAACATTTTAGCAGTTTTTCTAGTGAAAGGACATCCTGGCTTTGAGTTTGTTTCACCGGTCGTAGAAGAGGGCTTAAGAGGAGCATACATTCCGTTGATAATGGATTTTTTGCCTATGCGTGCTTATTGGATAATGACTCAGCGGTGGAATCTTCCTCAAAAGGACTGCGCAGCTTCAATTGAACATTTCTTAAAGACATACAATATGCCACGCTACCCAAGCTTGAGTCGAGAAACAATTCTTGAGGGTTTTCGGTTGGCAAAAGATTTAAAACATGATGTTTTCGACTGCATGTACCTTGCACTTGCATTACAAGAGAAAGCAGTCGCGATAGTAACTACTGACACTGATTTTGAAAAGCTCTGCAACCATGTGGGCTTAAAGTACATTAACCCAGTGCCAAGAGAAGTACTCAAACATTTCAAAGAACAAAACAAGTAAGCACTCAACCGACACCCTCATCGGGTTTCACACCATAAAGAATATAGAATGTTTATTCTGAATCAGAAATACCCCAACGACAAACATTTGTGGCTCGTGTTTTTTGGTTGTGCAAGTGTTACTTTAGAGTAAAATATTTTATATTATCAATAGATAGTATATAGCGATAAGAATGAATATCGATCAGAAGAAAATTGCCACAATACACGATTTCTACTTAGACTTTAAAACAATGTCTGATCAGCTTCGATGTCTCAAAGAAAAGTTTCCTTCAGGCTTAATTATACCGATTCTTGGGCGTGATATTGAAAGTCCAGGGTTGAAGAAGATTGTTGATGAAATAAATCAATGCGATTATTTGAGCAAGGTTCTTGTAGCTTTTTCATCCACAGGACCCGGTGATTATGAAGAAGCTTTGAGGTTAAGTCGGTCATTTAAGGTTCCGTGCGAAGTGGTTTGGTGCAACAAACCTGAAGTGATAACTGTTTTGGAAGAACTTAAAAGAAAAGGTCTCGATGTTACTCAGTTATCTGGGAAAGGCAAAGACGTATGGATAGCAATGGGTATAGCCTCACTTGATCTTTTTGCTTTTGCTGTACATGATGCCGATATTGTATCGTACACCAGAATGCTGCCCACGAAGCTGCTATACCCCGTTATTGAACCTAAACTTGACTTTTTCTTTTCGAAAGGATATTATGCGCGTATTGATGAAACTAGAAAAAAGTTGTATGGTAGGATTCACAGGTTATTTATCAATCCTTTGCTAGAGGTTCTCCAGGAGAAACTTCGCTATTCAAGATTTCTATTGTATTTGCAGTCCTTTAGTTATCCGCTTGCAGGTGAAATGGCGCTCTACAGCGACTTAGCCACGCATCTTAGAGTACCCAGTGATTGGGGGCTTGAATTGGGATTGCTCTCTGAGGTTTATAGGAATGCTTCTTTTGGCCGCATTTGCCAAATTGACCTTGGATTCTACGATCATAGGCATAAGCAGATTGAAGCTAACGAGTTAATGACAACCGCTGAAGATAGTTTTGTAACTCTATTGAGAACCTTAACCGAAACCGAAAACATAGATGTCTCTGAACCTTTCTTAACCAGTCTTTATGTGGCTTATAGGCGGTTGGCGCAGGATAAAATAAGGCAGTATCACGCCGATGCAACATGCAATAATCTTGAGTTTGATAGGCATGAAGAAGAGGTTTCCGTAGACGCATTGTCTTCAGTCATTATTTCAGGCGGAAAAAAATATTTGAATAATCCAGTAAAAGCTCAATTGCCCGATTGGTTAAGAACTATGGCCGCTATGCCTGATATCCGAGAAAGGCTCAGGGAAGAAGCGATTGAAGCCTGAAGGTATGAAGACTATCGTTTTCGCAGACCTTGATGGAAGTCTCTTAAACGACAAGTATGAATATGATCAAATAGAACCAATTATTCATCAACTTCTATCCTTAAATGTCGCCATTGTTTTTGCAAGTAGTAAAACAAGAAACGAAATTGATTTTTACAGAGATAAATTGCAGATAACAGATCCATTTATAATAGAAAACGGTTCAGCGATCCTAATACCTGAGAATTATTTCGGGATAAATTATGAATTTACAAGGACTGTGAAAGGCTACAACATAATTGAACTAGGTACAAAGTACAGTAATATCCGTGAAAAAATAGAAATTGTAAGATATCGCACTGGCGCTAATATTGTGGGGTTTGGAGATATATCTGCCGAAGAGATTGCAAAAGACAGCGGGTTGCCCCTTTCTTTGGCGCAACTTGCTAAAAAAAGAGAATATAGTGAACCATTCAAAATTCTGGATGGAAAAGAGAAAGAAGTCTTGGACGCAATTAGCGGTGAGGGTCTTTGTTTTACCAGGGGTGGAAGATATCTGCACGCGTTGGGAAATTGTGATAAAGGAAAAGCAACGTCAATTCTAAAAAACCTCTATTTACAGCAGTTTAAAAAGATCTTCAGTATCGGTGTTGGAGATAGCGCTAATGATTTGACTATGCTAAAAATTGTTGATAAGCCCTTTTTCGTAAATAAAACAGCTGATAAAAAAGCCGTTTGGAAAGAAATCGAGTCAATTGCACGAGCCCGACAGATTTCTTGAAATAATTAATATTTGCCAATCAAATAGGGCTTGAGTTTCTCAAAGGTTTTTACTTCTTCAACAATTTTTTCTTCGCACTCTTCTCGACTTTTATCCCAAGTTTCTTTTAGAAAAACAGCTACTCTTCCAATCCAAAGCACCCTTAACGCATCTATTAATCTCTCCCTGAAGAATGTTGGAGTTTTATGGAATTCGGCGATAAAAGAGTAAACTGTTTTTGCCCATATTTCGGAGGGAAATTCAATATTGGAGGTTTCTAAAAGCTGAAGCTCCGAGAATTTACGTTGAATATCCTGATCCAAAATTGAGCTGTATATATCTAAGTAAAAGGGATATTTGTTTTTGAACGCCTCTATAGTTTTGGGTAAGGAAACTTCAATTGTCTCACTAGTATCTTTATATTTGGCTTCTCCGGACATTGGCGTTTTAGAAATGCCATTTATTTCCTTCCAGACTGACTCGTACTGTTCTATGCATGTGAACATTGTGTTAATTACTTGACGGAACATGGAAGCTAGTTGGCTGGAAGGATCTTTAGCGTCATGATTCTTCACTCCCAAGAGTGCTTGCTTAACTTCATATCCCTTGGCTAAAGCAGTTAGAGTTTCAAAAATATCGATGCCAAAACGGTTAACATCTGGAAGTTCCCACAGAGGAGAATTCAAAATGTCTTCCACCAGTTCGATTGAAAATCCAAAGTCTCCCCCTATCGGTTGTCTGATATCTTTGCCGAAAAGGGTCGCCGTTATTGGATAACATAAGAAGTTGGTTATTGTTCCGTCGTATTTGTATCGGTTGTAGTAGGGTGCTACAAAACCTGTTCCCGTCATTGTGGGGGCAATTAACAGTTGCATCCATTCTGGAGTTATGCTGCGCAAATCTGAATCTACAAGCGCTACACTTTTAACTTTGAGATGGCTGGCGGCCTCAAAGATAGCTCTAATCGCCCTTCCTTTTCCTGATATTCCAATGTAGATTGCCGGGATCAATTTTACTTCGGAAGGCAAATAAACTTTTTTTATTGAATACAACGTCTTGTCTTTTGAGTTTCCGTCTGCGACAAAAATTACTGACTTCAAATTTGGGAAGTAAGTGTCTAGACCCTTGGTTACTTGAGAGATAACGTAACTTGCTGTCAGGACATTGTTGAAAGAAGGAATTCCCACCAAGATATCTGCTTTTTCTATGTCATGTAAATACACTTGGGCGTCCAACGATAATGCGGAGTCTTCAATCATACTTGTTCCACCAACATTGTGCATGGATTCTAAAATAGGATTCGCTAAGAATTCCACTCTTGGATACCTGATTCTTCAAAAGGGTATTGAAACTTCCAAAAAAGTTTGCTGTAACCCAAGGTCATGGAGCTAAATTAATCTCTCAAGGTTATAATCACTGATATATCGTTAACATTGGTTCCTGTTGATCCTGTGTAGATGAGGTCGCCAAGTTTCGAGAAAAAATTGTAGGAATCATTATTCGCAATATACTTTTCAGGATCCAACCCTAATTGCCTTGCTCGTTTCAGCGTGGATCCGTCAATGATTGCTCCTGCAGCATCTGTTGCCCCATCAATTCCGTCTGTGTTAAAAGAAGCAATTACGCATTCCTCAGATTCTTTAAGGTTCAAAGCTGCGGACAATGCCAGCTCTTGATTTCTACCACCCATCCCTTTTCCCCTAACGGTTACAGTTGTCTCTCCACCAGCGACAATCCCCAGAGATCTAGAAGTATCGTTGCAGACAAAACCTTCATTGGCAAGTTTTGCTAATGTTTTCCCAACTTCCTTAGCCTCACCCGCCAACATATCAGCTAATAATAATGTGTTAAGTCCTTTAGAACCTAAGAAGTCAATGGCGCCTAGGCAAGCTGTTCGGTTGTTACCAATCACCAAATTGTGAACTTTTTCAAAAACAGGATCATTTGGTTTAGGTGTTTCCTGAAGCAGACCACTTGCGCCTTCTGAAAGGATCTTGCGAATAGAAACTGGTATCTTCAACCATAAATCATATTTTTCAAGGATTTTTCTGGCATCACTAAATGTTGACGTGTCAGGAACTGTTGGACCAGAGGCGATTGAATCAAGTGGGTCTCCCATGACATCTGAAAGTACAAAGTTTAGGAGCGTAGCTGGATAAGCTTTTTTTGGCAAGCCATCCGCCTTTGAAAGCTGAAAGATGTTTTCGAACAGCGTTGATTTCGGTTATTTCGGCACCGCTTTTGAGAAGGGCATTCGTAAGTTCTTGTTTATCCTCGAGTGATATGCCTTTGCGAGGAAGCGGCATAAGACTTGACCCGCCGCCTGAAATCAGGCAAATAACTAAGTCATCTTCTTTGGCTTGTTCGGCTAAGGCCATAATTCGTAAAGTGCCCGCTACTCCTGCTTCGTCAGGAACTGGGTGGCGGGCTTCGTTTAGTTTTATAACTTTAGTTTTTTGGCTTGCACCATAAGGAATGTTTACAACTCCAGCGGTTATATGGTTGCCCAGTATCTCTTCTATGGCTTGCGCCATTTTACCGCCTGCTTTTCCTCCCCCTACAACGTAAACGTGTTTGAACTTCCTCAAGTCAAACGTGCAGTCTTCAACCACGAACTGATCGTTTTTAACTTTCATTTTTGCCTTAATCAGCCGCTTAGGGTCTGCAGCGTTAACAGCTTGCTCAAGGCACTGAAGAGCTAGGTCACGGCATCTGCGAATATTTGATGTTTCTCCGTTTTCGATTAACTTATCTCGATTTATAATTTTTACCATTCGCTTTACCGTGAAATTTTTTCTACCAGTCAATATGGATATGCCTAAATAAACAATCTTGTATCGGGCTATTTTAAAAAAAGGATTTGGTTTTGCCCTTTAAATGTTCATACGTCGTGGAGTTTCGTTTTTGGATTCATTTGACCGACCATTTAGGTATCTATGGAATTTCAGCCGAAATCGGTTGGATTATCCACAGCCGCAGGAGACCCAAAACTAATTTTGAACCGGGCGAGATTTGAACCGTATTCGATTGTGGGGGGTACTGGTTGCAACAAAGTCTCTAACGAAGCGTCCATCGGTTCCAGGTCCAGAATACTTTGAGGATGGGTGGAAGAAGGTCACAAATGCGTCGAAGTAGTTCTCTTCAATCTGGGTTTTATATCCTGAGATATACTGCAAGTTTACTGCGGCCGACTTAACGTTGCCGTATCCTTCAACCATAATGCAAGCCGGCGGAAGTACGTATTGCGGAGGATGGAGCTTTATCGGCACCGTCCACCCCGCGAATAAGGTGTTGGCATGGACTAGTATTTGGAGTTCGTCTTTTTTGAGCAGTTGAAAATTCTGTCCTGCAGGCGTACCGGCAAACAGCCTTTTCCGAACTGATTGACTTCTCGGATTGTCTCCCACTTGAGCCACTGGCACGTAGGCAAAGCCGGTTGGTGTCTCAAGCCACAAGAAGAGTATCAAAGCATCTTCTGCCCCGGTAGTCGAATGTTTCTCTATTTTTTGAACGAAAATCATCATGTCAGGTAATTCAAAGTAGTCTGGAGTATGAATGATGGCTGTTGCAACAGTAGCATACATTCGTGTGACGCCGTTCGCGGGATTTTCTGCCCGTGTTTTCTGAGCATTCAGGATTTTGTTTAAAATGTCTTTTTCCGCTGCTGTTCCGAGAAGCTTAACGTCAGTGATCATGGTATCGCTCGTCTTTTCCCGTGTCGGAAGGATATTCTTAGGAAGCGGAGTGAGCGTGGGTCCATAGGGTACAAGTACTGATTCCAGTGTGACAGATGATGGAGGGTGAGCATTTTTCCAAATGTCGTTTAGAGTTCTTTTTGTTTTTTCCACGTACTCAAGGTCATTGGTGTAGAAGGTGTTATCGAAATGCGGTGTTGACTCAAGGTTATCTTGGTCTGGAGATCGTGTCTTGAATTGGAAGAGGTGTTTTCCGTCGACGATTGTGGTTCCAAGATAGTTTAAGGGAGCGTGTCTGACCTCACAGATTTTTGAAAGCTGTTTTGCTGCCTCAAAGTTCTCGCTTATTATAGGCGCCATGATTTTGATTGAGACCCCGTTTTGGCTCCAAGCTGCGACGAGGACTATTTGTTTGCAGATTTCAATAATTCCTTTCGAGGAAGTCAACAGTATGATTTCCTCATTTGCCGACCGCAACGTTTCATTGTATTTTTTCTCGGCTGTCTTTCCATCGACAATAACGTATGTTTTGGCTGGTGGCTTGCCAGTTTCGATTTCGGCTATCTTTTTGCCAATGTCTGTTGAATTGCGCCATAAGTCTTCAAAGACAGCAGTAAATGCTTGCACAAGAGTCTTACTGTCTGTCCAGAGGCACACGTCATCTTGTTCTATAGCAGACGTTTCCGTTCGCGGTCTAATGAAGAATAACGCTTCTTCCTCATCTCTTAAGACCATTTGAGGAAACATACTCAAGCTAAGGTCTGGGTTTCTTCCCTCTACGTTGAGTTTAGCTTTTGCAGTTTCCTTCAGAAGAGCTTTCATGGCATTTACGTTCTGCTTTGATAGTTCGACAAGGAATCGGAATTGAATCTGGGATTTCAAAGGATGAGGGAATCCAATGTCGAAAATGCCTCGTTGATCAGCTTGGATCAAGCCCGGAACCGTTGTTATGGTTAGAATTTGGTTTTTTGTTTCTTGGATCATTTGCTGGATTCTTGAGTATATATAGCTCCTACCTTCAACTACTGTAAACTTTGCGGGCATGTCTTTTTCTGCAATTTTGAGGCTCTGCCAATTGGAGAGAATTTCTTTTTTGCTGCTTTGCAGTCGCCGTGTTTCTTCCAGCTGCGCCTTTATGAATAAGTCCAAAACTTTTTCAAAGGGCAATGCGCTGAACCGAGCGGGATGCTCAATGGTGGAGCTTATTATTCCCTTGCTTTTCATGCTCCTAAGACTGGAGTAGAGCTGCTCCTTAGATATTTTTAGTGCTTTGCGTATGTCTAATCCCTTTTGTAGACCCTTCTTGGCGAGAAAAACGTAGACGGCGGCATCTATGTACGTGAGTCCAAAGTCCATAAGTGTCTTAAGCACTTGTTCTTGACTCATTTTTGCTTTCCTGAGCGCCCCCACGCACTTGGTAATTAGACTGGTAGTTTTCTTTCCTACTGCCTCTAGTATATACCTTCTAAACTAAATAATATTTTCCGCTCAGAAAAAAAGAGAAGGAAAAATGATGAAAAAACTGATTAAAGGAACTATTTTGACGTTGTCTCTTGCATTCATTGTTGCATCTGCTTGCTTTGCACCAGCTTTTGCCTCAGTGACATACTACCAACATACTAATTTATCCGGAGAAGTGATTATCGACATAGGGGACCACCAACCACCAATTAGGGTATCAGTTGTGCATCTTGACCGAGGCGATCACGGGGTCGCAGATTTTCTTGAAGTCTCGACATACCAATTTATTCCTCCGCTCGGCAGATCCGTTTGGGCGTCAGTTGCTGTTGTAACCGATTCCCCTTCAATGGCCGCTTTTTTCAAGGATTTTATCTTTAAGGGTCTTCCCGGTACACCCGTAACTATTTTGTTGGTCAATCACTGTCAGCTTCAGTTGTCAAGAGTATGCAAAACTGTCTTTGCCTACTGGACTGAATCGATAGCAACACCCACGGTAACGCTACCTCCAGGATGCTTGATGTTCAGAGGATACGGCTCTGCCCAAACTGACCACAAGGTGGAAAACTTGCCAAATGGCGTGACGATAACCTTTGACAGGGTGGGTTACGATGCGCACGCAACCTTTGTTTGTCCAGCGTGGAAGTACTGTGGACCTGTCGGAGACGAAACCACAACAATGTACGTCGCTGAGGATACGTGGATAAGCCACGCTTAATCCCCCCGAAGAAAACGTTCGCCATTAACCTTCCCTCTTTTTCTTTAGAATAATTAATCCAGTTAATTGGACATGCGGGTGAAGAGATGGTGATTGATTGAGCCTTGAACGCATGCTAGATATACTAGCGAGTTTAGGGCTCACACAAAGGGATGCCCAAGTCTACATTTACCTCGCCAAAAAAGGTCCTCATGGAGAAATGGACCTTATCAATACCATGAGACTAACTAAGCAGCAACTTCACATCAGCCTAAGAAATCTGGAAGCCAAAGGAATGGTAATCGCTTCTTTGGAACCTTTAATTCAGTTCTCCGCCATCTCGCTTGAAAAAGTTATTGACCGATTTATGAAAGCAAGGGAAGAGCAAGCGAAAGCTTTGCAGGCAAGCAGAAAGGAGCTTCTTTCAAGTTGGCGTTCGATGATGAAAAATGATACTGCCACCAGTTGAAACAAAGCTCCTTAACAAGTTGAAATTCGCAGTTTAAATCATTCGAGTAAGCACTATATACTATCTGATTCAATAGAAGGCAAGACATGACAGTAACACCGTCTGTCGGGCAGTCCTCATCGAAAATGATACTTGTCGTGGCACTGCTTGTCGCAGTTTTTGCAGCTGCCGTTGTAGACGTTGTGATTCCCATCAACATTGTAGACATAGCAAAAACGTTCAGCATTCTCCCTGGAACAGTATCCCAACTTGATTCCATAATCGCCCTCGCCGCAGTAACCACTGCGCTGTTGCTGGGTGCTTTCGGCGCAAGATTCAGTTACAAATCCCTTGTAATGATAGGTATATTGTTTATTGCAGCCTATGCTATCGGGTTTTTCTTAGCTCCAACTTTTCCGATAACTCAACTCATTGTTCCATTAAATGGCATAGGGTCAGTCTTGATAGTTGTGACGGCTCAAACGTTTATAGGAAACTCTTATCCGTTGGACAAAAAGGCTAAAGCAATCGGTTGGATTTCAGCAGCTGGAACGCTGGCAAATGCAGTTGGAGCTCCAATAATCGGCTTTATGACGGTTATCGGAGGATGGCGCTCTGCCCTTGTGTGGTTTATGCTGCCTACTGCGGTTGTCAGCCTGATTTTTGTGTTCCTAGTTTTCCGATTTAATCTGCCTGAACCGCAGCCGAACGCTAAGAAAGCGCCTTTCATGGATGGCTTCAAGCAGATTCTTACCAGCAAATCAGCCATCGCCTGTTTAGTCAGCGCTTTTCTTGTCAATGGTTCTGTTTTCGGGGGCAATGTCTTCGAGGTAACGTTATACAGACAAATATTCTTGGTGTCGCCCGGTTTTGCAACGTTGATTGGGCCGACAGCAGGCATTGCGCTTATTGCTGCGGGGGCTGTGATTGGTGGTCACACGGTTAATCGCGTGGGACGGAAACGCTTGACTGTGATCGCTTCTTTCTTGGCAGGAGTGTTCATGTTGGTTTCTTATTTTGTTCCAGATTTATGGATGCGTGTAGCACTGCGTTGGACTGCCTCGTTTATCGGCGGCGTTTCGTTAGCTGCGTTTGCCAACTTGATGATTGAACAAGTTCCGCTTTTTAGGGGGACTGTGATGTCGCTGTCCTCAGCTTTTAGCGGTGTGGGTGCTGCTGTTGGTATCAGCGTCGCAGGAGTAGTGATCAACCTCTACCTTAACCCATCGGTAGGTTTCCAAGCGTTAGGGTTAACGATGGGCACCTTCGCTATCGTCTCTGTGCTTTTCATGCTTTTCTTGGCGAAAGACCCAACCAAAACCTGAACAGAATATAGCTGGCAGCAAAAATAATCCTAATGGAGAAAACTAATCTGTTTTCAACACACAAAGTGAGGGTTGGGTTGCACGTCCCTAAACTTATTTGTGTTCAAAACCTGTCACAAGAAAGAAATTAATCGTGTTTCAAACGAGATTAACAACTGAACAACAAAAAGAAAAACAAAAATTAGACGAGAAAACAAGAACATTCACCATCCTGCCAAGCCAATGGGAAATTCACCTAGACCAAGAATGGCGTCAACGATGGATAAAAGATGCAGAGAAATGGCAAGATAAAATACCAGAGACAAAAGAATTCCTAAAAAAATTGGCTTGGATACTTTTCCTGATGAATAAGAATTGTTAATATACCTTAAAGATTTTTGAGGTAGTCAATTATTTTTAAGTAATCTTCAGCCGAAACGTACCAGCCGCTGTCGCGCATTTCTTTAACTTTCTCTATTAGCTTTTCCTTGTCGATTTTTCCAGTTGCATAGATTTTGCCCAAGATGTATCCGGTTCCGTGGAGTTCTATTCCCAGAATCCTTGCAACGGATCTGGCGACTTTATCGTCAGCTACAGCTACACCATTTAGCTCCTTTGTTAAGCAGAGAATCTCGGCTTCTGCCTCATGTAATGGTTGCATTTCATTTACTGCAGCCATTTCCTTCACATATTTAAGGTATCCTTTGTTGCTGATGTTGTGAACCTTGATTATTTCTTTTTCGAATAATGTTTCTAAAAGCGACGATTCCGGAGCTCTTTTCCTTTTGCCTTCGTGGACTACTTCTTCAAACACGCTTGCCGTAGTAAATTTTGGTTGGATAATTTCTTTTAGAAACTCTGCTAAAGAAGACCTTGTCAAGTAAATTAGAGGGGTTGAGTCGAAGACCAGCGGTTTAGGCATTATTGTTCCTTCAAAGCTTTTTCGAAGTCTTCGCGGAAGTCCTCATACGACTACTGGAAAGAAATTTTTCTTTGCCTCACTATCTCCATCATTTCCCAGAGGGATAAACCTGCGATCTTTGAAGCTTTCCACAGGGTTACTTTTCCGCCACTATAGAGCGCTAATGCCCTTTCGAGTTTCCTGTCTGCAATTGCCTTTGCTAAGAGTTTTCTGACCACAGTGGCACGGTCTGACTTTTCTTCTTTTTCGATTTCTTCAATGTCTTTAGCCATGTCTTCAGGAACTCGTGTTGAGACTATTTCGGTCATTGCTTTCACTGTTTACAATAACACGTATACGATACGTATAAATGTTTACGGCAAGGAAACAACCAAATACCAACGCTGGATAAGTGATACAGAGAAGCGGCAAGACAAGAGACCAGGAACAAGAGAGTTCCTAAAAAAGCCAATTCCAAAACGAGCCACTTTGAAAAATAAATTTTTCAAAATCACTGTGTGATATGATCAACCCAACATTCACAGTTGGTTGTTCCAGATGCGGCTTGAATGTACTTAAGAGATGTTAATCTGGTTCCTGCATATGTTGCTGTCAGGACGCAATCACATATGTTTAAGAAAAAGAGGTTGACTAACGTTTTCTGATTAGTATGG
The DNA here is from genome assembly GCA_963777155.1 of Candidatus Bathyarchaeota archaeon. GTDB lineage: Archaea > Thermoproteota > Bathyarchaeia > Bathyarchaeales > Bathycorpusculaceae > Bathycorpusculum. The sequence continues at coordinate 124,974 of CAVZPM010000036.1, forward strand.
CGGAACCAGACTTACCCTACATCAAACCGGTACCTGAAATCCCCCCAGAAACCGATGAAGTACTGTCTCCCTCACCAGACGTAAAGAACCCGTTACCTAACCATGAACCAATCGAAAAGATGGAGACGGGAGCTCTCGATTGTCCAATCTGTGGAAGATCCTTCAAAACCAAGGTTGATCTTGATTTGCACATAATAATGGAGCACAAGCAAACAAAGAAAGCCTAAGAAGCGCTCGCTTATGGAGAGTTGGCTCCTGAAAGCATGGCACAGCTGTCCAAAGTTGGCCTTTGCTTCCTCCCGGTGCACCTGTTGTTGGATCCTAGCCCCAATTTACCAGTAAAAACCTGTCACCTCAAGCAGTAGGATAGCTCAAGTTAGAGCTCAACGAAGGGGTTTTGTACCTTAATGAATCCATATTTATTGAAGTCTCTCACATTTTCAGTATAAATAACGTCTATCTTGTTTACCTTAGCAGAAACAGCCAAGATGCAATCAAAGATACTGGAGCCCGATAAACTCTTGCTCTTAACGAGGTTGAAGACTTCTCTAGGCACTAACTCGGAAGAAGCGATTTTCTCAATTTCGCCACATTCCCACAGATCCAGGCATAACTCAGCGGCTCTATCCGGCGGCAAGGGCAATTCGACCCTCTTAGCGTTGGTAATGACCGCAAAAAACTCGAAAAGCACTTGCTGAGCAATACACGCTTGTATCTCCCCCGCCATCGCTCTCTCCATTATATTTCTGGCAACCTTTTGGCGAGGGGACGCCTGGTTGTAAGCATGCACTAGAATGTTCGTATCAAGTAATATCTTCATAAATCTCTTCTCTAGAAAGGCGCCCTTTTATCCGGCCAAGATTAGGCGGGTTTTCGAGCATTTCACGTGCTAACTTTGCCTTATGGCATCCTCGGACTACACTCAGTTTAGCAACTCCTTTTTCTACAACTTCAATGTGTAGTACATCGCCATCTACTAGACCAAGCTTTTCTCTAACTCCTTTGGGTAAGTAGACTTTGTCCTCGTAGTAAGTAGTTTCAGCCATATCAACACTGGTTACCCAATGAATTGGGCAAAATATAAACTTTGCCAACACTATTCTTTCCATGCCAGTCAGGTTTTTGAGGCTTTTAAGACGCATGAAAAATGCTTAAACTTAGGACGAAAACGGAACCAAAGGCTTAGCGCCGGGAGGGGATCCAAGCACCAATTTGCCAATACTCTATGTTTTGGCGACTGGATGAGATGATTGTAGCTTTCGATCTTTGCGGCATTCAGCTAGCAGACTATCCGTGATTTAAGACAGAATTTGCGGGTAGATTTATTTGTATGTATGTATACATTATGTATTGGTAATAAATGGCGCGACAGATTTCAGTGTCAAACGAAGTTTATGAGCTTCTCTTGAAACGAAAAGGTAAGAAGAGTTTTTCACAGGTAATCAAAGAAAATCTCTGCCCAAAGGAAGATAAAGTAGACATCATGAGCTTGGCCGGTATCTTAAGGGATGATAAGCCGGCGCTTGAGCGATTAAAGGAGCAGATAGCCGCCGAAAGGGAAGCAAATTACGGAAGGATATTTGAGTGACATTTCTCGATACGAGTGTCATAATAGATTTTTTAGCTGGCGACCAGAAGATTATATCGATAGTGAAAGAAATCTTGAATAAAGAAGAGGTCAAAACCACAACCATAACTGAGTATGAGTTGCTAAGATACAAGAACAAAATAGGGAAACAAGCTGCTGAAAGATTTCTATCCGGCGTCGATCGTTTGCTCTTTCGACAGAGATGCCGCCAAACAAGCCGCCAGACTTTTTAAAGAGCTACAAGATGCCGGAAAAATGATTAACGAGAATGATTTGCTTATTGCGGGCATTTCACTGTCACATGATGAGGTCTTACTGACAAGAGACCAAAAGCTTGCTAGTATTGGCAAAGACAAAATTAGAACTGTCTGAGGACGCCTATTTCAGGTCTGTGAAATGAGTATGCTGGTTGCAATCGTGATCGCCCTAGGCGCATGTGATTTTGAGAACATAATCAGCATACAAAACTCAAATCATTGTAGCCTTTGTGATGGCAAAGGGATTTAGATACTGTTAAGTTAATGACCAAAGATGCTTTGCCCGTAAATTGGGGCCGGGAGGGGAATAATAGCACCAATTTATCAGAAAAAAGCCCTTTCATTTTTTAATTGAACTTGTCAGTGTTTCGTTGGGTGTTAGAACGTGAAAACTTTAAGTCTTACATTGTGTCTTACGTAATGTATGACAATGAAGACGGTAAGCGTTAGAATATCAGAAGAAGAAAAACGTCAATTAACAAAATATGGTAAACTATCAGACACATTAAGGGAAGGCATGAAGCTCTACCTAAACAAAAAGAAAACAGACGAGCTGCTACGCAAATTGGAAAAACTGCAATCCGAAAACCAAATAAAAACCTCAAGTGAGGAAGAAGTGAAACTGATTCGAGAGGATAGAGAACGCTGATAGTCGCCGACAGCAGCTTCATAGTTGAAGGCCTCCTTAAGAATAAGGAACTACTTGCGAATGAACAGATCGTGGCACCTGAGTTAGCTGTCTACGAAGTTACAAACGCCATATGGAAGCATGAACATCTTCTGAAAGACATAGAAAACGGCAAACCATACGTATCAATTTTCTACGGTCTAGTAGAAGCTGGGAAAATAAAGATCCTAACCCCAAACGAAGAGCTAATGCAACAATCATACTCAATCGCAAAAAGACAAGGAATTACAGTATACGATGCAGTTTTTGTTTCTCTAGCAACTAAATTAGGATTGACTTTAAAAAGTTACGACAGAGTTCAAATTCGAGCTCTAAAATCTGAGAACAGCATCCGTCAATAACTTAGCACCGCAGAGGCCAACCACCCAAGGCGCACGAATTTCTTGATTTCTCACACGACCTCAACACACAACCAATGAAATTGTCGAAAAAGTGTGTTTTTGTAGCAAAGTTTTATAGTATCTTTTTCTACTTGTAATCAATGGTGAAGAAGTTGGCTGTAGCCGTAAAAATTGAGGAAGGAAAAAAAGCAAAAGTAGACCGCTTTCTAGCTTCACTTATACTCCAAGAAAACCTAAAGATAACCATGCAAGAAGCCGTGGGCATAATGATCGATTACGCGCTTGAAAATGAAGAGGAAATCATAAAGAAATTCAAAGAATTGCCGGCGCTCGAGGAAGACCCTGCGTGGAAAATGCTTGACAACCCAAAACATTGGGGAATAAAAGACGCGTCAAAAAATATTGATGAATTTGTTTACGGTTGCTGAATTAGATGGGAGTTTTTGTTGACACAGGGATTTTTGTAGCTTTGCATAATGCAGATGACGAATTTCATTCAAAAAGTAAAGATTTAATCAAGTGTGCTTTGAAGGGCGATTTCGGTCGAATATTCACTTCTGATTACATCATAGATGAGGCCATAACTACAGCTTTGGTAAGAACAAAGAGGCATGACTTAGCCGTTGATTTAGGAAAACACATCATTGATTCTCCAAGAATCACAAAATTAATGATTGGAGAAGATTCCTTCAAGCAAGCATGGGAGAAGTTTAAAGTGTTTAAGGACAAAACTTTAAGCTTTACAGATTGCACTTCCATTGCTCTTATCGAAATGAGAGGCATTAAGCACATCATGAGTTTTGACTGCGGTTTTGATGGGTTAGTTTCCAGAATTCATTAGGAAACCAGGTTTTTCAGCTAATGCTCGTTAAAATTTCGTCTTCATTGGGAAAATAGTGTTGCAAACGTTCGAACGGCGACATGCTTTTTAGGATTTCCTCATCATAAGCATGAGGGTAAGAAAGTGATTGAATCAGAAAACATGACGGTTGAAAATGTTTTACAAGAGCTTAAGTTAATAATGAAATAAGTAGAAAAACCAAATGTGTCTTGCGTATTTTTGAGCTGTTGTTTCGGGTCAGGAATAGAAACAAGCAAGAGACAAACCGTCTGTACCCATGATTTAAATGAGGGACGCACAAAGACATTAGCGTGTAGCATCAATGTAACCACGCAATTAGGCTGGTGATATTGCGTGTTTGAATATTTCTAAAGAAAAAATCACCAAACTTGGGCAATTTTACTTTTTATTAAATTATACAAAGTACAATGATTTATTGATAGTTACTTTGAAGTTACGATGGCATTTTGTGCAGTCATAATCTTGAACCGTAAAGAGGACATTTCAAAACTACTGTGACTTTTAGGATATGTTTTGGTTTTAACGTTTTTGATAACGAGCGCTAAGTAACAGATCAGTAACGCGCTCTCTGACGATAAAACCTTTATTGCTGCAATTACAATATTTTTTTGGTTGTTGTTGAATGCAAGAAGCATATATTCTGATTAACGTTGAATTAGGATGTGAGGAACAAGTCCGAAGAGATTTGAAAAAAGTTGAAGGAGTTAAAGAAGTATATACCTCCTATGGAGTCTACGACTTTATTGTTAAAGCTGCTAGTGAATCCGCAGGTCATTTAGAGAAACTCGTGTTTGATAATTTGAGAAAAATCACGAATGTTAGGTCAACACTTACTCTAATAGTCTCTGAAGATAATACTGCCAGGCATAAGACTACGGAAAACAGGCATAACTGTTAGAGACTGATTTAATTCATTCTAAAGGTTAAGGGCTGCAAGTTTTTTTCGAGAGGGCGGAGATTGACAAATAATCTTCCAACTCCGAATTTTTCAATCTCACAAGATGCTAATTTTTCATTAAGCGATTTAAGCGGAATTCAACAGGCATTTACCCAGCAATTGCGATGAATGCGGAAACCAGATCGAAGCAGGCAACATCTACTACACCAGACGTCACGGGCTAACGGTACGCTCCAGCTTTTAAGCGTACAACAACCCATCTCTGCCCAGTATACAATGAGGCAAAGTTTTGTTAAAATCTGGAAAGTACGACAAAAACAAAGGTTACCTAAGCAATAGGCCAACTGTAAGCATCCCTTTGAAAGAGGCGAGTCTTTCTCTGTTTATTAGTTCTCCACTTTAAGCCTTCATCTCTGCAAAGAATGCCATGAGGCAAAATTGATTCGGTAACAAATCAATTCTTCATCAATTAGTCGATCGGAAGTGTGTATGATTGCGTGTCAGTAAGTAAGATCTGGAGTAAGAACAGGTTTTTGCAGGCATAATTAAGAATAATTTTTGAACCTCCTCGATAATAATGTCGCAGTTGCCAAAGCTAAAGGTCATTCTTATTTACTTTTAATTGGTAGGCGGATTGTAAATGTTGTGCCCTTACCTTCTTGGCTCTCAAAGGAGACAGTTCCACCCAATGACTCAGTCATTCGTTTAACAACTGGTAAACCGAAACCCTGTCCTTTAGACTTCGTTGTAAACATTAACGTAAACATTTTATCTTGTATGTTTTTGGGGATGCCTACACCAGTATCTGAAACGGTTATGACTGTGTCGTTTGCTTCTTTATGAGCCTCTATAGTTAATTTACCCCCCTGCGGCATCGCTTGAACAGCATTGGTAACTAAATTGCTTAAGATGCGGTTCAAATAATAGGCATCTGCGCTAATTTTACTTGTATCCTCTGCCACGTTAACGTTTACTTCAACATTTTCAGGTAAACCATTCTTTGCAATCAAACCTTCAACAATTTGCTTCAAATCACTTTCTTCCGCCTTGGGGTTAAGTGGTCTTGCATAATCTTGAAGGTCTTGAACGATTTTGTTAATGTAATCAATGTTCTTTTCAATTTCACCCATACTTTCTAATGCATTCTTCTTTTCTTTACTATCTGGAAGGTCAGCTAATTCTGTCTTAGCCAAGAATAAGTCACCAGTTATAGCCTGTAATGGATTACGAATATCATGTCCAACCATTCCTGCTGTTGCTCCGATAGTGGCTAAACGTTCTGCGTCTTTAAGTTGCTTAGTTCTTTCTTCAACAAGTTTCTCTAAGTTGTTTTGGTAATCTTTAAGCTTCGATTCCGCTATCTTGCGTTCAGTAATGTCTTCAAAAATCGCTACGAAGTATCCTTTCAGTGGACTGTATATTGAAGCGTGATACCACTTATCAACAACTGGCGAATACCTCTCAATAGAAGTCGCTGCCCCTGTAAGAGCTACATTTCCATAAATGCCAATCCATTTGGCAGGGTCCTTACTAACCTCAAATAAAACTTCAGTTCCCCTTTTTCCTATCAAGTTTTCTCTTTTAACTCCAACGAAGTGCTCAGCGGCATCATTTGCGTCAAGGTAAATATAGTCAATTGGGTTTCCTGACGTATCAGTTACAATTTTACAGTAAACAAATCCGTCAATCATATTAGAGAAAAAGTCAGCGATTTGCTTACGGTCAGACCTAAATGCTTCTGCCCATTTACCAGCTAAGTCGGCGCCTACTTTTTGCCTAGAAGCAAGAATAGCAGCCGTTAAGTAAAGAGTTCCAACATACAAACCTATTCTTCCGAGCCAAGTTGGCACATCGCCAATAGCTTTTTGTTCGAAAGCACTAAACAGCCCAACACTAAAGAGCCCAATGGCAAGAGCATACCAATAAAGCGAAGATGACTTCGACCTCAAGTATTGAATTCCAAAAATTATAGAGGCAACTGCAAAAAAGAAAACGGCTGAACCCAAAATAACCTGTCTCAGCAAAGTTGGTCCTGACGCTGCAAAGAACAGTGGATAGTAACCCAACAAAGCTATGGTCGTATTAACCAATACGAAAATTACAGATGCGGTGTAGGCAATTGCAAGTAGTCTTTTTCGGTTAGGTGTTTTACTTTCCTCATTTCCTGTAAAAGCCAAAATGGCGCTCAACACTTGTAATGTTGAAGCGACTAAGATGCATGGGTTTGAAAGGGCAATACTTTTGTTTACTGAGAATGTTTGAGCCCAACCAGAAATTATCACAGAAACGCCGAATACAATGATGGAACAACTGTTAATAATAACAATCGCTGAACCTTCTTTCAAGAAGCTTTTTGCAGAAATAAATGATATTGCGAGAGTTGCTGTAGTCCAAAAAATTAAGTTTAGTGACAAGAGCAGATAAGGCGGATTAAAAAATATATCATTTGAAAAACCAAAAACCAAAGTTACAAGAATGGCAATCAGAAGCGCAATTACTGGAATTAACGCAAGCTTGGCTGATGGCATTTTATTTAGACAATACAAGCACTCAGTATTTATCACTATAGGCATTTACTTCTAAGCTGGGGCTACCTTTTTTCTAATAATTATCCCTCCATTTTCCACCCTAATTAAGAATTAGGTTTTGGGCTTCTTAGGGAATAATTATCTCAAATAGAAATCTATTTGCTAGTATTTTCAAGTGGTTTTAAGTAAAAACCTCTACCGTTATTGGTGGGTATTGGTTTTGGTTTGAGATTATGAGCAAGACGATTGGGACTTGCTTGACCAGTCAGCCAAGCGTGTTTTTGTAGCTCTATCTGAATTTGAGAAAGTCTTTTGCCAAACTCATCGACAACCCTGATCCGTCAAGTAGGTTTGAGCCTTACGATTTCTATATCGATTTTGTGAATCTTTTCTTATTAGAAGCGGTTTAGGTTAACCGGCGGCTGTAGTCATCGGTTGCCAATTGAGGTTAGATCCAATGTTAGGATTAAAGCTAGCTGATTCTCCTAGCACATACTCTCCAAGACTGTTGGTCCAAACGCTGCTATACCCTGCTGGCAGATCAACTGTTGTACCCGTAATTGGGTTGTTGTAGGGTTGAATTTCTAAAATCTGGTTGCAAAAGTCCTTAACTAACCCGTCATTTATGTTTTGTCGTTGTTCCCAATCTTGCAGGTTTTGGTCGCTTATTTCATTGCTTGTTTGACTCAATATTTGGCTGAGTTGACCTATGCTCTGGATTTGTCTTATTTCATTTTGGATAAGATAAACCACTAGTTGGTTGTATTTGTTTAGCCAATTCTTGTCTGTCTGTGCTGAAAACGCTATTGTTTGAAAAACTTCTGTTTCTTGGTCCAATTTTCCTTTTTCAGCTCTAAAAGAGGCTAAATAACTCATGTACCAATTGTTGCTTGTTTGTGTTCCATAGATAGATTCGGTGGGGATTTTTAGTGATTGAATTACACAGTAGAGTTCATCTTCCATCTGTACTCCGTTTAGTGTGTATTCGACTCTGATTTTTCCGCTTTCTGCTGATGAAGATATGCCCGTGGTTGGCTCTGTTCCTGTTGTAAAGAGTTGGTCTAGTTCAGGCAGGTAGTTTTCGCTAATTATCTGGAGGTTTTCTGCGTCGGCTCTGTAGGTTGGAAGTATGTTTTGTTCCAGAGCCTCTATTGGACCTAATGGATTCTGTACTAATGCGCCAAAATAGGTTGATCCTGGAGGGTTGGTTTGTTGGATGAGCGGGTTATCTGTCCAGAAGAAAGCTTGGTTTGGAAAGATTTCGAATTCTTCGTAGCCATTTGGGTTCCAGGCTCTTATGAATGCAGTAGCTGGCATGGCGGGGTTATCAAAAATCCAGTTTATGCTTCCTTGAAATTGCCAGTCTGTTGGGATAAGAATCGTGAAAGCGGTAGTTCCAATTCCTTGGGTATCTGTGTAGCTTTCTGTTTTATATTTGACCAATGAATCTGAATTGGCTCCTCCGTTTGTATTTGTTGAGGCAGGTGTCGGTCCAGTTGGGGTTGGGGTTTGGGTTGGGTAAGGTATTATGGTTTGATTTGAAGATCCATTGCTTGAAAGTAAATAGATAATGGGCACTGTTATTATGATTGCAATTAATGCTGCTACGATGATGAGGTTTTTCTTGTTGAGTTTTGTTGGAGGGGGCGGAAGTGGCGGTGGTGGGGGTAAATCAGCGTTTGTAGTCATAATGATCTTCCTTTTTTCTTTCAATTCTTTATTGAAATAGAGGTACGGATAAGTTTTTTGCTTGTTTGAAGTTGTGTTTGCATAAGATTTTGTTCTCCTATCTAAAAATGCCTAAGAACCTATGGGCGCAGTTGTGGTTGGCAGGGAGGAAGTTGAACCCCTGTAAAATAACTTCTCAAATCATGGACTGGAAATTGGCTCTATTTTTTACCGGCATTCTCCATCTGAAAACAACAACACTAATGTGCATTGAAAGGGTTTTGTAACCAAGCAAATCATACTCTTCGACTAACTGCCAAAAGTACAAGCATGCACAGTTAACACCGTAACTTATCGCAATTTTGTATTCTACTTAAGAATTATGTTAAAAATGACAAATTATATCCAGTCACCTAAGATAGATCATTCGGTAAAATTCCTTGCTGGTAGTTTAGTAATGATTCTCAAACAGTTAGTTATCCAAGTGGCCAAAGAACAATAAATCATGCAAATTACACACTAGGGAACAAGTTACTTCAATCCACATGTTAATGTAACAACCTTTGAGGACATTTACTTTGACAGAAGCACAGGAGTTGCCACCCATTTTGAACAAACCCAAGTTTTCACAACTGATGAGAATTCCACTCAATACAGCATCGGCTCAGTAATTAAGAATTATGTTGGTGAGAATTATATACTCTAAAAATAATGTGTTATTGATCATTTGGGGGTGAAATTATAGCAAAAAACAAAGCCAAATCTATTGAACCCGGTGGTGTAGATGAATACATAACAAAATTCCCTAAAGAAGAGCAAGCCAGGTTGGCTGAGATTAGGGCTGCAATACGTGAAGTAGCGCCTGACGCCATAGAAACCGTCAGTTACTTCCAAATCCCGGGATACTACTTCAAGGGTTATAATTATAATGGGATGTTTGCTTGGTTTAGTTACAAGAAACCAAACGTGCGCCTACACGTGCGTCCTCCAGTATTACAAGACTATAGAAACGAACTTGCAGGCTATAGTACAACCACAGCTATCGTTAGTTTCCCATTACGCAAAGAGATACCAGTGGCGTTGGTGAAAAAACTCGTGAAAGCAAGCCTAAAAGTAATGAAAAACAGCTCTAGATAGTCATTTTCACATGCGCTATCATCAGGGTAATAGGCTATCTTTTAAAAGTTCTTAGGCATCGTAGAGAGGGAGCTGCCAGGTTCAAACTAAACTTCAAAGAATTGGAAAGAACTATGTGAAATCAACCCAATAATTATCAGGGGATTTTCGGTGATAATTAAGAATTACGATGGTATTTCCCTTGACAATTTTAGTCTATCTTTTGTAAAGTTCTAGCGTAAAAAGTCCACCGAGCTTTAATTGGTGCTAAACTTTAACCTTATTTGGGTTTTCTGCACTCAGAACAGTTTGGAAAACCAAGTTTAGCTCGCGACTTCCAAGAGCACGCGCGAAGTTTCATAAGATTTGGGTCTTTTCAATTGGATAGACAAGCATATTTGCTTAACTTGACACGTTTGTAAGTTGATTTTTGAAAAATTGCTAAAGTTGACAAATAGCGTTATCGGGCTTTGCAAAAAACTATATATTAAGTCATACGACAAGAGGAGTTAGCAAGAAACGGCAGCGTTATTTGGAGGAAAAAAGAAAAATGCAAAACGAAGAAATAGCGAATCTAGCAAAGAAAGTAAGAAACCATTTACCTAACGTGGAATCGTTTCCAATAGCTACAATCTATACCACAATCAAAGAGCAAGAGAAAACTAAATTGAATCTACCAGACTTTAAACAATTAATTTATCATCTAACTGGCTGGGACATATCCTTCCAAATCATACGCAGACAACTGGAAATAAACCAGATAGTATGGTGAGCAACGAACGCACTTCTTTTTGGTGACTTGAAATGGCGGATAAGAAATATTATGGTGGCATTGCGTTGTTCCTAATGCAGCATAATGAAAAAAGTAAAGAGGGAGACAAGTATGTGCCGCGTATTTAAGAGAGAAGTCATTGTGTGATAGAACTCTCTCACCAGCCGATCCATAAGTTCTGAAGTGCGCACTAAAAAAGATGGGTAAGCGGGTGATATCTCCATTCACAGAGGGTTCGAATCTCACTCCCTTTCTACTAATTCTTAGCTCCTGAAAACAACTTAATTAAATCCTAAAGGATCCTCTTGATAGGGGAAGGTTTAATCGGCCACTTCAATGGGATATCCATCAGAATCAAGAGTGGCGTCAACGATGGATTAATGAGGCAGAGAAGTGGCAAGACAAGATTCCGGAGGCAAGGGAATTCCTCAAGAAAGTTGGTCGCAATATTAATTCTTCCTGAAGCTCTGCAATCATGCGGGCTTAAAGTACATTAACCCAGTGCCAAAAGAAATACTCAAACATTTCAAAGAACAAAACAAGTAAGCACCGAAGCGTACCAAGCAAAAATAACCAACATAAAAACAACAAAAAAAAGCCACATAAGCTAAAGTTGAATCTTTTTCTTTCAAGAACTTGGAATAATCATAAACACGTTTTGCAGGAACCTGTAAACCATCCGTAGGTTTTTTTCGGTTAAGTTTTTTTCCACTTACTGAAGTAACCTTAAAGCTAAATCAGTATGGGTAAGTTGATTTGTTGAAGAGCTTCTTTTCTTCACTGAGAAAACAGTGTTGCAAACGTTCGAACTGCGACGTGTTTTTTAGCCTTCATTTCAAGCTTCTTATCTTCTGTAACTAGTGGGAGCCCTCTTTGTTTGGCGAAGAACACATAGCTTGAATCGTAAAAAGAGAGTGTCTCATTTTGTGCAATTTCCAGGATTTTCTGAAAATCTTCGCCATCGTTTTTCACCTGATCAATCTTGGCAAGAATAGTCTGAGACCTGCTTCCTATCTTCTTAGCTTCTTCAGGTGTTAGAAACTTCAAGAGGGTGCTTTCTTTCCAAACTGCGTTGCCTACCTCGTAGAAGGTTAGATCAAGAATCAAAGAGTCCTGCAGACACTCAACTGTTAATTTGACGTCTGCTTTTTTGATTAAAAGCATAAGCGAGCTTGCGTCTAGAAGATATTTCATCGTTGGTCTCTTGATTCCCGTACGGCTTTTATTATTTCTTCGTCGGGAATCTTTTCTAGCAGAGTCTTCATTTCGATAATCGCGTCTGTTAGTTCTTGCCTTTCGCGTTTTCTGATTTCTTCTTCTATTGCTTGTCTTGCGATTTTACTGACGCTTATCTTGTATTTTCTTATCTTTCCTTTTAGAGCTTTGTCAACCCTTACAGTAAGTACTTCTGACATACAAATATTGTATGGCAAATAACGTATATAAAATTATTGTTGTGCAATATTAAAATAACCAACATAAGAATCGCACCCTAAAAATCCTTTGTGATTGAGCTTTGCGTTTTTTTGGTTTCTTGTTATTTTGATTAACCTCTGAAGTCTTATTGTTTTTGGTGAATTGTGAAATAAATTAAAACTGATTTTACTTAGCTTTGAGCCCCTAAACCCGTTACCTAATCATGAACCAATGGAAAAAATGTAGACAGAAGCTCTATATTGTCCAATCTGTGGAAGAGTCTTCAAAACCAAAATTGATCTTGATCTGCACATCATAACGGAACACAAGCAAACTAAGAAAGCCTAAATAGCGCCCGTTAGTAGAAGGTTGGCTGTGAAAGCACGGCAGCAGTCATTTAGATATCGGCTGGTAGGTTATTGTTCCTTTGTTTACAGTTGTTTTCAGGGTTATGGTGCCTCAATGATGCGTTTGCCTATGGGTAAACCCAAACCCATACCTAGCACTTTAGATGAAAGTTGTCAATTAACCACGTATTTTTAGAAGCTCAACGTTCAGGTTATTGAATTCTTTATCGCTACCAACTACGAGTTTGGTTTTTAGTGTCTCGGCTGTAGCAACTGCGAATGCGTCGGCAATTGACATTGCATGGTCACATTTTATTTTTGCTGCCGCACGCCACAAACCATCATCATTAATGGGAACAATCTTCAAACCATAAAGTCGCAGGTTTCTTTGCTTTTCCTCAGCTATTTTAGGGCTCACTCTTGACAAAATATAGTAAATTTCTGTTAGATTTAGAATGTTTATGTAGCCTTCAATCTCTCCGTTCTGAACCTTTTCAAGATTATCTCTTACTAGTTCGGCTCCAACTTCACCTAGAAAGAAAGCCAAAATGGCTTCAGAGTCAAATGTTAGACGATCCGGCACGTTTAATCCACTCTTTGTCTTTTACGAATTCTTCTTTTCGGACCTCTTTTAGCAATTCTTGTGCAGTTTTTCCTTTGAAAACAGTTTTCAATGAACCTAAATCATCATTTGGCGCAGGTAGAGGTTTTAGGATTATTCCTTTTTCATTTTCTTCTATAAACACTTTATCTTTGATACCGTACTTCTTTCTGATTCTCTTTGGAATAGTTGCCTGCCCCTTCTTTGTAACGCTAACAACTTCAACCATTGATGCCACCAGTAATACCTAATATTTTGGTAATACTTAAAACTTATTGATTAACTATTTTTTTCTTTCCAACATTTTTTCAATGGTACACATTTAAATTAATAACATGATTTTATATAGCTCTGAGCGCCAATGTATGATGTTTATTCTGAATCAGAAATATCCCGATGACAAGCAGTTTACCGCAGTTTTTCCATTAAAACGCCGATTATCTTCTAAAAACAATTTTTCAGTTGTCCAAAGGCGTTGCGGGAAAGTATGTGGTGGAGGTTGATTTGGTTCCTGCGCAACTTACTGCTTATGATGCATCATGGATAAAGGTGACCTAAATGAGCAAGCCTTACCTAGAAACTTTGAAAAAAGTTTCTTGTAGTCACCAAAAATATTGTGGTGCACTAATTTCGAGATTCAGCCAAAGCAGTAGGGCAAGACTGGAATAACTAGGCCTTCTTCGCTGTTGTTATTTTGTGGCTGGATGCAGTTTGAGTTTTATCAAAGGAGTATTACTGGATTCGAAATATGATTCATATTGCTGTTTAGCTCAGAATGCAATTGTATTGTCTTGTTTGCGAGGATTAGTTGGAGAAGGCGTCAGTGAGCCTATTGTCATCTAGTCAGCTCGAGATGCGAATTAGTTGGTCTATCTACGGTAAGTGGGGTCTCTGGCGTTGTTATATTTGTTTTAAGTTTTGTTTTTCTGGAGTTGCTGGAGAAGGGAGATAGTTGAGTCGCCGTTGGGAATTGCTGCTTTTTGTGTTTATTCTTAGTCTGTTGATGGTTGCATCTAGTTCAGCGGCTCTTTTTCAAAACTTGCAAGGAACTGATGGGAGTATAACCCAGACAGGGTCTGGTATTCAAAAGTTTACGTTGGATTACGATATGTCAGGGGGTTTTTTGGTTAGTCCACAATCTCCAGATGATGGATTAACGACATCTGATAATATGCCAGATTTCAAATTTACAGTTGTGCACCCAACTCTAGTGATGTTTAATTGTTCTTTGTGGCTGCAAAATGGCACGTCCTCGAAGGTTTACGCCTCCGGTGTTGCCGTGAACGCGTCCGTTACGACCTTGACGCCGTCGTCCGTTGTGCCGAATGGTGTTTGGCAGTGGTGGATTAACTGCACAGGCGGTTCCCTGAGCGGTGTGACCGAAAAAAGAAACATCACCATAAACGTTTTTAGGGGTGATAAGACGTTCACGTCGACTTACGACGGCAGCACGAGAACTTATTGGTTGGATTTGCCCGATAATTTTGACGTTTCCGCTCCCACGCCGCTTCTTTTCTTCTTGCATGGTTACCATGGCAGCAGACTAACCTATTCCGGCTACACCGGGCTTAGACAGGTGTTCCAGAATCACACCTGGATCGTGGCAGCAACTGACTGCCGCACCGCAAACGGATATATGAATTGGTATGCTGAACCGTCCAGGCAGGACATCACGGATGTCTTGAACGTGCTGAAGCACGACTACCTCATCGACGCTAGCCACGTGCATGTCATGGGGAACAGCATGGGCGGAGGCGGAGCTCTCAAGTACGCCATGTTCAACAATCAGGTAATCGCGAGCGTCGTTGACATTAATGGAGTGACGAATTTTACTGCGTTCTACTCTGAAACCTCAACCTACAAGACCTCACTAGTGGCGTCGTATGGGGGCACGCCGTCCCAAGTTCCCGCCGTCTACAGAAACGAGAGCGCCCTGGGAAATGAGCAGCGTTTCAGCCACACCCCAGTCATGATTCTTCATGGAACAGCTGATGACACGATTAGCGTGAGTCAATCGCAGAACTTGAACCAGAGCTTGAGCGCACGCGGATACGTGGTCAATTATGTTGAATTGCCAGGTGTTGGTCATGACATCCTAGCTGTAATCTCGGGGAGAGAGATGCAGATTTTCAACTGGCTTAACGATCATCCAATGTGGGGCAACACACACCTTATGCTCAGCGTTCAGCCAAACCAAGATACTTACGCAAAGGGACAATCATTAACCCTTTTTGTGACTGCGTATAATGAGCATAACCCAGCTTTAGATGGCATTTTATCGTTAACTGTCTCTGGAGCTGGCGAATATGGGTATTTTGATTTTCAAACAGTAAACGTAACAGCCAACGGAATTAGAGAGTACAGTTTCGATTGGAATATTCCAGATGTAGCCGGAACTTACGTGGTGGAGGTTAGTTTGGTTCCTGC
>CAVZPM010000037.1:0-99335 GCA_963777155.1 Candidatus Bathyarchaeota archaeon
CTTGAAATTGTAAAGTTTGGGTGCTTTGTTTATTTTATTTATGGCTTGATTCATGTCGAAGCCTATTGCTTGACCATACCATTCAACAGATTTGAATCGAGGTCTGTTTTCTTCCTTAACAATTTCGAAAGCGTCTTCTCGGGTTAGTTTTCCTTCGCGTATTTGGTGGCTTCTAAAAATATCAAACTCTGTAAACCCAGCCATGGTCAGGTAGATGTAATTGTAGAATGCTGCTGTGCCATCGTCTATGCGCCATGTTGCTATGGTGTCGGTTTCTTTTTCCCAATTAAATTTCTCAGTTATTGTACTTAGAATTGTTTTTTCGTCCCAATCCAAGTAATGGAATAGGTACAGGTAATCATCAGTCAATACATAAGAGGAATAATAGGCGAATAATGTATCAATTATTGACTTGTTTATGTAAGCAGGATTTTTCACGAATTGCTTTAGGTAATAGTACATTATCTTGAGCTTGTTTGCTCTTGAGATTCCAGTCATTCTCTTCAAAGCGTTTTTGCTGCCTTGGGTTGTAACGTTGCAGAAACCATATTTGAATAAGCCAGTGCCTTCCTCGCCCTCGTAGCCGCCACAGAAAATAAACAATTTTATGCCTGTTTGTTTGCGGACTTTATGGAAGTAATAGTAGAATTGTTTGTCCCCAGCCATAAGAATAGGAACCATGCCTAAATCAGGTCTTTTCAGCCAAGCCTTAAGGTTCTTGCGAATGTTTGCTCTTTTTTTACGGATGTCAGCGGAAATAACAATGTGTTCAATGCCTAGCTTGCCAACTACTCTTGCTTGGTTTCTACGTGCAAGGTCATTAACCATTCCCCAATCGTAAGTGAAAGTTATAGGATGCAATCCCAGATGATTTTTGATATAATCCAATCCGTATGCGCTGTCTCTTCCACCGCTAAAACCCAAAAGAACATCTATTTCACCATTGGCACTTCGATATTTTGAAACAAACTCTTCGAGCGCTTTTTCACCCTTAAGATAGCTGCCTCTGGCCTCATAATCTCTGCAAAAGCTACATACGCCTTCTTCGTCAAAGCTTATGTAAGGCATCGTTTCAGGCAAAAGACATCGAGTACACCGCTTCAGCACTGCGTCACCTGAATAAAGTGTCTCCCAAGTTTCAGTCATGCTTTGCTTAACATCTTCACTTAGAAGATACTGATTTGTGTCTGGAAGCAAGTCTGCTTGTTGATCATATAATTCAATGATTTGAAGTTTTGACTACTACGAGTTCTGGTGAGCTATTTTCAACTGCATCATCATTCAAAAGAAACATATGCTTTTTTGACAAGTTAAGATCCACTATGTAACCTTGACCTGCTTTAACCTGAGTTATTGAGCCCCCTACAAACAAATTCTTAAGCAAACCTTGATTGAGAACTTGTTCAAGGATGTATTTTTCGGAAGCAAAAACCAACATTTTTCCATCTTGACTTGAACTCATATAAAGTGAACCTGTGTTAGTTGCCAAAACAAGAGTAGTTAGAATCATCAAATTCCACAGCAACAGATGCAGAACCCTCAATATGTTCTAAAAACTGACCTAACTGCTTCCACCATAGATTTTGCCTTGAGCCCTAAACATTTGAACAAGACTTAGGAAAACTTCAGTGTCTACATCATATTTCTTCGTTAGAGCTGGGAACGTTTTCCATAATTTTGCGTCATTAACGATTATTCCATTATGAATTCCAACGGCGCCATCTTTGACTACTGGTTGATTGTTGGTGTTGATTTCGCTGAGCCCGTTTGTTTGCAGACGAGAATGACCTAAAACAACAAGTGGAGCCTTAAGTTGATCGCCATCGTATCCCTTGTTCCTTTAGTGTTTGGTTGAAGAGGTGCTTGTACTGTTGAGTTTTAACCAGTTTGGATGAGGTAATGGGTTCTTTAAGAACATAGATTGATTTGTCAAATCTTAGCGCTAATCCTGAGGCTTCTTTGCCTCGGGATTCTGAGAGCTTAAACATGCAATTTACGATTCGCATGAGCTCCTTGGGTGAGAGCTTTAAGTCCTCACCTATTACTATGCCAAATATTCCGCACAAAACTGTTCGGTTCTCAAATCACTGGTTGGTAAGTAGCAGTTAACTCTTGTATGACGCTTGAATATTTTGCCAGTTTTCAGTAAACCAAGCGTAAACGTTTCTTAGGCCTTCTTTGAAATCCATGTTAGGCGCATAGCCAAGAATTTTTTTTGCTTTTTCAATTGAAGCTAAAAGCCTGTTTTTCTTGTCCCAATCTCTTCTTTCCGCATAAACTATTCCAGCTTCATTTCCAGTTATTTCGTTAATCCATTCTGCAAGGTCACCTATTCGAATTTCTCTGCCAGTTGCAAGGTTAAATGCTTCTCCAATTGCTTCTTTATAGTAAGCCATCGCCAACAATCCGTTTATGATGTCGCCAACATAGGTGAAGTCTCTTGTTTCATCACCAGTTCCCGTAATTGGCAAGGCTTGCTTGTTCATTGACCAATAGAAGAAGTTGGGTATGACATTTCGGTATTTTCCTGGAACTTCTCCTGGACCATATGAATTAAAGAATCTTGCATTAACAATTGGAAGATGATAGAGGTTGTAGATAGTAATTGGTGTAGAGTTCGCCAAGCATCTTTGTTACTTGGTAGGGTGTGTAGAGCTTCATTGATACGTCGTGTTCTTCAAAGGGCATTTTTGAGTCTGCACCATATATTCCGCAGCCAGATGAAGCATAAATGAAACGTTCAACACCAACAAGATGGGCATACTCAAGAACTTTCAAGGTTCCCATTCCATTCACCATCAAATCTGTTTCTGGGTTATCAACTGAGTTTTGGTTGGCAAAATGTGCTGCAAGATGGTATACTATTTGGGGTTTTTCTTTGAATGCCCATTTCAACTTTTCATCGTCAAGAATGTTGCCTTTTATGAAGGCAACTTTTGGGTTTGTGGGTATATTCCACTCATAAGATGAAGAGAGGTCATCTATGATTATGATTTTCTTTGTTTCCAAATTGCTAAGCGTTTTTACTAAGTTTGAGCCTATTGCGCCTGCTCCACCAGTTACTAGCACAGTTTTTCCGTTGAATGCTTCAAGAACTTTTTTGTTCAATCCAAATTCACCTCATTAAGCACTTTGTTTACCATAGAGTTTCTTGAACCATTCAACAGTTCTTCGCATGCCTTCTTCTGGAGCAATTGTTAACTTGAAATCCAAATCTTTTCTTGCCTTTGATGCATCTGGAGTCTTTATTTTAGTTGTGAAAGGTTCAGCTTCTTTGTAGGTAACTTTTGAGTCATCTTTGTTTAGGTTCTTTAGTATTAAATCGGAAACATACTTGATGTCATATTGAGTTTCTCCGCCAAAGTTGTAGATTTCTCCTGGCTTGAAATTATCAATTATGTTAGCAAATGCTCTGCAGAGATCCTCAACATATTCAAGCGTGCGTTTATGACCCAAGATAAACAGTGTAAGGTTCATCATGCATTGCTTTGTAGATGAATTTAGGTATCCAACCACGATAAGGCGTGTAATGTTCACCAACACCATAAACATTGAACAAACGCATTCTAACTGTTTCAGTTCCAAACATGGCTGCTGAATTTAGTATCTGCATTTCGTTAACCCATTTGGAAATGGCGTAATCGTTCATCTGCTTAATCGGAATCTTATCCATGACATCTTCGCGCATTACTCCATCATAATCGCCGTAGACTTCAGCGCTACCAAAGAAAATCATTCGGAACTTCTTTTTCTCCTGCACTCTAAGAATGTTTTTGGTGCCTATAGCGTTTGTTGCCCAGAGGTTTTCGTAGTAGTCTTCGCCGTTCCATCTGCCATACTCTGCTGCAGCATGATAAACATAATCGAAATCATGCTCTGCAAACAATCGCTCAACTTGACTGAATTTGCTAACGTCACAGCGAACATAATTTGGTTGCCAAGAATGCATCAAATCGCAAGCCCAAGTTTCATATCCACGACTTTTTAGTTCTCGAACTAGATTTGAGCCTATAAAGCCCAAACCACCAGTAACCAACACTTTCTTATTCATTTTACTAACCTCATTCGCTTCATCATTTCTGTAGTTTTGTTGACTAATCGTGTTATTGCATAGAGTGTTATAGCTGTGGAAATCAAGAAGAACCCAATCAGAATAAACGCAATAGATGCTAAAGCAATGTTTGTTACTATTGCATGCGTTTGAGCATACAATGTCATCATCCAAACTCCAAAGAACACACCTGCAATTAAAGATAATATTCCAGGAATTCCAAGAAATGGAAGAGGTCTATCTTCAACAACAAGTTTAACAATTGACATAATAAGACCCAATTCCATGGGTAACCGGATTTTCAGTTGAAGTCTTCTACTCCAACACTGTTCGCAATATTTGCAGGAGATGGGAACTTCACAGACTTTTAAGCCACTTTTGCTTATAGCTCGTAAGAAGTTCAATGCTGGCGCTCATTCCATTCTCCTGATACTGATCAATTGCTCTAAGGCTGTTTGCTGTAGGCTCTAAAGCCGCTTTGGGAATCGCTTACACCATTTTTGCCTGAGCCGTTAGCTAATTTTGTTATGACTTTTACGCCAAATTGTCTATATGCAGGCATTTCGGCTGTTCCGTTTTTGATCCATGAATCGGCTGCCTAAAACTACCTCTGCAACGCCTTCTTCAATTGGCTTCACTAACCGTGGAATCTGCTCTGGATCATGTTGCCCATCAGAATCCAAAGTAACCAATACATCAGCATTCAACTCACGTGCTCTCTTAAACAAGCTCTGCAGGGCTGCTCCATAACCAAGATTTTTTTCATGACAAACAACCACAGCACCAAGGCGCTCAGCAATTTCAGCCGTCAAATCCTGTGAACCATCATCACAAACAACCACAATGTGAGAGTATTTCTGAGCTCCAAGTACTACTCGTGCAATTGTTTTTTCTTCATTAAAAGCGGGGATACCAACTACAATTAAGGGCTCATGCAAATTGGCAACCATTGAATCAGTTAGAGCTGCGTTTGGGTCGCTAGTTAAAACCAAGTGTTAAGCCTCCAATCAAATGTTGTTTTAGTAAAGTTTGTTACCAAAAACCTCGCAAAGGCACGATCATCAGCCCAAGTTTGGCTAAATGATTTCCCCAACTAACAGCTATGTCACTGATTTTTCGGGCTAAAGGCAATCCAACAGTCCTCACCAACTTGTCAGTCAAAGTTCTCCATTGTCTGCTGCAGTTTTTCTATTATGGCCGTCAATACTTTGGCCAGCTTTGTGCTCTTTATGTTGTCTACGTATTTTACGGTGAGGTCTATTATGCCGCGTTCAACGCGATTTAGGGCTTTAAACCAGACGCCGCGTCTTAACGCATGTTTTTTGGTTTCGTTTAGTTTTCCAATTGACAAAGCACTCAACATGTCTTTGATTGCCTTGCCCTGTCTCATGAATTACATCTTTCGACTCGGTATGTATAAAACCTTTGTGTTTTCAAAAAATCACAAATTATTTTGAGGTTAATTTTCTTGAAAAGATTTTTTTGTTCTGATACAAAAAAATAGAAAAAATTGATTTCTTTAAAGTTTAGCATAATTGTATTATCTTTCAACATGGGTGCGTAGACGAGTAAAGGCAAAGACAACTAATATCACAATTACAATTATTGCAACTGCAAGTATTGCCCACGATGTTGCTGAAAACCCTGCACCTTCAGCTGCTGTAGTGCCACCGATTGCAAACAAAGGATCATCAATGCTTATAACTGTAACTGTTATGGTCTTGGCGTTAGTGTCTACTGTAGAAGGCAGAGCAGAATAGCTATTGGTGTCTGCATTGTACTTGTAGATTGTATAAGGCGCTGAGATGCCGTGGACGTCAGAATCGCTGTAGCTTATGACAATTGTTGCGCTACCGAAGTCATTTGCATTCATGTCAAAAGTGATAACGACAAAATGAGCTAGCGAAATCCCATCTGGAATAGTTGCTGTTGGCTGAGGATTACTAGTATAGATGCCTGCAGTCACAGATCCGGTCGCGCCTGGTGTTCCCTGAATTTGATATGAAACCCCAACATCAGGTTCAACGGCAACAAATGTTCCGCTAGAAGAAATAGCTATGTCGGTTGTTTTTTCAGTTGTATACTGTGCTGCAGCGACAGCCACTGAGTATGAAAGCAATAATACAAAAATAAGCGTAAGTACCCCTAACTTCGATTTATTCATACACGTTTCCCTTTAATCTTCACTATATCTTACGATTCCTTAAAAAGCTTTGCTAACTCCAACTAAGCGACATATCAGTGTACAACAATAAAACGTGACACAATGAATCAATCACCAAATATTAATATTAAAAAGATAGCGCAAACCATTATTCAAAAGCACCAAAAAGACAAAAGCCAAAACCACAAAACACACAAACAAACGCCACCTGCCACCAAAACGATTGGATGCAAACCTCAAAACAGAAAATAAACCCAAACTTGACAAAACCACCCAAGGCATCAAAAACAGGAACCTATCAAAAACAAAATCCTGAGCAGCAAACAAAATAGACACAGAAGCCACAAAGATCCAAGAGACAAAGAAAGTTGATACCTCCGACCTAAGCCTAACCAAAACCAAAAAACCAACAATAGAGAGAGCCACAAGAAGCCCATTAGCAAAGACTCCGCCTAAGGCAAAATCAACGGTTTTCTGCATTCCAGACAGAAGAAAAGCAACATTTGGAAAACCCAAGCCTGAATGCGCAGCTGCCAAAACAGAACCAGACGATGACACCGAAGACAACATGCTTCTAGCTAGATCAACCAGCAAACCAACACCAACAGTTGCACCAACCAAGATGCCCTTTTCTTTAAACCGACGCCACAAACCCTTATCGCGAGCAGCTAGCCGCCATTCCACAAACAGATACACCAAAAGCGAGAGGGCAAAAACAAACCAAGTCCAAGAATGAGACAACAACACAAGCACAGAGGTACCAAGCAAAGCAAAAAAACTCAAGCTGGACCAAGACCCAAGAACTCTAAAAAACAGAACCAAATAGACAAAAACCAAAATCAAAGCCAACATGTTAGCAAAATAGCCAGCATAAATCAGACCTAAAGCCTGAAAAGAAAAAGGCACAAGCAAAACGGCAAGCACCCAAACTTCCCGCAAACTGCAAAGCAGCCGTAAAGCCAACAAAGAAACAACACCAAACAACGACAATCAGCAAAGCAGCGACAAATTGAATAACAATTAAGGGTGAAGCGACAAAAGACAAAGCATATGCCAAAATCAAGAACAATGCTCGATCATTAGCAAATGCAAAAGATAAAGCTCCATTGACATCAACGCTGTGCATGTAGGCAATCCATTGATAATAACCAGGGGAATCAACGCTTACCAGCATATTGGTGGGATTAGCCCAGGGCAAAACAGTAAAGAGCACAAACAAACAAGAAACCACCGCCCCGACCAAAATAGCGCCAATTAAAACAAGACGTCCCCGCAAAAACTCAAATCCAACATCGCTATTCAACTCAAAGATATTCTTAAGGGAAGCAAAAAAAGATGAAAACCGCTTCCACCCAACTTTAGATGCCCATCCATTGGGCGCTACCTTAACAGCAAAACAGACAATCCCCAACAAAACAAACAACAAATATGCATAAGGCAAAAACGGATAGGCCAAATTCGAAAAAACCAACTCAACATTGTTCCAATGCGAAGCAACATTCCACAACTGAGGATTCAAATTCAAAACTGCCGGAACATTAAACAAAACCAAAGCAGCCAACTCAACAAACAAAGCAACAAAAAGGACACAAACAAACAGACTCTTCAAGAGGTAAATGCGAGAAACACCAAACAGACTAAGAGACCATCCAAAACACAAGGCGGCAGCCAGCACAGAAACCAAGACTAAAGCAAATACATCAACGAGACCAAAAATAACCAAACCTGTTAAACCAATCAAACCACACAAGACAAGACCCACAGAAACACGGTGGACTCTATCAAGCTTACTAGAACCTAAACCATAAAAAAGCCCAGCTAAAGCAACAAAGATTCCGCCGCACCAAACAAAACGATCTAAACTCTCCGAAAATAGACTAGTAACAGCATTATGCTCAACCATGCCTCTGTTAGTTAGAACATAGAAAGACAAGCCAAAATAACCCGCTAAACTCAGCAACGAATAGATCAAGCATAAAGCAAGCGAAAACTCAACTGCCAAAACCAACAGCTTATGCTTTTCCAAACGTTCTGACAGCGACATATCACTTACCCAACGAACTAATCCATTATTTATTCATTAATATACCATGACTAGGCGCGCGCTTACGATTAAAGCCTAAACATCAATCACAGATACACCAGCCTTCAATAGCCCCAAATTCGCCAACACTACAGAAAACTCAACCGCGCGCGTTAATCCTCGAATTAAAGGAAAATAGGAAGAGTAAAAATGCAAAAACTCTTTGATTTGTAGCTTCAAGTTAATTTATCCAGAGCCTACTCAACCCCATTTTAATCCACTTTTAAATCAAAAAAAGGGAAGGGAGATAGGTTTTATTTGTTTTAACTGTTATGGTTTTTTCCTTAGGATTAGCAATGTTACTGCAAAGCAGACAACGATAACTAGTATTATGGCGACGATTCCTGGTAGAATGTATTGATCGGCAATTGATTGAGTTGGTGTTGCAGTGGGTGTTGCGGTTGGGTGTGCTGGTTCTGCTGTGAATGTTGTTTCAGATGATGATGGCCAGTATCCGTTGGTGCCTGCGAATGTTGCGATGACTTTGAAGTCGCCTGGAATATCAGGGATCCAGGTAAGGCTGTAGAGTCCTTTTGCATCGGTTGTTGCTGTGCCTATTGAGCGGAAGTTGCCGTTTGAGTCTAAGACGTTGATTGTAACGTCGACGCCTGTGAAGTTAGAAGGTAAGGGTTTTTGTTGGTAAACGTAGCCCATCCAATCTTTCATGCTGGCGTCAGATGCGACAGGAACTCCGTCTGGGAAGCGTGCGGCTTGTTCTGATTGCTGTGTGCCGGTTGCAGTATCTGTCACTGTACCTCTAATGACTATCGATGACCCAAAAGCTTGAGCTTCAACGTCCATGGCGCTGGGTCCTCTACCGATACTGTAGATATTGTTGTCTAGACCGTTCATGAATACACAGAAGCCGTCTGCGGTTGCCCATTGGTTAGCAGCGCTGAAACCCCAAGTGCTTGGATATTCTGATAGTTGCCATATTTCTTCTCCGGTGGTAGCGTTAAGTGCGCGTGCTGTGCAGCCTTTGTAGAATGGGTTGGGCATTGTGTGTTCATCCGTGGCTGTGTAGACTACGCCGTTGGCTATGGATTGTATCATGGTTGGGTAGACTCCGTAGAAGACCTGTAAGCCGCCGTTGGTGCTGTTGCCTTCGCCGCCGTTGCCGTGTGTCCATAATAGTTCGCCAGTTAAATCATCATAGCAGTAGGTGATTCCTCCGAAGCCAGCATTATAGAAGTTGCCATATGCTGTTGTGCCTAAAACTGGCTGTCCAGGGTCGAAGTAGTAGTTCCAAACCGATTGGGGTTCGGTTGTCCAAAGAAGGCTGCCGTCCTTCATGCTGTATCCTTGCCAATTCAGTGTTTCCATTAGTTGTATAATGTAGACATGAGTGTCAAAGTCTACTGCACTCTGTAGCATAGTTACGTTGCCTGGTATCGGATTGTATGTTTTGGTCCACAGTATGGAGCCAACTTGTCCTTTGGATGCGTTGAGGTTAACTGCGAAGTAGGTATATGGACTCTGATCTGCGCCGTTCTTGTTTGCTGCAAAACCTGATGGGTAGGTTGCCGCTTCTAAGGAGCATCATGTCTCCATAGTTTGCTGCTTGTACCGAGGGCGCTGGGGTCATGGTGTTCCGCCAGGGTATCGATACGTTCCAGTCATAGGTTGTTAGGCCGTGACTTGGTGCGTTGGGGTTCACAGTGGTTGAGTTTATGGGGATGTCTGCGTTGACTATGATTGTGTCTGCGTAACTAGTGCTTGTTTGGGGCTGCGGATTGGTTCCTACAAGGGCGTTATTGGTTGAATTCACAAGTGTTGGTGAAAGACTACCTCCACCGGTGAATGGATTAATGTCGTACTGCCATAGTTTGGATGAGTTCCACTGTTGAAGATACCATGCTGGGTTTGCGGTTGTGCCCTCATTCTTTATTACGTACCTTACTATTTCACCGCTTGGACCCATAACTGCTGTGCCTGATGGGACATTTGTTACGTTGAACATTTGTTCTCCTGTGTATGCATCAAAAGCCCGGGCAAAGTTGGTTGTAAACAGTATGGGTGAGAAAGTTCCATGTTGCTCTTGATCCCAAAGATTGTATATGTAGCCAAACGAGAGTGCTGGTACATCGTTGCGGGACCAAAGCACACGTCCTGTGCGAAGATCTAAAGCGGTAGTTGGTCCACTGGCAGTCCCTGTGATTGCTATTGGCTGCTTGTAGATGAGAATGCCGCCGACTATTATCGGATTGACGAATCTTGGCAGGTATGCGGTTCCCTCGAAAAATTGGACTCCCTGAACAGCGCCATTTGGATTGTTGCCGCCTTCAACAAACTGGTTTCCGCCGACAACTCCTCCTAACTGCAATAGTCGTGTCCACATAACGTGGGGAGTTAAAGGTCCAACTGCATCGTTGTGGTAAATTGTTTGGTCTGTGGTGCTTGCAGCGCCTCCTGAAACTGGAGAACCGGTACCCAGCCAGTTTGATGAGATTTTCCACCAGTCAGTGTTTTCACCGTAGATTGGGTGTGTCCAATACTCCTGTGGAAGCGGATAGCTAGTTATGGGTGAGGGTATAGAGTCTTGTTGTACGGTTAACGTTGTAGATGCAGAGCTTGCCAAATATTTATCGCCCATCAAGCTTGATCTTTCATAGCCGTTTCCGTTCTCACCGTAGATTTGTCCGGGGAAACTGAATTTCAAAGTGTAGGTTCCAACTTGGTCTGGAGTGAATTTGGTGTATTGGTTTGAGGTTGTATCTGAGATGACTGCGAAGATTTGTGTGGTTGTTGTGCCATCAGGGGCTGTTATTGTCAGATTATAATTGCGGAAGCGGTAATTATTGGACAGCAATGCTGCGCTGGCAGTCGAACCGTTGGTTCCAACCGCTGCGGAGGTGCCTCCAGCTGCTCCGTAGACGGGGTCAAGCCACATGTAGACATGGGCTTCTTGACCGGCACCTATTGGATCAGGTGCTGCTACAACGTAGGCATAAGTTGGGATTTCCCATGGTGGTGAATGTGCACTTGCAAGTAGAGTTAGATCCACTGAAGCTGTCATGGATATTGTTAGAATTGCTGCGATCAATATAGTCAGAGTCTTATTTTTTATTTTCTGCATTTCTGTTTTTCTCCACTATATTATTATTGAACAGTAACAATCTTTCCTAAAAATCTGTAACTGCTCAACGTTTCTAGTTCTGTTGTTATTAGCTTATAATCCTTTTGCGAATTGACAATTGATGATGAACTATCTCTATCCATTTTTCAGGTATTTCAACGATTTTTAAACATTCATCAAGTGGCTAAGGTGTGGTTTCAAGCGTTAGCCCTTCTGACATTAAAAAAGCTGCTGAGTCAGATTCCGCAGGCGCTTCTACTTTTCAAAACGCTCTGACAGCAACATTATCACTTACCCAACGAACTTAATACAAGAATTTATTCATGAGTATCATAGACAATTCAACTCAGTCAAATTATCGGGATAGCGAATAATTGTTGTCCTGCAATTTTCCCTGGGTTTGGAATTAAATTTTAACCTTTCGTTCTCTAGTGTGTGAACGAATAGAACGACGTGTGCGTTCCAGCTCACTAAATAGCCACTGAGCTCATTAACTGTAAGCTTTTTCCCTAGTGCCCACATAATGAATCAATATCGTCTTTTGCGTCCACAAAACATCATACACTATTCTAATCGAGCCAACCCTGATCCTGTAAGTGTTATCATAGCCCTTTAGCTTGCAGATATCTGTCTTTTTAAATGGAAGAGGATCAGTTTTCAGAAGCAAAATGGTTTCTTTTAGATTCCGTTTCTGTTCCAAATCTATTTTGGCTAGGTTTTTGAGTGCTTTTCTTTTGATTTTAACGTTAAACATTCATTTCAGCCTAAGGTTTGCATTAGCTCTTTCTCGTCTGCTACTTCGTCTTTTTCTTCTATAGCTCTCTTTTCTTTTTGGGTTGCTTTCTCAACAGGAATAAGTTTGTCTACCAATTCTTTGTAGAGAAGCTTGATTTCCTGCAGTTCTTCTCGAATTTCCTCCAAAACCTTAGTGCTCAACCACATAGCCTCATTGATAGTTATGCAAATTCGAATTTATGTATATTGATAATTTTGCAGTTCCTGAAGCGGTAGAACCGGAATTGATTGGCACAATACTGTGTTTGCGTTTTTTTGTGGTAAACCAGCAAACCAACGGTTGTCAACATTCGAACACACTTCAAGCATCTAATCATCTGTTGGGTGTTCTGGTTTCTGCTACTTCTTTTTGGATTTCACTTTCAGAAAGTTTCAGGTTTTTCTTGTCCATGACCTTGAAGATTTCGTTCCATTCTTTCTTCATGTCAGGGAGCTCGAGCTTTTTCATTATGATAGTGTCGCCTTTGCCGATAACCAGAAACTTGGTTTTGGGCTTTATTCCAAGCTCTTTTCTTATTGATTGTGGGATTACTATTTGCCCTTTTTCGCTGATCGTGGTGACTTGAGGTTCTTCTGACATATCCCATCAGTAAGATTATTTTACTTTCCTACTGTTAAGGGTTCGTCCAAAATAATAAGTTGATGCCATAGGGAAAATAGATCCTTTCTTAAAAGAAACACTTACAAGATTTCTTGCCTAAGCATAAATTGAATCGCTGGGGCTTCGTGAATTTACCAGTTATCAGAAACTAGTCTATCCTTCAGGAGGTGGCGACTTTTCCTGGTGTTCCTTGAGTTTTCGTTTGTGATAGAATGCACATCATCAGGATCCAAGAAGACACCTGCACACATGTCTTTGTACACGTCGTTTAGGGCAGGGTTCTTAGGAGGGAACCACAGTGACTACCCATCAATTTAGGTCACTATGAATTCAGAGGCAAGATTTCAATGCAGCTTAGAGTCAGCTATTGGAGTGCGTGTTATCTTTATTCTCAATTCAGATTCAATCTTCATAAAACATACTAATCATGTTTTAAAATAGAGGGTAAGGAAGCTTGACAATGAATAGGAGACCTATAAAACTAAACATAGTCATTGTCGTGCTAGCGATATGCTTTATTTTGGCGACTTCGAAGCCTGTAAACGCTCAAGAAGCTGGCTATTCACATATCTGTTACCAGACTTCTTCAACAACTCTCCCCACGATTGATGGCCAGTGGGGTTCAGAGTGGAATAGTGGTTTGCAGACCACTTTTGGAACGAACACTAACTTTACGGACGAATGGTACTTAGCCTCGTCTAGTCCGAGTGTTGTTTACTATTATCTCCTGATTGAAACTATGGATAATTCGAATGAAACAGGGGATTTTGTTCAAATATGTTTTAACGGTGGCATGACAGCGGATTCCGCGCCTTCATCCACTGATTTTGCAATTAACTTCACAAGTAATGCAGTCTGTACGTGGTACCGAGGAAATGGAGTAGGATGGACTCAAATAGCCACACCTTCATTATCTGTATTCGAATGGAGTGAATCGTTTAGTCCTTCGCCCACCAATAGTGCACCGCATTTGATACTTGAAATTATTCTGTTAAAAACCTCGACTGATCTGGGGGGTTCACAGATTATTGGTTCAGAATTTTGGATGCTTCTCCAAACCTACGACGCACACTTTGCTGGGTCTGCGGTTCAATCGTGGCCAACAGTGCCACCGTCTAGTCCCGACGTACCAAAAACCTATGGAGATATACCCTATAGCATGGGCGCAGCCCCTAATTACGCCCAAGGATCAAATCAAGTACCTAACGCAACCCCAACTCCCACACCATCGTCCACACCTACTCCAACACAAAAAACATCACCTACTCCAACCATAGTTCACACTCCAAACCCCACCACAAACCTAACAGCTACTTCAACGCCTAGCTCCACTCAAATTCCTTCGCCTACACCTCAATTCAAAAATGAATCCGCCTTCAGTTCCTGGGATATTCTTTTTGTGCTAGCGATTATCAGCGTTGAATCTGCCGTTGTAGTTATCTATCGGATAGCTCCTGCAAAAAAAGTATTAATAGGGCACGCAAGCAACGCATCTGACGATAATCTGAATTAGTACTGTTAACTATCGCTAAAATTTCATTTGAACTAAAAGAAAAAACATAATTGTTTTTGGAGGGTTGATAATTACTAGTTTGTGCCTTAAGCAAAAACAGAGTCCTTGGGTGGGAGTGTGGTGTCATTTAGGACACCAGTAGATTCCACCGCCTCCATGTTACCGCAAACATCGCAAGGTTTACTCAGAATGAAATAATAGAAAAAACCCATGACCTCTGAAGTGTTATAGACACTTTAGAGAATTACTGACAGTAATTCGGCAAAACCCTATTTCTAGTGTCTCAATGTTGGACATCAAGTTCTCTACAGCGAAATAACAGATTGTTTATTAGTTGTGTGTGCTCGTAAAGAACTTGGGAGCTTTCTTGATTAGAAAAGAAGCAATTTCCTTTCTGAAGGAATTGGCAGAGAACGACCTTGTTTTGGCATTTATGGTTGACATTCAAAGAAGAACCCCTAACCATTATCAACTGCGGATCAAAGGCAATTATGAACCTATCGGAATTAGGAAATTAATTAAGGATAGGGGTTTTTCGTATGAAGTCAAGCAAGACATGTTAGTTGTTTTCAAGCCTTAATCCCAACGTCCCAATTTAGCTTCCCAAATCTGTAGTCGACAGAGCGAGTTATTTTGCAGTTATTTGTATATGATTTTGAAAATTAGAATGACTATAGCTTCCACAAGCGCAAAAGAGTTTGCAATTATTAGGGGGATATCTTTAATTAAAATCCCATAGATGAGCCAAATAAAGAAGTCTGTTACAAAGAGTGCAAACATTCCAGCAGAGATATCTTTGGTTGATCGGGTTCTGAAAGTTTTAATTAGTTGTGGTAGAAGCGTAACAGTTGTAAGTATGGCACCGATCAATCCAAGAGCGATTATTAAGTCCATTCTATTCTCTCTTCTTGCGAAAACAAATATTTACTCTTTTCTTGTCAGCTCCTTTGGGTACTGTTCAAACATTATGCCGCTTTTCTTTCCATTAAGGTAGCTAATTAATGAAAATTGTAGTATACTCCCGGAACCGCTAGCGATTAGCCATGTCCAAGCTCCAAAATACGGAAAAACTAATGCGAGAATAGCGGTTCCTACGAGAAATACAGCGAAGCCGGCAAAATTGAATTTAATAAATCGTGTTATCCATGTTTTGACTCTTTGTTGTAGTTTAGGCAGTACATTTTGTTTTATTATCAGAGCGGATTCGTAGGCACAACCGTTTTCTGGTGATTTCTCCACTCCACACACAACTCTTTTTTCTTTTTTTTGATATTTGCTTACTATAATCGTTAGTTTAGTTTTGCCGATCGAATCGGCGACAAAACTGTAATGTTGCTATTATTGCATCGTTCATCTTTAGGGGGTTGACGAAACAATGAGCTCTGGAATCGCAGATGTTTGAGTGGTCATTGCTAATCTATCGTTATAATTGTTCAGCCATTTTTGCTGTCTTTATCATTCCTTCTTCGAATGAAATTTGTGGTTTATATCCTAAAATGTCCGTTGCTCCGTTAATTGAAAATTGAAGTGGCAATGTGAAAGTTTTCTCCAACCAAATTTCTGGGATTTTAGGTAATTTCGATTGATCTTGGGTTACTTCGGCTATATCGCAAAGATTTGCAGACTCTCGCGATGATCCAGGAGACAGTATAAGAAACTTTGTAGCTTTTGCTCTCTTAATTAATGAAATAAGAATATCCAGACCTTTGCTTTCAGTTTCTAAATATGGAAGAACAGAAGAAATTTGCATGGGATCGGAGAGCATTTGCTTAATATCTTCAAGTTTCTGCCTTGCTCTTTCGTCTTTGAGATCCCTCTGAGTTATGCCTAACAAAGAATATAATGTGGGAAGCATTTTTACATAACTTGAGAAAAAAGTCTTCCAACTGATAGCTTTTTCATCTGAGATCGTCAAAGCGTGACCTATCGCGTTATCTTCTTTAATGGCTAATACGATGGCATCCACCACATTATCGACATAGATAGCATTGGAAGGCGATAGCCCACCGTTAATTAGAGTATAGCAACCTTGCTTTATCATATTAATAGGCCGGGCTGTCCAACATGTTGAATACGTCGTGAATTAGTTATAATATTAAATGAAGCTGTCTTTTCGAAAAAAGGAAAAGTGAAGGACAAACAGATCACTATTTTAAAAGATTTTTTTTAAGATTGTTATTTACACTCAAGCCTTTGTTTAAAAAAGTGAGAGAAAAGTTCCGAAGCGAAAAGTTCCAGTTGAAGGTCGACAAAAAGTTCTTTAACTGTATACTACTCTTGATTTCTGCTTCATAAACGATAAAGCCAATTTCACGCAAACATTCTCAGGTTGATTATGGATAACGAAAAAGGAATTCCCTGCTCTTTCTGCAAGAAACACGATCCAAGAGCGGGAACTTTCACATGTAAACCCCACGAGTGCCAAAAACTCTCCAATTGGCTTTCAAAAAACTCACAAATAATGCATCCGGAAGACAAGATTGGCTTGCTTCCAATCCCGTATGTAGTTTAACTTCCAAGTAAACTTCAGGCTTAAAGAAAACAAGTAGCCATCAGGGAAATTCAAATTGAAACCAAGTAACAGTCCCTCAAGGTGAGATGCAAAAGAAACATGACGAAAAAAAGAGTACTGTTGAAGAAAAGCATACTCCTCGCTATACTGGTAATGACCCTCATTTTGGGAGCTTCTTTGACGGCGGAAAACACCCATGCCGCAACGCCTGCTCCAGGGCCAGAATCAACAGCTACCTCCAAACCCTCCCTTCCGCCAGACGCAACATCCAAGTTCGCCTACGAAGCCCAAGGCAACCAAAAATCAAGCTTACCAACCCCACAAACCATAACCCTCTGCAACTACACAACACCACCCGACACCGGCACAATCACACAAATCAGCATTCTTCTAACCGGAAACCCAAAAGGCACCCAAATCAGAGCAATAATCCTACCAAACGACCCCGACTCAAACATGCCCCAAGTAGGAGAACCCCTCCTGCAAACCTACGCCATAAACGCAACATCCATATCAGGCGAATGGTACAACTTCAAAATTAACTACACAGCATCTCCAAACACAACATACTGGTTAGGATACTACGCAGACACCCAAACCCAATACTTTTATGACACAAACAACGACCACCTCACACTAACCTCACAGACCAAAGACGAAAACTCAACATTGTTCCCAGTATTATCATGGCGCTACCAAGGAAAAACGATAATGAGCCTATACGCACAATACACGGTAGCAGACCCCCAACATACCCCAACTCCGACAAACACAACCCAGCATACCCCAAATCAGGCAAACACAGATTCCACCATTTCCAATAACCCTGGACTGGCTCAGAGCATCCAAGAAACATTCTTTGTACTACTAATCATGGCTGCCGAAGCCACAATTGTAATAACCAACCCAAGCTACAAAAAAAAGAACCCGCCAACAAACAATTCAATTTAGATGCCTATTTGCAATAACCCAAACAAAATAAGCTCACGTTTTCGGAATTAAAACCGCAACAACCTTTGTGGTTGTTGCTTTGAGCAGAAAAAAACTGGCGGCTAAAAAAGTAATTTCCAAATTCATATTTGCAGTTCATAAATTATTAAAAAGAGTCCCCTCATAGTGCTAAAACAGTTAGTGATCTAAATGGCAAGTGTAACACTAAAAAAAGAGAACAACTCAAAAGACGAAGATATCCTCAACTCGATCCAAAGCCTAGAAGTTGACAAAGCCCGTCTTAGTGAACAAAAAGAACACCTAACTGCCCTTCTAAACCAGCTGGAAATCAAAGCCAAAGGAGAATACGAAAAGAGAAAAGGAAAATTAGAAAAACTAAACTCAGAAGTCGCATACCTAAAACAAAGATGCGCAGAATTCTCAATTTTCGTATACTCCGAATCAACCGTGGAGTGTACCCAAGCTGGAACCTAAAAATACGCTACCCCAACTCTTCCATAGTAAACAAACATACTACCTGCTATTCCTATGGGCACTTACCTGGTTCTCATACGGATTATTTCTGAAAAACCAAATAAACATTCTAAACATTACTGGCGCTGCTATTTCAGCGAGCTTGATGGTGTTCTTATATTTTTTGCCCTCGCTAAATTTATCAACTCGTATAAAAAACAGGAGCATCGCCAAAACCCAGAAAACCCAAACTCAGCAGTTACCAAAACTAAGAAGATATAAAAAAGCACTTCCTCCAACGCTTCCTCCAACCTTGGCTGATACCTGCATCTCCCCAAGTATTATAAACCAAAAAGAAGAAACCGAATCCATTAAGCAACCCGAATCCACAGAACTAACAAACATACCTGAAACACAAGAACCCAACCCCCCACAAGAAATAACAGAAATAGAAACACAGGAACCCGAATGCATAAAATTAGAAGACACCCCCCAGCAGCTACCTTCAAAGTCAAATGATTGCCCAAAAAATCTAGACTACTATACCAAAAAACCAAGACCAAAACAAACACCAGAAGAATGCATCACCTGCAAAAACCTAATCGATTGCGTTTGTCTTACAAGCAACTAACACAACTTTTCGCAGGATAAGCTCAGTCAGTAGCTTCAAACTATTTAGCGGTCAACCTAAAATAATACAAAATGGCTTTTGCGATCTCGCTAAGACAGACAAATTATTATTCTGTGCATTCTGAGATTTCGGGGTTTCGGGTTAATTCATCAAGAGATTTGTTTAGCAGTATGTTGTCTCCGATTTGAGAAACTAGTGAGGTAGGCACGCATACCGTTGAGCTTCTGAATCTTTTTTTGAATCCAAGGTCCTCACATGCTAGTTTTGAAAGCTTGACATGTAAATGGGTAACCTGCCAATTGCTAGTGTTTATTTCTATTCCATTAACATTTCCAAGGTCAAAACCACCTGCACAAATAACAAACATTCCAGAAAGTTTATCAAAATCCACCAAAATTATCGCCATTTCAAAAGAAGCAAAATCAGCAATATAATTCTTTCTATAATTACATGTTGCTGTTTAAAATTTTATAAAATAATTATTCATAATTTTCTTTTCTATCAAAAGCCAAATCTTTTTCAACCGTCAAAAACATATGTGTGCACTTTTAAGTTTAGACCTCAAAACAGGACGATTCATCAAGAACCTCAGCTAAATAATAAAAGAGTTGTTGTAAAGAAATGTTGACTTTGCTTATTCAAGAAAGTTTTACGAGAAGTCTTTTAACCGTAAAACCAACCCTAACCTTAAACATGAGCGAAACAAGCAAAAGCTTATTTTACAAATATTAGAAAAATGAGACCCTTTAAATAAATTTGGCGACAACGAATTACCTATATGGTCGCTTGTCGGCGTGGTTCTGGAGGTATTTTCTTTCCAAATACTCTATGGGAACCAAATTTTGGTAAGCCTTAGCAGATTGCTCATGACTAACTTACATTTGGCAGATTCATTTTGTTTGCCGCCAACAGAATCTGCTCTGTCAAAAACGCCTCCAATGAGCCAAATTCCAAAAAATCATCCGCGTGCTTGTGTTCGGCTACATGATTTTTTATGGCGCGGTTCATAGCTTTCAAATCGGGAACTATTAAAATATTTGAGCCGCAAACACATCTGATGGTAGGCATTCCTTTTTTATGAATCATGGATTTGCTTTTGCTATCTTGGCCCGAAGCGAAGTTAATTTCTTGTTTCTTTGTCATTTCGACCAGCTCTTTGCCAACGCTGTCTATATCGGTCTTCAATTCATATAAAAAGTTGTGTTAGGCTAGGCACAATCACATGTGGATAATTCTCTTCTTTAATGTAATTATAGATTCATTTTTGAGTCTAAACAAAAATTTTATTAACAAAAAGCTTGACTTGTTGAATCAAACAATCGCTAAGTAGCTTAAACTACCTTTAAGACATGGCAAGCTTGGGAGACAATTTCTAGCAGAAAAACCGACTGAAATCAAAAAGATAATATTCTTTTTTAAATTACCAAAGTACAGTTTTTACTGTCACTCAAACGCGCGTAACCGTATTCAAGTATTGTCGAGACTCAAACAAGAAATATCTTCTTTAGAAGAAAAATAAAGTCTAGCAATGTCTTCGACGAATCGGGCGCCATAGGACAAATCAACCGCTATGTTATAGGTTCTGATTATAAGGTGAAAATCCGTAAGCCTTTCCCACTATAACCCCAGAACTGCATTAGGAAAATCTTGGAAAAAGAATTATTTGATAATTTTAAAATCCCCTAATTCGTGTAGTGTACACAAATATTACGATGCACGATATGCTTATATTTCGGTTCTCACATTCTTAAAATATTAAATCGTACGATAATCCAGAGGAGAAGTGTTTCGTGAAATCATTAAAGAAAATTGAGTGGGGTCTCACTGCACTTGCGTTGACACCATTGTCTGGGCTCGAGAAGAAAGAACGGAATAGAAGACTCAAAGAGCGATTGAAGCGTACAGAACAAGAACATAGTCACAACTGAAAAGTAAATCTTACTTCTAAAATGCATCTGTAATTTAGATTAGATTATAAGGGTATTCGTTGGTAGAATCCAATAAATTTTTCATCAATCTGCAAAGAAAAAATACATACTACCACATTTGTATTTCATCAAACCATCAAGAAGAGTAGGAAAAGAGAGAGTAGAGTTAACTTGGGCACAAACATCGGGAAAAGAGAGAGAAATGCCTGCGTCCAAGGTAACTTCTACCTATTACGACACATGATTCTTAGCAGATAAATAATGATGTGACTGCATACAGACAGCAACATTTAGAGTTCATTGAAAAAATGTTTTGCGTTAAGAAGGTACTAAGATTTAAGACCTGCTTAGTAAAAGGCATAGCTTCTGTCTTATGAAACAAAAAAGCAAAGAACACTGTAATATTGCCTTAGCTTCCTTCAACAACGAAGGCTATTTTGACTACTGCTCTGTACTCTGCAATTTTGTTGTTTTCCACTTTTGCCTTGCAGCTTTTAACATAAATAGATTTAATGTTTTTAACTGTCTTTGCCGCTTGTGCTAAAGCATTCTTAACAGCATCTTCCCAATCATTTGGTGAAGTTCCAATTAACTCAATTATTTTCACAACAGTCATCTATTTTGCTCTCCAACATAATTGTCAATCAACCAGCGAATAAGAACCTGTGTGACTACAAAAGGGACACAACAAGTTATCGCCAACAGATTTTTGTTTCATCCTTCTTTAGAGTTTGAAAGTAATTCAGAGAAAACTTTGCTAACTCGCTAATAGACTAAGACACTGGTTTTCTGCATGGACAATACATGCTGTGGTTAGATTGCTTATGCTTCAGTTTTCCCTCTTTAACAAACACCAAATGCCCACAGTTCTTGCATCTTAGCTGAATATCAGGCTTACCCATAGTAACTTGGGTAAGAATTCAACATTCTTTATACTTTTGTGATTGAGATGACGTACGTATACATGAACTTCTTAACAGTCACCAGACTCTACATAACAGCACCATTGTTTTCTATAGTTTTTGGCGTGTTGGTTTTTTCTGCGTACCATTAAATTGATTTTTTGGAAATGCCGGTTTTGTTTCGTGTTCTAGAAGTTCTTTTAGATGCCAGACTGTTACATCTCGGTCATTAGGTTGCTGATTTATCCATAATTCACGGTACTCTCGGAATTGTTTCCCTGTAATTTTGCCCTTTGATTGCAGCTCACTTAGCAATCTTATGAAGGTTCTGAGCTTTATCTGCTCATCAGTTTCTGTGCTACTCATTTGTTTCTCTCCTTTTTTGGTCGCCAATTTCTCTCTGTCTGGCTGCGGATAACCAGTATATAGGAAAAGAGTAAAAAATGTTATCTCAAGCTCTCTACTATGCTTGGATAAAATTTTCTCTTTACTTGAAGGATTGGAAAAAAAGTTAAACTTTAATGCACAAAAATGTTGGTCTAAGAAGGGGTCTGTTTTATTTCAGACTTTCTTGATTTACGTCTTAAGAAGTAACCAACACCCAATAGAACAAAAGCCGCAATTGCCAATGAAAGGTTCACAGTTGCATTTTGTGAAGGTATAAGAAAACCTTGAGCTAATAAAAAAACTAATATTGCAAAAGCTATTGCGTAAAGAATGTATCCAGCTACTATATTGGATTTCATGTTTTCACAGACTTGTAGTTGTTTTAACCGTGTTTAAAAGTCTTTAGAATCCAAACAAGAATCTCCAAAAATCAAAGAAAGAAAAAATGGAAGATAGCGTGTGTGATTAAATTCTAATCTTTCTCTCTCTCTCGACTCAAACTCACTAACGACTACGACTACTAACTCTCACTCACCCACGCACGCGCGTGCCCCCGCACCCTGTCAGTCAGTCTGTCAAACTGCCTGTCTCACTGTCAGCGCTCGCTTGTAGTTGTGGTTCTACAGTCACAAATCGTTAAATGACTGTAAGCTAGTTTTACAAGGTGGTGTTAAAAAAATGAGCTTTTTGCATGCTAAAAACGGTAGTTTAGCTGTGTGGCTTTGTTGTGCTATTTTTGCAATAGTATCACGCACAGGCTGCGAATCAGTTATACAAGCAGTGAATAAACAAATGAATATTTGGGATAATAAAAAAGGCGGTTTAGCTGGTTGGCTCTGGTACGCTATTGTAGTAGTAGTACTAATAATAATTCTTATCCTTGCTTTGAGATTTCTTTTCAACTTGATATAAGACAAGCTGGAAGTAGGAAGATAGAGCTAGGGTTTCTTGATGAACCGCCCTGTCTTCAAGTCTCTATATCTCGCTTGCTTGGCACCCTTAATGTTGACTGTTTCTATTCTCCAAGTGATAGCTCTCTTTCCAGCATTGTAGACTTCAGAATAGCGTTTTCCTAGCATTGCTTTTTTATAAACGTCAGGAACATTGAAACCCAAGTTTTCAGCTTCTCTATTCAAAGCTTCCCATTGTCGAGTTAAACCTTTCCATCGTTGACCAGCCCACCAGCGAAAAGCAGTGGTAAATTGATGGTAAGACTCAAATCTGCCAATGCCCACATCGTTCTCAAATCTTCTGGGAACTTGTCCATGTCAGTCGTCTCCTATAAGCAAAGAGATACCTCTCTTTTCCAGACCTGTATCGTAAACCACTTTTTCAACAAGGACTTATCATAGTGGATTTGATTGATAATTCTTGGCACCCATTCTTTCTTTTCGGTTCTCAGATATTTAGCAAACAAAAGAGCCTATTCGCTAATCAACGTGTCAATGGTTTGTCTTTTTCCGACCTTGATTCTTTCAATACTAACTTTGGAAAGAAAATTTTAGCCCTCATGCCGATACTGCAAATGCTGCATAAAAATGGAGAGGGTCGGTTTTAAGTTTTCTTGGGGCTGGCAAAGTAGGGATGTAGGTGCATTGTCTTCTATTGAGTGAGCCGATAACTTGTTTCGTCGATTACTCCATTGTGATATGTTCCGTGCCACTCAAGGACCGCACCGCCTGAAGTGCAGACAGCCGTTATGGTATAGGTTGGGTCAGTGGCGTCTGCAGGGCGCTGAATGGTTAAGTTCCATCCCTGATCTGGACTCGCGTAAAGGTAGGAGTCCTTTCCAGCTTCAAAATTATACCGTATTCCACCTTCCCAAGCAAAATTATGCATCATAAAAGATGTTTCGGGATGGTTGTCTTTAATATAACTGATTGTAGCTTCACGGGCTTTAATCTCGGGTGGAGTTTGACCGTTGAAAAGAAACAACCATACGCCAATCGTTATTAACAGTATAGACGCAACCGCTATCACTAAAACGAATTTCTTCTTCATCAGCCCACCTTCTTTATCCATGCGCTAATTCGGTATAAGAAACTTTGCAAGCTAGAGCATCCACTAACAAAAAAAGCGCATTCCCCAATAATTATCCAGCAAGCACAGGGGCACAGGATAATTCAAAAAAATACTGTGAAAATAGTGGATATTTATTTGAGTTTTTGCAATTTAATTTCGGCATCCGCCTCAGAGATAAACGGCAAATGGTTTAGAGAAATAAATGCTGGGCATATTTCTGTGTGAAAAAGCTCATGACTATTTTTGGTTATCAGGTTTTTGGGGAGACCTCAATTGGTTTCTTATTATTATGAAAAGCGCAAAAAAGAGTATACCTGCTGTGATGCCTGAAGTGATGCCCATGATGTACAAAGCCTCCCACGCCGGCATAGAGGTGCTCAGGTACTTGAACGACCCGATAAGTATGAACAGGGAGGCTGATCCGATTAATGAAATTCCCAGAGCCATCAAAACACTGCTAATTATGCTTATTATGAGCAGTCTTTTGAGGCGTTTCTTGAAAGCTGCTTCCGCTTCATTCACGTATTCTTTGAGGAGAGCTTTTATCTCACTTAGAATTGCCCCGATTATTTCCCTTAATGAAATCTTTTCTGACATTGACAATTTCGCCTCTTCCAAAATATCCGCTTGATCTCAAATTTTTTGATTTCTTGAAAACTTATTTGGGATGATTATTGAAGCGTTGAATGGCTTGTCTTATGCTTTGTTAAGCTTTTCTTTTTGCTTTGCCTACTTCTTCCTGGACCTTGCCTTGTACTTGTTGTACTTTGCCCTTAATTTGTTCAGTTTTGTCGCCTGTTATTTTGCCTAAGCCTTCGCGGACTTTGCCTTCTCCCTGTTTAATTTTACCTTTAGTTTCATCTTTGCTCATAAAAATTCACTACAGACTATTGTCTCACCGTTTTTATTAAACGTGTGTGACTGCTATCTCACACCAACAAACAATGCATCTAATCGTGAGAATACACAATCACCTTTATGGTTGCAAAAAACTGGAAAGGAGCCGATAATGAAAAAAATGTGTTCGGGTGGTAATTTTTCTTAGCGAAAAAGAATACTTTCGTTCACCCCAACGTGCGTCAAGGAGTACTACTTCTTTTGTCTTACGGCGACCTTAGCTTTCAATTCGAAGATAGTGTCTTCGCCGGTTTTTCCAACACCAAAGTTCCATTCTAATACTTCAACTTCCATGTCTTTGAAGTGTGAAACCCAGGTTTTCTGGAATTCGTCCCATTTTTCACCCATCTTCTGTATCTGTTCCTTAACGTCTATTTTTTGTTCTGGCATAATTTATTACACCTCCTAACTCAACCATTTTTTTGTTAACGATTTCGGGTAGTATTTTGGCGTATGTTATACTCTGCGCCCTGAAAGCAGCCGGACCAATATTATGATGACGGCTATGACAAGCAGTACCCATATGATGGTGCCAAGGTTGAAGATGAAAAAGCCTAAGAAGCCATAGTATGATAAGAATCACAGCAACCGCGAAAAGAAAATCAAGTGCTCCCATTTTCAAAAACCTTCACTTACCCATAACTCGGTAGCCTATTTTAAGATGCGTGACTGTGAATAGACAGTAACAACTTCCAAGAGCATCCGCTAAGCCAAGAAAAATAACTGCCTAAAAATAGAAGCGAACCTCTCCTCAATATAAGCACACTTTTAGGCTAAAAAACAGCTAAATTTACCCACTAAAAAAGAAAGAAAGATGATGCTTACTGCTTGTTGACTTTGCTCTTCCAGTAAAGCAGAATCGCACCCGTCACAGTGGATGCTAACGCAGTCGCCGGAGCCTTAATCTCCAGCGGGATCGGCAAAGAAGCAACAAACGTAGTAGCAGCGCCCGCAACTGTGCCAGCCAAAACGATCAGGGCTTCCTTATTCTCAGATACCTCTATCTCATCAACCAAACAAATCACCTCCAAGAAGCGTTAACAGGAAAAAATCATTTTGAAAGTATTCAGTGAGAGTAAGAGTAGAGGAGTAGGAGTAGATTTTAGTTGGTAAATCAGAGAGAGAAAGATTAAATTCTAATCCAATCAACCAACCACTTCAAAATTAGAGGCAGTTTTAGAAACAAGGAAGCATGAACGTTTATACCCACTTTGTTTGAGACTGTGAATATAGTTTTCTCAGTTGTAGAACCTGCCAAAAAACAGCAATCCACGACAAAATTGTAAGTACAACTAATAGTCCAGACTGGATAACGTATCGGTAATACTGAATATCTGTCTGGTTTACTGGAACAAGTACTTGCAATACAACTCCTGTCGGTGTTTTTGGCCATGGAAGAAAAGTGTATCCTGGAGTTGACCATTTGAGGGTTCCTTCATATTCGTAAATATGAGAGGCTACATAGTGGGCAGAAAAACTGTAAACTGAAATGACCATCGCTACTGAAA
The DNA here is from genome assembly GCA_963777155.1 of Candidatus Bathyarchaeota archaeon. Classification (GTDB taxonomy): domain Archaea; phylum Thermoproteota; class Bathyarchaeia; order Bathyarchaeales; family Bathycorpusculaceae; genus Bathycorpusculum. Next base: position 26,475 of record CAVZPM010000037.1, read on the forward strand.
TTAAAACAGCTAAAACAATCTTCGCTTTTTTGCTTTTTTTCATGCTGTTCGATTAACTATTTAAGTTTTTTATGGGTCTTAAATTTTTCTATAGACTGAAAAGTGACAATTAAGATTTAATCCAACCAACAAATTAACTTAGTTTTGTAATTCGTATAAGTACCCTTTATTAATAAAATAACTCAAGTTTCATTTAGGTGGGCTCTTCGACAAGTAACTTTAACTATTCAAGTTCTTCACTTGAAACAAGAATTACGGGGTACTGTTTTGAACCACCTGATTTGTTACCAGTGTTTTCGTGGCCGTTCATGCATCTCATTCCATATCTAGTTTTAGCTGGATTTTCCCACATCTTCTCAGTTGGTCCACCACATATTGGGCACTTAAAATTTTTCATTTATTTTCACCAAAACCGAAAAAGTCAAAAGTAAATAAGTCGTTGCTGTGTTTTTCCAAGTTCTTCCGCTCTGTATGCGTATTGTTGGCTTGTTTCTTTAAGCCTTCCTATCGGTTTTTCCCTCTGCTTTGTGAGAAGCTCTCCTTTCTCCTCAAACAAAAGGGTGACTCTAAGGCTTAAAGGAATAGTTCAACCTGGAATAAATCAAAAGAAAACAACTTAGTAAGCTACTTTCAATTAGTTAGAAATTAATGGAGAATCACACAACAATACACAAGATTTTATATGCCTTTGATGGATTCGTTTAATTTCCTAAGTTCTTCTTTCTCTTCCGCTTCCAACTCTTCCTTTCGCTTTATATCTGCAAGTTCCTTGTTTTTCTGAGCGATACACGCAACGTTGGCTTGCTCCAAGTACTTATCCATCAATTTAATGTCGTTTTTGAGTCCATCCATTGTTGACTCAAAATCAAGCGTGTTATCTGACGCAAATCGAGCATTTGATGGATGTGTTTTGTTATGTTGGCTACTTATAGGGTTTCTAAAATACTGTAGCCAATTCACATTAGGAGCCGAGCTTAGGTGAATACGAACCCATAAATCATCACCAGTCTTGCTCACTACCTCTGCTGAACCGACCCGTCTAATGTTTGAAGACTCAGACATTGCTTGTCATCATTTGAGAATAAACAGTGTACATAATTATAATCTTTCCTTGTAAAATCAACAACCCATACTGACTATCCAAAGTTTTGTTCTAGTGGACCGATATACGTTCCTCTTATCTATTTGTCTGAGTTTTAATTTTTTTGGTGCGCTAAAATTTAATCAAAAAAAACTTGGTGGTGGCTAACATTTTAGTATATTTAGTGGTATTCGTGTGACTTTTGGTCGGAGACGGGTTCGTGTCCTGCTTTTTTGGCTCTGGCTTTGCCCTCAGCTGCTCGTGCTTTGTTTCGAGCTTTGTCCATTTTGCCTTTGTGTCGCTCTCTCTCAGTGATAGTTGTTTTATCTGCTTTTTCAGAAGTTTTGCTCTTCTTTTTTCGTCGTTCATAAAATCCCTGATATTTTGCTCTCATTGTGTTTAATAAAAATATAGGGTGACTCAAATTCTAAATTTGGGCATTTTGTATTGTTCGGTAGTCCTTGTGTTTTGACGACTTACTACTACTCTCTCTAAGACACACAAATAAGCGAATGAACCAAGTCTTTAAAGCTAAATCCTCAATAAAGAACCCGTAGGAACATTAGCAAAATGGCTAATAAGAGCAATTAGTGCGGACTTCTTAAGACTAAAAAAGGGGAAAGATAGTTTTGTTTGCTTTTTATTTATGGTTTTTTTCTGAGCATCAACAGTGCAAGAACTGCGCCGACAAGAATTATTGCGACAATAATGCCGATTATGCCTGGTACAAAGTATAGATCAGCTGCCGAAGGTGCCTGTGTTGGTTGTGAAGTTGCTGTTGCATGTGCTTCGTCAACGACGAAAGCTGTTTGATCGTATGATCCATAGTATGCTTTGGAGCCTGCGAAGGTTGCGATGACTGTATATTTACCGGAAATGTCTGGCATCCAACTTAAGCTGTAGCTACCTGAGGAGTCGCTTGTGGTTGTTCCAATTTCACGGAAGTTTCCGTTTGCATCAACCACTGAGATTGTAACTGGAACACCGGTTGCATTGGTTGGCATCTCGAATTGCTTGTAGATATAGAGCATATATTGGCTTTGACTTGCATCAGAGACTGCTGGAACACCGTTGGGGAACCGTAGTGCAATGCGTGAGTCGGTTGTGCCTGGTGAATTGTCGGTTACTCTTCCTGCTATGAGTACACTTTGTCCTGGTGCAGCGCCAAGGTCTGGAGCTGACACAGTGATTTTGCTTGCGCCTTTACCCATTGCATAGATCTGTAAGTCGTATGTATCGTAGCCTGCGATGATGCTGTCACCCATGACCGGGTTACCACCCCAACGAGTTTCACGCATCAAACCGTTTATGCGGAAGATTTCACTGCCGTCGGTTGCGTTAACACAAGCGAATGGTCCGCCTCTTGGCATTGGACTGTTAGCAGAGTGCTCGAGAGTGCCGATGTAGACTTTGCCGGCTGCGATTAGGTCGATCCAGCCCCACCAGTTTTCACCAGTGACTGGCTCGTTGTACGGATCTTTTAGAGTGTAGGTCCATTGTGTGTTGCCATTTGAAAGATCATATGCATACATGATGCCTGCGAGACCAACTGAGTACAGTTTGCCATAGGCAAAGTACCAAGTGTGTTCACCAGCGCCCGAACCGTATAGGTCAAGATAGTTTTCAGGTTCAGTAGCCCAGAGGTATGATCCGTCGACAAGGCTGAAGCCGTAATGGGTTCTTAGTTCTTTGCTAAATACTGCCATGACACCGTTGCCATAAGTATCGTCTTTGACGTAGTTTGATGCGCCAGTGTAGTAGAGTATGTTTGAACCTTCAAGCCATTCAGAGGGTGCTGCCCAGGTTTTGTCGAATATTGTTCCGATTGATTGTGTGTTTTTGGTTGCATTGCGAGTTGCAGTTATGCTGTCGATTGGTAGACCCCATAGACGCACCATGGTTTGGTTGTAGGCCATACCGACAACTCTGTCGCCGTAGTAGGCTCTAATATAGTTTGGTGAAGGCAAGCCTTTGGGTATGGTTACGTTCCATGAGTAGCATTTGGCTAGTGAACCGTTTAGGAATCTTTCAACTGGGAAAGCTGAATTTATCTGCTGACCTATAGCGTTAGTTGGGTTTGTAGGGCCACCTGCGTCGCGTGCGCCTCTACCGTTTGCATCCATGCCTAAGACACCGAAGTCCCAGCTGCCATATGTTGGTTGTCCGAGAACGGCATTTTGTAGACCTGCAAGGGTAGAATTCCAAAGTGCCATCCAGCCGGCGTTGTAGTTGATTTGGTAGATGAGGATTTCTCCGTTTGGACCCCAGATTCTTGTGCCTGAGGGTACGCTGTGGAACATGAACTGGAATGAGCCATCGTTTGTGCTGTAGGCCGTGTAGTTGTTGCCGTTTACTGACCAGAGGTAGTTCCATACTCCGTTAACGTTGTAGCTTGGATAGAACATCGTCTGACCAAAATTCAGGAATGTTCCGTTTAAGAACCAAAGCTTCTCGCCTGTATGCAGATCGATTGCTTGAATGCCTGGTATGCTGGTTTGCGCGTATAAGCCGTTTCCTTGGGCGTTGTAATATAGTACTCCGTTGATAACTACCGCGTTTGCGAATCTGCCTTCATATGCGTCGCCACCGTACATATCTGCAATTATATTGTTTTCGCCATCGTACAAACCGCCCGATATGCCACCTTGCTCATATGGAGTAGCCCATAGGATGTGGGGAGTCTCAGGAGCGTTATCTTGGTACTGTGCAAACGAGTTGAATGGTCGTTCTACCCAGTTGCCTGAGATTGAATACCATTCTCTTAACTGTGGATCGATTGGGCGACTCCAATACTCAGTTGGTAAGGCATGACCAGGATAGAATTGTACATCTACGGATTCAACTACTTCCAATGTCGTTGATATGGAGCTTGCTAGAAGTATAGTGCCTTGTTGTGTTGGTGCAATTCTTCCAGATACTAAGGCTGTTATTGGAAATGTGTTGTTAGGGAAGTTTGTTGTTATGGTGTAGTTTCCTATTTGGGTTGGTACATATGTGGTGTAGGTTGAGCCTGTAGAGTCAGTTGTGAATGGACCAAGAGTCTCGGTTGTTCCGTCTGGTTTTGTGACGGTAATGGTGATTCCACTCCAGCCATAAGATGCTGATGGTGCCGCCTCTGAGATACCACATTTAAGTAGTGTCTCCTGGCCAACACCGACAGGGTTAGGAATGGCATCGGCAATTGGATAGGTTTTCTGTGTCGCTTGTGCTTTTGCTGGTTGTATAGGTATTGTTGCAATTATTGATACTAAGAATGCAACTAAAATCAAAGTAGATAGTATTTTCTTAAAATGCATTTTTTCTTCTCCTTAAAGTTCTGAGGTCTTTAATGTACCAATTTGCTTTTAAATTTATGTATATTCGCGTAGGTCCGCACCGTTTTGTTCCTGCTAGCTTTAGCTGTACCGTTTCTCTGAAAAGGCAGGTTTCCGTCCTGTTCTATATGATGATTCTTTACTTTTAGAATTTGGAAGGTATGGAACCCCTTTATGGCCCCGAGTCCTGAGGGGTGCGTAGGGGTTCCATGTTCAATTTTTACGAAGCTTCTAGTTTTTACGTTGCGTGTCTTTCAATCAAAATTTAATCTTTCTCTCTCTAATACACACAAGACAAACAAACAGATAAAAATAAAAAAGTCCAGACATTGGATTGTTTTTTTGTTCTAAAAGACCGAACGCTTCACAATTGACGCCTACGCTGAGGTGGAAGGTTAATTTGCTCTCATTGAAAGAGTAATTTAAAATACTTCAGTCTTAGTGTGTTTTTCAAAAAGAAAGGTGTAACCTATGGCTTTAGATCCAGTTCTGAGGGCAATAGTGACCATATGCATATTGGTTTTCTCAGCTAAGGTACTGGGTGAAATTTTTTCGTGGAGAAAAATTCCCTCTGTTCTGGGCGAGTTGCTTGCAGGAATCCTGCTTGGACCGTACGCTTTAGGCTCTCTAATCGCCATAAATGGAGCACCTGTAATTGAAATAAACGAAATTGTCCGAGCATTCGGAGAGATAGGCGGCATACTAATCCTTTTTGTGGCGGGTTTAGAGATGACTTTTAGAGATTTCCGAAAAGTCGGCACAGCAGGATTTGTCATCGGAACACTCGGCGTTATTATTCCGTTCATAATGGGTTACGGACTTTCGATAGCTCTCGGGTTAGACACAATAACGGGTTTGGTAGTTGGTGCGGCGCTTGTAGCCACAAGCATCTCTATAACCGCTTTGGTTCTGCAAGAACTTAATCAATGCAGAAAGGTAGAATCAAGAATAATGATCAGCGCTGCGGTTGTTGATGACGTGTTGGGACTGGCAATCTTAGGTGTCATCGTCTCATTCATATCCACCTCAGCCCCTATTACTCCATTAAGCGTGATTGTCGTAATTTCTACTTCTCTTGCATTATGGTTAACCTTGACAGTTTTTGCAGCGATTATTCTTCCAAAAATAATTAATTTTACTTCGAAAGGAAAAGAAGGAGTTGTTGAGGCAGCAGCTACGGCATCATGTTTTGGTGCTTCCGCGTTAGCGGCTGTCTTGGGTTTGTCACCTATTGTGGGTGCTTTTGCTGCAGGTATGGCTGTTGCGAGTTCCAATGCGATTGAGAAAATACGCGATTACACCAAGAAAATAAGCATTGTTTTTTCGCCTGTATTTTTTGCGTTGGCAGGAGCACAATTTGACATTAGGAGCTTTATTACTTCTGACTGGTTCTTCTATCTCTTCTTCATAGCACTCGTTGTAGTAGCTATTATTAGCAAAATGATTGGATGTGGAATCCCAGCTGCCTTCTTTTTGAAAGACCGCTCAAAAGGTGCTAAAGTAGGTTATGGAATGATTTCACGAGGAGAAGTAGGACTTATAGTGGCTGGAGTTGCCATCTCAGCAGGAGCTATTACACAAAGCACGTATGCCGCAATCTTGGGAATGATCATGGTAACGACAGTTTTAGCGCCCATACTTTTGAGAAGAGCGTACGATAAAGACCCACCTGAAGAAATAACATGCCAAACAGACGAAGACACAAACGCACCCGACTACATGCCCACTTATCCACTTTAAGCTAAAGTTTCTATGAAATGGTTGTTTCATTTGATTGGCTAAGGGGCTCCATCCATTGTATAAATTTAGCAACAAATGAATGACCCAACGCAACCAATGAAGCTACAAACAACCCGTTAAAGACACTTAGTATCACCAGTTTCCAAAGTCAGTCCAAACAAAAAAATACTGGAATGTGTTCCATAGGTTCGTGATTAGGTTTTTTGTCGAGCTAAAACATTTTCGATATTTTTCCGTTTTGCATTTCTCAATTTGCTAAACATGATATGCAGAATCTGTCGGAGGATGCATCCAGTATATTTTATTTACACTTCCGCAGTTTTTGCACAGGTAATCTACGATTACATGATCTTTTTTAGCTTCCTCTGCAATCATAGTGGCAATTTTATGCTTGTCATCTGGAGGATAAGCGTCATAGGGAACGCCACATTTTGTACAACTAAAATTTTTGTGTTTTATTTTTTCGCTCATTTTATCCCACTTTCTACATATCGTGTTACCTAAAAATAGTTTTGTTTTTTGTTGATCTGTTCACCAAAGATTTTTGGGCGTTTCGAAAAAATCATTGTCTCTTTTTTTGAATGGTTTGCTGGAAGCACCACAGCTTTTTCTGCTTTTCTTTGAGATTGACCTAAAGTAGGTTATGGAATGATTTCCCGAGGAGAAGTAGGACTTATAGTGGCTGGAGCAGCAATCTCGGCTGAAGCTATCACGCAAAGCACATATGCCGCAATCTTAGGAATGATAATGATAACGACTCTTTTGGCACCGCTACTTCTAAGAAGAGCCTACGATAAAGATCCCCCTGAAGAAGCAACATTAACAGAAGACGAAACAAACGCACCCGACTACCTACCAACCTACCCACTTTAAACTAAAGCTTCTATGAAAATAGCCGTTTCGTTTCATTGGCTAAAGGTGCTCTATCCATTGCTTAAATTTATAGCCAAAAACTAACGACCCAATACTTGCGCTGATTAAGCCAGATATGACATAAGGAATACCTAATGCGTTTTGCGCTAAACCACAAGCAGTGACCAAAAAACCCACTAACGCAAGTATTGCCCCAAACACCCAAGTTTCCAAGGCTGTTACCAATTAATAATTGCCCTTAACTGTTTTAAATATTTCGGATATCCGCTGAATTAATACAGTCGTACAGCACTGAAATTAAAAACTACTAATCAAGCCTTTTCAATTTTTTTCAAAAATGTCTGCGAAAGAAATAACTATTTCTTGTCTAATTAATTGATTCACCTTTAATTGAAGGATATCTGAATGGGAAAAACTTGGAGGGAGACAGCATGGCGGAATTACTGGTTACAGACTTCGTTATCAACATCATTATTATCGCTGTCTCTTTTGTTGTGTTGAATTGGGCAAGCAATCTTGCGATAAAAAATGCACTAAAAGTATCTACTGTAACTCAACTTGGAAAAACCGCTGTTGGGTTCAGTTTGATAGCCTTTTCAACCTCATTGCCAGAATTAACGGTTGCATTTATAGCTGCTTTATCTGGTGGTGCAGCACTCTCAGTTGGGAACGTTTTAGGTTCAAACATTGTGAATATTACTGTAATAGTAGGGTTAGCGGCAATTCTTCTTTACATAAAATCACGTCGAAACCACAATGGGCTAAATGGTTCAGAAGAAGTATGCGTTATTCCAGCTTTTGCCAAATCGGAACTGAGCAATATTCATTTTGGGCTCTTCATTTCTTCTGTAATTCCAATGATTCTAATCTACATTAGAACTGCAACGTGGATTGTTGGTTTAGTTTTAATCTCTATTTTCGTTGTTTACATGTATCAACTTTCAAAAATAAGGATGCCCTCTGAAAATGGCGAAGTTACACAAGAAGAGAAAGATAAACTAAAACGCTATTTCCTCTTCACTCTTTTGGGTGCACTTGGAGTCGTCGTCAGTGCTTATTTCCTTGTTGAATCTGCCGTTGGTATTGCTCAAACTGTGGGGATACCTCAAACGGTGATTGGCGCAACCATAATTGCTTTTGGCACAAGCCTTCCAGAATTAACGATGGATTTGAAAGCGTTCCTTAGAGGTCACTCAGCACTTGCCTTTGGCGACATTATCGGAAGCAGTTTCATAAACATAACCTTGATTTTAGGAGTGACTCTTTTCGTTCCAGCACTTGTCGGTTCGTCGTTCAAATGAATATGAGTGTTTTCCAGAACCTCATTATCTTCTCGATAATCACAAACCTGTTTTTCTGGTATTTCCTTTCAAGGGAGAAAATCAGTTGGCAAGAAGGTGCTGTTTTCCTCGCTATATACGGTCTATTCTTAGCGACAACTCTTGGGTTCGTCTAGCTTCTACAGTATAAGAATCAGCGCTATTTTCTCAACAAAGTCTTTTCGTGTTTCCCCAAACTTCGGGAACAAAACTGGTAAGAGCCCAATGCCAAGCACGCTCATCCAAGATATTTTGAGGCATGTTCTCTAAGTAATTTAAATTTGTGGTAGCCGTATGCCAACAACAAAGCCTTAACTTTGTGTTTTCTCGAACCAATAGTCAAGAAAATGAGGTGTTTTTTAGAATGCGAGCTTCAAAAAACGAATTGACTAAGGCTATGGATTCCGACGAGTTGGCTATGTATGAAGGAGTTTGGGGTGAAATGCATGTTGAATACGATGTTTTCAAAACAGCAATGGACATTACCCCTTACCTGAAGGGACTGCCAAATGACAGAGACCCTTGTCCACATTGGGGCATCGTTGTTAAGGGTCAGATAACGATTGTTTATGACGATAGAAAAGAGACTGCTAAAGCGGGAGACGCCTACTATTTTCCGCCCAGTCACACAGGTATGGCTGAAGCAGGTACAGAGGTCTGGGAATTCAGCCCCAATGACAAACTGCAGAAAACCATGGAAGTAATAAACCGCAATATGGAAGCAATGATGGCAAAGAAATAATGCAAGCCAAAATTTTTATCATTCAGTTGCTTTAGAAAGTCTTCGGATTTCATCTAACCTGAAATTTTAGCTGACTATACAATAGAGAATTTAGTGTCTGATTTTCTCCCATTTGGCAAATATTTCCTTCTTGGCGACTTCTTCTTGTGTCTGCTTTTTCTTGGAATGAATATCTAAACTAATCATGAATAGGAAAGGTGCTGACAAATAAAATCCTGCAACTATTGGGTTTTCAAGAAGGGTCGCTGCTCCTAATACCTGTTCGATTCGAATTCCTGCAATGGTTTGAAGGATATCGGCCATGAAAAAGGCTATCAAAGTTAGTGTTAGAACAACGGCATATTGAATGAGTGTACTTCTTTGTTTTCCTAATATAGCTGAAGGTATGACTGATGATAAGACGAAAATCCATGTGAAGGCGTAAACAAAGACTATTGTTTGAATATTTGAATTCAGCCATGAACCAACGTTTGGAGAGATCAGGCTGATATTTGATGAAATTGACTTTGCTGCAGTGTCGGTGAAAAGCTGATAGGTGACAGTGAGAACCCATGATACACCGAGATATATTGGGGCTAACAATGTAGCTCTCATCGTCAATGCCAAGATTTAATATATTGTACAACCCCAATAAATATTTTGTGCACAAAACTTTTGTAATGTTGAAAGCAAGGAGAACGCTACCAAATGGCTACAAAAACGCCATCAAACGATGCTTCAAAAAACGCAAAAAAATTAAAAAACAGTAGATAAAAAAAATGGCTCGATTTCAACTATTCTTCTACACATTCCGAAATTTCTGGATTCCGGGTTAGTTCATCAAGAGATTTATTTAACAGTATATTGTCTCCGAATTGAGAAATTAGTGAGATAGGCAAGCATACAGTTGAACTTCTGAATCTCTTTTTGAATCCAAGGTCCTCAGATGCTGGTTTTGAAAGCTTGATACGTAAATGAGTAACCTGCCAATTGATTGTGTTTATTTCTATTCCATTAACATTGCCGAGGTCAAAACCACCTGCACAAATAACAAACATACCAGAAAGTTTATCAAAGTTCACCAAAAATACCGCCATTCTAAAATAAACAAAATCAGAGATTTAATTCTTTCTATGATTCACATATTGCCGGTTAAAAATTTTCCATCTTTCTTTTCTGTTAGCTGAACACTCTTTCTTTCTCTTAATTTCTACCGCTAATTCCTACTACTCTCTCTAAGACAGACAATAAGCGAATGGATCAAGTCTTAAAAGCTAAATCCTCAAATAAAGAATCTGTTGGAACATTAGCAAAATGGCTAATAACGGCAATTAGCACGGACTTCTTAAAACTAAAAAAAGGGAAAGATAGTTTTGTTTGCTTCTTAATTTATGGTTTTTTTCTGAGTATAAGCAACCCGACTATAGCTATTGCGACTATAATTGCAATGGTGCTGGCAGCGAAGTACATTTCAGTTGGAGGCAAAGATGTCACTGGATATGGAGATGCTGTTGGTGCTGGTTCTGTGGCAGTAAATGAGGTTTCAGCTGATGCTGCATAGTACGACTCAGAACCTGCAAAACTCGCAATCACTGTGTAATCGCCTGTTATATCCGGTGTCCAAGTAAGAGTGAACATGCCGCTGGCATCGCTTGTGGTGGTGCCTATATTGCGGTAATTGCCGTTGGAGTCAATGACGTCGATTGAAACTGGAACACCGGTTGTGTTGTTGGGGCGTGGCTGCTGCATGTAAACGTACTCCATAAAGGTCTGTTGGCTTGCTTCAGAGACACATGGAAGACCATTATGGAAACGCGCGGCTGAAACTTCTTGCGATGCACCTGCTGAAATGTCCATAACTGTACCTCTAATAGTGATTGGTGTCAAAGTGGTTACGCCAACGTCAGGGGCAGTAACGGTCATAGTGGTTGGGCCTTTGCCCCATGCATATAGCTGGTTGTCATAAGCGTTTAGTGTTACTGCGATGCCGTCTGAGATTGCGGGTGCGCTAGTAACGTCGAAAGCAGTTATGCTCCACACTACTGAGCCATCAGTGATATTGAGTGCCATTTGTTGTGCGTGGTGGAATAATGGTGGACTGTACATGTGACCCACTGGCAGAAATAGCTTGCCGTCTGCAACCGTTCCAACGCTAAAAGTCCAAAATGGCCAAGTGCCATAAGGAGACTCATAACCGCTTGAGGGTGCATGGTATTCCCAGTTAAAAGTGCCAGTTGCAAAGTCAATAGAGTAAGCATCGCCTCCATAAGTCCAAACGAAGAGTGTATCGTTAGCGGGACAGTACCGCATGCCAAGAGAACTGAATGGATTAACGTTTGGCAGTGGTTTTGGTCCCCATATCTTGTTTCCTGTGGTAAGACTGTAGCCAGAAGCTGTTAAAGTGGATGAATCAAGCTCTACCCAAACGCCATTACCCATAGTCTCAGCGCTAAGAGAAGCCTTGAATCTTCAACTTCGGTGTGATTAACTGGTCCCCAAAGTAAATGTCCGTCGACTGCACTGTAGCCTGCTGCAATGATCCAGCCTAGCTGGAAGACGCCAGATCCACCGCTTTGATATGTCATAAGTGCCACATCGTCGGAAACTCCGGTAAGGCTCAGAGATATAGGTTCGCCATTAATGGTGGTATTTATTGGCGCTGACCATTCTATGCCGTTATTGAATGCTAGTACTCCGTTTTGTGGTGGAGACCATTGCCAACCGTTCGGATCGCCGGTGCCGCTTGTGCCCCGCATGATTGTTCTAGTAGAGTTCCACACAGTAAGCGAAGTTCGACCTTGACTGCTATTTGTATAGTAGCCTATCAAACCGCCGTGTTCATCCTGAAGAATCTTTGTCAAACCAGTACCATTGACAATGCTAAGGATGTACTTGCCCGTCATAGCGTCATACATGCTATAGGTCGTTCCGGTCGAAGTAACTCCAGAAACAGATCCAGTTGCCCACAGGTATGCTCTAGCTCCGTATTCATTAGGTGATAAATAATTCATTATTTGGCCGCATTTTAGAATTGTTGTGTAATCTTGGGTCCAAATTGTTTCACCAGTGTGCAAGTTTACTGCAGACCAGCCTGCTGGATTAGCAGTAGAACCCGGATACATAGTATAGTAGAGTACATCGTTGATGATTATTGGGGCGAACTTTGGTTGATACTGTGAAGTTGACCAGTAATTGCTTTGTTGAGAATTGCCGACTTCTCCTCCCACTGTACCGCCGAAAGCTACAGGCTTAGTCCACATAATATGAGCACTGTTTGGCGCAGTAGTATAGGGCGCATAGTCTCCGTGAGAATCATATTGTCCAGTGTTTGCAAATGTTGACACTCCAAGACCAAGCCAGTTGCCGCCTATGGCGTACCATAAATCATTGTTCTGAGCATAGATGGGACGAGTCCAATATTCGGTTGGAAGCTGAATGACAGGTGCATAGCTTATTGGTTCCTGCTGTACTGGCAAGGTGAATACATTGCTTTTGCTAGGTTCAAAGTAATCGCCGACAAATGGGTTAGTTGATGGTAATCCGTTAGGTGTATTTATCCCTAATAATGTGTTTCCGCCAAAGACCATCTGGAAAGTGTAATTGCCAACTACTGTAGGGGTGTAGACAGTGTGTGACCCTCCTGTGTCATCGGATGTGAATGGTCCTAATGTTTCAGTCGTTCCGTCTGGATGTGTGACTACTACAGTCATGTTTGACCATCTGTCCCCAGTGGCCATGGCAGCTGTTGGTGGGGGTGCATTAAGCCAAAGGTTGACGTTAACCTGTTGCCCAACCCCAATAGGGGAAGGAGCAATATTGATGAAACTGTATGTCGGAATTGACCATGCTGGAGTGTGAGCGCTAGCACTTTGCAATAGTGTTATTGAAGCTCCCATTGAAATTGTTAAGATTGCAGCTATCATAATAGCCATTGATTTATTTTTTAGATTTAGCATTTTATTTTTCTTTCCTTTCAATTTTATTTGCGTTGAGAAGAAGCATCATTAACGCCTTCTCTCAACTTACCTAGGTATATCTTCAGTTTAAGGTTAAATGCTTTGGTACCGTTCTTCTGGCAGTAAAAACAAAATATGACCTTTGCAATGAAAAAATAAATTTCAATGATTCATGTTATTTAAATTCAGACACAATAGGAAAAGATAAGTGCTTTAATGGAATTTTCCTGCGTACTATTATGATATAAGTTTAGGCTTGGAAGTCTCGGAGACCAGTCTTTTTCTTCATTTCTGAGATACTTTGAAGAAAAAAGAGTTTGGGACTAGAAATATTGAAGTTCCAACTGAAACTAGTAGAATTGCTGCAAACAAAATAGTCAAAGTTTTTTTCATCTTTTCCATTCTTTGTACATGTCGTTTAAGGCAGGGTTCTCTAGGTAACTGTGAAAATGAACCACAGCAACTGCAACGTCAACGTCCTGATAAAGCAAATCACTGGGCTATTACGCCTTGTGAGAACTTGATAGAAAACCTTGAAATACTGAATATGATAGAGCAGCCAATCAGTCAAAATTACGAGGCTAACAGTTGCTTGTCTAATAATTTTCTATGGGTTTGGGGGTTAAATTTTAATCCACCACCACCCCGATTACGTTGTGCATTCAGATTCTTAACAGATTTTATATTCCAAATAGCGAGTGCTTACTGTAGAGCGAGTCTGTTGATTAATACACAAAGACTATTTTCAGCAACTTTAACTATCAAATTAGCTGTTGTTCTGCTCATAGAACAAATTATAGACCTGGTTAGCACTCAAATCAATTTGAGTTTTGGAAGTTACGAAGGAAACCCCATATTGGCAGCACAATTTAATCAAACACATTCAGTTGTTCAGTTTTCGTTGATTGGAAAATTTGTTTTGCCTTTGCTGCTTTTTCCAATGATATACTTTGTTTTTGTCAACAAAAACAGTGCTCCCAAATTTGATGAATTTGTCAGCAGATTTCTAACAGCATCTATTTTTGCTATGGTAATTTTTTATGTAATCGTTATAAGTTGGAATATTTTCTTGATTAAATTCTAATCCAACCAACCAATTTTTTACTTCATTAGCAGTTTGAGTTGGGGATTAATTATTAGTCCAAAAAAGAAAAGGAGATAAACTGTCGCTCAAGGACTATGGCGTTTGTTAAAGACTTTTTCAAAGAAGCTCTACTGCTTCTTGCCTCGGTATAGCTACAAGCGTTTCTGTGGATACGAACTCCGCCACACCTAAGGAGAATTTTAACGCTTCCTTTTCGTTTGCTGCTTCAAATACAACAACTGTATCATAGCGTCCAAGTGTCCAATACCAGTTCAGAATGTTTATTCCCTTCTTCTTAAACTCCGCTACTTTTTCGGTGGCGTTACCAGCCGTTGTTTTGTCAGGCTTACTCCGCATTTTTCCTAGACTTACAAATATCAATAATTTTCACCTCAATTTCATTTCGGGTTTGTTTTAGTCGTGAACCAATAGAAAACTGCAGGTTCGTTTCCGATGGTCCAGCCATCATGCCCTGGCGGAATATCGACCACGTCGTCTGGGCCGAAATCCATTTCTTGACCATCGTCCGCTCTCACACGCAACCTACCTGAAACTAACACCCCGAAATGATGCACTTGACACGAATCTGTTTTAGCGATAGGTTTAATATCTTTTGACCATTGCCAACCAGGTTGATAAGTCTGCTTTAAAACAGTCATATCGCCAATTGTGATGTTCTCTGTCCTTACGTTAGGAGGTGTCTGAGTCGCATCAGGATTCTGAAAATTCTTTTTTTGTAGAACCAACTTTTTTCACCGACAGTTCTTATGGTTCTTTACGGTATTAAGGAAGAGTGGTTGTAAGATTACAGTCACAAGAAGCACGTGCTTCAGAAACTTTAGTCAAGAAATCTTGACTTGATTTAGTCAAGAGATTTGTACGAGAAGTCTTTTATCGCCAAAAAAACTGATGGCTAGATTGGCGAACGAAATGCCTAACTTATCGAAATTATCAAATAACAAAATTACTCTGAAAAGGGACAGCTTTCTTGTTTGTTTTAGTTTCCACTTTGCTTCTATCAATTGCATTGGGTCTTAGCCCCAGTAGTGTACAAGGTCAATCTGAGCGTTTTAAAATATCAGGTTATGTCTTAGATTCAAACGGCCTTGGAATTGCAAAGGCAGACGTCATCTTTAATGTCCCCTCGATTGTTCCAGGTGTTTATACAGATAATTCTGGTTACTACGAAACTTATGGTCCTTCAGGCACATACCACATTAACGTTTGGCCACCCTACGATTCAAACTACATTAACTATGACGAGGCAGGATTTACAGTTGTTTCCGATGTCACAAAGAATATGACCTTGCAGACAGCCTTCAAAATCTCAGGTTACGTCATTGATTCCACGGGAACGCCGATGGTGGGAGCGGCGGTTTTGTTTAAAACCAGCAGTGGAGTTTATGGTTCAGGATATTTCACTAAAAGCTCAGGATATTACTTCATAAATGTAGCTGCTGGAACATATACAATAGACGCTCACCCTCAAACTGCTTTCAACCCCAGCTATACAGGACAATGTACTCCTTTTCCAACCTACTATGAATACAACTTTGCAGTTGACGGAAACATGAACAAGAACATCACAGTAGGCGGCACCATACCGACTGCAACCCCTACACCAACAATCCCGCCTTCAAATGAAGCCAACCCTGATGATTGGTCAATGTATCGCCATGACGTTCAGCGGACAGGATCAACAACCTCCACAGCTTCTAACGGCAATTTACTTTGGCAATTCAATACTGGCGACAAAATCCGTTCCTCCCCTGCCATAGTTAATGGTGTTGTGTATGAAGGCTCAAACAACGGCATAGTCTACGCTTTAAATGCCGCTACCGGCTCGGTAATCTGGCAATATGATAGCGGCAGTCAAGTAGAGTCCTCAGCCGCCGTGGTTAATGGCGTTGTTTACGTTGGCATCTTGTGGGATGGTCACAATGGGTACGTTGTTGCCTTGAATGCCGACACTGGGTCATTGATTTGGCGATTTTCAACAAACAGTGGAATTGAGTCTTCTCCAACAGTGGTTAACGGTGTCGTTTACATCGGTTCGTATTATGGATACATCTACGCTTTGAACGCAGCCAATGGCGCTCTAATATGGTCATATTTTACGGGTAGCTCCACCTTTTCTTCGCCCTCCATAGTTAACGGAGTACTCTACCAAGGTGCAGATAACGGTAACGTCTACGCCTTAAATGCAACCAATGGAGCATTAATATGGTCATTTCAAACTGGATCCCAAGTCTATTCTACCCCTGCCGTTGTCGATAACGTCGTTTATGTTTGCTCTGACTCTGGCACCGTTTACGCTTTGAAGGCAAGTGATGGCTCAAAAATTTGGCAAGCTCCTATCGGCAGCGGCACCGACCATGCTGATGATTCTCCAGCAGTCGCAAACGGCATAGTCTACATTGGTGCACGCAACGGCTACTACGCTTTAAACGCCACGGATGGCTCACAAATTTGGTTTTTCACATCGCCTTATTCGCAACGCCAACTTCAAGGCTACGTGTATTCATCCCCAGCAGTTTCGGGCAATGTGGTTTACTTTGGGTCATCTGACAGCTATGTATTCGCTTTAGACGCCTTTAACGGCTCAATGATCTGGTCATATCGTACAGGGGGCTTTCTGTTTTCATCGCCCGCAGTCGCAAACGGTGTACTCTACATAGGCTCATATGACGGCAACATCTATGCATTGGGTACTCCAACAAATTCACCAGCACCCATCTCTCAACCAACCCCAGCACCCACAACAACGCCTACTCCTGCACCGACAACTGATCCAACTCCCTCACCCACTCCTCAGCCAACAGTAAATCCAACTCCTACCCCAACAACAAACCAAGTGCCAGCTCTATTAATCGAAACTCAACCAACTGCAATGCCTAACCTTAGCGTTGAATCGAACAGAAACGAACCAGGTAACTTGTTTATATTGGGAGGCTTCATCGCGATAACAGCAATCGCCTTGACATCATTATACGCAACTTACAAAAAAAGCGACTAAACCACACTTGATTAACTGAGGTCCTTCACTGATTTAACAACGAGGAATTTATCGTCATCCTGGATGATTTTGACTACCTTCCAAAACGGCGAAGCCCTGAACAATTTGCCTAATCAAATTATTTCACCATAAAATTGTAAAATACTCTACTTTTTCTACCCAGTTGTTTTTTCCCACAAAGCACTTATCTGAACAATTGGGAATACCATTACGGATGGAAGATGACTGAGAACGGAGAATACTCGATCCACAACGATTACGACAAAATAATCGGAGCAATCAACGAACTCAGGGAAATAGACGACGAGACAGCGAAAAAAATTAAAGGGTTTGTCTTGAAAATCAAAGCTATCGACAACAGACTCAAGCCCACAATGAAGAAGCAAACGTTTGGCCAAAATGAACGAGAACTTTGGAAAACATACCAAAACCTCCAAGGAGAAAAACTGATCATCCTCGATCTATCCCACGAATGGGATTACATCGCAGAAACCTCACCCGGACTAACAAAGGAAGTCAGAGTCTTATTTCGCGATGCAATTGAAGAACTGGAAGATCATGTAGCCATAATTGTAGAAACACTTAAAGCACATATTGATATACTCGAAATAAAAAACAGCCGCCAATTTGGTCTTCTGGCGCTGGTCGTTTCAATTATTATCTCGTATGCTGCAGTCTGGGAGTACTTTGTGCGAGATATAATTGCTGGAGTAGAGTTTCCTTTTGGCTTAAGTCCAGACCTTAATTTTGCACTATCGATCATTGCGTTGGTTCCTATTTTCGTCATAGTGATCTGGGGATGGCGCCACCGACTAGTAGGAGACTAATAAAACTGCAGCGCGCCTTCTGAATAGGGAAGCAGCTCAAAACATTGGCAAAAATGAAAAGGAAGTATCACCAACCGTACTTTGACCATAATTTAGCGACAAAGCGGCGAGCTGCTTAATCCAAAACCTTTTAACGCTTCACTTCCAACGAGGATGAATTAAAGGGACAAGAAATGAGCAAACTAGATTTAGTTTCAAAAAAGAAGAGGCAAATGTTGGAATAATTGCAGTTGCTTGAAGCGTAATAATTGTTGGCGCAGCTTCATCTTGTTGCTTAAGTAGCGCAAGTGAATACCCGACTCTGTCAAGTATGGCTGGCAGTGATTCAAACGCATCAACAGGAGCCGCAATAACCTGTATGAGGATGGCTCAGCACTATTTGGCACACATGATGGCATATGGCACATAGTCAACGCAACAGCTTCGAAGTGCTCATATATTGGGCGTAGCAGGCTTCCGTCCAATAGCTTTGAGATCAGAATTACGAATAACGGTTTCACAGCAATGCCGAAACAGGAGACAGT
The DNA here is from genome assembly GCA_963777155.1 of Candidatus Bathyarchaeota archaeon. Classification (GTDB taxonomy): domain Archaea; phylum Thermoproteota; class Bathyarchaeia; order Bathyarchaeales; family Bathycorpusculaceae; genus Bathycorpusculum. The sequence goes on from CAVZPM010000037.1 coordinate 44,930, forward strand.
GCAGATTCAGCAATCACGGTCGTGGGTAACCTGCCAATTCCATAGCCGCCGCGTCCCCAGCATCCACCCCATCCACCGTATTGTTGTGGATTGGTGTAGCTTGGCGTGTAGAGCGTTGGCGTTTGCGTGTTAGTTTGAGTGATGGGAGCTAAGATTTGTGGCGCACTGTACTGAGGCGTACCTGGTGCGTTTCCGACTACCTGTGGAATGTATGGTGTTTGGGCACCCCATCCAAAGGCTAATGCCGTTGCCACTGTTGCGCCCACGGTTATGAGTGCTAAAGCCAATATTGCTCCAACTATTTTCAAAGTTTTCATTTTTTTATTTTTTCCTCCATTTTTTCTTGTTAATATTATACTATTCGAATGATATGATAGTTCGGTGAAACAGACGTGAAACAGTTTTGAAACGGTTTTTGGAACATGGTTTACGCCATATTCAACGTTGATTTCAGCCAAACAAGCACATAATTGCATATATTATAATATTCTAATGTTGCTTATAGGCATTGTGGACCGAGACAAGAAAAACAAGAAAACTCAACCGACTGGAAATTCAAACACATGAAAGAAAACAAAACGGGTTTTATGGGCACTTACCAGAAGCGACTCACATACCAATGCCCATGCCACTGCGGAAATTCGGGCATAAAGATGTCTGACCGATAGATTCGCGCCCTTAAATTGGTTGCCCTAATCCCAAAGCAATAAATTTCATTTTCTTTCCGAAGACTTGAGGGTCATAAATTCTTCTGCCATCAATGAGAACTGGCTGCTTCATGTTTTTGATGAAGTTTTGCGGTGTTAGCGTTTTGAATTCGGGCCATTCTGTGACGACTATGCAGCAGTCCGCTTCTTTAAGGCAATCAATAGTTGAGCTGGCGTATTGGATTTTGTCTTTGAATATGGTTTGAGCAGTTGGCATCGCTACTGGATCGTATGCTGTAACGTTTGCCCCTTCCTTAAGGAGCTGATTTATGATAGGGATGACTCGGGCTTCTCTCATGTCATCAGTGTCTGGTTTGAAAGCCAAACCCAATATCGCAATTCTCTTTCCTTCAAGAGCAGCCCAGTTGCTGCTTGCAAAATTTAACTGCTTTTAGGGGCTGCTTTTTATTCACAGCCTCAGTGGCATCCAAGAGCTCAGGGGTGTATCCGAAGGCTTTGGAGCAGGCAATCAACGCTTTTACGTCTTTAGGGAAACAGGAGCCTCCGTAACCTAAACCTGCATCAAGAAAAAGCGAGCCAATCCGCCTGTCAAGTCCCATGGCGGCTGCAACGACTTTGACGTCGGCTCCGGGGATTTTTTCACAAATGTTGGCAATGGTGTTTATGAAGCTGATTTTGGTTGCAAGCATGGCGTTGCTAGCGTACTTTATGAGTTCCGCCGTAGACAATGTTGTTCTGATAATCGGTGGAACATGCCCAATATAGAAATCCCTGTAGAGGTCTTCTACCTTATCGCCTGATTGCTTATCAAATGAACCCACAACCACCCGGTCAGCATTAACGGTATCCTGGAAAGCGGAGCCTTGCCGCAGAAACTCTGGGTTCATACAGAGCCCAAAATCGACACCGCATTTCTTCCTTGATTCTCGTCTCAAGTACAGGTTTAACAACGTCCTGGGTTGTTCCCGGCACAACCGTGCTCTTAATTATTGTAACGTGATAGGTGTCTTTTTGTTTAAGCGCCTTGCCAATGTTGCTCGCGGCGGATTCAATGTATTGAAGGTCGATGCTGCCGTCTGGCCTGCTAGGAGTACCCACGGCAACAAAAGTCAAATCCGTCTCCCCAACTACACGGTCAGTTTGACCAACCACACCTTTGAGATTGCCTTTCGCAAGGCTTTCGGAAAGTTTTTCCTGCAAACCTGGCTCATGGAAAGGAGGAATGCCCTGATTGATTTTTTCTATCTTGGCTTCATCAACATCGCAGGCTAAAACATTGTAGCCTTTGCTTGCAAAACCCACAGCGGTGCATAAACCAACATACCCCGTGCCTATGACAGATATTTTAGGTTGTTTCTTCAAAGCCAAACCCGCACTCAAACGATAATTTGGATTAGTTATAATATTAAATAAAACTATCTTTTCCCAAGAGTCTTCCGCGTTTGTTTGCATTATAGAGAATTTATCTGTCAGCTTTGAACAGAAAAGGTCATTCATATTTGCACCTAAAAAAAGGCAACCACAAACTATTAGTCTATCACTAATAAAACTAGTTATAGACTACTTATGTCAGACATTATTTCTGTGAAAAACCTCGTTGAAGTTTACTCTGATGGCAACAAAGCCGTTGATGACATATCCTTTAGCGTGAAGGAGGGCGGTTTTTTCGGTTTTTTGGGACCAAACGGCGCAGGAAAAAGCACCACCATCAAGATTTTGACTACGCTTCTTCGGAAAACCTCAGGGTCAGTTACAGTCGGAGGGCATGATGTTGCTAGTGGAGCCTCTGAAATACGCAAAATAATCGGTGTCCAAAGCCAAGAAACAACCGTTGACGGCGATCTAACGGGCAGAGAAAACCTTTTTCTGCAGGGTCATTTCCAACAAATGGAAAGCGTTAGACTCAAGAGAAGTGTAAATGAGCTTTTGCAGCTTGTAGGTCTCGAATCAGCCGCTGATAAACGGGCAAAAAATTATTCGGGCGGAATGAAAAAACGGTTAGATTTGGCATCAGCACTTGTTCATGAACCAAAAATACTTTTCTTAGATGAACCAACGACGGGTCTTAGATCCGCAGTCTCGAACTGCCATATGGAGTTATTTGCAAAAACTAAACAAAGAAGAAGGCAAGACAATATTTCTTACTACACAGTATTTGGAAGAAGCAGATAAATTATGCGACACTTTAGCGATTATTGATTTCGGCAAAATAGTGGCTAATGGATCACCCCAAGAGCTAAAACGGCAAGTCGGAGCTGATTCTATAAGAATTGGGTTAGAAAACTGCGAACGCGACCGAGGCAACGCAAAAAGTCTCATAAAAAGTATGGTTGGCGTTAAAGAAATTCTGGATTCTGAGGAATGCATCAATGTCTATGCTGAAAACGCTTCGTCATTAATTGCTGATATTGTTCGTGCCTTAGACAGCACTGACATAAGGCTTACTTCTGTTACTTTCTCTCAACCATCATTAGACGACGTATTTGTGAAACAAACAGGCAGAACAATACGGTCAGAGGCACTTGTTAAAGCCCCAAGCGCCATGTTTGGCCAGCGGAGTTAAACAAAAATGACTTTGCTTTCAGACACTGGATTCATATTTGTAAGATACCTGAAAAAACTTGTTCGTAATCCTATTCTTCTGTTCTTTTCCCTTGTCCAACCCATAATCTTCTTGCTACTCTTCACACAATTATTAACGAAGACTTTCTAATTTTCCAGGGATACTACCACCTGGCGTAAGTTATCTACAATTTGCAACAGCAGGTATTCTTCTACAAAATGCATTCGGTAGTGCTCTTGCAGTCAGGAAACTCGATTGTGGCTGATATAGACTCAGGGTTCCTACAGAAAATGCTTGTTACACCGGTGAGACGATCTGCTATTTTACTGGGTCGGTTAACAAGTGACGCTTTTAGGGTAGCAGTCCAATCGGCTATTATTCTGGGTTTAGCTTATGCCTTGGGAGCCTATGTTACCACCGGAATCATTGGAATTCTGCTGATCTTCTTTACAATTGCTTTCTTTGGGCTGGCATGGTCTGGAATTTCATTAGCGTATAGGTATGAAAACAAGAAGTTCCGAGACAGTATTTGCAATAGGCGGATTCCTCACATTCCCACTACTATTCTTAAGCTCAGCTTTGTTTCCAACTAGTTTTCTGCCGACTTGGGTACAAGATGTGTCGAATTTTAACCCGATAAGCTACGCAGTGAATGCTATACGAGCTTTCATGATTAATGGTTATGACTGGGGCACGATACTTCCTGCTTGGGGTGTAATCGCGTTAGTTGCCGTTGTGACTTTAAGCGCTACATTGTACCAATTCCGAAAAGTAGTTAGCTAAAGACAAAGGCGGACATCAATAGCATTGGTACAATAGTGGGATTCGAACCCTCGCAAAGTGGAGATATCACCCGCGATTCCCTTTTTTCTATGAAGATTTTACATTTACTCTCTTATTCTATTCAGTTCCAGAGCCTCAGCAAACCCCTACGGGATTGAGTGTGACACAGGAATTGATGAATAAGGTTTGAGACGAATCCTATGACTCTTTTTTTATATTAGTTTAGTTGGATCCTTATCGGGCTCGAGGATTCACTCGTAAAGCCCCTTTTCTTTGAGCATATTTTGCTTAAGGTGAAAACGGATGGAATCCGAAATCGTAAATTGGCCACATTTCGGCAAAATTACCTCAAAAACGAAACAGAACGTCCAAGAATAACGTACCCCTGAGGGCGACAAGCGCAAGGGGAAAAGCCAGAGCTGCTTCTGCTACAAATGCGGCTGCACGTTTTCAGAATGACTAGCAAAACATAGCTGACTAATCGAGTTTTCCGATTGTTATTTTCCCATAACTTTTCTAGCGGCAATTTCAATGTCTTTCGCTTTAATGGTTTTTCTTCCAGAGTGCATAGAATAATCAAGTGCCTCTTTAGCAATTTTAGTGCCAATCTCATCCAGAACTCTTTCAAGTTCCTTCGCTGCTGCTTCACTTACCCTCTCAGCTCCAGCTTTCTTACATAATCTATGCATTGGAGCCACAGCTATTTCTAATTCGTTCATATAGACTTACTTCACAGCCTCTTTCTATTTTTAAGGCAATATTAAGCTTTGTTATCTTTTTCCGCCAATCTTTAGCAAATTATAAATACAAATTACTGCATACATTAAATCCCGAGGTTATTTCAATGGCGAAGAAACCAGCTAAAAAAGAAGTAAAAAAAGCCCCAGCAAAGAAAAAGTAAACCCTCGGGATAGGAATGTTTACCTCACTATTTTTTCTTTTTGTCAATGCACAACTTAAAGAATTGTTATGGTTTAGGGCATATGGTAAGTGTGCAAAGAAAGTTCAGGTTTGATGTTGCACTAGTTTTCAGACGCACTCAACGTGAGCGCACTATTCTCATAGCGGAATAATGTTTTTCTTCCTGACTATTAGAATGTTGAATTGCTATCCATGTTGTCTGAAGATACGAAATTAAGAGACTTGCGAGAGAGAATTAGAGACGTTACCATAAACGAAAGAAACGGTTTACTGATAATCATTATGGGCGTGTTTCTCTTTTGTTTAGGTTTAGTTTTCATTGCTATGGTGAACAACAGCCTCGTATCTGTTGGAGGAATCTTCAGTTCAGCACTAGGCATTTTTTCGACTTTGTTTGGATTCTATGTGGTAGTGCATTATGCTCATCAATACAACAACCTGCAAAAAGAATTGGAGCTTGCGCTATCAGGGTTCTAAATAGAACGATGGGATTTAAACTTGGGACAAGTAGCGAAGTCTCCCGCACAACCCCATTTTTGCCATTCAACTAGTCTGTTCCAAAAATTTCTAAAGAGATAAAATTTACAATGCCTCTTTGATTTTAGCTTCAACAGTTAAATTTATCCAGAGTCTACTCAGCTCTGGTCTTAAACATAAATTGAAACTAAAAAAAGGGAGGGAGGTTGTTTTTTTTTATGGTCGTTTACGCATCATCATCAATGCCAGTATAGCGCCTACCACGATTATTACAATGAATAGGCCAACTGAAACTGGGATGAAGTACATATCGGCTACTGATTGTTGTTGTGTTGTGGGTTCAGCCGTTGGATTTGCCTGGATGTCGAAGGCTACGGATGTTTGAGCTGATGAGCTATAGTAAGAATTTGATCCACCGAAGGATGCTGTTACTGTATATGTTCCTGGTACGTCGGGTGTGAAGGTGTATGAGTATTGTCCGTTGGCGTCGGTTGTGGTTGTTCCTATGACAAAGTAGTTGTTGTTGGGGTCAATGTATGAGAGTGTAACTGGAACACCTGTGGCGTTTGTTGGTTTAGGTGACTGCATGTAGAGGTATTCCATCCATCTGGCCATTGAATCGTCAGAGACTGCTGGTGTGCCTGCCGCAGGGATGCCAAGACAGGTTTGACCCGGAGACTGGTCTGTGACTGTTCCTGTGATCATGATCTTTGCGTTGTTGTTAATGACTGGCGCTGTCGCGACTGTTGTTGCGGTCTGTCCTCTGCCGTAGCAGTAGATTGAGTTGTCGTAGCCGTTAAAGGATAGCATGTAACCGTAGACGACCGGTAGACTTGAGCCGCTGGCAAAGTTGAGTATGTCCCAAACTTTTTCGCCTGTTGTTGCGTTAAGAGCATAGATTTTTGCACCGCTGAATAATGGTGGGCCATAGTCGTGTCCTGTTTCAACGTAGATCATACCATCAGCTACTGAAGCTTCATAGTTGCCGATGATCCAGAGTGGGTTTACTCCGTATGGTGTGTCTGGTGTTTCGCCCGTACTCCAGTTCCAGATCTTCGTGCCTGTTGTCATGTCGAAGCAATAGACTTCTCCGCCGAAAGTCCATGTATAGAGTTTTCCGTAAGCACAGACTGCGCTGGTTTGGTCGTAATAGGCTAAGGGGTTCTTCATGGCTTCGGTTGGACCCCATACTTTGTCTCCAGTTGCTACACTGAATCCATCGAAAGTGAATGTTTCTTTTGTGTATCTTGCAAATGTGCCATTTGATGCGCCTGGCATTACCATTGTTGCTGCGAAAGGCGTGTTTGTAATGTTCTTAATCCATGATTGCTGACCATTATCCATGTCAACAGCGACATGCATTACCCATCCTGGGTTCCACCCATAAGATGCATACATTCCGGTACTGGTAGTCAATATGATCGTGTTAGTATCTGGATCCCAAACAGCGTGACCTGCACCATCAAGTATCCAGTTGGGAATCGCATCGCCAGTTGACGTCTGGTTTGGAAGGATCGTTGACCACATTATACCGTCGTTGTATGGGTAGTTGCCGTTCTGTTGCCAGTTAAAGAATTGACTATTAGCTTTGTTTGTGCATTGGCTTGAATTCCATAAGTTCAGATATTGCCTACTCTTTCCACCGAAAGTAGCAGTGCTTAGATATAATTGCAGTAAACTACCGTCTTTTCCCATGAATTCCTGTCTTCCAAATGATCCACTGCCGCCGCCTCCCTGTATGCTGTAACAGTAGTTGCCTGTGGCTGCATCAAAAACGTCAAGGTATGTTACTCCAGATGTAGTTCTGGTTGCCCAGAGGTATGCTTGTCCACCGTAAGTGTTGTATGTCTTGTATATGTAAATCTGTCCGCAGAGTAGTATATCCTGTGAACCGTTCGAGAAGTAGTTGTTATAATTCTTTGTCCAAAGAGATTTGCCTGTTCTAAGATCGACAGCTGTGAAACCCTGATCCAACGAGTTGAAGTTTGGCTTTAGATTGTAGTAGAGTATTCCATTCATTATGATTGGTGCGAATTTAGGTTGATACTGAAAGCCTGAGTAATAGTTAGTTTCCGCGTTTCCTATGCCACCAAATTCGCCGCCTAGCTGACCACCGACATTAGATCCTGGAACGACAGTATCCTTCCAGATGATGTGTGGAGCTAAGACTGCTTTGGTGTATGGGTTGAAACAACCTGCAAAGGTATAGCCGCCTGTGTTTGCAAATTCAACATCACCAAGTCCCCACCAGTTGCCAGAGAATTCAGTCCACCAGTGGTTGAAGGCTTGTACGGGGTGTTGCCAATAGTCTGCTGGAAGCGGATTTTCCGGAATTGTAGTGTAGGGTTCATTCACAACAGTGAAAGTTATGATAGAACTTTCAGATGCTCCGTAGACGTCGCCAATAGAAGGACTAGTGCTGCTGTTGAAGCCGGGGTTTCCTTGAGCACCAGTCATGACTTCACCTGGGAATTTCATTTGAGCAGTGTATGTGCCTAATATGCTAGGGGTATATACGGCTGTGTAGCCTCCTGCGTCGTCTGACTTAAATGGTCCTAAGGTTTCTTTGCTGCCATCGGGCTTAACAATTTCAATTTTCATGTCGATCCATCGGTCACCTAAGACGCCGTTTGCTGTTGGCGGTGGTTTATCAATCCACATTACCATCAAGGCGTTTTGGCCGATACCAACTGTGTCTGGGACTACTTGGAGGTAAGCCCAAGTTGGGATTGTGGTTCCTGGGAATAGAGCTGAGTTCGAGGGGGATATAGTTGTTGCCGCAATTGAGAATATCAATAGCGTCGTAATTGCAGCGAGAGTTTTTTTAACAATTTTATGCATTTTTTCTTCTCCTTTGTTTATTTGGCAAAAATAGCGCTGGCTACTGTTTGCCAACGCTTAAACGGTATCTAATGTTTTATTATAAATAACTTGCTAGAATCGTCAACCAACGTTAGGGGTAGATTAACCCGATGTTCGGGCTAGGAAAAATCTAAAACCTCTTCGATCGCAGCTTCAATCGCGTAATTTTTAACCGGAGCGTACTCAGCTCATTTTTTTCTCTAATGTTTGTTAAGGACTAAAAAAAGGGGAAAGATAGTTTTTATGGCTGTAGAGTTTTTACGGTCGTTTTCTCTGGAACAATATTATCAAAGCGCCAACCACGATGATGACAATGATTATAGCAGCGACAGATGGAACGAAATATTGGTCAGTAACAGATGGTGATGCTGTCGGAGCTGGAGTTGCTGTTGGAGCAGGTTCACTTACTGTGAAGGATGTTTCAGCTGCTGAAGGATAGTAAGATTCGGAACCATCAAAGCTTGCGTAGACAGTGTAATCGCCGGGTATGTCTGGAGTCCAAGTGAAAGTGTACATGCCGCTGCCGTCGCTTGTGGTGCTGCCGATGCTTCTGTAGTTTCCGTTAGAGTCAAGAACACTGATGTTAACCTTGACACCGGTAGTGTTTGTTGGGCATGGCTGCTGCATATAGACATACTCCATCCATGCACTCATGCTTTCGTCAGAAACACATGGGACACCAGTTGGGAAGTTTGTGGCTTGTGCTAGTTGTTTTGTGCCAGCAGAGATATCCACAATTGTACCTCGTATCACCATTTTTGAAACGAAGGGTTGGACTTGAACGGTCATTTGCGATGGCCCTTTGCTATATGCGTATATTTGGTTATCGTATGCATTCAACGCCATCATGATGTTGTCCACGATTGGAGCCCCATTTGTCACGTCAAAGCCTAGTATCTTCCAAATCAGTGATCCGTCTGTAATGTTTAGTGCCAGTTGTTGTGCTCCTCGGAAAAGAGGCGGACTGTACTCATGGCCCACGTTAAGGAAATATACGCCGCCAGCAATAGACCCACCGCTGAAGACCCAAAGTGGCCAGACACCATAAGGAGTATCAGAGCCAGCTTCGCCGATGAGCGTGTTAGTATTTGTATACCAGAGTTCTTCTCCTGTCAATATGTTAACAGCCCACACGTCGCCTCCAAAGCCAATTATGTACATTACGCCGTTAGCAAGTTCTGTTTGGTAGCCTCCGATGCTGTTGTAAGGATTCGGTACTGGGAAATTGCCGTTGTCGCCTGAAAGCTGTACTGGACCCCATACAAGAGATCCTGTGTTCAAGCTGAAAGCTCTGATTGTTCCTTGGGTTGCCTCAAGCCTAATTTCTAGTCCATATCCGACTTTTGTGATTTGGTCTCTTACGAAGGCGCCTAATGTTCTGTTGGTTAGCCATAATTGTGTTCCCGTGTTAGAGTTGAAGCCTGCTTCGATGCCATAGCCAGTGTTGAAAGTTCCAGACACGTCTGGTGAGGGCACTGCAGTCATAAGTACAACACCGCTGTTGACAGAGTTGATTGCCAGATTCTGCGGTAGTGGAACGCCTGAAAGGTTAGTTGGTAATGGTACTGTCCATACTATTCCCCGCTTGAAGTCAATGACGCTGTTTTGGAGAGGTCTCCAATTCCAATTCGCCACTGTTGTTCCAGGTATGAATTGACTGTTGGGGTATAGAATCGCTTGTGTCGAGTTCCACATGTTCAGTGTCGGTGCAGTTGGAATTGAAGCGTTTACGTAGTAGCCTATTATATTGCCGCTTTGATCCTCTGTAAGCGTCATCGCAGAGCCGTTGACAATGCTAAGAATGAAATTGCCTGTTGAAGCGTCCCACAGATTCCAAATAGCGCCATTTACGCTTGGACCAGTTCCGAGATTAAACGGATTGATTAAGAGAGGGTTGCTCCACAAGTATGCTGTTGACCCAAACTGGTTGGGGTTCACCATCTGGAGTAATTGTCCGCACCTTAAAATGTCAGTAGTATTCTTTGTCCATAGAGTTTGTCCTGTACGTATATCTACTGCAACCCAGCCGCCTGGGGAAACATATGCTCCAGGATAGGTAACGTAGTACATTATGCCGTTTATGATGATTGGTGCCCATTTTGGCTCGTATTGCGAAGTTGAGTAGTAGTTGCTTGTGTCGGTGCCTCCGAATTCTCCTCCAACTAAGCCTCCGAATGCAACTGGCTTTGTCCAGAGAATGTGCGGCGCCTTTGGCGCGTCAGAGTAAGGATTGTAGTTTGAGGTGATGTTGTATCTTCCAGTGTTAGCAAATGAGTGTGCTCCGAATCCTAGCCAGTTTCCAGTTATAGAAGACCATACACCGTTTCCTGCTTGTACGGGGCGAGTCCAGAATTGTGTTGGAAGTGGATTTGTCGAAATAGGAGGTATTGCTTCTTCCTGAACTGTAAGAACAACAGTCGGACTTGTAGATGGTTGGAAGTAATCGCCAATATAGGGGCCAAAACCGCCGTTGGCTCCTAATAGTGTTTCACCTGGATAGCTGAAAACAAAACTGTAATTGCCAAGTTTAGTAGGGGTATATAGTGTGTAGGTTCCGCCGGTATCGTCAGAGGTAAAGGGACCTAATGTTTCGGTTGTTCCATCTGGGTGTGTAACTGTCACTTTAAAATTGTGCCATCTATCTCCAGTTGCTGCAACAGCAGTTGGTGGTGGGATTTGGAGCCACATGCCAATGGTTACTGTTTGACCAAGACCCGCTGGGTCAGGTGCAACGTTAATGAAAGCATACGTTGGAATTTGCCAAGCAGGTGAATGAGCATTAGCACTTGGTAGTAATAGTGTTGAAGTTCCTGTAGATGCCATCAAAATTGTTACAATCAAAATAGCCATAGATTTACTAGTCAGTTTTTTCATTTTTCTTTTTCTCCTTTTTCTTTCTGGATACGACATCTATAACAAAGTTAATTTAAAACTTACGATAGACCAACAAAAGCATCTGACAAAGAAAACAAATAACTACAGAATAGTCGATATTGTACGAAAAAAACACCAAACATAAAACAGGAAATACTTAAATGACGCCCCACAATCAAAATGATAAATGGTTATCTCAACGAAAGAAATTGATCACATTGATGCAACAATAATAAAGGAACTACTCATAGATGGTCGAAGAAATTTCACTGAAATTGCAAAACAATGCAAACTATCAAAAAGTGTGATACAGAAAAGATACAAAGAACTAAAAAACGCAGGCATAATTGTTGGCGCCACGGTTCAACTGGATTACCCAAGCTTCGGCTATAATGCAGTAGGCAACATTCTATTCAAAGTCGAGCCTCAGCAGGCGGACCAGATCGTAGAGTATGTAAAAAAAATGCCAAATATCCATGCCGCTTGGCGAACTGCCAGAACCTCCGAAATAAATGCTGTAGTAACAATGGAAAGTCTCGAAAAACTAGAAAATATCAAAGAAAGCATTAGGAAAATACCGTCAGTTTTGGAACTGAGAACCTATATCTGGACAGGCATAAGAAATATCAGAGAAAACTTGGCGATAGCACCTCTAGAAGTGCTGAATAAAACAAATGGACATATAACAAATAAGTCCAGAAGAACGGAAAGTAAAACTGACCAAACGGATAAGCGTATAATTGAAAAACTTGCAGTCAATGGTCGAATGTCCTTTAGGAAGCTGGCGAAAGAACTGGCGATTTCAACAGATACAGTTGCAAGAAGATATGAAAAACTGAAGAGAAACGGCACAATTAAGGTTTTAATTCAATTGGATACAGCAAAGATTGGGTACCATGGGTACGCCACTTTCTACATTGCATTTGTATCTCAAAGCAGCTTGATTTCAATGGTAGAGAATCTCTGCAAAATCCCCGATATAGTTTTGATTATTCAAACCAGTGGAAGTTTTGACCTCTTGGTGGAAGCTATGATAAAAGATCTTGATCAATTATTATTCCTTCAAGATAATATTGCAAGTATGCCTGGCGTCGCAAGGAATGAAATGCATTTAAGCAGACCTACCGCCGTTTTTCCCACTCCCCGCGAATACATATCAACATTCTAAAAAATGCATAATGCTTTTTTTCTAAAAAAGAAGCCTCATGCCAGCTAAGTAATTTCCACAAACGATATGCGAAGAAGATAGTAGAAAAAAGGAGTTTTGCACGTGATATCTTCACATCAAACGAGGTTCAAATCCCCCCGTTCCACTTCTCTGCATATAAATCTGTATTTTTAAGGGTTTGCTGAGGCTCTGGGGTAGGAGAAAAGAGTAAACACAAACGCTCTTTTTTAACTACAACTATTTTTTTGGACTATGAAGAGCCTCCATTTAACATCTACTCTCAAACTAAAGTAATGTTCCCTTGATACCCGTGCATTTGCTGAAGTACCAATTATTTTGTCTTTGAAAAAATAGACACACCGCGTCATTTAATAAAGTAAAAATAGGCTACCAGTAATCCTTGAATGAATAGAAAGATTGGAACTATTAAGAACTTGATTTTACGAGTTTTGTGTCTAAAAAACAACATACCAGCATAGGCACCAAACGGTCCAAAAAATGCAATCAACAAAAGCCTTGACTCAGGAACCCTCCAACTTCCCTTTTGGCTGTTCAACTTGTCTATTCCAAAAACTGTTAAAGAGATAAAATTTACAATCACTAGAAAGATCCACAGGAACAAAACTTGAGTCATATTACTCCCACAGACAGAAGATAGCTATAAGTTTTCTCTGATTACAGAATCGAACTGTTCCAGTTCATCTATTGTAAATGGCCTATATTTTTTTATTTGACCTCTTCATGAATCTACCAAATGTAAGTTAGTAAAGAAAAGTCTTCCAAGGTCTTTCAGAATCTGGCCCTACAGAGAAAAAGAGGTTTTTCTGATACATTAATGCACGCTATTATACCATCTGTTGACTTCTTGGATTGTTTTTTCAGAATATCCGTTTTTTCTTAAAAGAGTCCTATTGGACGAAGTCTTCCTCATTATTTCTTCTCCTCAAGAATATTAATACTCACTACTCATAATTAAGAGTGTGCAGTAGGCACCACACAATCACACAGCTGGTTAGGTAGCAGTAAAGTAAAATAAATAAATAAGAAAAATAACCAAAAAAAGTTAAAGGTTAAGTTTTAATGGGACAAAATCGCGTTTTTGGCTGAAATCCAAACAGTGTTCTCCGGTATGGTCACATTCATATTTATTCAATCGGTAATTCAAACAACGCCTAAACAGTTTACAGGTCACACTAAAACACTGTGATTGTCAATAAATCATATTCAAGTTAAAAAGGCAAATTTCTAAAACAATAATATATCAAAGGATGTAACTCAAGAAGCAGAGGGACGCTAATCAACACGAGCCTAACATCTCTATGGGAGTTAGAGGTCATATTCTTCCAAGTATACTGGAGCGGTCACTTCCCATCCGCCCTTTGAACGCAGATAGTTTTCTAAACTCAAGATCGATCCACTAATTCTACGCTAGGTTTTTTGTAATTAGTTAGCGTGCGCTTCTTCGGAAACCTATTTGAGAGCAGTGTTAGTTTCATGGTTTTGAGGGTCATAGGAGCTGGTTGTAGGGTTTGATCTTTCTAGGAGGTCGTCTCGGCGTTTGAGGAGTTTTTCGAATTGTTCGTCCGTTATCTTGTCGTCTATGAGCATTTTGAAGATGGAGGCGGATATGTTTTTCATTTCTTGTTGAAATTTCTGGAGGTCTGGGGAGTATAGGTCGTAGATAGTTACCATGGTTTTGAAGAGGTGGTGGTAGAGTTTGTTTCGTCGCCATAATGTTCGGCCTCGAAGTCCTGTGATGCTGAGCACTAGTAGTGAAGCCAATGCAGCCCAACCAGCTGGAGTAGTAAACCAAAGGCTGGCATCTTTTTGTAAAATTTGTGCTAGAGATTCTGCTGGTGAACCACTGATGACTGTGTAGTTTGATGGGTATTGGTCGCCTCTTGCTATTGTGAATGTGGCTGTGTTTTCGCTGTGTGTACTTGATGGGAAGGTTTGTTTTATTTCTGTGTTCGCAGGCATGTTAACGTCGATGATTTGGTTTATTTTGAAGGTGTAACCTTGATAGCTGGTTGAGACTGGAAGGGTGAGGGTGTAGTTGTCGCCGTGTTGAGATAGGATGCTGGCTGGAGCTTCGAAGTGTAGGCTGTAGTATTGCTCGTCTTCATTGTAGTCCTTGTAGAGTTCCCATCGGCTTAGACTACCAACTGAGATTGGTGTCAAGTTAAACCCTGTTAACCAGTTTTCTAGGTTTCCCTGTCCAACAAGGTATTCGGGTGTTCGCGTTATATGGAACCATATCCATAATTCGGTGGTTGAGTCTTCGGCGTTGAAAGAGAAGGTAACTCGAGTTGTGTTAAAGGGTACGTTGTACCAGTTCGTATCAACGCTCCAAGAAAAGTTTAGCCATGGACCTGGATCGGCAATAACTCTGTTTTGGAAACTTGAGAAGGAAGCGAAGTTTGCTTCGTACAAGTCTTCCGCGGTCGGCTGCAGAAGCGACCAGTCGAACATCTCGTAGGTTGAGACGAATATGTCGTTTGGACCAATTAGGCTCTGAGTCATGGATGCTTGGTACCAAGCTCCATCAGATATCCACGTTGGTGCTTGGGGTAAGATACCTTCTTCAGACCAACTAACCTGTCCCATTGAAGGGGTGATGATATCGTGTATTTGCCAGACGTCAGTTTCGGCTTTGACGCATCCCAAGGTGAAAGAAAAAATTAAGATGATAAATAAAATAAACATCGCTGAAATGTGAAGACTATAACGTCCATTTTTTCTCCCCAATAGAGCCCCTCCAAACTGAGTATTTGTTTATTGTTTGTACATAAAAGTTTTTTCAATTGCGAAAGTCGGCTAGCGCGCGATGTTTTATCCTAAAATATCAACGTTTGGATTTGGATTAAATTTTGGTCTTTCTTACGTCTCAAAAAAATAGTGTCAATTGCATTAATTTTGGAAGGCGTCAACTTTCTTGGACTCGTTCCACCTCTTTGGTTTTTGCCCCGCGTCGAGCTCGTGATTTCACTCGCAAAACTCTCCTTTTCAAAGCAGCTAATGTTAGGAACCTGTGTTCTCAAAATCAGCAAAATAGAGTTGGCAAGAGACAAAGGTTTCTTTGCATATTAGCACATCGGGCTTCTTAAGAAGTGTTATTTAGCACTAAAAATAACATGCCATTAGGTTGAGCGCATGGAAAACAAATTATTATGGACATATTGCGACTACCCAGAGGAAGCTAAAGCATGAGCAACCACAAAACTCCCCCTGAAAACAAAAGCTACCATGGTGGCATCTACAGCTATTTCATGAATCAAAAACTGCTAAAAGCTAAACAAAGTAATCAAATCAAAAACAATAAGAGGAATATCTAGTGGATAGGATTCAAGCTTTAGATCTTCTTAAAGAAATTGCAAGCAAAATTCCAGAGTTGGGACCGGAAGCTATGTCCATAGTGAAAAGTGAACCCAATAATCCCCAACGGACAGGTTGTGCAATAACCTTCAAAGGGTTAACAAACGAGTGCATAGAGCAAATTAAGAAAATTGTAGAGAACCATTCTTTGGCAATCTTAGACAATAAGCTTGATTTAACTATCTACACCCCAGTGGTTAATGCTTAGCTGTATTTACTGGAAGTGAACATTTGTTGGCATGTCCTAAGTGTGGAAAAAATGAAGTAAAAACAGAAGTAAACACAAACACAGGGCAAGTTCTGGTTCTGTGCTCGAATAAGGCTTGTCGTTTCTTGCTTTCGAAAAGCTGGGTTTTAGAAACCGAAATAAAATTATTAGAAAGGCGTTGCAGTTGTTAAAAAATTGACAGAAGCATCTCCCCTCTAAAACATCTACAGTTAGGAAACTGTGTTCTCAAAATATGCAAAATAGAGTTGACAACAAGGCAAAGAAATCTTTGCAGATTAGCAAATCAAGCTTCTTAAGAAGTGTTATTTAGCATTAAAAATAACATGCCGTTGGTTGAGCGCATGGAAAGTAAGTTATCAAAGACATATTTCGACTACCAAGAGGAAGTCAAAGCATGAGCAACACAAGAGATACGGTTATTAAAGTCAAGAGTTTAGAAGAGGAAAAACAAAACCTGCTAGCCCAATTTGAAGAGCTCAAAAGGCTGGCTGATATGAAATCTAAGTCTTTAGAAAATGAAATTTCAGCTATAAAAGATCAAATAGAATCGCTAAAAGCAATAATGGGTCAGGAACAGAACCAGCTTTCAAATCACAAATCGCTTGGAGCAGAGAGTCAAGATTCTGTAATGAGACTAGTGGAAAAAATAATTAGTGAATCAAACGAACTTGGAAATCAGATTTTTGAGTTTTCTCCCTATAGCCAATATTTTGACAGTTGGCTTGTTAATCTGCAGCAAATTATTTCTGAATTTGAATTAGATTCCAATATAAAGCTGGATGAATTGTTTGTTAAGGATCGTTCGCGGATTTTCCTAGACATTAAACAAACCCTTACTCAAATACGGCTTGAAGAATCAAAGCTAAGTATTAATGAAAAAGCATTAAAGGACAACAATCAACTTTTGATCGAAATCGAAAAGGACTATAACAAAAAGATAAAAGAAATAGATGAAAAGAAAAACTCAGAAATTCCACGCTTAACTAATCGAATTCAAGAACTTGAATACGAAGTAGAAAGTCATGAGGAAATAAAATCCAAGATTCCGAAACCATTGGCTAACATGTCAAAACAATTTACTGCTTCGTCAAGAAAAGAATGGAATGAAGAAAGAAAACAAGCGGCGGAAAAACTTGCCCAAACAAAACAAGACCTTAAATCAACTAAGAACGAGTTGGAAGCGGTCCAGCAAAGCTTTGATGCTCAGCAAGAAGAGCTGAAAGAAAGTTATGAGAAAAAGAAACAGGACATTATGGTAAAGGTAGTAAATTTGCAGAATGAACTTGAAAAGATGAAGACTGATACATCCATAGACGCAAGGCGAGCGACGAGTAAGGCGCTAGTTAATTCTATTAATGCTCTAATCCAGAGGACGACGAAATCAAATTCTTGAACTTAAATCTGTTCTAATAGTTTTTTGAAGAACTACTTTTTTTGTTGGGTTCCCACAAACAATACACGCATGAAATAACTAAACTCTTTGCTGCGATTTCAGCAGTCGCTAACAAAGAGGGAATGTTTGTTTACGATAGTACGAAGCCGATAACGAAACCTACGATGAGTCCTAATCCTAGGGGCAGCACACCCATTAGAAGCACCCCATATTGTATTGCTATAGGGCCATATGTGTCTGCAATTCCTTTCAAGGCGCCAAGGCTTAATCCGAAAAACCCGAAGTAAGCAACCACGACCAGTATAATCGCCGCTATTATCGCAATCTTTAACATCTTGTGAAATAGGTAACCCACGATAAGCCCGATAACAAATGGAATAATCATCAAAACTAATGGTGGAATCCCGCCGATGCTTCCTGTAGTGATAAAATTAATTACTTCTTCTATAGCACCCAAAATCAACAACTCCGACTAATTAGAAGTTATTACAAATTACTATTAAACTTGTGTGACTGTGGAGACACATCAACAAAGCGACAACTGTGAAAGAAATCACCTTTCACTTCTTTTCCTTCACTTAAATTAACGGAATAAAGTAACCACAATCATCATGTTGCCTTTTCTTGCGTTCACCTTTCTTTTTGGATGGTGCCTATTATGGAAAGAAAGGAACCCTTCAAACAAAAACCCTAAAACAAATATTCCTCAAAATAAGAAATACTAAGCCGAAAGTTGAGTACTCGCAGGATTGTAGGTGTTATCACACACCAACATTCGTTTAATACTCATGGATGGTTCTATAGTGAACAAGAGAAAGGAAAGGCTTCATTTAATTTGTCAATTTGGAACCAACATCTGACGTTGCACTCAGCCATTTTTCAAATGGTTCTGTTCCTTTGAACAACTTATTACAGCTTAAATATCTCGCAAAATTGAATTTCCCTAAAAGTATGGAGAACCAAAAATGTTCGGACAAAGATATCAACCCATCCACCCCACTAACATATTTATTGCTGCACTCAACGAAGAAGAAGGAGTCGGCGCCACCATATCGGAGCTTTCAGAGAACATAAATGCTAAACGCATTCTCTTAATTGATGGACACAGCCAAGATCGGACAGTTGAAGTCGCCAAGGAGCATGGCGCAGAAATCTTTTTCCAAGATGGCACAGGTAAAGGTGATGCGTTGGCCAAGGCGGTGCAATGTATGGGTGAGGATGTTGAGTATGTGGTTATCACTGATGCTGACTTTACTTATCCGGCTGAACATGTGCCTGAAATGATTCAGATCCTCGAAAATAATCCTCATGTAGGTATGGTTTGCGGGAACAGGTTTAGTAAACAAGCTGAGGGAAACGCTTTTCAAGGTCGATTCACTTTCGGAAACAAACTATTGGCTTTTGCTCATGGTTTCTTTAATGGAATAAATCTGCAAGATCCATTAACAGGATTGAGGGTTCTCCGCGCAGACATACTCAGGAAATGGGTCATTAAGTCTAAAGGTTTTGACATTGAAGTCGAGTTGAATCATCAGGTAGACAAACAAGGATTTGAGACAGTTGAAGTCCCAATTGAATACCGTGAGCGTTTAGGGGAGAAAAAATTGAGGATGAAGCATGGCGCAACTATCCTGAAGAGAATTCTATTCGAAAGCTCAATTCGCTTGGATAATTTTAACTTTTTTTCACGCTATTTTCATGGTATAAGGTTCAAGATCCATTAACAGGATTGCGGGTTGTCCGTGCAGACATACTCAGGAAATGGGTCATTAAGTCTAAAGGTTTCGACATTGAAGTCGAGTTGAATCATCAGGTAGACAAACAAGGATTTGAGACAGTTGAAGTCCCAATTGATTACCGTGAGCGTTTAGGGGAGAAAAAATTGAGGATGAAGCATGGCGCAACTATCCTGAAGAGAATTCTATTCGAAAGCCTCAATTAATCGCCTTAGATCAAGTTTTAACTATTTCGTTCAGCTCTGACATCGAATTGGAGAAAAGACAAAATGCAAAACCTCTTTGATTGCAGCTTCAATAGTTCAAATTTATCCAAAGCCTACTCAGTCCGTTGTTTTTTCCAGTGCATTAAAGGACTACAAAAGTGGAATGCGGTTGATAATCCCAAAGATTGGACAAACAACGACTACAAACTTAATTATGGACTTAGTTTTTAGATTAGCTTTGCAAGATTAAGGTAATTTTTAAATACAGATGACTACAAAAATATTAGTGAAATTCAGAATGTCTGATGACGAAAACACGGATTTGCTGCTTGGTTTGGGTTTGACTCTTAATCAAGCCAAGGTTTACTTAGCGGTAATTAAACTGCAAAAAACTACAGTTGGACAGGTAGCTACCTTTTCAAAAGTCCGCAGGGAAGACGTCTATAGAATTCTACCTTCCCTCGAAAAAATGGGTCTAATTGAAAGATTATTGGGCAAACCGACTGAAATTCGTGCTACTCGTGTTTCTGACGCTTTAAGCCTCCTAGTAGCGGAAGAAAAAGGCAAATTTGATGAGAAGCTTGTTGGTATGAAGGATATAGTCCAAAAACTATCACTTAAAGAGTGGAAGCAACCGCCTCTTGGAGACGAAAGCATCTACATACTAATAGCGGAAAAGGCTGCAATTCTGGCAAAGATATCAGAACTTTTTAAGAACTCAAAAGAAGAAATCGCGTTGATTGCATCCAAGGGATGGATCTTACCGGTTTTAGCTCGTTTTTCAGTTGAATCCAAGAGGGCAATAAAGATGGGTGCTAAGATTCGGTTGATCTTTGAGGGAGAAAACCCGGACAGTTTGCTTAAAGAAAAAGTGAAAAAACTCATCGGTATCCCTTCTGTTCAGGTTAAGTTTCATCGTGAACCTTTAAACCATTTTATAATGTCTGATGATAAAGAAGCGCTCATTACCGCTTCCAAAGAAAGCGGATTAGGGGAAAGCCCTTCTTTATGGACAAACAACTGCAACCTTATTGGCGTACTCAGAACAGGTTTTGAATCCGACTGGCAAAAAGCTGAAGACTAACCTAAAGACCACATTAATAGATATCGAGTTAAGTGTCTTCTCAGCGGTTGGAACGATTAACGCAGACCTAAACGCCAGAGTGTAGGTGTAGCCTCACAGTCACGAACGCTTAACTCTACCAATGACCATTAATAGGTAGGGAAATTATTATGAATACTTTACTAGCGATTGTTCTTATTCTTGTGATACTTTGGTTGGTTGGTTTCTTTGCTCTACCAGGTGTAGGCGCATTAATACATATACTACTTGTGATTGCCGTAATCTTGGTTCTCGTTTGGCTGTTCACTGGCAAAAAACTGTGGAAATAAAACTATACTTTAAGGAGACATGAAAGGTATGACAGTTGTAAAAATTGTTGAGTTAATAGGCAGTTCCCCAAAGGATTGGGAAGACGCTACGAAGAACGCTCTGGACGAAGCGGCCAAGACAATTAAGAACATTAAGTCAATTTATGTGAAGCGGTGCACTGCAAAAGTGGAAAACAACAAAATTGTTGAATACAGGGCTGTGGTCAAAATCGCTTTCGTTGTACAAAGAGAAAAATCAACTAAATAGATACTTTGGGAAGGAGAATAAAAATGGTTAAGTGTGAAAGTTGTGGAGCTGACCTGTCTGAAGGAGCCAAATTCTGTTCAAATTGCGGGACTCCCGTAGGCTTAAAAGAAGAATTTACAGTCAGCTCAGAGGATCTTGTTGCGAAAATCAAGGAACTGCTACATGAGAGCGACGTATCAAGAATCATCGTTAAGGATGAGAGCGGTAAGACCCTTTTAGAAATACCAGTTTGGGCAGGCATTGTAGGAACAATATTAGCTCCTTGGCTAGCAGCCTTGGGCGCAATAGCAGCTTTAGCAACAAAATGCACCATCACTGTCATTAGGCAAAAAGCTAACTAAAATAAAGAGTTAGTCGGCATGAAAAAGAAAAACTATCAAGAAATTAGCTTCGCTTCGGGCAAAGACCACAAAAGCAAACCCGTAATTCATAAAAAAGGGATGCCTACTATCAGGTGCGTGTGCGGATTAAGAATTTTGGTAGTTCCCGATTTGGAAGCAATGAACCGCGCCATAAAAAATCATGTATCCGAACACAGGCAAGCGGATTATGGTTTAGTGCCTGACTCGTTGGAGGAGCTTTTAACAGAGCAGATTCTGACAGTGGCTAGTGAAATGAATCTACCAAATGTGGACAGAGGATGGATTGCACTAAAAAGTTGCAAAAGATAAGCTTCACAGGTACCTGAGACCAATAGTAAAAACTTAGGTTTCTTTTTCAGGGTAGTTTAGGAGGTGTAACAAATTATGTCAGAACAACATATAGACGTCAAGGAACAGATAGAGAAAATGGGCGAGAAATGGAGCGAATTCCAGAAATCTTGGGGTAACCACTTCAAAGATATAGATTTTGAAGTGTTAGAATGGAACTTTGGTGTTGGAAAAAACGAAAAGGAATACATCATCGACTTGAAAGCCAAGGTCGCTGTAAGAGAAAAGAAGAAGTAAACCACACATCTGTTATCATGAAATAAACACCCCTTTTTCCCCGGGTGCCCTTGCTCCATAGATTTTTTTCTTTTTAATTTGCGACTTATGATTATTTTCATAAAACGTTTTGTTGCTGTAAGTATACATCCACACATCGTTAAGTAGGTGACAAACAACTTTGTCATTTAAGAGAGTTGAAGGTGTAAGAATTAGTTGACTTCCTTAAGAGAAATCATCGAAGCATTATTCAATGAAATAAAAGCCGTTCTCAAAGGTTTTGTGCATGAAACGGAAGCTGCTCTAAAGGAACGCCTCAAAAAACTTTTGATAACAAGCATAATTATCAGCGTTTTATTGGCTCTGGTCATTTCATTTTTTGGATCTGCTGCCATCTTCACCCTGATCGGTTCATTAGAGTACCTTATGACTTTCATGCCAGCATGGAAAGCTTGGTACATCACAGGCATCTCTTCAGGCGTTATTGGTGCACTGATCATTTCAGGGCTCTTCTTATTCATAAGAAAACAATTGAAATCTTCCCAGCTCCCAGCTACCACGAAACCAGAGAAACCAGTTGCTGAAGTTACTATGGTAACTAAAGATTCAAAAATAGAGAGAGTAGATGCTGAAATAGATGAAATATCGAAAAGGATTTTGTTAGAGCTTGAAACGGCAAGTTCAACGGATTTATCAGACGCCCGTTATGCTAAAATGATGTTGCGTTTGTCAGATGCCCATTACGCAAAAGGGGTACTGCAAAAAATAGGCGGTAATAAATCTGGAGCTGAAAATGAGTTAGAGAAAAGAGCAGTAATCAAGGTTCTGTTGTTTTCTACGTGGTTGCAACGACTTTATTTTATAATAAGATCTTTCCTCATGGGGCTCATAAGTGCCGCAGTTACATATCTTATCGTATGGTATCTTGGTTCGATAAATGTCATTGGAAGCATAGTAATCGGCACATTTGTGTTTGTATTTTCCCTAGCTGTAACAAGATTATTTGATACTCAAATAACACAAGTCACAAAAAAGATAGTTGAACTCATGGCCTCTCATAGAGGCGTTAGGGATTTCATCATGAAACACTTCTAACTTAAGAATGTGATAACCAAGCACGCGTGTGTAGATGTAACCACACAGTCACAAGTTCTTATTAGCAATTTTGGACTTATAGGTACCAGTGCCCTGAAAAAGGCATAATAATTGGCGGGTCAGGCATAACAAAAGCGCAGAAAGATTCCCTCTCTCAATTCCAAGTGTGGATCCTTTTTAGATCTGCGTTAAGTTAACAAACCCGGATCCGCCATCCGCAATTTTCGGACAAATCACGATTTGTTAAACACTCAAAATGCTTTAAGAGAGAAAAAGATAAAATCTGTTTTTGACCATACTAAAAGCCGAAAAGTCAATTAACGGGTAAAATTGAACAATATTATCAGCGTTATAAGAGGAATAATTTAGTTAACAGAGAGTATGATCTTGAAAATTAATTGGTTTCTAATCAGTTCAGGAAGACTGCAAAAACAGCCCAATATCACAAGCTGGCCAACTGATGACTTAAACAAGCTGGGTGAGAGTTGGTTTGATGTTGAAGAAGCTACTCCTGAAGAACTCAAAAATTTTCTCGCACCTTTAGATCTTCACCCTGTTATGATAAATCGTTGCCTAGATTCGACAAGTACACCTGGCGTAGTATCTTATGATCGCGCTCTTCTACTAGAATTTCCCGCAGCCCTCAACCTGAATACTTTGGAGCCATCCTATCTCACAATACTACTTCAGAACCCAGTGTTAGTAACTATCAGAGCTGGGCCAATTCCAGCCATAGAAGAATTAATAAATGATTTAAAGGCAGAGAAAACTCCCAGTCTGAGTCATCTGATTCAGATTGTTTATTTACTCATTGATGATCTTGCGGATCTGAGCATCCAGGCAGAAACAGAAATTCGCGACAAGACACTGAATATTGCTAGAGCTTTAGCTGAGAATCCGGATACTGTTAGCAACAGTGATTTGACGAATTTGCGGTGGCAGGTTGATAAGCTGGTTTCTTTGATAGAAAACCAGCTCTATTGCGTTACTGGTCTCAATTCTTCGGACAATAAGGCATTGCAGGAGCCTCATCGCAAGGCGTATATCCAAGATTTGGTCTCGGAGCTTGAGATTGCGCAGGGCGGTATTCATCGTTTAGAAACCCGTGTGAACGGGTTATATGACTCTTATCAGACGGTAGGTAGTTCTCGTGTTGAAAAACGGTTGCGGATATTAACTATTGTCTCGGCTATTACGTTGCCTTTTAGTCTTATTGCGGGTTTGTTAGGGATGAATGTAGGTGGGTTACCAGCTACGCAAGATCCTTGGGGATTTGTAATTGTTGTAGGTTTGATGTTTGCCATCGGCGCGGTTGAGTTGTTTTATTTCAAACGGAAAGGATGGCTTGATTAAACGATGAGTGGCTCTTTCTTGCTTTCTAAGGAAAAACCTCTCGTAGAGTAGATCAGAACCCCCAACGAAACGAAAACAAAAACGACTACTCCGACGACAATATACGGCATTAGGCTAAGCGTATTGGATATAGCTGCTGGATTCATTATTCCCCCAAGAACTATCGCAAAAATAATCATTCCAATTGACAAGACAAACGAAAACTTGTAGGGTCTATCCGTCTTGGTCTTAACTAGTTTCTTTCTATCAAGCTCGCCCACAAGAAAATTCAAGAAAATTCCTATTGACGCTATTAGCAATGGAATCATAAGTGAAAGTGTAATGTTTTGTAAGCTTATATCGATGAGCTGTCGCAAGCCAAGAACAGAAAAAAGAAGCATAAGAAAAAAAAGAGCAATGGATCCGAAAAATATGCTTCTGTCAAGAAACTTTCCCGAAAGAGCAGGGCCATAAGTTCGTCTATTGGGTACCGGTGCTTCTCCTGGTTTAATATCTTTTGTAGTTCTTTGCGTCAGTCCGGGAAGGTCATTTGAAAGAAAATAGATCTTATGTTTTGGATCAAGGGGTAGTTTTTTGCCGTCCGAATCATACACTGCTTTGGATACCAGTCTTGAAAAAGGGTACAGCCATTCGACGCCTCGGTCCCTTGTTGTTGTGAATGAATCTAGAAACGAATGGAGAAAAGCGCCGATGCCAAAAAACGGATTTATCAAATACACTATACCGATAAACAAGAAATTGTGAAACAATGCACGGTGTATTTGTCGACGGCGAAAGGACTCTTTGCTAAAAAAACCGTATTCTCGGTCAAGATCATTAATGGCAGAGCCTATTCCAACCATTAGCGCTATTTCTGGTTTGCCAAATAATAAGACTCCAACAATTATGCCAAACACTATGTGGGTAGAAAGATTCATGAAAACAACCGCCGACTTCTAACTGACCACTTATTACTGGGCAATTTTAAGGATATAAAGGTAATTAGCTTTGGTACCTCACTTTTTTCAGGTAGTATAATCAAGGAGCCTATAACGGGTACCAGAAATATTTACAGTAGGATTTAACTAATTTTGAACTATGCCAATAATGATTATAATAATTCCAACCGCAGCTCTAATCACTCTAATTAGTTGTTCAGGAAAACTCTGCTTAGGATATTTGACTATACTTAAAACGCCATCTACGACAAGCCAAGCACCTAAACCAACCAGAACTATCGAAAGAGCATTCAATAACATTCAGCATTTCACTCAAGGACAACTTTGCCTAAATAAGAAAAGTTCTCAATTAAATTAATATTTCCGGGCTCCATAAAAATTAGTCGGAACATCAACTTTGTTATTAACGATTAAAGATTTAGCTGCTAAAACTGGTTTCTAATTTAACTTAGAGCTAACCTTTTTATTCGAGGTCAGCTAAAGAGTAACTATAGAATTTTTGCTTGCAGCATAACAAGTCTTGATTGTATGGCAGAATTCAGTTCTTGTCAAAATAACTGAAAACTATGCTATTCAGTTGGTGTGTTGCCATCAAAATATTCTAAATCCCTTATTTGTTTGATAAGGGAGGTGAATTCGTATATGGCAGACGCGTCAATTTCTCGAATAGCATACATTTTAGCCCTTATAGGCGGAATACTGCTGGTGCTCTTTGGATTATTTGATCTGATTGGTTTCAGTGGACTGGCAATTTTCCATTTTGGTTTATTTGCCTTTGCATATTTCGGGATTGTGAGCTATAATTTGCGGTGTTATTGCAATTATCGGTGCTAGAAGCGCAAGTACTCTCGTCTGGGCAATCGTGCTCATAATCGTTGGAATCATTGGCGGCGGATTAGGCGGACTACTGGTTGTTTTGGGAGGATTACTTGGAATTATTGTAGTCATAACCAAAAGAGCATAGACACGCTTGAATTTGATCCTTCTAAATCCGATTGGCTTATTTTAGAAGCTCACGTTTTTTCCAACTAAATATGAGCATTTTTAGATGCGACATTGCAAAGATGCTAATGGCTGATGCTGGGAACCTCGTTCACAAAAATTTAATAGAGAAATCAGAGGGATCATAAATCACTACCTTTTATTAAGTAAAGAACAATTAATTAGTATTAGGTGTTTTTTGAATGCGGATTAACGCTGTTGACAATTTTAGAGTTTCTGCAGATGAGAAAATTGATTTAAAAGATTATGATCCAGGTTGGGTCCCTAAATGGGCAGCAGCATAAGGGAAACAAAGAAGGAAAAAAAGCTTCAAAACAACAAGCGTTAGATATTCTTGAGGAGAACCGGCAAAAGCTGTCAGGAATGCAGGAGCTTTTTTGGGCAAACGGCAGTTATTCAATGTTGATAGTTCTACAAGGAATGGATGCAGCAGGAAAAGACGGCGTAATCAGTCACGTTATGTCTGGAGTGAACCCTCAAGGTTGCCAAGTTACAGGATTTAAAACACCCAGCGAAGAAGAATTAAATCACGACTTTCTATGGCGTTACTCTAAAGCTCTTCCCGAAAGGGGACGTATAGGAATCTTCAACCGCTCATATTACGAGGACGTTCTTATAGTCAAAGTTCGCCCGGAAGTTTTAGAGAAAAACAAATTACCCGCAGGATCAAGAGGACAACCAGTTCTGGAACCAAAGATACGATGACATAAACTCGTTTGAGAAACATCTGGTATCCAATGGCACTGTAATCTTGAAGTTTTTCTTAAACCTGTCTCCAGAACGACAAAGACAGCGACTACTGGAGCGGTTAGAAGACACTGATAAGAATTGGAAGTTTTCACTCACTGATCTGTCTGAAAGGGAGAAATGGAAAGATTATATGGACGCTTACCAGGAAGTCCTCGAAAAAACAAGCACCAAATGGGCACCTTGGTATGTTATTCCAGCAGACAAGAAATGGGTAACACGAGCATCAGTTTCAGAGATACTCGTTTCAAAAATAGAGGAACTTAACCTAAAATACCCTGTCTTAACCGAAGAACAAGCAACCGAGCTAAAAAAAGCTAAAGCCACCCTCTGTCATGAATGAAAGAAAACGGATTAGCCTATTTTATTCTACTGGAGTATGCAGATTAACGCAGTGAGCATCAAGCTTTTTTCCAAAAGCCCCATAGAAAGCTGATCCATTTTGAACCACACTCCATTCTTCCATGCTGCAATCAGAGTCAGAAAACAATGAGAGGAGTACCCGATCTTTATCAATGTTAATAAATTCCACCTTCTTGATTATTGCACAATGGCTTCTGTCAAGCTTTTCAGCGAGCCTAAGAAACACAGCCAACATCATAACAATTGTTTTAGAGTTATCGTCAAGTCCCGTGGCTTTCAAGGATTTTTTAGTTGGATATTTTTTCCTGTGAAATTTTGCCACGTTAGCCATTATGGTTATTTCTCTTTGATCGAATCCAAGTAAACTGGCGTTGCTAATAATGTAGTGTGCGTGAAGATGATGGTCATTAAAAGAGAGGAAATCTCCGATGTCATGCATGGTTGCCGCATATTTTAGAAGCTCCCTTTCTTCTTCATGAAGGCTATGTAATCCGGCTGCTTTTGCGCTGTCAAAAAGTTGGGCTGCAATCGAAGCCACTGTTTCAGAATGTTTCTCGTCGTAGTTGCATGATCTGCTCAATTGGAGTACGCTTCTTTTTCTTATTGGCGTTTTTTGAAACTCTCGAAAGTCCTCGAATGTTGACAAGTAGTCAACGAGTAAGCCGTCTCGAAGTTCTCTACGACTAACGTTAATTTCTTCTAAGCCAAATTCCTCCATTATTGCATCCATGGCAGCTGCTCCGGCGACTAGTATGTCAGCTCTCTCTGGATTGATGCCTGGAATCTTTTTTCTTTCTTCGAGCGTAAGAGCGCAAAGGATTTGAGCAGTTTTTTTCAGAGTTTTCCTCGATAGAACTTGACCCTTAACGCCACTGTTAGTTTTTTTAAACATTCGGGAACCAATTTCCGCCAAGTTTATTATTGTACCAGAGCTTCCGAACGCAAGTTTTACACTAAATGCTCTTACCTGAGATGCCGCTCTGATTGATGGTGCTGCTGACTTCTTTTTTGATGCTTTTGTATTGTTTATAGCGTATACGTCCAGTCCAACCTTCGCCTATAAACTGACTTGTAAGTCTTATGGCACCTATCTTAATGCTATCTAAGTAAAGGATTTCACTTTGGTTTCCGATGGCAAACTCGGTGCTGCCTCCGCCTAAATCGATGAATACAGCGTTTTCTTCGCCGATGTCTACACCGCTTAATAAGCCGCAATAAATCAAACGTGCTTCCTCTAGACCGAAATTACGTGAAGATCTAATCCGGTTTCAGACAGGATTCTTTGAAGGAATTTTTCTCGATTGTGCGCTTCCCGAATTGCAGATGTTCCTACTGCGATTATTTTATTTGCTCCGTAGGTTTCTGCGAGTTCGACAAATTTTTTGCAGACCAGAATGGCTCGGTCCATAGCGTCTGGTTTGAGAAGGTTATCTTTGAATTCGTTTTCGCCAAGTCTAACAACTTCTTTTTCTTGGCTGATAACTGTGTAAGAAAGATTCGGGTTTATCCGAACAACTAATAGTCGAATGGCGTTGGTTCCTACATCTACAAACCCTACGACTTTGCCTGTTTTTGTTAATTCTTCCTCCATGTCAGCACCAGTTCTCTTCCGAATACCTCTTCAAGCAAATCTTTTTTCTTATTTACTGATTGCTCTTCGGCACTTGGGTTCGAATGAATTTCACATTCAATAGTTAATTTTTTCGTATCTACACTAATCTCAATTTGGTCAACGAGGGATTGGTGAGTGAAGTCCAATCCATCAGCCACACGCAGAATACTCGATAATATTTTTACTTTTAGCTTTGTTTCTTTGTTTAAACCTGCAAGGTTGTAATCTTCATCTTTTGGAAAACTCCTTCCGATGATACCTTGCAATGCTGCCTATTATCCGCCTGTCAACTGAGGAGAAAGGAAGTTGGGTATCATTCAATATTAGCTTTAACGATTTCTTGTTATGTCTGCTCGTGTCAACGGATAGACCAATATCATGAAGTATTGCAGCACATTCCAGCCAACATTTTTCGGGTTTGTCAAGGTGATGTAAATCCTGAAGATCTTCGAAGATTTTCAAGGCAATACGTCGTACTTGCTTTGAGTGGTTTGAATCTTGTTGGTATTTCTGAGCAACCTTTCTTGTTGATTCTGTAATTTTGAGACAATTCTGTTTCATTTCCAGTTTTCTGGCACAGTCTTGTTTTTTGAGGGCGTCAGAGGATAACCCACAGAGAAGCATTTGAGCGAAGCCTTCAGGAAATCTTTTCTTTCTCATAGCTTGAGCAGCTGACTCAACTGAATAGTCTACTCGTTTGAATTCAACGCAAGAACGGTTTGAAACTTATAATAGCATAAGCAGCTTGTGGGTTTCCGTCATAAGGTCGACCAACACTACCTGGATTGAAAAATGAAACATTTTCTATTTCTCTTAAGAATTGCTCATGAGAATGACCAACGATGATAATGTCGGCGTCTGCAACTTTTGCTAGTTCCTGTAACCGTGCAGCTGGTGTATCATGGTAGATATGTTCGGTTATATCTGAAGGGCTTCCATGGATCAAGAGTAACTTTTTGCCCGCAACTTCAAAAGTAATTCTGTCAGGCAAACTATTCAGATATTCTTCACAAGGTTTACTCAGTTCCTTTTGGGCATACTTTAAAGCAAGATTTCTCTCGCTACTTCCCTTCTTATGCTCCCCTAACGCTTCGAGATCGAAGTTTCCTATAACACTGACTGTTTTCTCCAAAATAAGTAGTTTAATTACTTCATTGGGGAAAACTCCGAATCCTGTTAAATCACCAGCATTTAAGAAAACATCAATGCCCCGTTGCTTAGCATCATTAAAAACCGCTTTGAGTGCGTGAATGTTGCCGTGAATATCTGCTAATACAGCTATTTTTGTTTCCTGGGCTCAAAAGTGCCGCTCTTGTCACGTTTTCTGAGTTAGTAAATCCCATACCTGTGGTTGTTTCTCTTAGTTGTATAAAAGTATCTTTTGTTAATTTTTCGTCCCAAAGCTTAACAAAATCTCTATAATATTTTTCCCTGCGACCTTTTACGAATTGGAGAAATTCTGAAAGTGTTTTTTCTTCATTTACGGTTGGCTCTTTGCTTTTTTGTTTCGCCGCTTCTTTGATTTCAAGCTTATTTGCAAATTTGGGGATGCATTGACTCCAGACATCGCAATCGTGCATTTCGCCCAAAACATCCTGAAAACTCTTTACGAGTTTTATTTCTTTTGAGAGATTTTCTTCGTATAATGAAGAAAACGTTTCCATTGTGTACCGAAGCCATTTTGCACGAATTCTCATCTGATGGTGGCATAAAATATCATCTTTTTTGTGAACACAGCTTTCCATGGACAGAAAATTCTCAAGTTTAATTGAAATTCGACCGTTTGCTTCTTCTTGCAGCTCTTGCGGACAAGACTGGTCGTTCGTTGTTTGGGCAAGTATCTGGTTGGAGACTTTTTTGATATCTTCCAAGACTTCTGAATTTTTTAGTACACTAAGTTCATTGACAACGGTTGTCTGAATCTTAGCTCTGCGACTTACAAGACTATCAAGAAGAAGTTTGATCCCTGAATCGCTGGTCAACTGCGGTTTGCTTTTCATGTAATCTCGCAAAAAGAATATTTGAACATCAAGGTCTCTTGCCTCTCCAAGGAATTTTGTTACTTTCTTTATTTCGTTTAGCCATTTTTTGAATTGTTTTTTTTGGTAACATCTTTTGAACAGAGGCATTGCTGCTCTAATTCTGCGTGAGGTGACGCGCATTTTGTGGAGATATTCAATATCTTCGCCTTCTTTTACGCCTTCAATCTGGTCCTCAAGTGTTGGCAAGAGGTTTAGAAGAGTTTGGGCTCCATATTTGAAGTAGCTATTTTTTTCGGTGCAGTTTTTCTGGTCAAGGTTGGTATTCATGCCATATGCCTCTGTGTTCGAGCAGCCAGGATTGCGAGTTGATGATTTCTTGGTTCTTTTTAGGTGTTACCCGCTCGTAAGTCCCATCAGTAAGAAGTTTTCGGGATTTAACGTTGTCCTGCAAGTGTATTCTTAAAATATGCTCAAAGATTTCTCGTCTTATTTCGGGGTCAGGAACCGCAAATATTACTTCTATCCGTTCATTGAGGTTTCGAAACATTAAATCTGAGCTTCCAACTAATATTTCGTTTTGTCCTCCGTTCTGAAAATAGTAAATTCGGGCATGTTCAAGAAAACGACCCACTATTGAAACCACAGATATGTTGTCACTTACGCCTTTTATGCCTGGTCTTAAGCAGCAAATGCCTCTTACGTTAAGGTCAATTTTGACTCCAGCCATTGAAGCGGTATAGAGAGCCTGAATAACTTCTTTTTCTTCCAAGCTGTTTAGTTTGAAAGCTAGATATCCGTTTCCAGTTTTTCGGTGAACAACTATTTCTCTTTCTATGCGGCGTAAAATCTCTTTCTTTAACGTCTTCGGAGCGACAAGTAAATGTTTGAATTCTTTTTCGTGCGATCGATGCGAAAGTACTTCGAAGAGTTCTGAAAGTTCTTTTCCTATTCCCGGTTTTGCAGTGAGATAACCAATGTCACAATAAATTTTTGCCGTGACCGAGTTGTAGTTGCCTGACCCTATATGAGAATATCTGGTAATGCCTGCTTTTTCTTTTCTCACAATTAAACAGAGTTTTGCATGGACCTTGAAGTTTGGGAAGTTGTAGACAACGTTTACGCCGGCCTCTTTCAGCTTCCAAGCCAAGTTTATGTTGTTTTCCTCATCGAATTTAGCTTTTAGCTCTATGATGGCTGTGACTTTTTTTCCTCTCTTGGCTGCCTCAATTAAGGCTTCAATTACGGGTGATTTCGAGTCCATTCGGTAAAGCGTTATGTAAATTTCTAAAACGTTCGGGTCCTTCGCGGCTTCCCTGAAAAGGTGAATTATCACTTCAAAACTATCATAAGGGTGGTAAAGGACAAAGTCTCTTTTTGCAATTGTTTTGAAAATGTTTTTCTTAGGTGTTAGTAAAGGCAGGGAACAGGGATTGAATCCTTTGTCTTTTAATTCGGGTCTGTCTATTTTGAGTAGTTGCCAAAGGTCTACAAGCCCAAGTGGACACAGCAAAATCATAGAGCAAATAGCTGGGTAAACCTGCTAAGTTAGACAATAATTCCCGCAGCGGTTCAGGCATTCTTTCGTCAAATTCAAGCCTGCTCGCGAATCCTTCTTTTCGGTTTTGGACGCTTTTCTTAACTGAAAGCAAAAAATCCGAAGACTCATCCATTACTATGTCTATTTCACCGTTACGTGTTAGCCTAAATGGAAAAGCGGCTATCACTTCTTCATTCGGATAAAGTAGGTCTAAGTTAGAAACTACTAATTCTTCTAAAAAGAACAATTCAGTAGGCACATTTTCTTCTCTATTCTGAGAATTGGATTCATCTGTGGGAATTTCTATGAGTCTACCAAACTGTTCTGTTGGAACATCAACTATGTAGTTGATCTCTTGCCCCAGTTTGTTTTTTGTCACCACTAAGAGGTTTATGTGAAGATTTTCGATGAATACGTGAGCTATATCTTGTTTGTGGGTTTTAAAAGTAGGCAATATTATGTTTGTAAAGTATTGGCGTAGTTTTTCTTTCTGGTTTTTGGTTAGATTACTATCTTTTTTTATGTAGATACCATTGTTTTGCAAGTTCTGGGAATAGTTCTTCTTTCCAGCATTTCGCATGTTTTTCAATGAGCGGAATAATCTCTCTTCTTGTTGCTTCAATTTGTTCGAATGCAGTCAATCCATCAATTGATTTATCTATGGAACCTTTAGATACTTTTTTCAAGAGTCGAGGAATCCGAGTCATAAAGAATTCGTCAAGGTTGCTTCCAGCAATAGCTAAGAATTTTGCTCTCTCCAACAAGGGGATGTGTTGGATCCTGAGCTTCCTCCAGGACACGAACATTGAATCGTATCCAACTGAGTTCTCTATTTAAGAAAAAAGTAGAGTTGTCTAAGGCTATTTTCGGGAGAAGCATTTCGTGCGACGTTATTTTGATTAGGTTGTTGGATGTTGACAAATGGATCTACATCTCTGTAGTTTTTCAGCAATCAAGTAAGCTCGATAACAGAGAATAATTTGTTACAAGAACCTGCTATGTATAAGGTAACCAGATAAAAGAGTATAAAGCTTTTTGCGTTTATGTACTGCAGAGTAGAGATTTGATGCGGTTTTTATTTTCTCAAATTTTTGCTTAATGTTAAATACGCATAATATTTATAGAAACAAACTATATTTTTTCATATAAAAAATGTGCTCTGGTAGAATTTTTCATAAGCAATACTTTTTTCGGAGCAGCAACTCTTATATCAAGCTGAACTTAAATAGAATGCATGAATTCTTTAACACTTAAAGAGATTGGCTTCTCTGATTTGGTTCCTCTTTGCAGTATTTCATTCTTGAATCTGCCTTATGACAAAAGCATTGTTTTTGCATTAGTTGACAAGAGTCTTTCAGGAAAAACAGGTTCCGACATAATGTACATTGGGCGCTCAAAGAAACCAGTTAAGAAAATTATGGGTAGTTACTTAGCAGGTTTTGGCGGAAAGAGCAGCAAAAAGATTTATTCAAAGCTATTTGACGAAGGGTACATAGAAAAGATCGCGCTTAAGTTGGATTGAAAGCGATAATCCTCGAGCTACTCAAAAAGAGTTTCTAAGCAAATTTGTTAAAGAACAAAGCGAGTATCCCATCTGGAATGTAGTCAAAAAATTGCCGGAAAAACCAAAGAACAATAAAGAAAGTTGCAAAGCCCCGAGTGCGTAAATCTGCGACTCCTTGAATCGCCGATCTGCAGCGGGTTAATTTGGTTTTTTTGAATAAAATTTGATCAATTCGTTAGTGGTCCATGGCAAGCAATCATTGACTCTGTAGCCCAAAATCTTAGCGTACTTATGGATCAACTCTATGTTTTTTGCTTCGATTTCAAGGTACGTCGGAATGTAAGCGTATTCTTTTTCAAGCGTATCTATATCAAACCGCAGGTCGTTAAGTTCGTAACTTGTTCGATGTTTTTGTATGCTTTCAGTCACTGACAAGCCTAGCAACTCGAGAATTCTCTGCATTTTTGGTAAGTTTGAAACCTCGACTTCGTACTCTTCAGCTACTTTTGCAGATTGTTTGCTGAGGATTTTCTTAAACGTTAAAACCGACTGTTTCCCTTCTTTTCGTAGTCTAAGAACATTTTTTGCGTTGGCTATGCTGCTATCTTCAAAATCGAAGAAGTATGTTGTAATCTCGTCGTCAAAGATTTGTTTGGCCCCTAATTGTGTGAGTATTTCTTCAATTTTTTGTTTGTCGACATTTAGAACTTTAACTTCAATTTCTTTCATAAATCAGATGAAAACAACTCACCTTAAATCAATTTTGCCTAGTTCTAATGAATCCAAGAGCTCAGAAGTTTCTAAAACACGAGCTATCTTTTACGGCTCGGAACAGCGTATATGCAGGACATTTTCAATTGAGTAATGTTTCAGAATTTTACTCGTTTGTAGAAAATTCCTTTCACCACTTCACCCGCGATTATGTAGAATACAACAATTATTGACATCAAAACAAGAACCAAGAGCGACGGCTGGGCAAAACCAAATAGTCTGCCAAGCGGAGTGAAGGGAAAGATAAGTGTGGCGCCAACAATCACTATGGTGGTTAACAGCAAATACTTCCCTGGAGAACTCTTAAAGAATGGTCTTCGGCTCCGAATAACCAGCACAATTAAACTTGCAGAAAGAACCGATTCTATGAACCATCCAGTCCTAAACAAGCTCCATAGGACTTTGCAGAACAAAAAGAAGCACTCCAAAGGCAAGATAGTCAAAAACTGAACTTAGGATGCCGAAAACTATCATGAAATTGCGGATGAAGGCGACGTTCCAGCGTCGGGGCTGTTCAACCATTTCACTGTCTACATTGTCTGTGCCGATGGTTGTCTCTGGGAAATCTGTCATCAGATTGGTAAGCAAAATCTGCCTAGGCAAAAGAGGCAGAAATGACAAAAAGAGGGATGCACCTGCCATGCTGAACATGTTTCCGAAATTTGCGCTTGTTGCCATGAACACGTACTTTAGAGTGTTAGCAAAGGTTTTCCTTCCCTCTTTCACTCCATTTGCAAGCACACCCAAGTCCTTTTCAAGCAAGACAATATCGGCGGATTCTTTGGCAACATCCACAGCGCTTTCAACCGAAAGACCAACATCAGCAGCGTGAAGCGCAGAGGCATCGTTGATTCCATCGCCCATGTAGCCAACCACATTTCCAGCTTTCTTGAGTGCAAGAATAATACGTTCCTTCTGGTTTGGTTCAACCTCTGCGAAAACATTTACTTCATTCACTTGCCGAAGCAATGCTTCATCACTTAAGGTGCGAAGATCTGAACCTGCAAGAATTTTTGGAGTTGGAAATCCGACTTGCTGACTGATGCTGGCTGCAACCAATCGGTTGTCTCCAGTTACAATCTTTAGGGAAATTCCAAGCTGCTTCAACTCTTTGATAGTCTCGGCGATTTTAGGCTTGGCAGGATCAAAGAGAACAAGGAATCCTAAGAAAGTCATACCGACTTCACTGTCTTTGGCGATGAGTTTGTCAGATCCGATGTCTTTGTAAGCAATCCCCAGAACGCGAAAACCTTTACTGCTCAGTTCCTCGAAACGTTGCTGGATCTGCTTTTGCACCCCAGCAATCGGAACAATCGTTCCTTCGGAAGTTTCAACTGAGGTGCATACGTCAAGCACGTTTTGCAGAGCACCTTTGGTGACCATCAAATTCTTGTTGTCTTTCGACACCAAAATGCTTAGTCGCTTCCGAATAAAATCATATGGCACCTCATCCAGCTTCTGTGTAACCAGACACATCAACGTGAGTTCGCACAAATGGCGTCATCAATTGGATTTGTAAACCCGGTCTGATAAGAAGCGTTGAGATACGCGTAGAGTTGCGCTTTTTGGCTTGGGTTACCGTTAAAGTCAAGGACGGATTGTATTTTTATGATGCCTTCCGTCAAGGTTCCTGTTTTGTCGGAGCAGAGCACGTTCATGCTGCCAAAGTTCTCAATGGATGCGAGCCGTTTAACAATCACCTTCTGGGTTGCCATGATCTTGGCTCCGTGAGCTAAGTTAATGCTGATAATGGCGGGCAGTAGTTGAGGGGTGAGTCCAACTGCGAGTGCTAAGGAAAAGAGAAGAGAATCCAGCACAGGACGGGCAAAATACACGTTTATGGCTAAGGTGGCGACCACCAGCACCAACGTTACTTCCATGAGGAGATACCCAAAATGTCGGACGCCATGTTCAAACTCTGTTTCAGGCGGTCTGAGTTTTAGGCGTTCGGAGACTTTGCCGAACTCTGTTTGCACCCCGGTTCCTACAACAACGGCTTGGGCGCTGCCACTGACCACGTTGGTTCCCATGAAAAGACTATTTGTCCGCTGACTAAGTGATGTTGCTGGTGGCAGGATTCCGGCAGTTTTTTCAGCTGGAAAAGTTTCTCCAGTCAAGGATGCTTCGTTTACGAAGAGATCCTTTGATTCTAGAATTATGGAGTCTCCAGGTATCAGATCTCCAGCGTTGAGGATAATGACGTCGCCTGGCACGATTTTTTCAACAGGTATTTCCTTTGGAGTTCCATCGCGAAGTACGGTCGCTTTGGTTTGAACTATGGCCAGCAGTTTTTCGACAGCGTTGGCTGCGCCTCTTTCCTGCCAGAATCCAAGAAGGCTGCTTATGAGGATGATCGTTAGGATAATTATTGCATTTGTTGGCAAAGCACCCGCAGATACGTCAAGAAATAATGACAATCCGCCTGCAAAGATGAGGATAAGGATTAGTGGACTTTTAAATTGAGTTAGCAGGAGACGTTAGTGTACCTGATTTTTTCTTGGGTTTAAGAAGATTGGAGCCATATTTCGTGAGTCTTTTTTCGGCTTCATCGTCAGTCAAGCCTTTTGATGTTGTTTGAAGTTGGCTAAGAAGCTCAGAAGTTGGAACGCTCCAGAATGACTGATGATTTTGGCTATCTTGATTACTCAGAGAAAACGCCTGGCAATTGGACTGAATTGCCTAAAATGATTAATTGAAAACAGGTCTATAAACAGTTTTATTGAAGGTTCAGCGTTGGGATCTGGACTTGGGGTTTACCTTTAGGTGTTCAACCGAAATTGTTACTTCAAGAAACAAACATGAAAAGATCGAAGGAAACAAAAATCCTTCATCGACAACTTCCGAAACAGATAAATGATTAAAAACCTCGAATTGAATTAGGTGTTTTTGATAATTATACAATTTATTGAAGTTACTATATGGTTGGAGATATTTGACCAGTGACAATTTTATCTGCAAGTCAATCAACATCTTTTGATAACCCTTGTTAATAGAGGCAGTATTGTTTGGGAAA
This sequence comes from Candidatus Bathyarchaeota archaeon, assembly GCA_963777155.1. GTDB lineage: Archaea > Thermoproteota > Bathyarchaeia > Bathyarchaeales > Bathycorpusculaceae > Bathycorpusculum. The sequence goes on from CAVZPM010000037.1 coordinate 82,667, forward strand.
ACGTGTTTTAGATATCGTGGATTCGTTAAGATTGGGAATTATGCGGTTGACCAGACCTAAGAAAGCGAGAATTTAACATCGACGTGTTTGCTAATCCTGAGAAGTACGTACTGAGGTTGCCAATAGAAAAAATCGTTGCTGACACAAAAGTCGATCCAGAAGCTATAGAGATGTACAAAAAGAAGATCCAAAACGGGGAGAAAATTGCGCCCTTAATCGTGGTTAAGCACCCAAAATTTGATGTATATGCAGTTTTGGATGGTCATCACAGGTATTATGCTCTTTTAGAATTGGGAAAAAAAGAAGTTAATTGTGCCTTGGCTGGAGATTTCTCTAGCCTAATGTTTTACATGACTGAACATGGTTATTTTCAACCAAAACCGGAAACCAAGGAAGAAAACCAAAAAAAGCTTATCCATTTACATGAAAATATCCAAGATTTTCTTCAAAATTTTCTTAAGGCACCAGAGAAGCTTCGAAAACCCAAAAACAAATCTGACGATTAGTGCAGCGCGCACTGGTCGTCGATGATTGGATTGAATTTTAACCTCCAAACCCAAACTACTACTATCATCCCCTCATCCTCCCATTCTCTCCCAGCAAAAACTGAGTAACAGTAACAAAACAAACAGACAAGAAATAGATTAGAAGAAACAAGACTTATAATGCGCTAAAGTAAATGAAACATCTGAAAGAATTATTGTTTCACAATGGTTGCATCATATCTTTTATGGATGAGCCCAATTGAGAAATGATTTAAAATCATACGAAAGCACCAAAGATGGCTCCACATAACAGTGAAGACTGCATTTCTGACAGTTTTGCGTGTCTTTCCAGTCGAAATCGGAAATTGCATTCTTAATGCTGGTATCCAAAACAGAGATGGTTTTTGCATACTCATTCCGAACATAACAAGGCAAAACCAAATACCCTTCAGGACTCACATTAATCGTAGACCAAGGCTTACATGTCCAGCTCCTCTCCTTTGCAAGCACATCCAAAATAGCCAACTGAATTTATCAACGGATAACCCCTTCTTCTTCAATTCAACAAGTTTTCCCAGATATGTCTCTGATTTTAAGTCTATCAGGACTTGATGCCTCGGTTTCATAGTATTCATGAGCTATTGCAACAGATATTTTTACGCCCAATCCTTTTGCCAACTCAACCAAATCTTCAATCTCATCGATATTCTCATCCATTATCGTCGTGTTGATAATCACAGAAACCTTCTTTGAAGCAGCAGTTATGCCTTCTAGAGTCCTTTTGAAAGAGCCACTTACACCCCTGATTGCATCATGAGTTTTCTCTAAACCATCCAACGACACATAGATTGCGCCATTGATGTATTGTGCTATCTCATCTATTCTTGAGGCAAGAAGAGTTCCATTAGTGACCAAGCTAGTTTGTAAAGGCAAAGACCTAGAAAACGCAAGTATCTCCCTTAGATCCTTTCTAAGAAGCGGTTCTCCACCTTCAAACGCGATTGCACAAGCACCCGAATCATAAATCCGCCTCAAAATCGCTTTTTCAACCTCAGTGCTCAAATCCTTGTTGGATCTTTTCCAGAAGGGACACATCTTACATCGCAGATTGCAATTGTATGTTAATTTATGGCCGCAAAACAGCGGCATCTTAACTCCGAGCAAGTTAGAGAGTAGACCTCGACAGAGACGTGACCCCAACCACAATGTCTCGAATCCTCGCCGAGACCTTTCTTCTCCATTCATCAAGTTGGAATACACAGTCATTCCTTTACATACCCCAAAAACACAATCTAGAACACATTCTGACTTAATAAATAATATATTTTAGAATTGCGGTTTTCTGCAGGCTTTGTTTAACCGCTCATACTGCTTTTGTCCTATCCCGGACATTAGAAATCACCCCAGTTCTCTAGACGAGTTTAAATCCTTGCATGATAATACATAGATTGTAAAGTCAGCGCTTTTGGAACAATTAAGAAAGGCAAGTCTCCAGTTCTTCGGTTAAATCCATCTTGCTCCGCTTGCTGGAGACGAGGAGCCTTCTAATTCCTAAAAACGTCGGCTATTAAAAAAAATTAACGGAAAATATTGAGGAATTAATATGGCATATTTAACACAAACCCAAAGTGGTCAACCTGTGCTCATTTTGAAGGAAGGAACCACTCGAAGCAGAGGCAAAGAAGCCCAAAGAAACAACATAATGGCAGCCCAAGTGATTGGTGAAGTCGTAAAAACAACTCTGGGTCCACGAGGCATGGATAAAATGCTAATCGACAGCTTAGGGGACATCACCATAACAAACGATGGCGCCACAATTCTTAAGGAAATAGACGTGGAACATGCAGCAGCAAAAATGATGATTGAAATCGCCAAAACTCAAGATGACATGGTAGGCGATGGAACCACAACTGTGGTAGTGCTAGCAAGTGAACTTCTTAAGAAAGCTGAAGAACTTTTAGACCAAAATGTCCACCCAATGATTCTCGTTGCAGGATACCGCAAGGCAGCACAGAAAGCAATCGAAATCATCGCGAAAAATGCGGTGGCTATTGACGTTGAGGATCAAAAAATGATGATGAAAGTCGCTTTAACGGCCATGGGAAGCAAAGCTGTAGGTGGTGCCAAAGAACACTTTGCGGAAATAGCCATAGAAGCAATAAAGCAGATAACTCAAAAACACGGAGACAAGACGATTGCAGACATCGATAACATACAGTTAGTGAAGAAGACTGGAAAAAGTCTTGTCGAAACGCAACTCATCAGAGGAATAATCGTAGATAAAGAAATAGCCCATTCAGGGATGCCACGAAAGATAGAGAACGCGAAAATCGCACTTTTAGACGCGGCGCTAGAGATCGAAAAAACCGAAATAAGCGCCGAAATACACATACGCCAACCGAACCAGATGAAAGCTTTCCTAGACCAAGAGGACAGCACACTCAAAGAGATGGTGGCAAAGGTCAAAGCTTCAGGCGCAAATGTTGTGTTCTGCCAGAAAGGATTAGACGATATGGTTCAACACTATCTATCTCAAGAGGGCATAATTGCCGCTAGGCGCATCAAAGAGTCAGACATGGAAAAACTCGCGAAAGCAACTGGCGGAAGAATAAACTCCAATTTGAACGATCTAAAGACGGCAGATTTGGGTTTTGCGGGCTTAGTGGAAGAGCGCAAGATCGGCGACGACAAAATGATTTTCGTTGAAAAATGCAAAGATCCCCATTCAGTGGCTATTCTAATACGTGCTGGCCTTGAAAGAATGGTCGATGAAGCTGAAAGAGTAATAATCGACGCTTTGTCTGTAATTTCAGATGTGACAGAAAACAGTAAAATTGTCGCCGGCGGCGGGGCTATCGAAGTTGAAATTGCTAAAGAATTACGCAATTACTCAACTAAAGTCGGTGGAAGGCAGCAACTCGCAGTAGAAGCTTTCGCAGACGCAATCGAAATAATTCCGCGCACTCTCGCAGAGAACGGAGGCTTGGAGGCAATCGACATACTCATAGAGTTACGTCAAGTGCACGACAGAGCAGATGGCAAACACATCGGCTTTAACGTGTTCACAGGTAAACTGCAAAACAGCATCGAAAACGGGGTAATCGAACCAATCGTTGTTAAAGAGCAAGCTATCAAATCCGCAGCCGAATCAGCAGCCATGATACTGCGCGTAGATGACGTCATAACAGCCAAGGCTCCTAAAGGCGGTCCAGGTGGTCCAGGCGGCGGAATGCCGGGCGGCATGGGCGAAGAATAAATTTCCCCCTTTAGCGTTCGTTAAGAAAAACAAAGTTTGATAGGTTGAAAGTCATGCCGAAATGTCCAAATTGCACAGCGCACACGCAAGGACCCGATAAGGAATGGGACTTTGGGCGATTCCGAATCAAGATGTATAAGTGCAAAAAATGTGGAAATCAATTTAGAGAATTTTACAAGGAAAATACGCTGAAATTTGTGTTGAGCGCACACAACGGTAGTTTAGGAAGAACCAGAGCCACAAAAGAAACAATTGACAGGCAAAAAACCTACAAATAAACGTGCTTCTAACAAGGGCAAAAAATAATTTTTTCAATAGAAAGACGTCATATTGAAGCAAATTTCGGAGTCACAATAGGGATTTCCCGATTGCTGTGGCTTCGAAATTATCCAAATCCTAAGTTAAGATATTGACGACTTAAAAGAGATACTGAAGTTATGGAATATACTCTTTAACAAGTTTTTCTGCTTGTTCTGTAGAAAGATAGTCCGACAGATACATGTGAATAAGTTCTCTCAAAGCATTTCTTCGCAGCTCCTTGTTGAATTGATTATTTGATGAATCGTTGATTCTACTATTCTGATTGTTGATGTTGCTGGTTGGATTGTTGATGTCGTAATTTGGATTGTAGAAGTCGCTATTCGGATTATTTAGGCAACTATTTGGATTTTCATCTTTGACCTTCAAGTCTTTGACAATTTTTCTGAATAATAAACCAATTGCAGCAGGCATAAAATTACTCCTTACTCCGTTGTGAGTCGAATATTTCTAAGGCGAAGCATACTTATTACATTATCATTTCTCTAATAGAATCTTATTTCGGTAACACACACAAAATATTGCGCAGCCTAAAAAAATAGGGTTCAATTGGTCCCTAAAAAATTGAAAAAATAGTAAGTGAGCACAAGAACGCTTCTACACCAACTATTTCACTATGACCTTGTGTTTTTTAGGCTCGGGTGCAATCGTCTTCTTTGGGATGCAGACTTCAAGTAATCCATCCTTAAAGGTGGATTCAGCTTTTTCAGGGATTACTTCTTCGGGGAACGAGAGCTGTTTGTAAACATGCCTATAAACGCGTTCTCTGACAACAAAGTTCTTCTGCTTGTCTTCCTTTTCAATGTCTGTTTCAGCCGAGATTTCGATACCTTCACTGGTCAGGGCAACGTCAATCTTGTCTTTTGCCACGCCGGGCAATTCTGCATGTACCACAAATCTCTTTCCCTCATCAACCAGATCTACAGTTGCCTCGCGAACTGGAGTAGCAGGTTCAAGACTTACCCAATCCCAGGGAAAAGCTATGCTTTCTATGAAATTTCTTCGAAAATCACCAACCAAATCGTCAAAAGTCGTTAGAACATGAACCGCGGGAACATGCTTTGCAGGAACGTGTTTGACTGGAAGGTGTTTAACAGCAATATTTTTTATGGGTTTTACTGCGATTTCAGCCTTTTCGACCGCCTTAACCGGTGCCTTTCTTTCTTCTTTACTCATTTTTTTCACCTCGATAAAATTTTATTATTGAAAATTGTAACTTTGAAACTATCTTATTCTATTGCAGCAAGATAGGTGCTGCAATTTCTTTGATGCATGTCTGCACTTATTGGGTCCTTTATCCTCTGTTGGGGGCAAGCTTGAATTGTCGGCGTTGTTTTTTTCCGCGTGATTGTCTGGTTCCTGTTTCGGTTTTGTTGCGCTTCTCTGGTTCTTTTTTCTTCTCACTGGTGTATCGTTCTTGTTGTTTTTTTAGGTGAGATGTCTGTGGCGATGTTTCTTTCTCGTTAGGTTTTATATTCTCTTTTTCACTCATTCGATTTCACCTCGACGTGGGTTTTTTAGTAAAATGGGTTGCTTGAAAATGCAATCTCAAGGTTTTAGGTCTCTGTCTTCGCTGTAGTCTCTATCCTCGTGAGCTTCCTCTTCAGCTTCATCTTCGTTTTCTTCTTCAACCTCGCTTGCTTCTTCGCCCTCAGCACTCGCTCTATCTTCAGCTTGACCTTTCGGCGGATAAGCCTTGTCCAACCAAACCTCAAACTGCACCTTATATTCAGGGCTGGAAAAAGCCCATTCACACAACCCACTGATAACTTTGCCAACGTCAATGTCGTGTTCGTCAGCTAAACCCTTCAAAAATCCTGCCCAATTGGCAGGTAAGGACACAGAAAAACTATCCATAAGAATTCTCCATTATCATGTTAGTATTAACGTATATTTAAGTTTCAGAAGGTACTTTAGAAGAGGTCAGCGGCTACCTTTGCTCTTTTAACAATTGCAATCTTTTGGCGACTTCTTTGGAAACTTTCTCTAAACCTACCGCTAAATCTTTAACATCAACTTCATCTATGGGGTACCATTTTCCTTCCTTATCGATAAATACAATTTCGAGTTCTCTTTTAACCATTAATTTCCACCTTAACCTCAAATGTTCATTTGTTCGCAAATCGCTAAAACTTTCAGCCATTGCTGCCAACCTGAGAAGCGCAACTTTTGGGTAACTATTCTAAAAGGGGATTCCAGGCTAGATTGCCCATAAACGCATTTTTTTATTGTGTTGAGGCTAACCGGGTCCCTACGCCTATTGCCAGGGCATTCTTAATAATTTAGTTATTAGGGTTTGAGGAGGGGCGGCTTCATTCTTAATTGGTTTTGTCGATCCAAGTTTGGACTGCTTCTTGGACTGCTCGGGATAAGTCGCCTTTTTTGCCTCCGAATTTTTCTACTGTTTTCAGTCTTAGTCGTTTTTCTAATTCGTCTGATATGTCAACGTTGATGCGGCCCAATTTTAGTCACTTTCTCGCTTTTTGATTCCCATAATAAGCGCGTCAATATTTTGCGTATTTTGTTTTGTTCAGTTCGCGCTGATTGCTTATTTACATTAACCTATATGTGCATACACACTTATAAGCGTATGTGTATATGTAATTAAGTCCATAAACACTTTTGCGCAGGTTTAGAAAAGGGTTTAGAAAAACCTTTACAACATATACCGTCACAAAAGTATGGCAAAATGGCACTTATACACGTTCAAAAATATATGGATTAACATAAGGTAAAAAGTACTCAAAGAACAAACAGATTGTTATTCATTTGGCAATTTTGGACATAGAGGTGTCAGTGCCCTGAAAAAGGCATGATTGATTCTAGAGAAAGAAACAAGAAACAATAGTTTTAGTCTATAAGGGTTTGCTGAGACTCTGGAATCAAAATAGGAGAAAGAGGAAAAATTCAAAACCTCTTTGATCGCAGCTTCAATGCAAATATGTTCCAGAACCTACTCAGCCCCATCTCTTATTTCGTTGCATTTAAAACTAAAAAAGGGGAGGGAATGTTGATGTGGTTTTTATTTTAGGCTTTTTTTCTTAGCAACAATAGTGCTAAGACTGCTCCGACTATAGCTATTGCAACTATGATGCCTGCGACTGCTGGGATAAAGTATTGTTCTGAAACAGGTTGCTCAGCGATTGGTTGTGGAGTTACGGTTGGCGCGGCTTGGTCAACGTTGAATGCTGTTACTGCGTGTGAGGGCCAGTATGATTCACTGCCTGCAAATGTGGCTGTCACTGTGAATTTGCCTTCGATGTCTGGTTTCCAGTCGAAGCTGTAGAATCCGTCAGCGTTAGCTGTAGTTGTTCCAATGTCTCTTTGGTTGCCGTTAGCATCGATGACGCTTATTGTAACAGTTACGCCAGTTACGTTTGTTGGGCGTGGCTTTTCCATGTAAACGTATGCCATCCATGCGCTTTGACTCGCGTCAGAGACTGCTGGAACTCCATTGGGGAAGCGCATACCATTAACTGATTGTGTTGTGCCTGGTGAAACGTCTGTTACGGTGCCGGTGATCATTACCGAGTTTTCTGATGTGACTACGTCGTCTGCGATTGAAACGGTTGTGCTGCTTGGTCCTTTGCCGACTGCGTAGATTTGGTGGTCATAGTTGTTCCAGTAGGTAAGTACGCCATCTCCAAGTGCGAATGTTACTGGGTTAGCCCAACCATCCATAGTCCAGACGATTTCGCCGGTGGTGAGGTTGAAAACTCTAACTTGGGCGCCTTTTAGTAGCGGGGCGTCTGCTGAGTGCTCGTGGGTTCCGATGAAGACTTTGCCGTCAGCGGTTAATCCGTGGAATACTGTGTAGTACTTGAAGATCTCGCCGCCTGTTAGGGCTGCTTGCTTCCACAGTAGTTCTCCGGTTGTTAGGTTATAGCAGAAAACATGTCCGGTGTAGCCAGCAGTGATCAGTGTACCGTCATAGATTGATGATCCGTAGACGTTCATGAGGCTGACCCAGGAATAGTAGCCAAATGGATTAGTGTCTGCCTGTGGTTCAGTGGTCCAAAGTTGATTTCCAGTGTGAACGTCAAAGCCTATCCAGGTAAGTGATGGCATTTCCTGCATTACGAAAACGCCCTCGCCAGCGCGGATATAGAGTCTTTGGATGATTTGTTGTGCACTGTTAACGAATGTCATATCAATGTTCTTCATCCATAGCAATTGTCCTTCTTGACCTGGTTTTAAGCTGATGGCAAATAGGGTTGATACGTCTTGGTTGTGATAGTACAATGAACTTGTGCCTGCTCGTGGTAGTGTGCCGTTGCTTCCTAGTAGATAATCGCCGCGTACTACTTGTAGTATAGTTGGGTTCCATGTTGATGGTAGAGTTGTTGATACTGAAACGTTAAAGTCCCAAGTTGGTAAGAAAGGTTCGTTGGGCGCTGTAGATGGTACTTGGATGCGACTTGCAAGGCTTGCGTTAAATGTTCCACTGGTCTGATATTCGAATACTCTAGATGAGTTCCATTCAAATAATCGCCAGTTAGGACTTGTTGGGGTGCCTTCATTCTGTATTATATAGCGTAATTGTTCGCCTTTTGGACCAGCCACTATAGTGCCTGTAGGTATCGATGTGATGTTTAGTGTTGTCGGTGTTGTTCCATAGCGTGGATGAATAAAAGTCCAAGTTGTGTAGGAATTTGCACCGGTACCTGTAGTATACTGTGATATTAGGTAGCCTGGGTTAATGACTCCGTGTTGGTTCATGTCATCGTAGGCGCGGTAGAAGCCAAAGTTTGGGTGTAGCGGTCACGGTTTGACTGCGCCAGTATTCATTGCTCATGGTTTGGTTGCGCCAGACTTCTTGACCGGTCTTTAAGTCAACACAAACCCAAGCGCCTCCACCACCAGCCCAAGTTATTGGTTCTTGGTAGTAGAGTCGTCCGTACATGATGATCGAAGTGTCCTGCATTCTTGTTTGGTATTGGTGTCCTGCGTTGAAGACTTGTCCTTCTCTATCTCCCGAAAAGGCGTCTGGTTCTCCGCCGACAACTCCGCCGTCTTCAGTGGGTTTAGTCCATAAAATGTGTCCGCTGTTTGGTGCAGTTCCTTGAGTTTGAACTCGGTTGTTTGGGCTTCCAAAGTCACGGTCAGCGGCACTGTTGAGCCAGTGTGAGGAGATTGCTCCCCAAGTATTGTCCTGTCCTTCGATTGGTCTAGCCCAGTATTCTGTTGGAAGTGGATAGTATGTTATAGCATTTGAGGAAATAGGGTCTTGCTGTACTGTCACTGTGTAGGTTCGGTTGCTTGATAGATAAGTGGTTCCATAATAGTCTGATAATGAAGCTTGGTTATAGACAGCCGGAAGTGTATTCCAGCGCCAGTAAAGCTGCTCGAATACAATCATCACAGAGTAATTGCCGAGTTGGGTTGGTGCATATTTTGTATATGTTGTTCCTGTAGAGTCAGAAGTTAACGATCCTGAGGAAGGAAGTGTTTCTGTAGTTCCATCTGGTTTGGTGATTACTACGTGGTATTTGTATCGGACATCGTTGGTATCTTGTGCTTGGTATGGAACTTGCGGGTTGAATATGACCATAGAGAATTCTTGGCCAATACCGACGGGGTTTGGCGAAATTGTGCTGAATACCCATGTTGGGATTGCGTCATGATAGCGGTTCCATAGTGTGAGTCTTATGGTTGAAGCATTTGCGTTGAGGTCCCAGTGCATGCCTGCGTTGATTGCGTCTGCAGTTGCCTGATTGTAATTAACTCCATTTATTACAACTGCCTTTGCGGTTGGTTGAGGTACTAATGTGATCGCTATAGATGTTACTAATAATATAGCGATAATTGTGGCTATAGCCTGATTTCTATTCTTATGCATTTTTCTTTACTCCTTAGTTTATAGAGTACCCTTTCTGTTAGAAAAGATACTCGTCGCCCAATGTATTCGCAAGTTTGCTTTATAAGATTAATGTACTTATAGTGTAACTCAACGTTTCTTAATAAAAAATCTAATCTATTTCTAAAATTAGATGTTGAGACCCAATCGTCGGAGCAGCTCGTTTGTCTGACGCATCTGACGTAGACATTTGAGACCACTCGGGGTTATTAAAAGGCCATCGTCCGTTCGGCGAACCATATTTACGTCAACAAAATGCGCTAGGATTTTCTGGAATCTATCATATGGGAGGTTGGCTCGACGAGCAACACGTGTAGGACTTGCCTGTCCAAGCTTGGCACCCTCTTGACACAAGAGGTCAAGCACATCATAGTAAATATCAACTCTACTTCGTTTGTTCGGGGGCATTGTTTGCCGTCTCCTTGCTCGCTTGGTAAAATATTTGAATGAAAAGCACCAAACCGACAACTCTTGCAATCTGGGATCCAACCAAAGCAATATTACCTCCTCCGGCAAAGGCAAAAACCAAAAAGCTGAATTGCCCCAGCCACAGAGCAAGAAATGCAAAGGGTGCAAAAATCAAATCAGCAGCTTTGAGCTTTATCAACTGTAGTTTCCTAGCAAGAAAGAGAAGGATATAGGATAACAAGCCAAGATTAATCGTGGCAAATATTTCGTTACGAGAGTAAACTGATTCCAAACCTGACGGATTTGTAAGGAACAAAATCATGAAAGCCCCAAAAATTAAGGTAGTTGTTCCTGCCAGAATAATCAAGTAACTGCGTTTAGGTGTATTCTGATACTTTCCAGCGGAGAGATACGAAAAAGCGATCAAGACAAATCCGATAGTCTGTGTAACTACGCGGAGCCACATAACCGTACTAGAAAAAGGACTTACATTTTGGAATATTAGATCTATCAAATGTACATCAAGGAAAAATGAAGAAAGCAACAAGAAAAAGAAGCCAAAAGGCATACCGAGCAAAAAGATTGAGCGACGTGTACTATACACTTTAAAAAATAGACAAACAAGAGCGAATAATAGTCCAATACTAACAGATTCAAGCGTAATCATGAGCCCTTGTAGTAGCGTAAGGTCAACTGACGTTTTGACTCACCTGGCACATAATTCTATTCTTAAGACTATTTAATGGTAACCTCATCCCAAGATTACTAGACCCGTATAGTACTAACATGTCTACCTGGAACCAGATAATTAAACCGATAACCTAACGAATATCACGTTACATCTTCTTTTAAATAATAAAAAGAGCGGGGTTCACCTTTGTGGAGATAATACCCGAGTTCTCCTCAGGCAACCGAGTTTATTTTCTTAATCGGACTTTAATCCACTCGTACAAAATTACCGTAGATTACTATTGTAAAGATTTGATTCTAAATTTTTGATATATTAGAGAAGCGAAATACGCTTTAAATTGTGGGGATACAAAAATATTGCTGGAGAAAGGCGAAAATGAAGGGAGAATCATCAATTTTCCCAAATCAGGTTACCTGTAACCATGCCAACAGTACATACAAGCAAAGAAACTTTGATATGTTGAAGGGGTTTGAGCTTAATGAAACCAGATGCTTCAAGTGCCACAAAACAGTTGCCCTAGATATCAAAAAGTTAGGATAACATCCTGAAAAACATCAAACCATAAACAAAGAAGCTTTTTTAGTTCTCAGATGAACTCTGCCCTGAACTTATTGATTTTAACCAGGTTATTCTACACGGTAACCATTGTCTGCTATTTAGATTCTTGCAATAAAGAGACTTCGCCATTATTGCCAACGAGTAAGCCAGAACATCGTCCAGGTTTAGTTCCAAGCCTTTAGGAGTTATCAATGAATCTGATTTGAATTGGCTACGCAAGAAAATTGAAAGGCCCTCTCCCTCGCTGCAACATTTTTCGTCACATAAGTATGGTAAAGGGGCACTTACACACGTTTAAATATCTATGGATTAACATAGAACAAAGAGGTAGAGTGGACGTCAGTGATTCGAAAGGTCATAATTCCAGCTGCAGGTTTGGGAACACGCTTATTTCCAGCTACTAAAGAGCAACCAAAGGAAATGCTCCCCATCTTTTCCAGAACATCCCAGGGAGACATGATGGTTAAACCTGTAGTCCAGCTGGTCTTTGAACAACTCCATGAAGCAGGACTCCGAGAGTTCTGCTACATTGTAGGCAGAGGCAAACGAGGCATCGAAGACCACTTCACCCCCGACGCAAACTGCGTCAAGAACACTAGAAAGCATGGGAAAAGACGGACAAGCCTCCGACCTCGAAGGCTTTTATGAAAAACTTGAATCCTCAACAATTATGTGGGTCAACCAGCCAGAACCAAAAGGCTTCGGCAACGCCGTCATGATGGCTCAACCCTTCGTCCAAAACGAAAGCTGCATAGTCCATGCAGGAGACAGCGCTATAATATCCAAAAACATGGACTACATAAAAAAACTCGTTGCAGCATTCGAGAAATTCAACGCAGACGCCACATTTCTTGGTGCTCGAGATAGAAAATCCCAAACAGTACGGAATCGTAGAAGGCGACGAAGTCGAACCTGGAATTATTAGAGTCAAGAAAGTTGTGGAGAAACCAGAAAAACCCGCAACGAACCTGGCGATTATGGCTATGTATGTTTTTCACCCAATCATCTTCAAGGCGCTGGAAGCAACCAAACCGGGAAACAACGGAGAAATTCAGCTTACCGACGCTATCCAAAAACTCATCGACTGGAAACTAAAGGTCTACGCGGTCAAGTTGGATAAGGGATATTCACACCTGGACATCGGCAGCCCCGAAAGATACTGGGAAGCCTTGGAGCTTTCCTACAAGCAATTCTGCAAGAGGACCCCGACGTGATGGATGACTTAATCAGCCAAGACATCGATACAATAAAAAATGCTGTTAAAGGCGAATGTTTCAGGGGAAAAAAGGTTCTTGTGACTGGCGGAGCAGGCTTCATTGGCAGTTGGCTCTGCGATGTCCTAGTTGATTTCAGTGCTGATGTAACCGCGTTAGATGACTTATCAACGGGCAAAGTGGAGAACATTGATCATCTAAGCAAGAAAAAGAATTTTGACTTTGTTAAATCAGACGTCTGCAAATTCCAAAGCACCGAAAAATTTGATTTTATCCTCCACATGGCGGGACACGCATCCCCCAACGAGTACCAAGCCCACCCAATCGAAACACTCCAAACCAGCGCCTTAGGAACATTCGCCATGGCTGAGTTAGCAAGAAAAAATAGCGCTACCCTACTTTTTGCTTCAACCTCAGAAACCTACGGCGACACAGAAATAATCCCAACACCCGAGACTTACTGGGGAAAAGTCAACCCAATCGGACCACGCTCATGCTATGATGAGGGAAAACGCTTCGCCGAAGCCCTGCTGATGGCATACAACAAAGAATACGGGTTAGATGTGAGGGTACCAAGAATCTTTAACACCTATGGTCCGCGCCTAAGAGAGGACGGGTTATACGGTAGAGCTATGTCCCGCTTTATTCAACAAGCAATTACTAACCAGCCAATAACAGTCTATGGCAACGGAAAACAGACACGTTCTTTCTGCTACATCACCGACACAGTAACCGGACTAATGCTACTCACCACCAACTCCAAAGCCAAGGGTGAAGTTGTAAACGTAGGAAACACCCAAGAAAAAACCATCCTTGAACTAGCAACAAAAATCAAAGAAATAACAAAATCCAAATCTGAAATAACCTTCCACCCACTGCCAAAAGATGACCCAAAAAGACGCTGCCCAGACACAACCAAACTGGAGAAACTTGTCGGTTGGAAACCCAATGTAAACCTTGAAGAAGGCCTTAAAAAAACAATAATGTGGTTTTCACAAAAGCCATGAATACCGATTCTATTTCCACAAGTTCTTGTTTCGAGTTTTCTTTCATGCTATTTCTTAAAGAAACTTTTTACCATCACCCAAAGGCTTTATAAAATATGTAAGAACGATTACACTAAACATTCGAGAGTCTGATGATGCGATTGGGGCAAATTCGGAGACACAATAACCCCGAAGGATCAAATAGAAAAGAGTATTTGCTTTCCATGGGAAACAGCGAAATAACCCCTTGGGAATTATTGATTGCCGATAACATTCGTTCTTTGTTAAAAACTGCAAACAGATCTGACGTACGTTTACTTGATATCGGTTGTGGAGCGGGAAAATGGGATATTTTCGCGTCTGAAGTTATGTCCAATGAAAATAAGTCTAATTCCATGATTGTGGGTTTTGATATCTCAAGAATGCCCATATTTCAAGCAAAAGTTAGACAGGGGAAAATTCCAAGAGGATATATTGTCGCTGATGCCTCAAGTATTCCGTTAACGAATAACAATTTTAATTTAGTTATTGTGATTGCCGTTCTGCATCATTTGTCTAATCAAGAAGCCTTCCAAAGGCTGATTAAGGAAGTAAAACGTGTAGCTAACGATAACGCATTTTTATTATTTGTAGAAAACACCATAGATAATCCATTGAAGAATTATTTGGTGAAAAGTTGGAGAAAAATTGGTTCTTCTGATTTGCATTTACATGGTTTTACATCAAACGAGCTTATCGAACTGTCTGAAAACAAATGGCTTTAAAATTGTGGACCGCAAATACGAAAACCTTTTTGTTGTATATACTTGCACGGCATTGGGAGTTTACGGCATAAAATTGCCTAGAATAATTATTTCTCACCTAAACAGACTTGAAAGAAGATTAATTCAAAGTGGCTTTTGGAAGTACTGTGCAACAATTCATTTAATCGTGAAATCATAAACATCCTCGAGGATATCTTTAGAATAGCTGCTGTAGGATTATTTTATTTTTTGACTGCGATTACAATAAGACTATTGGGAAGTATTAAGCTGCCAACTATTTCAACTAAACGACCAATCCACGAATAGAAGAAGACTCTTGATATTCTCCAGGCTGCAGACAACCCAGAATCTTCAACAATAGGACGACCCGTTTGATGCTCAAATTGTGAGCCAGTGAGCACTTGAAGCAGATGATAGATCGCTCTAAAGAACTCAGCATGATAAATATCCATAACACGAAAACCACCAGATTCAACAACGTCAAAAAATTCCGTGGCTTTGAAAGTCCTAAGATGATCCTTATGCTCAATATATTTACTATCGAGTCGTGAATACAGAGTTTCAGACACTCTTGAAGGTACGAGAAGAAAAATCATTCCCTTTTTTGTAAGAGTCCGATTAAATCCCTTCAATGTATATGGAACGTCCGGAACATGCTCCAAAACATCTGCACAAACAATCTTATCAATTGAAGAATCTTTTAAAGGAAGGTTCTGTACATCAGCGTGTATTAAATCAATGTTGCCAATCTTTTTTAAAGATTTTATGAGCTTTTAGGCAATTTACGGAAAGTCGATGGAGATTACGTGACTTTTAAAATCATTGCTTATCCTAAGAGATCGTCCTCCATACCCGCAGCCGGCATAAGGATAGTCTCGTTAGGTGCAATTGGGTATTTTTCTGCAATAGGCTCCAAATTCCTTGACGATGTAAATTGTTACAATTTCAAGTCATCCCTATTCCGTTTGGCTTATTTAGTAAAGGCTTCTTTTTTCGAGTCTTGGAACTACCATAATCAAAACTAACATCAGAGTTGTCAAAATAAATGCTATAACTGATATTTTAATTCCCAGTTGGAGATACCCCTCAGGTGTATAAGTTATGGTTATATCAGAGGTTTTTTCATTTGCACGTCAAGGTTGCCGTCAATTAAATAGCCATTATTGACTGAGTTTATAATAATTCGTGGAGTGATGTTCTATTAGATTCCCAAAACTCGTCATATGGCTCCTGATAGTCCAAGATAAACTGCTTTGTACCGTTTAGAGTACTGAAAAGGGAACCGGATGACTTTTCATAACTAACTACATAAGGTTCTGCACCACCGCCAAGAATGTTATTTAGACTTTCCGTTGGACCGTTTGTATTGTTGACTGAATAGACGATTGCCACCTCGACGCTTAAAGAAGAGAAGTCTATGGTGTGGTATCCTGGCTTAAAAATTGATCGGCCCCGTTGAATACCAATTTTCGGTATCAGAAAACGAATCGGTACTAAACACGTTTTGCACTTTATTGTCTACAGTTAAAGTCAGTGGGTTATGTGTCAATGATTGATTGGTTTGGAAATTAATTATGTAGAGAGCAGGATATGGCGCAAAAATTGAAACTTTATCATTATTTTCTGTAGAATTTAAGAATGGCTTGTTCATTAGATAGAAAATCTTAGCGCTGGATTCATTTATCAGGTTAGTTAAATTCTGAAGATGTTTTGCAAGCTCATTCACGGTGGGTAAAGCAACGAGATTGACTGCATTTAAGCCACCTTCACTAGTGACCCTAAGTGTATGCGATCCGCTGTTTAGGGTTACGTTACTTAGATTTACCCATTTAAAACCTGTTCCAGAATTCTTAACGGAAGCAGTGTTGATCGTAATCGTATCGTTACCGTTATCAATTGAAGAGGTCATATTTCCTCCATCTGGACTGAATAATAACCTCAACCAAATAGAATATTCAGCAGATTTAACAATTTTAACAGGTAAATCGAGAGCTGCCCCAACATTTGTTGTATATAGAATGTTATGACCTAAACCAAAATCATATTTTTCGCCCATGTAATTGCTTAGAGAAATAGGAGTCCATGAGAAGCTTGTTACTGCAGTACTGAGCCACCAATCAGTCGAAGTATTA
>CAVZPM010000038.1:0-159536 GCA_963777155.1 Candidatus Bathyarchaeota archaeon
TGTAGTTGAAATATCCTGCAGTATGCTCGCTAAGAATGGCAGAGTGATAGTTAGTAGATGTTTAAAAGAGCAGGTGCAGGCAATTCGAGAAGCCTTTTCTTAGCGATGTGGACTTGGAGATAAATAGCAAGGCGCGAATGGTTGTGGTGAAAAAGAAAAATTTCGCAGTTACCCCCAGTGGCGGCAAGATTGCCATTTTGACCGCGGGAACTTCAGATATTCCCGTCGCTGAGGAAGCTAAAATTATCGCACAACAGATGGGCTGCACAGTTTATTCAACATACGATGTGGGCGTGGCGGGGATTCACAGGTTACTTGAACCCCTAAAAGAGGTTTTATCAAACGATGTTGACGTCGTCGTGGTTGTGGCGGGGCGGGAAGGTGCTTTGGCTTCAGTGGTTTCGGGGCTAGTTGACGTTCCCGTGATTGCGGTTCCAACCTCAAACAGTTACGGTTTTGGCGAAAAGGGTTTGAGTGCCCTTATGGCTATGCTGCAGTCATGTTCGCTGGGTTTGGCAGTTGTTAACATCGATTCAGGAGTTGCCGCTGGCGCAATGGCTACGTTGATTGCTAATCGCGCTGCCAAATTTAGGAAATAACGTCAACTTGCGGTTTAACCATTTACGTTTGCGAATTATATCAATAAAGATGGGGAAAAAACAGTCCAGTATATTTGTTTCTTCTGAGCAATTCAGAATTAATGTTTATCTACTTTACTGCATTTTTGGCAAATTCCATACACATCTATGCGCTGTCCACTTGGCTTGAATTTAGTGGCAGCTGAAACTCTTTCCGATATTTCTTTTGCAGTTGGGTCATCTAAGTCTTCTATTTTTCCGCATTGTTGACAAATCAGGTTTACATGAGGTTTAATGTAGGGATCGAATCTTGCTTGCACTTGGGGTAAATTGAGTTCTTGGATTAAGCCTAAGTCTCTTAGTACCTGAAGCGTTTTGTACACTGTTGCCAAACTTACGGTTGGATGCACTTTTTTAACTTCATTGTAGATGCTTTGGGCAGTAGGGTGCTCTCGGCTATGAAGTGTAACGCGGCAAATAGCGATCCTTTGGGGAGTTGCTTTGTATCCTTTGCTACGCAATGCTTCAATTGCAGAGGCGTCGGATTTCTGAATGGCAACCATATGGATTATTAGATAATAATAATTCTTAAATAAACCTTTTGCGCTATCCTACAGCAGAAGGAGATTTTCTGAAGATGAAAAGAAAATACCTTGTCACAAATCATGGAAGTTGATTTATTTTGAATGACAAAAAAGAATTAGCTAGCCGCATGAGTAAGTCAAACCGAGACTGGTGGCCAAACCAGTTAAACCTGAAAATTCTACACCAACATTCCCCCTTGTCCAATCCGATGGACAAAGAGTTCAACTACGCTGAAGAATTCAAAAAACTCGACCTGAAGGCAGTGAAGAAAGACCTCTATGCTTTGATGACTGACTCAAAGGATTGGTGGCCAGCCGATTTCGGTCACTATGGAGGGCTCTTAATCCGGATGGCGTGGCATAGCGCAGGTACCTACCGCAAGGGTGACGGTCGAGGGGGTGCATCCTCGGGGGGACAACGTTTCCCACCTCTAAACAGCTGGCCAGACAACGTCAACCTCGACAAGGCACGCCGCTTGCTTTGGCCAATCAAACAAAAGTACGGCAAGAAAATCTCCTGGGCCGACCTGATGATCCTATGCTGGAAACTGCGCGCTTGAATCGATGGGATTTAAGACATTCGGTTTCGGCGGTGGACGCGAAGACATCTGGCAGCCACAAGAGGATGTCTACTGGGGTTCCGAAACCACCTGGCTAGGTGACAAACGCTACACAGGGGAGAGGGAACTCGAGAATCCGCTTGCTGCCGTTCAGATGGGACTAATCTACGTCAATCCGGAAGGCCCGAACGGCAACCCGGATCCGCTTGCTGCTGCAAAGGATATCCGCGAGGTCTTCGCACGCATGGCAATGAACGACGAAGAGACGGTAGCTCTCATCGCAGGCGGCCACGCCTTCGGTAAAACCCACGGCGCTGGCAATGCGTCAAATGTTGGTCCTGAGCCTGAAGCCGCCCCCATCGAAGCACAGGGCCTAGGTTGGAACAGCAAATTTGGCACAGGCAAAGGCGATGACACAATTACAAGCGGCCTAGAAGTCATCTGGACCCAGACCCCAACCAAGTGGAGCAACAACTTCTTACGGAACCTGTTTGAACACGAATGGGAACTGACCAAGAGTCCCGCCGGCGCGTACCAGTGGAAGCCGAAGGGTGGCGCAGGCGCCGATACAGTACCTGACGCGCACGACCCTTCAAAGCGTCACGCGCCATCCATGCTAACCACAGACCTTGCCCTGCGGTTTGACCCGGTTTATGAGAAGATTTCAAGGCGCTTCTATGAGAATCCTGATCAGTTAGCAGATGCATTTGCCCGAGCATGGTTCAAGCTCACCCACCGCGATATGGGTCCCCGCACTCGCTATCTGGGACCGGAAGTCCCAGCAGAGAACCTAATCTGGCAAGACCCAATACCAGCAGCTGATTATGAGCTAATTGATGAGCAGGACATCGCAGACCTCAAGCGCAAAATTCTCGCTTCTGGTCTGTCAATTTCGAAACTGGTTTCAATCGCCTGGGCATCTGCGTCCACATTCCGCGGTTCTGACAAACGAGGAGGTGCCAACGGGGCTCGTATTCGTCTTGCTCCGCAAAAGGACTGGGAAGTTAACCAACCAGCTCAACTAAATACTGTGTTACAGGTTCTTGAGAGAATCCAAAAAGAGTTCAACAGTTCGCAGTCAAATGGGAAGATGGTTTCGCTAGCCGATTTAATTGTTCTGGGTGGATGCGCAGGTGTCGAGCAAGCTGCGAAGAATGCCGGTCACGATATAACTGTTCCTTTCAATCCAGGACGCACGGATGCACTGCAAGAGCAAACCGATGTGGAGTCATTCGCCGTGCTCGAACCGGTTGCAGACGGGTTCCGCAACTACCTTAAAACCAAATACGCCGTATCGGCAGAGGAGCTGCTGGTTGATCGTGCGCAACTGCTGACGTTGACTGCTCCTGAGATGACAGTTCTCATTGGCGGATTGCGTGTCTTAAATATCAACTTCGGACAGTCCCAGCATGGTGTCTTCACCAAGCGGCCAGAGACGCTCACAAACGACTTTTTCGTGAATCTGCTCGACATGAGCACGACATGGAATGCACGCTCAGAAGATGCAGATGCGTTTGAGGGTCTTGATCGCGTTACAGGTAACCTCAAGTGGACCGGTACCCGTGTCGACCTCATCTTCGGTTCGAACGCGCAACTCCGGGCGATAGCGGAAGTCTACGCAGTTGAGGACTCCCAGGAGAAGTTCCTTCACGACTTTGTGGCAGCGTGGAATAAGGTAATGAACCTCGACCGTTTCGACCTCGCCTGATCATAGCAAAAGGTAGCTAGCAAGGGCACTAAGTGACGACATCTCTCGTTACCCATTTTTTCTTTAACCAAATCCGCATGCTTATTTTTTCTTGAATGTCGGCAACCTAAGAATATGAATACTGACTCCTACAGCAATTGCTATCATTACTATTTGCATTGGCAAAACCAACTGAGGCGGCAAAAGACGGTTTAATAGAAAAACAGTCGAAATACCAATCGTAACCCACATAACCGTGAGCGCAGTAATCTTTGTCCGTATCGGAAGCCCCCGACCCTCCTTATAATTTCGGATATACTCCCCGAACCATCTGTTGCCAAGCAGCCAATCATACATTCTTGTTGAGCTTTTGCAAAAACAAGCTGCAGCAGCTAACAGGAAAGGCGTGGTTGGCAAAATTGGCAATACCATCCCAATGGCTCCTAAACCCACACAGACTAAACCTACAGAAAGCCAAAGTGCTTTAATGATTTTCTGTCCTTTCTTTTCACATTTTACCTTTTGAATAGGCTTTCCCTTCTCCAAACGCAGCATCTCTCCTTGTTTTCTGCTAGCATTGACTTAAAAACGATGTTGTAGTGATTATCTATTGTTTATGGTTTTTATGTCAAGATTTTGTTGATTAAGGTTCCTCCAATAAAGCGAAAAATCCATCATTTTTAGATTAAGATACAAATAGCAGTGTATTTAATAAGAAACTGTTTGATTTTTTTAATTGACTTCTTCAGGCATCTTATTTATGATTTTTGATTTTTTATAAATGAAATTTCGAACTTCGTTAAAAGCCCTCTATAATTGAACTATTTTATCATCGGAAACCAGCAAAGTAAAGAAAACCATGATCTTTTTCTAATGTCGCTAATTTCTTATTAGAACTGTTTTCATAGTTCTTTGGGCAAAAGATTATAGGCTTTCAAACATCACGGGTGCATCCAAAGAATCAGAGGAGCATTCGTAGTTATATTTAAAAATGCTGAGGGCTGTTCTTCACAGAGGTGTACATATAGATGGCTTCCATAACTCCCAACTTACTGCCATATAGCACTCTTGCTCATTGGCCTCCGATGACATACAGAGACAATTCAGCACCTTCCGCAGAAGCAACGGCTTCCTTCATAGAGTACCTTAATAATGATAACACTTCAAGCGAACCCAAGGAACTGCAACCGTGGATTCCTTTCTGTGAAGGTAGATGCGCCTTCTGCTATTTTCCAGTTAACTGTGACAAACAGATTGCAGGTGCATACGTTAAAGCACTAAAGAAAGCACTGAACGTTTATGCGCAAAGTAAATACGTTAAATCAAGTGTTTTCACCGAACTGTATGTGGGTGGTGGAAGCCCTTCGGTGCTTTCCGAAAACCAAATCACCCAGGTCTTGGATTTTTGCAGAAAAAACTTCAATCTAAGCAAAGAATGTGTAACCAAATTTACAGCATGCACCAATAGTCTATCTCCAGAAAAAATTCAGCTGTTATCTGATTGTAACGTTACACAATTGGATATCGGTATTCAAACTTTTGATGAAGAATTCCGAAAAGTTCTGATGCTTAGAGACAACAGTAAAGACGCAAAAACAAAGTTAAAAGCCGTCAAGAAAAAAGGGCTGGGACTCAGCATCGACTTACTTTACAACCTTCCAGGACAAACCGTTGAGCAATGGGAAAATGACCTCAAGCAAGCATTAGAGTTGGAGGTTGAAAGCGTAGATTGTTACCCTCTGGATTTGTATACGGATACACCCTTGGCAAGAAAAATCGCTGCTGGAGAATTGCCACCAGCTGGAGATTACACCAAAGAGCTGCAAATGTATCTCACAGCGTATCAATTGTTTAAAGACAACGGTTATTTTCCAACTTGCCATAACAGGTTTTCAAGAATTAAACAAGATCGCGAGCCGCCTTCTTCTGAAGTCATAGGAACCGGCGCAGGATTCTTCATGGGTCACATCGGACGTTTTCACTATTCAGACGTCGAAGACGTAAAAGATTACATTGTAGCAGTTCAAAATCAGCCATTCGCCATTGCCCGACTGGCAACAATGACTTTAGAAGACGAAATGCGTAAAACCATGATGATGATTTATGTTCGTGTTCCCGTGAATCGTGAGAGTTTCAAGGCGAGGTTTGGCAGGTTCCCGGAAGAGGCTTTTCCTAAGGCGCTTGAAGAGTTGCGGCGTAAGGATTTGATCGTGGAAGAAAACGACGAAATTCGTTTGTCTGAGAAAGGCGATCCTTGGCGGTTTAACATTGCCTGGGAATTCTTCAAATAACCTTTTAACGACTAACTAAAACTATCTTTTCTTGGTAAAGCGTAAATTGCATTAAGCTTATATCAAAGTCATATATCTATATCGATATGTCGGTGTCGATATGATCAAAGGGCTTCTTAAAATGTCAATGCTCAAAATAATCTCCGAAAACAAAGCCACCGGTTACGAAATCATAAAAAAAGTCAACGAATTAACAGGCGAGAAGCCAAGCACAGGTTCCATCTACCCTCTCCTGAAATCCATGGAAAACAAAGGCTGGATAACGGGAACAACCGTTAATGGCAAAACCACCTACGAAATCACCACCTCCGGCAAAGAAGTTGTACAGGCGCATGGTTCAATGAAGGATTACTATGTACAGAAAATCAGTGGATCCATTTCTCTAGCGCACGGAACTTTTGACGACCTCCATGTGGCGTTAATTGATAACTCAACTCTAGTTAATCCCGTCGTAAGTAAAGTATCCAGTCTTCTAGCACATGGGATAGCGCCTGAAAAAATCAACAAGGTTCTTTCCAAGACACTGGCAGCTCTCCAAAAACTCATTGAGGGATAAACATGGAAACAACCGTCTTATCTGTTCAGGGGCTTAGCCACAGTTACGGAAAACTCCAAGCGGTTAATAACATAAGCTTTGACATTCAAAAAGGCCAAATATTTTCATTTCTAGGTCCAAACGGCGCAGGAAAAACAACCACCATAAACCTGTTAATAACACTCATACCGATACAACAAGGCAAAGTTACCATCGCAGGCTACGACGTAGCTACCCAGAAAGACAACGTTCGCAGATCCATAGGCGTAGTGTTCCAAGACCAAAGACTCGACAGAGACCTAACCGTCTGGGAAACACTGGACTTTCACGGTAAAATCTATTCCATCTCAAAAGAAATCCGAAAACAACGCATTAGCGAACTTTTACAATTGGTGGAATTAACTGACAAAAAAGAGGAGTTTACCAAAAACTTGAGCGGCGGCATGAAACGCCGACTCGAAATCGCCCGCGGCCTCTTGGTGCAGCCTAAGGTGCTTTTCCTCGACGAACCCACCCTCGGCTTAGACACACAAACGCGCAAACGCATATGGTCATACATAAAAAAGGTACGCGAACAAGGCGTAACAGTGCTTTTAACGACTCATTACATGGATGAGGCGGACCAAAACAGCGACATAGTCTGCATTATTGATAAGGGAAAAATTATTGTCAACGGAACCCCCGAACAGCTGAAACAATCGCTTGGACAGGATTGCATTCAAGTGCAAACCGACAACGACCATAAAGCATACCGGTTAATCAAAAGTTTGCCTGAAGTCAATAAAGTTGGCGGCTCAATAAATGGTCTAACAGTTTACGTTAAAGAAAACGTTAACATCATCACCAAACTGGTAGATGCGTTGCGACAGGAGGGTGTTCAGATTGTTAGTATTAGCTTGGTTAAGCCAACTTTGGATGATGTTTTTATCCATTACACTGGCCGCGGTTTTAGCGATATAAGCCAAGAAAACAACAGCATGGGACACGGTCATTAGGAGGCATGATTGTGGAAAAGGGATTTATTGCAATCTATTGGCGAGACATGATAAAATTCTTCCGTTCCAAGGCGTTGTTGTTTGCAACATTGATTCAGCCGGTTCTGTGGCTAGTACTTTACGGCGTCTCCATGACTAGCAACATCAACATTTTCTTTGAAGGTGGCCAGAACCCCGTAGGTGCTGTTTCAGTGAGTTACATGACGTTTATGGGTGCTGGAGTGGTGGGCATGACGATTCTTTTCACATGCCTTTACGCAGGGCAGAATATCCAGTTTGACAAGCAGTACGGCTTGATGAAGGAAATTGTGGTTTCTCCTATGCCACGTTCACAGATTCTTTTAGGCGTCACTTTAGGCGGAATAACAAAAGCGCTAATTCAGACGGCAATTGTAATCCTGTTTGGGTACGTGTTGGGTATTCAGTTCTTTTTCGGCTTAACGACGGCAGGTACTTTGATTGCGATAGGTGGGTTTTTGCTTTTCGCTATGCTGTTTTCCATGGGTTTGATGTTTCTTTCCAGCGCAATAGCCATGAAAGTCAAAGACCACAATGTCAGCCAAGCTATAATAACGCTACTTACATTGCCGCTGTTCTTTGCAAGCAATGCTCTTTATCCACTGGATTCCTTACCTACAGTCTTAAAGGGTGCAGCATATCTTAATCCCTTAACGCATTTTATTAATGGCATGCGTTGTTTTGGGATAGGCTCAGATTTCTATTCGTTCGGAATTCACTATATTACGCCCCTTAATCAGATTCTATTATCGTTGGGTTTCCTTACTGGTTTTTGCCTGATTATGTTCTTGGTGGCGTTAAAGTCATTTGAAACAACAATAGAATTCTAAAAGATTGCTGATTTGAATAAAAGTCGGCTTTTTTGGTTATGTTTTTGGTACTTGCTTCTAATAAACTCATTTCGTTCTCGATAGGCTTAAACATTCTTATTAATTCTCGATTTTTCAACTCTTTCGTGAGATTCTCAGCCGTTTCTTTCAACAGGTGAAGTTTTTATGGACCTTTAGTTTATTTAACGCAAAAGATTAATATAAGAGTAACACTTTTTTTAAAAAAAGTAACACTGTGGGGGCGGATGAAGTAATATATGCACATACCCGATGGATTCTTAACATTATACGTCATAATACCTACATTCATCATTACAATAATATTCTGGGGCATCTCAGCAAGGAAAACTAAACTAACAGACCAACAAGTACCCATAATGGGGTTACTCACAGCGCTTTTCTTTGCAGCAATGATGATGAACTACCCAATCCTTGGCGGAACAACCGCGCACCTACTAGGCGGAGCAACAATAGGGCTCATACTCGGGCCCTTCGCAGGCTGCATCTCTATAACAATAATACTAGTATTGCAAGCATTCCTTTTCGGAGACGGTGGACTCACAGCACTGGGCGCAAATGTACTTAACATGGGCATAATCGGCATATTCATCCCTTGTATAATCTTCCTTGCAGGAAACAAGCTTTTCAAGTTAAAAACAACCACCAGCATATTCGTTACCGTCTTCATATCCGCATTAGTCGGCGACTTGACTTGCCGCAGTCTCCGCAGGCGTCGAACTTGGCTTATCTCAACCAGTCTTCCAATATGGCATAAGTATAGCTGTACCAGCAATGGCGATTAACCATTCAATCATCGGTGTCGCAGAAGGCATAGTCACAGTAATCATTATCGGCACACTCCTCAAACTACGCCCTGACGTATTAGAAAAAAGCCCCATTTTAGGCAAACTCGGCATGTTCCATAAGAAGAAACAAATGGATGAGGAATGATAATGGTAACTAAAAACCAAAAAACAATCATAATTGGGTTAGCCGTAGCCGTAATCTTTGTCGTAATAGGCGTTTTCTTCTTATCATATGCTATGGAAACACTGGACGTAAAAGCAGAGCAACTAGGAGCACAAGAACAACTCATCTATGAACCGCCATTCCCCGATTATTCGATCGTAGGCATTGACAATGTGTGGGGTGCACTAATTATTGGAATTGCAGGCACACTGTTGTTATTCATTGTTGGGTTTGGTGTTGCTAAAATCTTAAAAAATAAAAAGAGTTTACCGAAATGAAAGTGCCACAATCCCTCAGAGACCTTATGGAAGGCGCAGAATCACTAGTCTATATTGAAGATTTAAGCGGCAGAAGAGGGTTATTACAATCGATAAATCCTATTGCCAAATTAGTGGCTATAGTTGCTTTGATTGTGGCTTCACTTTTTATTTTTAACCTAACTTATTTGGCCATGCTTTGTATAATTCCAATTGTATTGGCATTTTCATCTAGAATTCCGCTTACTCACTTCTTTTCTCGAACGGCACTTATTCCAGTCTTTGCAGCGGTAATTTCCCTTCCAATATTGTTTCTGACTTTTGGTTCACCAATTGTCTCGGCTAACATCGGCTTAACAACCCTAACCATAACTTCAGAGGGAATAGTGCGGTTTCTAGTCTTCACTGTCAGGGTGTGGTTCTGTGTGGCATCACTAACTTTGCTGATATTATCGACTGGCTTTGACAAAATGTTGGGGCTCCTCTCCACTATCAGAGTCCCAAATGTAATTGTTCAACTATTTGGCCTCACCTATAGATACTTCTTTGTCTCTATCCATGAAGTTCAAAGCGTTCTAATCGCAAAAGAAGCTAGAACTTACGTGCACAAAAAAACATTAAACATGCAAGCCCTCAAGGACTTAGGGTCAATAATAGCTACCTTGTTCATTCGTACGTATGAACGCTCGGAACGGGTTTACCTTGCAATGAAAGCCCGTGGATTCGAAATAGAAAGAAACTCAAAGACACCAATTCCAACATTCCGATTACGGGATGCCCTCTTCGCATCAGCATTAATAATCCCCGTAGTATTAATTGCTCTGCTATAGAAGGCAAGTACATGGCAGAACCAATTGTCTCTGTTGAAGATGTTAAATTCTCATATCCAGCGGGCGTTAATGCCTTAATGGGTGTGTCTCTTGATATCAAACAAGGCGAGAAAGTAGCGATTTTAGGCCCTAACGGTTCAGGAAAGTCCACGCTAATCTTATTGATTGCAGGATTATTGAACCCCACTAAAGGCGAAATTAAAGTATTTGGCAAATCAACTTCTTCTAAAGATTTTCCAAAACTGCGATCGCGTATAGGCATAGTCTTCCAAGACCCAGATGACCAACTTTTTACTCCCAGCGTAAAAGAAGATATTGAATATGGTCCAAAAAACCTTGGATTACCAGCCGAAGTCATCAGTGAAAGATGTGATCATATTCTTGAAGATATTGGCATAAGTCATTTGAAAGATCGACCGCCTCATAGGCTAAGTTTTGGAGAAAAGAAAAAAGTATCATTGGCAACTGCCTTGATCTTAAGACCAGAACTGCTCATACTTGACGAACCCACTGCAAATTTGGACTTACTATCAAGAAGGGCGCTTATCGATATGCTAAATGAACTAAACGCCGAGGGAACAACCATCGTCATATCTACTCATGATGTGGAGGCGCTGCCGGAACTTGCAGATCGGGTAATAGTCGTTAGTCACGGGTCTTTGCTTGGGGGCGGAGAGATGCATAAGGTTCTGCAGGATGTAGCTTTGCTTGAATCTGCTGGCCTTGAACTGCCCTCAATTGCGAGGCTTTTTACTAAACTCAAGGACTTAGGATTAGTTAATGAAGTCCCCATCACCTATGAAGAAGCTTTAAACCTGCTCAAGAAAGAGCTTAAGTAAGAAATAGTTTTTTTCTTTGATTGAAGTCAATTCTATGCATAGTGGTTATCAAATCCAAAAAAGGTTCAGGCTCCAGAACAGCTCGTTGGATTTTTTGCTTTCGAGCAGAAACCTCTTAAGTTAGACTATCCATAAGTATGACTGTGGTTAAGTTGTCCCACATTAGAGTTAAACATAAAGGCCAAGTCACCATCCCCCAAGAAATGCGCAACAAACTCGGCATAGAAGAAGGCGCAATTTTAGAAATTGCCACCGAAGGCGATAAAATCGTACTCAAACCATTGCCGCCCTTAGAACCTGGCAAACCCGTTGGTGAAGAGGAATTCAAAAAAATCCTGGCTGAACTTGAAGAGCGTCGGAGAAACTGGCGTTGACCGGCGTTGCTGACACACGACTCCTGTTTTTCATGGAGGTCCCAGCCACTCTCGAAATGGGAAGAAAAACCAGAGACTTCTTTGAAAAGGAACTTAGAGAAAATCTCTTAGTTCCCACCGTTGTCTTGGCTGAGTTTATTGAAATCGTGGGGGCAAGAATTGGTGAAGAAGCAGCAAAAACACGGATACGTGTACTAAAAGAGCGCGGTATGCAAATCATGCAATTCGACGAGCAACATGCCATGAAAACAGGGAGCCTATTACTTGCAAACCGAAAAGTGCCCCTTGCTGACGCCATAATCGCCTCATATGTAAAAACCGGCGAAGCAGACTATGTAGTAACTGACGATCCCCACTTCAAAACACTAAACGTAAAAACAAAATGGATACCGTAAAACCACACTACGATAACGGGATTAAGTTTAAATCTTTAAGCCTTACAAAGCAACTAGTTATGAGAATACTACCTATCCTTGGCGGCATCGCAGCAACGATTCTGTTCTTTTTTGCAGTTATCTTTGCGTTAGCTTCTTCCTACGTTGGACTTACTGCTCAAGCTGCACAATCTCGAGTTCTAACCAGCGCTATATTATTCGTCGTTGGTTTAGCCGTGATTGTAGGCGTCTACTTTGTCTCTCGCAAACCCAAAACAGTTATCCAACAACTTGAAATCTCAGGGCAAATGAAAGCAGCACAAATCAAATGCCCCAATTGCGGTGGAAGCATCAGCGCCAACGAAATCAAAATTGTTTCAGGCGTACCATACGTCAAATGTCCTTACTGCGGGACCACTTTTGAGGTTACTGAGGAGCCAAAATGGTAAAACCCAAATTTCTCGTCCTGATTGCTCTACTAACTTTTACATTGGCTGTTTCAGCTGCAAGCAGCGTCAACGCTCAAAACTTAGTCTATAGCGTGGACCATGAATGGGCTCAAGTCTTCATCAACCAAGACGGCACCATAGACTTAACCTACAACATCTCCGTAACTGTTTCCGCAGGAAGTATGGGAGGATTCTATGTTGGTCAACCAAAAAGCGACTTCACCCCTGGAAAAGCTGTAGACCAATTCGGAAATAACCTACAAGTGGTCGATGCTAGCAGTGGCGGTGACTACCGAGTTGACGTAACGCTAAATCAGCGGTTAACAGCTGGACAATCCATCTGGTTTCAAGTAACCACCAACGTTGCTGGTATGATAACTAACGACACACAGAACCCTGGCAACTATGGCATGCAGTTTGTCCCACAATGGATAAGCGATGTGCCAATCAATGATGTACGGATACAGATTGTTCTACCTCCCGGGGTCACAACAAGCGATGTGAAGACAACTGAAAACTTCTACAACGGAACCTCTACTGTGGATGACCAGTTGGCGGTTTACTGGGAAAACCCCAGCATTCAAGCAAATGAACAGTTTAAGGTGGGTGTGTCTTTTCCATCCAGTTTTATGCCTAACTATGTCCCCAGCGAATCAGGCGGGGGAGGATTTGACTTTGGCAGCTATGGAACTATAATTGGGGTTCTGGGATTCTTCTTTGCGCTTATCGTTCTATTTTTGATAATCAGGGCAGGTAAAAGCGCCTATACATCGCCAAAGTTGGGTATGGAAACGTTGGGGATAAGACGCGGCTTGACTGCTGTTGAAGCATCCTTCTTGCTGGATTTGAAACCGCCACAAATAGTAACCGAAATCCTCTACAGCCTATTACAAAAGAGGGCTGTTTGGGCACAGGAAACCAAACCCTCACTAAAACTAAAAGTGTTATCACCATTCGAAAACAAAACTGGAACTTCCGAAAATCCACTGCGGTACTATGAGATAGATTTCCTAAACTCACTCAGGGTTGACGGCACACTAGATGAAGAGAAACTTGCTCGAGCCATCATGTTCCTTAGAGACGCGGTGGATCAGAAACTACAGGGTTACAGTCGAAAAGACACCATTGAATACTACCGAAAAATCGCAGCTCAAGCCTGGGCTCAAGTGGAACAAGCAGGCACCGTGGAGCTAGCAGCGAACGCATACGATGAGCAACTACTCTGGCTATTGCTAGACCCCAACCAACGCACACGTACAGAAACCGTGTTCAGAGACAGAGTCATCCAGCCAAACCCCCTCTGGTTCTGGTGGTGGTACGGCTACACAACATACCATCCACATCCCACCTACTCTCCAAACGTTAACATTCCCTCACAATCAGGTCCACCACCACAGATCCCGGGCGCAGACTTCGCCAATAACATAGCCACAGCCGTAGAAGGCACATCGAACAGCATAGTTGCTAACTTGGAAAAATTCGCCAACGCTATCGTTCCGCCTCCTCCAAAAGCATCCCATGAACCATCACATCCCAAATCTGACAGTGTCTGTGCGTGTGCAGCATGTGCTTGTGCCTGCGCTTGCGTTTCATGCGCTTGTGCATGCGCAGGTGGAGGAGGACACTAAAATGAGTTTTCTAAAGAAAATTCTAGGTAAACAAAAGGTTCCGGTTGGGCGCTACATTTACCGTGGAAAAGACAAGTTTGCAGGAATGTCGCTTCAACTACGCATCGAACAATCGGGGCAAGGAGTCATGGTAATAAACGCCAACACAGTCCTACACCTAAACCACACTGCAACGTCATTTGCTTACTATTTCATGCAAGGTTTACCGCAAGAAGAGGTTTTAGCCAAGATTCGCCGCATGTACCACGTAAAAGCTGAGACAGCGAAAGCAGATTACGAGAAGCTCATTTACACGATTAGTACAATGGCTCAGACCGAAAAGATCGACCCAGTCTCCTACCTTGATATTGAGAAGGAAGAACCGTTCACCTACCAGTATTCAGCGCCACTACGCATGGATTTAGCCTTGACGTTTAGATGCCAAAATGATTGTGTGCATTGCTATGCAGGTGGTCCACATGAAACTCCTGAATTAACAACTGTTCAATGGAAAAATGTCATCGATAAATTAGGTGAAATCGGCGTTTTCATCTTAACCTTCACAGGTGGGGAGCCCACTTTGCGGGAGGACTTGCCCGAGCTGCTTCTTTACGCTCAAGGAAAAGGCATGGTTACGGGGTTGATTAGTAATGGCCGAAAACTCAAGGACAAGGCGTATGTTGATTTGCTTGAGAAGTCAGGGTTAGATTTTGTACAAATAACACTTGAATCGCATAAACCCCAAGTTCACGACAAAATGACTGGCAAAAAGGGCAGCTGGAAAGAAACTGTAGCAGGAATCCGAAACGCAACACAATCGCAGATCTATGTCTCAACCAACACTACGCTAAGCAAGCAGAACTCAGATGACTTCCTAACAACCATCGATTACATTAAGGGGCTTGATGTGAATGCTTTCGGATGCAATAGCCTGATATATTCTGGAAGAGCTCCTGATGCAAGCGAAGAATTCGCTCTGACAACTGACGATTTAAAGTTGCTTCTCTCAAAAATACGGCATAAAGCCCACATGGTCGGCCTCAAATTTCTCTGGTATACCCCAACTCAGTACTGCCAATTCGACCCTGTTCAGTTGGGTTTAGGAGTAAAAACCTGCACAGCCGCTATGATAAATGCGTGTGTAGGACCAAACGGCGATGTTTACCCTTGCCAAAGCTACTTTGAAAGCCTCGGAAACATACTAACTGAACCATGGGAGAAGATCTGGCACCACCCACTTGCAGAAAAATTACGCAAAAGAGAATACGTTGAGGAAAAGTGTAAGGATTGCGAGCAGTTGCAGGTCTGTGGCGGCGGATGTCCTTTGGAGCTCCAAAACAAAGAGCACCAGTGTACGGTGACAGGATAATTTTATCTTTAGCAATACTCTTCTCTCTAAAAGTAAGCGCTTGTTTGTGAGTTCAGAAAGAAATGGAGACAGCAGAAAAGCCCAGACTAGTAGTCTTCGACGTTGAAGGAGTGCTTATCCCAAAGAACCGCTTCATTTTTGAATTGGGAAAAAGCCTTGGCTTCTCTGAGCTTGTAAAGCTTCTATTTCTAGGTTTTCTCTATGAAGCAGGTATTCTGAAGCTCGAATCAGCTCTAAAACGAATTTTCAAGGATCTAAAAGGTACATCTCTTGAAAATATGCTAACTATTTTCGGCGGCATCCCAGCAACGCCCTACCTACACGACTTTTTCTGCCAGGTTAGAGCGCGCAACTTCAAGATAGCTCTGATTAGTTCAGGAATCCCGACAGTTATTGTAGAGAAGCTATCATTTTCCCTTGGTGCAGACTATGCATTTGGTGTGGAGGTTGAAACTGTAGATGGCAAGTTGACGGGTGAAATCTGGGGTGACGCCATAACAAGG
This sequence comes from Candidatus Bathyarchaeota archaeon, assembly GCA_963777155.1. Lineage (GTDB taxonomy): Archaea > Thermoproteota > Bathyarchaeia > Bathyarchaeales > Bathycorpusculaceae > Bathycorpusculum. The sequence goes on from CAVZPM010000038.1 coordinate 15,650, forward strand.
AATGGAAAACTGAAAATTCTAAATGAGATTCTAAAGAAAGAGAATCTGTCGCCCAGCGACTGCGTTGTTGTTGCCGACGATCGAAATAACCGTTGCATTTTCCTGCCTGAGGCACTGAAAATTGGGTATAACCCTGATTTTGTTCTACGGGTTAAAGCTGACCGAGTTGTTAATGGCAATCTCTCAGGAGTTTTACCTATAATCGACGGGATAAAACATAAAGGATCACTTCCCTCGATTAACGATTTAGTTAGAGAAGATATTCACGCGGCAGGCTTTTTTATGCCTGTAATCGCGGGACTGATCACTATTCCCGTGGTAGCAGCAATAATCATTCTCATCGCCATCGTCTACACAGCTTCTGAACTTAGGCGTTTAGAAGGACGCGAATTACGCCTGATTTCAGCGGTTACCCGCCACGCAGCTTCACAATCTGAACTTTATGGTTTTGCTGCAGCGCCCCTTTACTTTGCCTTTGGCATAGTGTTGACGCTGATTCTTTTTCCACCTCAAGCTCATGGTAATCCTGGAGGCGCCGCCATCGCCATGTTTTGTTTAGGTGACAGCACGGCTTCACTCTTCGGAGGGTCAATCTCTACTTCTTTGCCGTTTAACAAGGGAAAAACTTGGGAAGGCTCGGTAGCCGGGTTCCTTCTTGCGTTTTTAGCTGGGACATTTTTTGTTTCGCCATGGTTGGCTTTAGTTGGAGCAGCGATTGCCATGACTATTGAGGTTTTGCCCTTGCCAGTCAACGACAATGTTTTGATCCCAGTTATTACAGGGGCAGCATTATCTTTGCTTGTCTAAACATAATTTTGCAGATAATTGCTACTGCTGACAAAATTGTGCCTTTTCCTGATTTAAGTCAGGTTTGTGTGCCCTTATTTTGAACGAGTTTTTTCTCTTATTTTAATCGTTCCAATCACAGTCTTTACGGTTTCTTCGCAGACGTCTGGTTTCCACGTGCAAATACCTTCAATTATTTCATCCAGATAATGCGCCAACTCATCACTTGTTACACCTTTAGAACAATCTACTTTGTATCGAATTTCCCCATCTTTTCGACTGATGTTTATCGACACCAAATTATCTTCATTAACCATTTTTTCCGCCCTCTTCATTGGTTTAGCGTTTTTTACATATAAGCCTTACATCAGTCAGTTGTGCAGGACTAAACCTTTCAATTTTTTTTAAACCAAGTTAGGGACATAACATAATTTTTCTTATTTTTTGTTCTGGGAACTGATAAGGTCCTGCTTTTGCTGGTGACTCAACTTTTTTATGGCCTTTTCCCTCTTCATGGCGCTACTTCTTGACCCGAAAACTTCCACGTAAGCTACTTTTTGGGGTCGATGCGATTTGGTGTATCTTGCGCCTTTGCCGTTTTCATGTTGCCTTGTCCTTTGCTGAAGGTCATTTGTGTAGCCTGTGTAGAAGCTTCCATCCATACAGAGGAGTATGTAAACGAAAAACGACATTGCTGCTAGTTACTCCTCAGTTTGCGTTATGTAATCGGGAACGATGCCTTTCTGAATCGCCCTTTTAAGGTAGGCTTCTGGGTCGATCGCCTGAACTCTTGCTCTGTCGACGTCAATGATATAGATTTCCTGGATGCGTGCATTACGGATTTCTTCAAGTGTTACAGGCGGTTTTTGGTAGTAAGCATCGCAGAGGTTTTTTATCTGTTCAATTTCCTGTTCTGAGCGGTTTCTTGGCGGTTTTGCCAATGTTCGTGGGAAGGGCAGGATGTAGTGTGGTGGAACTCCCAGCGCGAATTTTCCTGCAAAGCTGCTGTATCGGATAATTTTGCTCGCTAACCTCGCAGTTGTGTAGGTTAATGGTGCCAACGCGTTTTCAGGCGGGATAAAACCTGTTTCTATTTCAACAATTAGGTTTCCTAAACCCTTTATGCCGTACAGGTCACAGGTCAAGGAGGCATTAAGTGGGTATTCGATTTGGACTTCGTAACCCTTTTGAATAAGGTATTTGGCGCAGACCAACTCCATTACGGAGTGGTTTATTTTTACAACGTTTTCGTTATGGAGTTTGATTAGCCAGTCTTTTAGCATGTTAAGTTTGTTTTCAACTTCTGGAGTAGAATCAAAAGTCATCCTGGACAGAAGAACAGTTAAGTCACGATCGAATTTTTCCCTGTTACTCATTCATGCTTTCCTTGCCAAATGCTGGCTTTTATGTTATCTAGTTGTTTTAGAATATATAAAGCCTGAAAAAGATAATGCCATTATCCAAATGAGTTGGTAGATGATTAAAGATAAGCCATATTAGCCCTAAACAGTAATCTCTCTAAAAGGGTGCGTTGATGTACGAGATTTTCATCTACCTCGTGTTGGCGATTGTTTTTGAAAGCGCCGGAGGCATGCTTTATGGCGTTGGCGTTGGGTTCGATCCAGTACTTGTTTTTGTATCCACTCTGATCATCAATATTTTAACTGTTCTGGCAGCCTCAAAATTAATCGACAGATTGTTAGAATGGAAGAAAAATTGGAGAGGCTGGATCGAAAGAAGAACAGCCAGAGGCCAAAGACTCATCAACAAGTACGCTTGGCTCGGCATAATTGCTGGAGTGTTTGTGCTCTCACCAATGCAGGTCGCAGTCGTTGGCCGTTTACTTTGCATTGAACCAAGAAAATTTTATCCACCGCTGATTGGTGGAACTATACTTGGGGCAATAGTATCGATGGGAATCGCACTTGGAATATTCAAAGTTATCCTGGGTTGGTAAGACAACCAAAACGAATCGAAATTCCTACTCTTTAAGAGCTGAGAGTACAAGCCTTGTGTTTGGGACGTCGATTTCGACTATTTTGTAGCCGTTGAACTCTTTGGCTTCGCCCATTATGTTTCTAACAGTTATTTTTTCGCCGTCTACTTTGCTGTAGATGACATCTCTGAAATGCACTTTGCCATCAATTATTACGTTAAATTCACACATGCTGATCACAAATAGGGAAAAATGGGTTCTGGGTTATTAAGGGCTTTGAGCGGAAACAGCCAATTACTCAAGAAATGAAGAAATGCAGAAGTTGTTTTGGATGCAGAATTGGGGGTAAGGGGAGGGGGGTTAGTCCCCCTCTCTTTTTGTTCTTTCCTTTCTTGAATAGGAATATACCTGTTTTCTGCTTATAAGAGATATTTCGATTTTTGGAATATATCAATCTTTCCACCTCACTTTAGGGAAAATTCCATTATCTTTTCCTACACAAACGTTTTTAGACAAAGCAAGCTATAGAAAGAATGTCTATGAAAACACTTGCTGAAATCAAAAAGCAGCTTGAATCCCTTAAAACCCAGTTTTAAAAGAAAAGTTTCAAGTGGACACCATAGGCATATTTGGCTCGTATTCTCAAGGACAACAGAAACAAACAAGCGATGTCGACCTTCTAGTAACCTTCATCGAGCCCAATGACATTGATCTTTTAGATTTTATTGCCCTCAAGCAATTCCTGCGCCGAAAGCTGGGGGTAAAAGTGGATTTAGTTGAAAAGAAAGCGCTTAAGGAACGAATAAAGGATAGAATCTTAGAAGAGACAGTCTACGTATGACAAGAGACAACAAACTTTACTATGAAGACATTGCTGAAGCAATCCGGGAAATAGAAGAGTTCATGGGTGATCTTTCTTTTGACAGATTTGCCAAAAGACACCAAAGTAATTCGGGCAGTCACCATGGATTTTATAGTTATAGGCGAAGCGGCAAAACATGTGCCAGCAGATGCGCGGAAGAGGCATACCGGAGATTCCATGGTCAAAAATCGTGGGGATGCGCAACATCCTAACTCATGACTACCCAGAAATCGACGTAGAGAAGAGTGTGGAAAACAGCCAAAAGTCGTTTGCCATTACTCAAACTGGTAATTGAGGAACTGTTAAGCGAGCGATAAATCAACATATATTATCAAGTATTTCTTTCACTCGGTTTTTTTCCAAACCTTTTAGGAACATTTTTTTCTCTTTGGAGGTAGCCCCAGACGCAAGCTCAACTTTAGCATGCAATAGTTTTGAGAGTTCTTTTATGATTTCTTTGTTGACTTTGCCCTTGACCGGCTCTTCTGTGGAGTAAACCACTATTTCAGTTCCATCGAGCTCTATTTTAAATTTGGGTGAGTTGGGCTTAACAAAAATGGTGAGGATTACGCCGTCTTTGGTTTCAGCGATGCTCATGGAGTTATGCACTCAGAGTTGCATGTCGCCTCAGCTTTCTTGTGCTCCAGTGCCCAACTGAATTTGCTGCGAAGTGTTTTGGGGTAGAATTTTTCGATGTCGAACTTGACTTTCTTTGCCCACTTCACGTATGCTGTTGGGTCAATGTAGGATTTGAGTGAGGTGCCAAGGTTGTATTCTCGGGTTAGTTTGGTTAATTCTAAGTCGAGTTTGGCGCGTTCAATGCGGGTTTCGAGTGCTTCGGTTTTTTTGCCCTCTTTCTTTTTGGCTTTTAGCAATTCCTGCAAGTTTTTGAGGTTTGCTTCCTTATCCGCTACCCGCTGGTCAAAGGTGGGCGGAATCTTTCGTTTGTGGTTTGCAACTTCTGCTACTTTGAAATTTGCCATTTTCGCTGCGAAGTTTTTCTTGTAGTCTGGATCTTCTTTGGTTACGCCGCTTTTTTCAAGCTCTTCTCGAACGGTTTTGGTGCATCGCCATGTTCTGAAGACTTTGGCGGTGAGTTTAGGCATTTTCTCCGAGAGGAAACGGCTGACGTGTTTTGAGTCGATGCCTTCGAAGAGGTATTCTTTGCTTGTTCTGCTGAAGTACTCGATGTTCTTGATAACTTCAGGTGGCGCCTTGTACTCTTTGACCCATCTTACGCTGTCTTTGCCTAAAAAGTCAAAGTGCAGGGTGTCGCCCACGATTTTGATGTGTTCTTTTCTGAGCGTTATTGCGCCTACGGTGTCGGCTTCGTCTGGGTCTTTTTCGTCGCCAACCCTCATGTTAGGCACCAAAATCAGCCACGACACTGTTGCGACCTTTCGCCTTGTTTCGTCTTTATCGGTCAGGTTCTTGAGGATATGAGCTTCGATTTGCTTGATTTGTTTGCCCAAGGTTTCGGCTTTCTGGAACTTTTCTTTCTCGCGGTTCTGCTTAAGGAAAGCAGTGTCGCTAAACCAGACATACTTGACTTTGCCGGTTAGCTTGTCTATCCATTTAGCCACGTACATCTTGTTGGGTTCCCAAGTGATCTTTCCAGCCTTCTGGTTTAGGAGCGTCAGGTGAAAGGTTTAGAGTTATGTCTTCTTTGGTTGGACCTTCTTTCCATTTACCCCGTTGCGGGTGATCACCCCGTCCAGCAAAAAGACAGGATGGCTCAGAAGTCCAGTTGGCAACTTCCAAACGTTGCCCATCAACTTCAGCGTAACCGAATTTTTCTTTAAACTCTAAACGTTTGACTTTGCGTTCTTCAGCTAACTGCTTCTTTAACTTCTTTTGTTAATGCCTCTTTTGCTGCTTTTTCTTGAATAATAAAGTTCTTAACTTGAGAGAAGTCGATTTCGTTGACTTGAGCCAACGTTGTGTGATTATCAACGTTAGCACAGGTATTTTGAGCAGAACGCATCCAAAAAGGTCGCTTGAGGGGTTTTCTTTTTTTAGTTGCCCCAGAAATTCTTTCATAAAGTTCTTTGTAAATACCGCGTCTGGAGGCGGTATGGTGGTTGATAGGACTCTGCGGCTCCATGCCATCGCCATAGGCTCAGATTTTTCAGTGAGTTTGATTGTTTGACCTTGAATCTTTACGTTAAACCCTTTAAGGTCGTAGGGCGGAACGAATATGCCGTTGTGCTTTAGACTTTTCATAACGTGCTTCATTTGAGATAGACACCATTTTTCGGCAAAGTTTCTTGCTTAGCCAACTACTAGCTTATACATGCTTTTTTTATCTTTCGTTACCAGACCTGCAACTTGCATAAGCCCGTCTGCCCAACTTAAAAACTTAAACCCTAAAAAGATGTGCAATATTAGGGAAAAAGCTGTTTTTGCCGTTTTGCAGCTCTGTCACTTTGCAGTTTCCTGTAAACTTGGTCAACCATTTTTCGTTCAACGTAACCCTTGTGGGGTCGAAAACCACCCGAAAAACCGCCGGGAATATGCATAAGCTCATGGACTAACGTTCGCTCTCTGTCTTCTGGAGTCATCCTGTCAAAAATCTCTGAAATGACTTCGATGGTGTAGGATGGTGGAAGGTTTAGGACGCCCTGCCAGATCTTGCCCAATCCATGAATCCTAGCGATGGTGCGCCTTGCCTTGGAGCCTTTGCTTCGAACGCAAAAAACAAATTGAGGAACAACATGGTAGAATTCGCATTCCTCAGCTAACTGGTCAACTTGTTTTTTGATTTCTGGAGCCTCAAAATACTTTATCGGCAAACTTTCCTTCTCCCGTTTATAGTCTGATATGTTGTTTGGGTTAAAAAGCTAGGCGCTTTTTCGCAGGATTTTCTGCAGTTCCATCCAGAAGGTCGCTGCAAACGACACCGCAATGGCCAATGCCCAACCCTGCCAGCCTAAACCAGTAATCTGAAGAGCAGCCTGGATTGGTGGCAGAGAGGTACCCACAAGCAAAGTTACAAACGCAAGCAACGCCCACAGAAGCATGATTTTGTTTGAAAGCAACCCTTCCTTAATCAGTGGTTCTTTTTCAGAGCGGAAGTTGAGTGCCAAGAAGATGTGCCCAAACATCCATGTCGCAAACGCAACCGTTCTGGAGTAAGTGACGTCAGTTGTTGTATAGTAAGCGAAAAGATAAGTCGCTGTAACTGCGATGAAGAGGCTTAAAGCGCCCAAGAATAGGCGTTTTAGCATGGGTTTGTTGAGGAACTTCTCTCGAGGGTCAACTGGTGGTCTTTGCATAGATCCAGCTTCTTCGGGTTCGGCCACGAAGGTTGCAGACGCGGCGAGATCCATGAAGAGTTCAAGCACGATAATCTGGATGGGGGCAAAGGGTAAGGGAAGCCCAAGAATTATTGGAATTAAGAAAATGGAAACCAATGCGACTTTGCATGCGAGGTAGTAACGGACACCTTTTCGCAGGTTGCTAAACAGTTTGCGTCCTTCTTTAATTGCGGTTTCTATCGTGGCGAAGTTGTCATCGGTCAAGATCATGCTGGCCGATTCCTTTGCAACATCAGTCCCACGGATGCCCATGGCAACTCCTATGTGAGCTTCTTTTAGAGCTGGAGCATCGTTGATGCCGTCGCCGGTGACGGCTACGACTTCGCCATTCTCCTTAAGTAGTCTAACCAAACGCAGTTTGTCTTCAGGGGTAGCTCGAGCAAAAACAAACGTGTCCTTGAGCGCCTCTTTCAATTCAGCGTCGCTCATTTTTGCGATTTCATCACCCGTCAAGACACTTGCACTGTTTATGCCAACTTGCCTGGCGATGGTTCTTGCAGTTTCCGGGTGGTCGCCTGTAACCATAATGACTCTGATGCCTGCTTCCTGGCAACTTTCTATGGCGCCCTTGACTTCTTTGCGTGGCGGATCGATGAAGCCTACGATTCCCACAAACACTATATCCTGTTCAAGGTTTTCTTTGTTGGATAATAAGTCAGCGGATAATCGGTGGTATCCAAACGCTAGTAGCCGTTCACCGGAACGTGCCATCTGAGCTATTGCCCCGAGTACTTCACTTCTTAGGGCATCGGTTAGCGGCGATTCCTCTCCTCGGAGGAGGATGCGGCTGCATTTTTCAAGGATTTTTTCGGGAGCACCACTGGACAGAACTATTTCTGAGCTACCATACTGGTAAACATAGGAGGCAAGTTTGCGTTTGACATCAAAGCTCAATTCATCTTTTAGAACCCAATCTCTCGAGACCGCTTGAACGTCAACTTGAGCCTGTTTTAAGTATTCTTGGATTGCTTGTGCCATCGGATTGCCCAATGTTGAGGCTGGTGCATTGTTACGTATAGCGTCGCTTGCCAAAAGCGCGGTTCTTAGGGCAGCTTTTTCGTTGTCTTTGAAGTCACTTGTTGAAGTTACCTTGCCGTCAAAATAAAAGTGCTCAACCCGCATCTTATTCTCTGTAATGGTTCCAGTCTTGTCGGTCACGATTATAGTTACGTTGCCGAGAGTTTCAGCTGCACGCAGTCGCTTAACTATGGCTCCTTTTCTTGACAGTGCATAGCTGCCGACACCTAAAACCATGGTGATGATTATTGGGAGTTCTTCGGGGATGACGACAAACGCTAAGGACAAACCGTAGAGCACGGCTTCGCCGGGGTTAGGCTGTAAACCTCTGATGTAGCTGAGTACGGGTATTAGGATGGCAAAGAAGAGGGCAACCCAAACCAAAGTTTTGGAAAGTTGTTTCATTGAAAGTTGGAGAGTGGTTTTGGGTTCCTTGGCTGCTTTGGTGATGCCAGAGATTCTTCCAAGCTCAGTTTTCACGCCTGTTGACGTTATCAGCGATTTGCCTCGTCCACGGGTGATTACGGTTCCTGTGAAAAGCATGTTTGATTGTTCGGGGATTCTGGTTTCAGTTGGCAGCACTGCTACAGGATCCTTGGCAACAGGGAACGATTCGCCTGTCAACGCGGATTCATCAACTTCTAATCCAAACGCTTCCAAAAGTCTGGCATCTGCAGGAACACGCTGTCCTACCTTCAAAAGTAAAATGTCGCCTGGAACCAGAAAAGATGTCTGCACTTCCACTGGTTGTCCATTTCGAAGCACCAACGCAGTCGGCGGTGCCAGTTGCCTCAGTGCTGAAATTGAGCGTTTTGCGCGGTATTCATTCCAGACCTCTGCTAAAACAAGGACAATTATTATCACGATGATGGTCAGGGCATCTGTCAGGCTGCCTAGTATGCTGTAAAGAACTCCGACTGCCATGAGCAAGAGAATCATGGGTTCAGTGATTTCTTCCCTCAGAATCTCCAAGAAACGGATTTCGTGCTCTTCCACCAAGCTGTTTTTTCCATATTGGTTTAGCCGCTGTGCTACCTCTTGGTCCGTTAAACCCCTGTCAGGATTTACGCCTAATGAACGAATCAGCTCTTGTGGGTTTTTCGAATGCGATTGGCTCGTAGGCAGCACCTAAACAATTTTAGCGCTAAGATTACAAGTTGCGAAGGGAGCACCCCCTAAAAAGCTTGCGCAGTTAATCGATGGAATTCTGGTCTACAGCGATTTTTGTTTTTCACTATTTGTCTTCACTGAGAAGGGATGAAATAATTCACCCAGACTTGCTTAGATGTCTTCAGCAATCAATATGAATCTGCTAAAGATTACATTCTCAGGTTAGGCGGTGAGCGCCAAAACGGTGAAAAAGAATACGGTTACCAGCAATCGCCAAAAAAGTAGCGGAACAAACTTTTGCTAAGCCAGCAACATCAAAGTATCCCTTTGAGAAACCAAAGTTAGCGGATGATTTTCGAGGTCAACCAATATTTGACTTTGACCAATGCAGCGGCTGCGGCTTATGTAGCAGGGACTGTCCAGCTAAAGCAATTGAAATGGTTGAAGTTGACGGAAAGAAACGTCCCCAACTTAACCTTTCTAAATGTGTCTTCTGCTACCAATGCGCCGAAACATGCCCAAAAAAAGCCGTAAGAAACTCAGCCACCTACGAGTTGGCAACCACTGACAAGTCAACCTTGGTTAAAACGCCTCAGCCAAACAATAAAACCTGATTTTTGTTTCTGATCTAGTTTTTGCTTCGCCAACAACAAATTTAGCCTATTCTAAACACGTTGAAATCGCCTAAAACTGAGCAGTTGAAACCTCAAAAGTCATGAAAACTCTTAAATTATACAATTCCCAACTGAACTGCAAGGTCTCCTTCATGTCATCAAACACTAACCAGCTTAAAATCGAAGGCTACGACGAAAACCAAAAAATGTTCCTTGTAAAATCGCCTTCAGGCAACATCGTGAAGGTTCAAGATACCTTCGCGGAAATGTTCGCGTTGTGGGCAGGAAGAGTCTTGATTACTGCTCAAAATGAGAAATGGGCACAAATCGCTGCAAGCTTAACCACAGGGTTTGCCACAAGCGTAATCGCAGCTTCAGCTGAAGCATCGATTGAACGCGCGGTTCCAGCAGACCAAACACCCGACAAACGGCCTGGTGTGCTTATTCAAATTTACAATCGAGACCGATTTGAACTCAAACATCAACTCATGGAACGCATCGGACAATGCACCCTGACGTGCCCAACAACCGCGGCTTTCAACGGTCTTAACGGGCAAACGCACACTTAACGTCGGCAGCAGCCTACGATACTTCGGCGACGGCTTCCAGAAAAAAGCCATGGTTGGCGGAAGAAAATGCTGGAAAATCCCAGTTATGGAAGGCAACTTTATCGTTGAAGACGGCTTTGGCGCCATGGAAGCAATTGCAGGCGGCAACTTTATGATTTTCGCAGAAACCCAAGAAGCCGGCTTAAAAGCTAGTGAAGCCGCAGCCGAGGCAATTCGAACAGGCGTTTCTGATGTAATCATGATTTTCCCAGGAGGAGTTTGCCGCGCTGGAAGCAAAGCAGGCTCACTTAAATACAAACTAAAAGCTTCAACCAACCACCCTTACTGCCCAACTTTGCGCACGTTAGTGCCTGACAGTGTTGTTCCAGAAGGAGTAACTTGCGTCTACGAAATCGTCGTGAACGGTCTATCACTTGACGCTATCAACAAAGCAATGAAAGTTGGTGTAACAGCAGCTATCGCCGTGCCGGGCGTTGTAAAGATTTCGTCTGGCAACTATGGTGGAAAACTTGGTCCGTTCAAGGCTTACCTGCGAGACGCAATAGGTGCACCTGCTCCAGAGCCAGCGCAGACCCCGCCAGCTAAACCAAAAGCCTAAACTTTCTTTTTTTAAGTCGGAACTTTTATTTGATTCCTTTTAACGTTAGTTATCAAGTTAAAGAAATCTGTGAAGTTATTTGAGTACCGCACAAAAAAGCTCCCTTGAACTATTCAGGCTAAGAAAAACACTAAACGCCCTAGCCAACAAAGAGGGCAGCCATACCGAACTCATCACAGTCTACGTACCTCCAGGTAAACAAATTAGCGACGCCCTCAACCTACTTGCGCAACGAATACGGCACAGCCAGCAACATCAAATCCAACGTCACACGCAAAAACGTGTTAGACGCCATCACTAAAGCACAGCAGAAACTCAAACTCTTCAAAGACCCAGGTCAAAAGGGTATAGTAGTTTTTACAGGAGCCTTACTGGCCGAAGGCGCCGCGCCCGGAACCGAACGTATGGAAGCCTACGTCATCGTTCCGCCTGAACCCATCAAAATCTTCCTCTACCGATGCGATTCACGCTTCCACACTGAGCATTTGCAGGAGATGCTGCGGGAGAAAGAAACCTACGGTATCTTGCTGGTGGACGCCAACAACGCTACGATTGCCACGTTGCAGGGGAAACGTATGCAGATTGTGCGACAGATGCATTCTGGTGTTGCAGGAAAAACTAAGGCTGGTGGGCAATCAGCTAGGCGATATGAACGCTTAAGGGATATGCAGCTTAACGAGTATTTTACCCGTGTTGGCGTCACATGCTAACGACATATTTTTGCCAATCGACACGTTAAAAGGCATTATTCTTGGTGGACCAGGACCTACAAAATACGATTTTGAAAAAGGCGACTATCTGAATTATCAACTGAAGAACAAAATTCTCGACGTAATCGACACAGCTTACGTGGAGGAGCAAGGAGTTAAGGAAGTGGTGGATAAAGCGCCTGAAATCATGCGTAAAGTCCGCTACATCGAAGAAAAGGAAATCATGCAGAAATTCCTCTACGAAGTCGGTCACGACACAGGCTTGATAACCTATGGTGAAGGTGAAGTTCGGCGACTGCTTCAGTCAGGTGCAGTGCGAACGGTTTTGATGTCGGAAGAGCTGGATTTAGTCCGCGTCACAGTTAAATGCGGTGCATGTGGCTTCGAGGAGCAGCACACTGTTAAAGGCAAACAGATGGCTGATTTCGAGAAGGGCTTGATTGGGAAGCCTTGTGCAGCCTGCAAAGCTCCATCCATGACTATAGTGGACAAGAAAGATGTCGTCGACGACTTGGCAGAACTCGCAGAGCTCTCAAACACTGAGGTCGAAATCATCTCAAGCGAAACCGAAGAGGGCCAGATGCTCAAGAACGCTTTCGGCGGCATAGCGGCGATTCTAAGATTCAAAATGCAGGGGTAACAAAATCCTCTATAGTGAAATGTTACGACGCTCCTCTATGCGCTTATTTTTGGTGGTGGACGTACCTTTCGTCTGCCAAGTTTTATACGTAATGCGATGCGGTAGAGTTTGCGCAACGACTTGACCAGTTGCTCAAGAGTAGGCGCGGTGGAGTAAATCAATGGGATCTGCTCGTACTCAGCTATTCTAATTGTTTCCTCATCAGGCATTGTTTTGTGGAAAACAACTATGCGTGGTTTAAGGCTGCTGACACGCACAATCATCATGGGCAAACATCCCGCTTCAATGTTGGTAAATATTAGGGCACGCTCGGTTGAGGCGCCAAAAAGCTGCGTGTACTCGGAGCCTGAGTATGCTTCAACTGCTTTTCTGCTGTCAACGACGGTGTAGCCGTTGACTTCTTTTACGTATTTTTCTTTGCAAGCTACAACTTCGCCGCCGATAGCTTTGCACAGGTACTCCACCCTGACGGGTATGGGAAACTCGCGCAGGTCAACAACTGCCATGCTGGGTGAACTTGTTAGTTTAGCGAATTCCCGGATAAATCGGCTGCCTTTACTCTCGTCAATGTGTAGAAGCGAGAGCACAAATCTGCGGATGAATTTGGCACCAGGGCTTTTTCTTCTGCCGCTCTCATAGTCACTTATGACTGAAGATGAGAGCCCCATGGCTTCGGAGAGGTTGATTTGGGAAACAGCGAAGAGTTCGCGCCACTTCTTCATGGTTGAGCCTGGTTTGCTTGAAAGAATTATTTCCCCAGCGATTCTTCTCGCTAAGACTTCCCTTAGACCAGGCGACACAGACATGAAATAATTCCCCAGGCGTTCACTGTTCCCTTCAGGGATGAGGTATAAAACCATAGCGTTTCTTCCCAATAGAAAACCTAAAAATTATGGATAAGTAAACCAATGTTCTGCAAATACATGTAAGATTTTGGCCATTTTTCCAGTTGATGCCTAGCTGGTATATCTGATTGCTGAATGTGGTTTATTAGGAAGTTCAAGTTATTATTGAGCTACATCGCGAAATCAACTAAAAAAAGGAGTGATATGAAATGACAGAAAAAGCTAGTGACGTAATTTTCGTCGGAAATAAACCTCCAATGAGCTATGTGCTCGCCATCATAACTGCGTTCTCTTCAGGCGTAAACAAAGAAATTACCCTAAAAGCCCGAGGACAAGCAATCACCACCGCAGTTGACGTCGCCGAAATCACAAGAAGCCGCTTCATAAAAGACCTCAAAGTGACAAAGATCGCAATCGGCACTGCAGAAATGCCACCACGAGAAGGCGAAAATAGGTCCAGGATGGTTTCAACCATAGAAATTACTCTCACAAAAGAGTAATTAACTACGGAAAATAAAATTGAAACTGGGAGTTTTTAATCTCTCCATCTTTTTACTTTTGTTTCTTTTCCAAGTATGCATCGACGTTTTTCACAATTTCAGTAAAAGCCTTTGATGCCGCTGAATCCTTATGGGAATATACAAATGGCGTTCCTTTATCAGAATCCACACCAACTTCAGGGTCAATGGGGATGCTGCCAAGAAAAGTTACGTCCATTTCTTGAGCCATCTTTTTGCCGCCGCCTGAACTGAAAATCTCTGTTTTTTTCCCGCAATGTGGACAGATGAATCCACTCATGTTTTCCACGACGCCGATGATTGGCATGTGCAGTCTTTGAGCGAATGTTATTGCTTTCTTAACAATTGAACTCGACAACTCAGAGGGCATTGTCACGATTACTACGCCATCGATGTCGGGCAAAAGCTGAGCTATGCTTAAGGGTTCATCTCCTGTTCCAGGCGGCAGGTCGATGAAAAGAAAATCGAGCTCGCCCCAATCTACATCTGAAAGGAACTGGCGGATAGCCCTCATCTTTAGGGGTCCACGCCAAATAGTGGGCGCCTGCTCAGGCAAGAAAAAGTCAATAGACATAACTTTCATGCCTAAAGGTCCATCAACTGGGAAAAGACCAGTAGGGCTGGGTTTAGCCTGCTGCCCCTCTAAGCCAAGTAATCTGGGGACGCTTGGTCCATGGATGTCTGCGTCTAAAACTCCGACCCGTTTGCCCTGCATAGCGAAGGAGGTTGCAAGGTTCACGGTGACGGTGCTTTTTCCTACGCCGCCTTTGCCGCTTATTATTGCGATTTTGTATTTTATCTTGCCCATTTTTTCTTTAAGTTTTTGTTGTTCACTTGTCTGTTGTTGCTTGTAAGCTTCAAGCTGCGCCATGTTTCTTTCTAAAGCCATAAAAACACATCGCTAAGTACGTTAAAGTTTGATTCCGAAGTAAACTAAAATAGTTTATGGTAATTAGCATATAGATAAGCAAACAGTCTCTTCTTAGGCGAAATCTAATGGTTACAATTCAAGATATACAAAATGCCCAAAAAACCATTGCGCCCTACGCTAAACACACACCTTTAATCCAGTCAAGGTCTCTAAGCGAGTTCTGCAAGGCAGAAGTGTACTTGAAACTTGAAAATCTGCAGGTTACACACTCCTTTAAGGTCCGAGGCGTTATAAACAAATTACTAAACTTGACATCGGAAGATAAAGCAAGAGGTGTGGTGACGGCTTCTGCTGGCAATCATGGGCAAGCGGTGGCTTTTGGAGCAAAAGAGTTGGGTTTTAAAGCGAAAATTGTTGTGCCAACCAACACGCCGAAGATAAAGGTGGAGGGCATAAGGCAGTATGGAGCAGAGTTGTTGTTGTATGGCGACACTTACCCTGAATCGGAACGTAAAGCCAAAGAAATAGCCCAAACTGAAGGGCAACTCTACATTTCACCCTACAACGACGAATTAATCGTTGCGGGACACGGAACTATCGGTTTAGAACTCATCGAGCAGTTGCCAAACGTTGATGTGGTTGTTGTTCCAGTCGGTGGGGGAGGATTGATCTCGGGAATCAGCATAGCCATAAAGAGCCTTAAGCCAACCGTGCAGGTTTTAGGCGTGCAATCTGCAGCTGTTCCAATAATGTTTGAATCCTTAAAGAAGGGTGAAATCGTTAAACCCCACAGGCATGAACCCAAAACCATTGCAGAGGGGCTTTCAGGCGGCGTCGAGAAGGGCTCCATAACATTTGCGATTATCCAAAAATTCGTCGATGAAATGTTCTTGGTTAGGGAAGAATCGATAAGGCACGCGGTTTATTTGCTTTGGGAAAACGACAAACAGGTTATGGAGGGATCTGGCGCTGCCGCCGTTGCGTTGCTTCTGGAGAACAAGGATTTGTTTGTGGGCAAGACTGTGGCGTTGGTTTTGACAGGCGGCAACATCGACGATTCCTTGTTCCAAACCGTGTTGACCTGGGAAAAATAACACTTTTAGCCCAATTTGTAACCTATCTTCCTTAGGAACACCCGACGCTCAGCAATGTCTTTGTCGGTTTCTATACCCTTGATTCTTAACCCATCCACAACTCCGATGATGCCTCTGCCTTGCTCAGTCTCTGCAACTATTATCTCAAGGGGATTAGCGGTGGCAGCGTATACGGTGCATACCTCTGGTACCTTCTTGATTTTATCCAAAACGTTGAGCGGATAAGCATTCTTTATGAAAACCAGAAAACTGTGGCCGCAGCCAACCTCAAAGGCTTTCGCCGCTGCCAACTGCCGCAATTCAGGATCGTTTCCTTCGTGGCGGACAAGGCAGGGTCCTGAGCTTTCACAGAAGCCTAATCCGAATTGGATGTTTGGAACAGAATTTACTAGAGCTTCGTAGAGGTCTTCGGCGGTTTTTAAAAAATGCGCCATGCCGACTATTGTGTTGCAGTCTTTGGGCGGATCAATCTTTACAGTTTTTAGTTCCAACATTAACCCTTCCTAAACATTGTTTATTGTTTTAGGGATATAACGTTTTAAGCAATCGTCTTTAGCTGGCAAAACCTAAATATCAAGGAAACGTATCTGATTCGGGAAAGTGCACAAGGGCTGGTAGTTCAGCTGGCATGAACGCTTGACTTGCACTCAAGAGGTCGGGGGTTCAAATCCCCCCCAGTCCACTTTTATAAGTAAAGTTATAGGCGGTATGTACCCGGATCGTTTGCATCGTAAAGCAATCTTTAAAGGAGCGGAAAGCAAAGTTAGTAGCTGAGGAGTTTCGCTTATGTCGCTTGAGGAAAACGAGGGACGGCTTAAGTTGAATTTTAATCATCAGGTTACCTTTGACTTGTCTATTGAAAACAGGGATTTGAATAAACCCATGCAAGTTAGCATTGGGGTGGCAAGAGACATTTATTGGGAAATGAAGGCTCGACTTGACGAATTAGGCAAGGAATTGGAAAAGCGAAAAGCACTTGAAGAAGAAACAGAGGAATGAACAGAATTCAGAACCAATCGTCATAAAAAGAAAAGAGGAATTTTGGGTGAAAGCCCTTTTAGAGCGTAGGATCAAATCCCTCCCTGTCCGCTTCCGGAAACGAACGCGTAACTATAGGCAGAAGACAAAATAATTCCAAAAATCAGCCCAAATTCCGTTTGAACAGAAATGTTATTCTGGACAAAAGCCAAGGCCAGTCGCAGGGATGCACCCAAAAAATTCTGGAAAAAATTTTGAGCCAAAATGATACAGTACACATTGATTGGGCACTAATCCGCGAGAAGCCTTACAGTTGGGCAAAGCGTCCAAGAGTTGAGGGTTTGCTGAGGCTCCGGAACCAAAATAGGAGAAAAGAGCAAATGCAAAAGCTCTTAAACTGATGGCTATTTCAGTGAATTTTGCCAGAGCCTACTCAGCCCCAACTTATCTCCAATGCTATTAAAAAACTAAAAAAGGGAGGGAAAGTTTTTCCCATTGATTTGCACCTTATGGCCGTTTTCTCATCATTACTACAGCTAGCATAACTAGCACTATAATGATTAAGACAAACAGACCAGCAGTTGCCGGTAGGAAGTATTGATCAGCCATAGATTGAGCCTGTGTTGGTTGCGGTGTTGCTGTTGCTGCTGGTGTTGCTGCGTAGAATGAGGTTGAGGCTGATGTTGGCCAGTATGAGTTAGAGCCATCGAAACTGGCGAAGAGTGTATAGTCGCCTGAGATGTCTGGTGTCCATGTGTAACCGAATGTTCCACTAGGAGTACTTACTGTGGTGCCGATTGCTCGGTAGTTGCCGTTTTGGTCAAGAACGCTCAGTGTGATCGGAACGCCTGTTACGTCGGTTGGCATCGGCTGGTCCTGATAGACATGCTCCATAAATTTGCTCTGGCTTGCATCTGAGATGCATGGTACGCCGTTGGGGAAGTTCTTGGCAACTTCAGATTGTGCAACGCCTGCTGAAACATCGGTTATGCTGCCTGTGATGCGTATCGGTGTGCCAGTGGTTACTCCAAGGTCAGGAGCATTAACTGTTATCTTTGTGGGTCCCTTGCCGAAAGCGTAAATTTGGTTGTCGTAGGCATTTAGTGATAGTAAGACGCCGTTTGCGATTGCTACTGAGCGGATGTAGGCGCCCAGTTCGCCCCAAGCCAGTGAGCCGTCGGTCATGTTTATAGCTAATAGTTGTCCTCCGTGGAAGAGTGGCGGGTTGTATTCGTGTCCGATTGCTATGTATGCGACTTCTGGTGTGTAGGCTTGCGAGCTGAAGACCCAGAGTGGCCAGGTGCCGTATGGTGTTTCTATGCCTGAGTCGCCGATTAAGCTGGTGGTGTTGGTGTACCACTTTTCTTGGCCAGTTTTTCCGTTGTATGCCCAGATGTCTCCTCCTAAACCGAAGAGAATAAGTGTGCCGTTAACTGGTGCGGCTTTAAAGCCAAATGTGTCGAAGGTGTTTGTGGTGCCGGAGGGAGTATCGAGGGTTGATGACCATGCTTTC
Source organism: Candidatus Bathyarchaeota archaeon (assembly GCA_963777155.1). Taxonomy (GTDB): domain Archaea; phylum Thermoproteota; class Bathyarchaeia; order Bathyarchaeales; family Bathycorpusculaceae; genus Bathycorpusculum. Next base: position 33,628 of record CAVZPM010000038.1, read on the forward strand.
TGTCCTGTGCGGATATCGAAGGCGTCAATTTTGTTGTTAACCACGTTGGCTATCACTCTGTTGCCGTCGATGTTGCAGCTGGTTGTTCTAGTGTAGGGTAGCAGGGATTGGTAGCCATCTGCGTATGTGAAGTTCTTGCACATCAAGATGTCGCCTGTTGTGTCATCCATGCTAGCTACTACTAGCCAACCGGATGTTTCGTCTCCGCCGCCTTGCATGATGGTGTATCCGCCTGTAAGAACTACTGCGTCGCCGCCGAGTGGGTTGATTGCATCCATAGCGAGTGCTGGGCTGATCGTTTTGCCGTCGATTTGAGTGGGTACTGGTTTTGCCCACATGACACCTGTACCGAAGTCAATTGCGGTGTTCTTTGATGGAGACCATCCCCATGAATTACCTAACGCCTGCGAGAAGTTGAAGCAGCACAGGACTGGGTGGCCTGCAGTGATGTTCACTACGCCTGTAACAGGTGAAGAACCAAATGTCGGGGCAGGACCGTATGTTCTCATTGTGCCAACAGTACTGTTGAGATAGTAGCCAATCAGGTCTCCCTGAGAATCTTCCTTCAGCGTTAATGACGAGCCGTTAACTATGCTTAGCACATACTGGCCAGTCTCAGCAGAGTATAGGTTGTACGCTGTGCGCCCTCCTGTACTTTGGATCAGGTTTCCACCGGTTTCTGATGTAGGAAGGTTACCTGTAGTCCAGATGTATGGGCCGATTACGCCATACATGTTTATGGTCTTCCACTGGGTGGTCATTCCGCATCTTAGGATCGAGGTTGTGTTGATTGTCCATAGGGTTTCGCCTGTGTAGAGATCTGTGCAGACTATGCCGTTTGAGTAGCCTGTGGTTTCTGGGTAGTATGTCGAGTACATTTTCCCATTCATGATTACTGGTGCATATTGTGGCCAGTATTGTCTTGTTGACCAGTAGCTGCCTGTGTCTTCGGTTCCGCCTGCGCTGCCGCCTACGACGCCACCTGCGCCCCAGGTTTTAGTCCAGAGGATGTGTCCGGATGTTACTGATGGGGTGTAGGGGTTGCATAAGCTGCTGACGTTGTATGCTCCTGTTGAGGCAAAGGTTATGGTGCCGAGTCCAAGCCAGGGTCCCATTATCTTGTACCAGTTTTGGACGTTTTGAGCTGATACTGGTGTTTCCCAGTAACTTGTTGGTAGGGGAGTTAATGGGTATGTTGTTTGGATTATGGGTTCTTGTTGAACGACAAGTGTATATACTGTGCTTATGCTGGGGTCTTCTATGAGTCCTCCATTAGTTGGTGGTCCTCCTCCGAATCCTGAACTGCCTGCGGTGACTTGTCCGCCGTAGAACATTTGGAATGCCCAGTTGCCGATTTTGTCGGGGACGAAGCTGAGGAAGGTTCCTCCAGTTGTATCGCCTGTATATGGACCCATTGTTTTTACTTGACCCGTTGGATCAGTGATTTTGACTGTCATGTTTACTGGGCGGCTGCTGTCTATGAGTGGTGTCGCAAGGTAAAAGTTGACGCTGACTGCCTGTCCGACGCCGATTGGGTTGGGTGCTACGTTGATTTTTGCGTAGGTTGGTATGTGCGTGCCAGCTGGAATACTTTGCTGGCCGCTTGCCAATGGTAATGGTACTGAAAATATAGAAGCTACAACACAGATGATTAAAAATGCAGTCATTGTTGCTAAAGTTATTTTAGTGTTTTTCAATTTTGTTTTTCTCCTTAATTCTGTAGTTTTGCTTCTCTGATTTTTGAGTATTTATGTTTTGGCAAAATATCAAAAATATTGACATAAATTTCAGTATTTTGGCATTAATTCCGAAAATATCACCATAATTTTTGTATTCATAAAAACATTACAAGTCACAGTGCAAGGTAATCCAAAATCTTCAATCTGATTTAATTACGAAGAAATAAAGTCTTCAAAACGGTATTAATTTGGAAAAATTAATTTAGGTTACCCCCGATGATATTAAAAGCTGAACCCCAAACTACACGAATCATCAACTCGGATGGATAATAATAGATAAAGAAATTGACGAGATTGACGCTAGAATAATAGAAAATCTACTGGCAGATGCAAGAAAAAGTTTTCGTGAAATCGCACAGGACTGTAATTTATCCGTTACAACAATATGGGATCGCTTTGGGAAACTAGCAAATGCAGGAATCATCACCGGTTCAACAATTCTAGTAAATCACAGAGTTTTAGGTAGCAAGATGACATGTAGTATTATAGTGGCTGTACATAAAGAGGAAATCAAACAAGTCTTTGAATATTTTCAAAAACTGCCTTTCAAAATAGGGCTAATATACCAAGATCCAAAAAATCGCATTGGTCTTATTGTTGGTCTGAATCACCCAGATGACCTAGGCAAGTTGAAAGAAAGCATAAAAAGGAACACTTTTGTTACCGATGTCAGGATTGACGTTTGGACTGGCATCAAGAATCTAATTGCGAATGTGGAGATAGGACAACAAGGTAATAAAAAAAGAGACATTAAACCATTTGAAAAACATGTCATTGAAGAGTATGATTTAGACGACATTGACCATCGACTGATTGATGCTTTAATTCTGAATAGTATTCAGCCATTTGGCAAACTTTCAGAACAGATAGGAGTTTCAGTCAACACAGTATCAAGAAGATACAAGAAATTGATCGATTGTGGCGTAATTAAATCTGCAATTCAAATCAATGTTCTGAAACTTGGCTATTGTGCAAATGTCAGTTTTGCCTTATCTTTTTCGTCCCAAGTTGACCAAAGTGACGCGATAAAAGAAGTTCTAGCAATAAAAAATAATTACCTTACAATAAAATTAAACGGTCCATACGATTTGATTATTCATGTACTATTAAGAGACCTCAATCAATTACTTCTTACCCAGAAACAGATTGCAGATTTACCCGGAATATCAAGGTTTGAAATGCTGATATATCCTGCTATTCCACAGTGGCCCGTCAGCGGCGGTTATATATCGACATTTTAGTTTACCTTCAACCGATTGAAATCTGAGGTAATAATGGTTTTCGAAAATGTGGAATTAATACAGTTACTTACGAATCTAATTCACGATACAAAACAGACCCGTGTTTTATCATTAACTTTTTGAACTTTTCCGTTTTTTTAATCATCAAATTATCTGTTTAAGCAATCTTGAACTAAAAGCTAAAAAAATCCTGGGAGAACTTTCTTTCAAAAGAAAAAAGAGGTAATCTGGTGATATCTCCACTTTGCGAGGGGTTCAAATCCCCCCTGTTCACAAGAATAACTCCAGGACATTTTGGGATTTATTTTCTTTTTCTGAAAAGCATGTTTTCGCCGGAGTCTACCACTTCACAGAGTATTTAGCCCTATAAGCTTATAGATTCTTTCAAAAAAACTTTTGTTATTCTTCTTGCGGCAAGGACCCAATTACTAAGAAAAAGATAATTTGTGAAATGGGAATAAGGGTTAAACAAAAACCAGTAATTAAAATGTTATTTCCATAAGTAGAGCCAAAATCAAAAAGAAAAAGGATTTGTTAATTGAGTAAAGATGTTATAAGCTTAAGAGCTTAATATCTGCGTGGTGGTCTTCGTTTTGAGTAGCATTCTCGGCAGTATACTGGCCTGCTTCCGTCTGGTTTGAATGGAACGTCGCATTCTTTTCCGCAGTCTGCGCAGGTTGCCTTGTGCATCTCTTTATTGCCATATGACATTTCTATTTTTCACTTCCTTTTACTACTTTGCAAATTCCTCTGCATGCTTGTGTAGCGCGGTGCTTACACTAAAACTTATCCGTTAAAAAAAAGCTTTCCGAGGTCGTTATTGCTTTCACTCACAAACAACCCCCCAACCGCAAGCCACGAAAACTGTGCGATAATAACCGCAGAGGTAGCGTGTATTTTCATATTCTTATATCTCGTTAATTATTCCAAAGTTAAAGAAAGAGTTATGCGAGTGAATCCTTTTCTCTGTCCTGGTTTCAAATCCCCCAGTCCGCTTAATTCTTGAAACTATCTGTTAAAATCAGTTGTCTCCCTGGCCATCAATGAGTCGGCGGGGCAACTTCAGGGTTAATTTATTAACGCATTGGAATTGCAGATTTGCTTGGAAGAATTAAGGAGAGGGAGCGTAGTATGAAATGGGTGTGGCTTGAAACCAAGCATCAGGGTTCTGGAACTTTACAAATGGCACATTGCTTTCCTGTTTCTTTTCAGCAGTTAATTGATTAATTGTTTGAAGTATCTCAATGTGACGTTCTTCATCTGTAATAATTTTTAAGAATATCTTTTTTATTTTAGTTAAATCAACAGAATATTTCTCATTTATAAAAGCTGTCATCCTTTCAAGCGTCTGCATTTGTATCAGCATGTAGTATTCTTCGCCCATCTGACTTTCCAAGGTAATTAGAATTTCACTTATTTTCGGCAAATTCTCTGAGGAGACTTTCTCTATCTTTGCGAGGTCTTTAATGAAATTAGTTATAGTTTTCAGCGTCGGGTTGTTTTTTTGGCATTCTTTTAGTTTACACTTCGGTTACCTGAAGCTGTTACTTACTCCACTAAGCATAATGGAATGTTTTTGGCTATCTAACTCAATTTCTTTTAAGAGTGTTTTTACTAGAGGAATATCAACTTTATCACATAAAGCTCCGTATAGTAAACTAGTCTGGTTCTCTAGGATACTCTGGCAATTTAGGTATTCCGAAATCTTGTCTGCTTCATTGTTACTCATCAATAACTGCTTCCTGAATGTTTAGACCTTTTTTTCCATATATTGTTTATGAACTCTCAATAAGTAAGTTACGACATTTTCATCTACTCAAGACTGACAGAACTATTCTGTCAGACGAGATTTTATTTTCCACGAGTTTTTACAGCAAAGAAGAACAGGCAACAAGTTGATCTTTTAACGCACCCTTGCACGCCCTGGCTTTTAATAGAAAAGGGCAAATACAAAGCATCCCTAGATTAATCGAGTAATTAATGCTACATAGACGCGTCGGTGATAGGTGAAAAGATGAAAATAGTTAAGTATCAATACAAAGGCAAAGAAAACTATGGCATCATACAGTCTGAGAAGCTTATGTGTCTTACTGATTTAGCCAAAAACTATGAAATCGATTTGCCTAACACAATTGAAGATTTTATCAAAAGTCCAACAGCTGAGAAAAATGCAGACAGAATACTTGCGGAAACGACAAGCAGTGAACTCGATGCATTTTCTATACCTACAAGTAAGACAAAACTTCTGACGCCAATAATTTCTCCACCCAAAATACTCTGTTTAGGTCTAAACTATGCTAGTCATGTGAATGAAACAAAAGAAAAAAGACCTGAGCAGCCAGTTGTTTTCATGAAACCAAATACAACTGTAATTGGACCCAATGACAAAATAATCAAACGCCCTTTTGTGGAACAACTCGACTATGAAGCTGAACTTGCAATAGTCATAGGCAAGCAAGCTAAAGATATCGCCATTTCGGAGGCGCCTAACTATGTTTTTGGCTACACTATACTAAACGATGTTTCAGCTCGGGATTTCCAGTTTAAAGGGAGCCAATGGACCCCTGGTAAAAGCTTCGATACTTTTGCACCTATCGGTCCTTGCATAACCACAAGAAAGCAAGTGCCCAACATTAACAACCTTGCAATCAAGACATGGGTAAATGGAGAATTGCGCCAAGACGGTAACACGCGGGATATGATTTTTAGCGTTAGCGAAATAATCTACCATTTAAGCCGAATCATGACGTTAAAACCATGCGACATAATCGCAACAGGTACCCCATCTGGTGTAGGAATGGCTATGCGACCGCAAAAATGGCTAAACAGCAACGACAAAGTTAAGATAGAAATTGAAGGTATAGGTATTTTAGATAACACCGTTGAAGAGAAATAGGCTTACTTGTCGGATAGTTCTGGGATCTGCTGAGTCAACAAAGAACAGTTTACAGAAATACTCTGCTGATAATTAACCAGTTTAACTGATACGGTTAGGTTATTAAGGGAGAAATCGCTTAGTTTAAATCCAGGTGATTTTCTTTTGGTTTTAGCAAGAATGAGTAAATGGACTTTTAAAAAAGATAAACGGAAAGAAGCTTTCTTAGAGCTAGACCATTTGTTAAATACTTTAGTCCATCAAACTGAGGGATTTCGAGGCTCCATGGCGATGCTTTCTCAAGATTTGAACTCTGCAACAATCTTAACTCTATGGGTAGACATAGAGGCATTAAACAGATCAGAAAAAGACGTATTCAAGCAAGCCATCAAAAAAGTCCAAGATCTACTTGAGTGCCCTCCACAAATTGATAACTTCATGATTTTCCGAACAGAGCTCTTTCAAAGTTCACAATGGCCTACTCACTGGGGTTAATTAGCACAGAACATTTCGACATAGCACCGTTTAGATACAGTCAGCAACAAAGTCGCAGATAGTCTGCTAAACCAAGAGCCTTTCATTCAACTCTCCACACCTGCTTCCGATTATTCTTAAAATTCAATCGATAATTAGAATTGATTTGAAAAACAAGACGAATTGTTGTTCTAAAAGAGCTAAAAAGAAGAATGGGATTGTTTTGATTTTAGCCTTATGGGTGTTTCCTGAGGAGTAACACTGTCGCCACGGCAACTGCTAGAATGATTGCGATTGCCGCGATTGCTGTGTAGGTCATCAAGTCTGTTGTAGTTGCTATATTTGATATTGGAGTGGCTGTTGGCGCTGGAGTAACTGATTCGCTGACGTGGAAGGATGTTTCAGCAGCTTTTTTTCAAGGACAAAATTTGTGAAATAAACTTAAAACAAATGGATTGAATAACTAAGAAAATGAAGTAGGGATTTTTATTTGAAATTTTTGTAAGCGCTTCTGGATCATAATTACTAATTTAACACTGGCAATTGCTATTCAAAAATTTTTGCCAATACCTTATGTGAAATACACTTCAGTTGGTGGAAGCACAGTTAATGGATATGGTGAATCTGTTGGATCTACTGGGTTATAACAAAGGATGCTTCAGCGGGTGATAGCCAATATGATTTGCTAACGCTAAATATCGCATATACCAAGTATATCTGTTGTTATTGATAGCTGTAGTGTCAATTTGCACGGTTGTTGCAGTATCAAAGATGGTACTGTGATAAAGAGAAAAGATATGTTAGGTTTTTTCGGTTTAAGTAGCGTTAAAAAAATAAAGAGCTACTTCTTTCCGGTTTTTTCTTCGTGTTTTTTCTTTTTTGCTGCATTCTTTTTTGCTAACGATGGCATAATATTCCTCAGTTAATTCCTTGCTACATTATTATGCAGTAAAGCGCCTAAAAGCTTAACTATCAAAAAAACAGGTAGATGAATTAAATTATATATAATGGATCATACAGTTTCATGAAAAGCATAGTTAACTGTGATTTGGGGGAGAAATTGGTTGGATGAAATCTTAGAAATGCTAGATAAAACAGCAAAGCGTATACAGAAAGACGCGGACGAAACCAAAGAAGCCACTGCAAAACAAACAGCTATTTATGAGGGTCTTCTTGTTTCACCACTGGCGTCTCAAGAACAAAAATTAAGAGCGTTCATTGGAAAAACACTTGAATTAGACCGATTAGAACGGCTGAATTCTCAATTAAGCCTGCTCTATACGTTGCAGATCTTCGCGTTCAAAGTTAAAGTGATTGAAGTTTCAGTTTGCAAAATAAATGAGCAACTTGTAAAATCTGGGGTTTTACAGAAGAGCGGCGAAGTAGAAGACATAAAGAAGAATATTGATGCCCTCAAAATCCTAATCGAAGCCCACTACGAGTCGATGAAAGAAATAAACGAAACACAGAACAAAAACTTGGGTTATATTCAATAAAATAAATTAAATAAAAAGGGCAGCCTGGTGGTCTTCACCACTCTTCAGGTTTTTTCTGCCTGCAACAGTTTAGCTTTTTTAGAAGAGTTTTTCCCAGCTTGTGACTAGGTCGAGAACTTCTTGACCTGCTTTTCCGCCGTAACTCTTCAGGCGTTCGCGTGTGTCTTTTTCTGCAATTGCTGTCTTTCTGGAATTCTTGCATTTGTGCTGCTTTGTCTGTGAGGTATAGGAGGCCGTCTACGCCTGCGCGTGCCATGCGGACTGAGACTGTTAAGAGTTCACTTGCGGTTGGTGTTTCTTTTGGATCGTCGCCGGGCCCGATGACGTAGAGTGCAATGTTTAGTTTGACGTCTTTGAAGAGTTTCTTGAAGTTGCGTGTAAGCATTTCCCAGTACCATGGTGTAGCGTAGTTCTTGCTGAACATTACAACGAACATTTCGGTTGTGAGTGGTAGCATGTCGTCGAAGTTGACGCCGAAGCGTTCATAGTTTGTAACAGGGTCTGGTAGGACACCGATGTAGAATGGTTTCTTTGCTTTGTTGATATACGCGTCGCTTACTTGTGCCATGTAGTCTGTGACTTCTTTGCGTCTCCATTCATACCATGATAAGTCCGCTTTTTGCGTGTAGTTCTTTGCATCGTGGGCATGTGCAGTGGCCGTGTTCTGCGAAGTGGATGCTGTTTAGCCAGATGCCTTGGCTTTTGCGTGCGACGTCTTCCATGTAGTCGAGTTGTTCTGCTCGGTGTTCTGGTTGTGTTGCGCAGAGGACTTCCCAGCGTACGTTGTAGTTGTCGTTGGTTCTCCATGCGGGTCCCAGGTCGGATTGGCTGATCCAGTCTGGGTGAATGCGGGCGGTTACGTTGTCTCCGAAAATTGCGATGTTGCTGTGCATGTCAGCTTTTGGCGGCATTCGTCTGCCTACTTCAGGTTTTACTCGGAAAAGGTCATAGTCGAAGCCTGGAACTTTCTTTGCTTCAAACATGTATGTGCCGAATTTCATCTTACTTCTACCTTTTTAGAAACCAAAACGTTCGGCGCTGTTATAAAGTTTTGCATAATAAGACTAAAATAATTTTCAGAACCTAAATCGGTGTTTCGCGATTGCTTAATTTGCAGTATTGCATGGAGTGTTATGATTAATACACTGAAATTCAAGAATACTAGAGCCCACTGAAAATAGAGATAGACAACCTCTCCTTTGAGGAGTTTGTAAAAAGATTACTAGTATCCTTCAAATAATATATTGCCTGAAAAAGTCAGGTATATTCTTATCAGCTTGACGTGCAATATAGAAAATGAGGCTAAACTGATGAGAAACCAAAATGATTGGCAACAAATCCTGCACGAATGTAAAAACAAGGTGCAAACAGCCATTAAACCCTGCCTCAAAAACCTAAAGGAAACAGAGTCGAATCTGGGTACAGGTGCAGGCGGCGACTTGATGAAGCCTGTGGATTTAGCTGCGGAGACTGCAATCGTTGAAACACTAAAAGGACATGACGTTTCTTTTACGTTAATCAGTGAAGAGTCAGGCATCAAAAAGTACGGTTCAGAACCTCATGACTGCTATGTCACAGTTGACCCAATTGATGGAACAACGAATCTGGTGCATGGCTTACCCTTCTATGCTTCTTCAATTGCCATTTCCCAGAAACCAGAGCTCGCTGATGTTTATGCAGGCATGGTTGTTGATCTTGCGCATGATGTGGCATACACGGCTTTTGAAGGCATGGGTGCTTTTCGAAATGGCAAAAAAATCGAAACCTCCAGAGTTGAAACCTTAGATGACGCAGTCGTTGGTTTGGACTTAAACACCTATAAAGCCAAAGATGTTGTATCGAAAGTCACTGCGTTAATTGTTAACACAAAACATATCAGACATTTTGGCGCCAACGCCCTCGAGGTCTGCTTTGTCGCGGATGGTTTAACCGATGCCTTTATTGATTTGCGGGGAAAAATCCGCACCACTGATGTCGCCGCAGGGTTTCTCATCGTTAAAGAGGCAGGCGGTATAGTATCCACCCCAGATAATCAAGCCTTAAATGTCAAGTTGGATCCCACGCAAAGGTTAAGCTTCATAGCTTCAGCTAATCTTGAGATTCATAGAAAAATCGTAAGCTTGGTTAAACCCTGATGTTAAATCTGCTTTTACCCAACCCTGCAGCTATAGCAAAATCAGATAAAACCAAGACTCTTCTTATCGCTGATCCGCATTTGGGCTGGGAAATGCAGCTTCAAGAAAAAGGCATCCATGTACCGAGTCAAACATCCAAAATACTCAACAAGTTAACTGCAATTATATGCAAGTACAAACCCGATAGGCTGGTTATTCTTGGCGACGTAAAATACACGGTGGTTTCGCATGAGTTTGGTGAGTGGCAAGATATTCCAGATTTTTTTAGAAAACTTCAAGATATTATTGGCAATATAGCTATCGTGCGGGGTAATCATGACGCAAATTTAGAACCGTTGCTGCCAGAGAGTATTGAGCTTCTGCCTGCGACGGGGGAAGTAATCGGGGACGTTGGGGTTTTTCACGGCCACAAATGGCCTTCGCCAGCGCTTTTAGGGTGCAAAACATTGGTTATGGGACATCTTCACCCTGTGGTTGTTTTTCATGACCCAGCAGGTTTTAAGATGACAAGGCAAGTGTGGATGAAGACTAAGGTTGATAGCGAAGGTTTAGCCAAGATTTTACTTAAGAAGGCTGGCGTAAAAATAGAGAATTCAGTAACTGAAACCCTGAGGAAACATTACAGTGTCAAACTCAAAGCTTCTGAACTCTACATAATGCCTAGTTTCAATGATTTTCTAGGTGGTAGACCCGTAAACGAAACAAGACCGCGGAAAGATATCGGTAGTGAAAAGTTGATTGGGCCTGTTTTGCGTTCGGAGGCGGTGGATGTTGATGATGCCGAGCTTTACCTTTTAGACGGCACTTTTCTTGGATCTTTAAATCAGCTTCGGCAATTGTGACCAGTTAGGGATTGCTACGCTAACTCTTATATCTGCCACATATTATATGCATGATATAGTTTGAGGAGGATAAAACAAATTGAAATTAGTAACAGTCCTATTACCAGAAGCTTACCTTGAAGGTTTAGATGAGTTAGTCCGAGCCAACATGTACCCAAGCAGAAGCAGCGTTATCAGGTCTTCGGTTCGCGACTTGCTTAAAAAAGAGCTTTGGGAAAACAAACGCAGATAAAAACTGCGACTATATCCCTTTTATTGAATCATAGAGCGTACGGGCGGTTAGGGCTGGGTCACCCGAGTTAGTTATTTCTCTTCCAACGATCAAGTAACTGGCACCTGCTTTAATCGCTGTTTCCGCGGCACCGCCCTGCGCTCCTACACCTGGCGCATAAATGGCAACCTTTTCACCGAGTATCTGCTTGACTTCAGAAATCTTTTGAGGAACCGTGGCTCCTACCACCACGCCATCAGCGCCCCATTTTAAAGCTTTCTGGGCAAAAGAAACATATTGTGGGATTTGTTGGTTTGTTTCTTGGTCAATTATTGTTTGCCCGTAGCCTTCGCTTGCGCCTTTGTGACTCATATAAGTGAGAAGTATGACACCTCGATTGAGCCTTTTTGAAACATCGAAGAGCGGTTTTAAGCCTTCTTCCCAACCAACGAAAGGGTTAGCAATTATTGCATCAAATCCCGCGGCAAAATAGTATTCAGCGATTACTTGGTTAGTGTTGCCGATGTCGTTGACTTTGGCATCCATGATTGCAAGCATGCCCTCGCCACGTATTCGCTCCACAAGCTCCTGTACCCCATCAAAGGTGCCAAGAGGCAGAGTCAAATGATGATTAATCTTAACCGCACAAACGTAGGGGTGAACAGCTTTGAGTACCCTTTGCGCCTTACCCAAGATCTTGTCTCGGTTCACAGCAGCTTCGAAGGGAAAATCCAACGCCAATACTAAGCGAGAATTCTTGCTTTTTTCTGCTTCCTGCATTTTCGTTTTAAACGACAATCGGTTATGCCTCTTTATGTAATGTTTAGCGCTTAACTATTTCATTTTTTCCGTTAAAAAAGAGTTAAGCCTTTGAGGTTTATCGAGTCTTAAAATTTTCCCTTCTCAATCTGGCTATAACTAACACTAAAGAGATGGGGAAAAAGGGTTAGACGTTCCAGACTGTGCAGCTAATAAGTTTCCATGTGATGGCTTCGGTCTTTAAGGGGTTGTTATAGGCAGTCATGTTGTTTAAGTTAACAAGCATACCTGTTGCTTTATCAAAGTAAACGGCGGTGAAGTCGTAGCGTAATGTGCCTTGTGTTGGGTCGTTGACGTCATAGAACTCGTTTTCGATAAACCAATAGTTTCTTTGGCGAGTGCTGTCAGCATATGTTTTGGTATCTGTCGCGTTAACGGTTAATCTATCATCGGTTGGGCGTATCGGATCTCCTACTTTTAGGTTAGCTGAGTAGATAGCCCAGAATCCGTTTTCGACACTTTCTCGACCATCTGTCAAATTAATCGTTAGCTGTCCATTCACCTCTGTCCCGTTTAGGAACCGCCATACCGTACTAAGAGAAACATTTGTGTCGCTGATCCCTGCAACTGATACTTTGTAATAATCAGTCTGGTTGTACTGCTCAAACCCAGGGCTTACTGTTGCCTCCTCACTTTGCAACGTTGAAATTCCCGTAATACTATAAGTAAAGCTGTCACCAACATGAACACCGACCGTCGCCTTCTTTAGAGGAGGCAGGGTTGCATAATATAATGCTACAAAGGCAACAACTATTATGACAACAAGAGAGATGGTTAGGTAGAGATTCTTGTGTGAACCTTTCTTTTTGAAAGCCATAGCTTAACCATTGCTTAACTCAAGTATTTAGTTGTTTTCCCAAAAGTCATCTAGAGACAGCGGCATTTGCCTGAAGGTTAAATAGGTCAATTTTATAGAAATTTTATGTTGCTTTGACCGTCTTCCTTAGATTTGAATGATTCTGATTCAGAAGGGGTTTTTTCCTGGGTCTGCTTTTTGTTTAAACGAATCAGAAGCTTATGGTTTTTCTTAACCAAAACTACATCGGCTTCCTCTACATTCTCCGCCGTTACCTCTCCATTGTACTTCATTCGGTTAACATAACCCAATTCTTTTAGTTCGCTCATCAAAACCTCGCGTGACTGCCGCAAAGCTTCGCTGGAAGTCTGTGGACCTCTCTCGAAGCAAAAAGTCAAAACCTTCTTTTCAGAATCATAGCTTGCCTTAGTGCCTTTGCCGATCTTTTCTACTTTACCCCATTCTATTTTTTCAGTGGGATTAGTCAAGTATCTGCTACCTTCTATTTTTCTCGTTTGAAGCTTCCATTTCCGCCGGCTTTAGTGATGTTCTTCACTACGTTCTCACTTACTTTGTCAAGCACTTCTTCGGCGCGTTTCCAATTGTCAGCTGAAACTTCAACGCTGTATTTTGGGGCAGCTATAACTGAAAATTCTATTTGGGCATCTTTTGCCTCTTGAGCTTTCTTGGCTCCTGTGAATGCTTGCTGGATACAGCGAACCCCGTTGGGTTTCATGCATCGAACCTCGATGACGCCTCTGACCTTTACTGTCTTAATTTTTATGCGTTCCTCAGCAACTTGAACAATAACTTTAACGAGGTCGTCAGGGATATTGAGCTTTAGTTAAGACCTCTGAGCCTTCTTTAACCACTTTTTCGAAGCCATCGTATAAACCAAATTTTTCCTCAAGAATTGCTCCGGCTTTCTGATAGACTTCATGTATTGGTAAACCTGTTTTTTCTGCAACTGCATGCAGCAATGCGTCGCCTTTACGGTCTTTTTTCCAAGATTTAATTTTCTCGATTCTTTCACGTTTGGTTACTCGTCTTAGGGATAAGTCAATGTGTCCTTTTTCAATGTCTACGCGGAGAACTTTAAGGACCATTTTCTGGTTTTCACGAACGAAATCTCGAACGTTTCGTATGCGGGCGCTGGAGATCTCGCTGATGTGGAGAAAACCGCGTCTGCTATACTCATCTAGGTTAGCGTATGCCCCGTAATCCATCACACTTTCAATTGTGGCAATTACCAAGTCGCCGGATTCAGGCCATTCAGGTTTATGTTCAGACATTATCTACATCCTACTCAAGGAAGACCTATCTTTGTTTTGACTGGTTTGTATTGTATGTTAAAGATAAGTTTTTCTACCCAAAGAAACAGCTTTTGGAACACTTTAACGTTTTGATATGTTGATGCAGTGGAATTCGGATTCTCGATCTTGTGGAGGCATCACCGGCATTTCCCACTTTTTTCTTTAGTACAATCAAGCCTTTACGTTACTACAACAATTTTGGGAGATAAGAAAAGCGACTAACTCCAAATTTCCAAGCGCAGGTTCTCACCATACTATCTGGTTTATTTCAAGTTGTCTACGTATAACCTGTAATGATATATCCCAGCCAGTCAGATGATAAATTAATTCTTTGAAGTCGGGTAAATTCATATCCGTTTTTTCTTGCTCTTTGATAATGGTGTAAATTGTGGATAGAGGAAAAACTTCCAAATTAGGTAGAGAACTTCTTACTTTCTTCGCAAGACGTACTAAATCTTCAGTTTGCATAATTTCTTTCTTTCTCCAAATAGCGTCTACTTTCTTGTTCATTTTAGAAAGATGCCTCGAGCCAGTTTATAGTTTTTTGAAAAATTCAGCAACCTTAATTGTCAACTTTAATCAATTTTTGCAAACTCAACTTGACAAAGCATGTTAAGTTTAGCAGATTTGCCATTTTGAGACCAGAAGAACTTTACACTAAAAATCAGAACACCACACTGCTGGAACTCTCCGAAACAACGAATCTGACAAGAAAAGGATTCGTTGTTACAAGAAATATGCGAGTTTTAATTTGGGTATAATTCGGTAAAATCTTAATCTACGTAATTAGGTATAAGCAAAGAAAAAACTATTGGTGGTAGAAATGGATTTACATCAATTCATTTCCGATTTCCTAAATTCTTCGAACATACGCATCATTAAATTCGGAAGATTTGCAACAGAAGAGGAGTATTAATGATAAAAGAAGCACTAGATAAGAGCACATTCGGGCGACAATACCTCAATCTGGTCGGCAGAGATAGCTACATCGGAATAGAACTAACAGGGCAGGACACTGACGAACTTTACGCAGATTATTTAAAATCAGGCAAAAGTTTTGAGGATTGGGCGAGAAAACAAATGCCAGATAAAGTTTTCGCAGAGCTGAACGTGAAGATAACGAGTGTCATAAGCATCAAGGATACCGAGTATCTTGAGGATGCGTTGGCTGAAATCCTTCGCAAGATGGGACTGAAAGGCACAGTAAATAATCCTTGGGGAAATGACCTGACAATCGAGAAGGGAGAAAGATGCCAAGAAATGAACATCAACAAATACCTTCTAAAAATCGGAGGATGCAGACTCTGAATACCTTAGCGATTTTGACGCCATGAGAATCTTTAGAAAACGCAAACTTTAACAAAACTATCACCCGAGCGGACCCCCATACGTTTTGCTTATATTGGTGCAGGGGGATTTGAACCGCCAATACGCTGACGACATCGTCAATTCCTCGTGTTCTACGCAACCATCTTCCTTTTTTTTAGACGAATAGGTTGCCAGTCTTTTTTTGCTACAAAAAGAAGATGTGTTAGAGGCAGGGGAAGAAGTGCTATTGTCTACCAACAAAACAAAAATGGAGGATACCCCTTTGAGATTCTTATTCTAAACTGCAGTGACCAATTTTTCCGTTTCCAGTATTTTGGTTACGAGTTCCTTCCCTATGTTCTTGGACGCATCAAGAACTTCAATGCCTATTATACGACCTCTTTTGTCAAGGTCCATAATCACATTTTCCGCTAGCTCTTCGCTTATGTCATACTTGGCTCTCCTAAGCCAAATGTACATGGCATCACTCTTCTCGCTGTATTCTACTCGCACCATAATCGTCAAGGTCTCCTAGTCCAGTAAACTGTCACGACGGTTATTTTATCGTTGCTCTTATCATAAATGACTTTCAGATACTTGTCTCCTTTCTTTTTGACTGCGATCATTCTACCCGAACGAGACAGCGCAGTAAAGGAGGGCTGTGAAATCGCTTCTTCAACCTCTGTCTTCGAAATCTTCCTGAAATCCATTCTCGCCTCTGAATGCTCGGTGTAAGTTATTCGCATTATTTACCTGTTCAGTCAATTAAACGCTCTGCGAATAAAACATTTGCTGCCTAACTTCTTTTGGAAGAAGATGATTACTTTGTATGTTTCAATAGACTTTTTGACACGGATTATTCTCTCTTACCCGTCATAGAGAAAACTTCCACCGCCGAAAATTCTTCGTTTCAAGAGAAGATCATGGGGCTTACTTTGTTTATGAGTGGTGCAGGGGGTGGGATTCGAACCCACGAACGCCTACGCGATAGGGTCCTAAGCCCTACTCCGTTGACCTGGCTTGGAGACCCCTGCACACGGTTTGCGCAGTGTGAAATAGGCTAGGTTGCTTTAATATTTATTTGCCACTTCGTTTTCAGGTATTGTGTGGGTGTGGGGCTATAAAATTGCCCACTACACTGTGGGGTTTGGAAATGGTTGCTTTCTTGGTTTGGACTGTTTTCCTCTTAGGGTTTGAGTGTGGGAAGAGAGTTTAGCCCACACAGTCACCATGGACGCTATGTTGATAGTGCGGGTGTGAGTGTGGAAGCATGTTAACGTTACGATTGTGGGGTGGGCGGTTGGAGAAGGATTGTTTTTGGAGCTCTTCTTTGTTGCAACATGATAGTGTAACCGTAAGCTCTTTATTGCATACCGCAATCACTTTCAAGAAGAAAAAGAAAAATGCCTTCGTAGCCTAGCCCGGTGGGGCGTTACCTTGGTAAGGTAATGGTCGCGGGTCCAAATCCCGCCGAAGGCTCCACAACTCGCACCGATTCTTTAAATTAAGTTGATTTGAATTCTGATTCAAGTCATCAATTCTATGACTTGGGCGAGAATTAATTTCTTATTTTTGGCAGACTAACGCTTGAAAATAATTAGGTAGTTTTTATTCTCTTCGATGGAAAACATTGTATTCTTGAGAAATAACTCAATTTGTGATCGGTCATAGTTGCCTTTAATTTTCAATTGGTACTTGTCTGGTTTTCTCTGTTCAACTATAACTAAATTAGGTTGAACATAACCTTGGGCAACTAACTCGGTAAATAGAGCTACCGCTTCTTTCCTATTCAATTTGTTCCCCATGGTCCTTGCCTGCTTGCCACACTAATAACACTTTGGTAGGTCCAAAAAAAACCGACCCAAATTTGGTGTCAGCAGAATGTGAAGAAAAAGTTGCAAAAATCGTCTCTCACTTGCGATTAAAGTCCAAACTGCACGCAGGGAAGATACGAAAAATACCGTAGAACATTCTCAATAATAGAGGGCTGTTTTTGGAAAAAGCTTCTTATTCGATGGTATCGAGTATTTCTCCTGAGGGGAAACCGTGGTTGACTTCTCGTTTGCCAAACGCGAGATTATTATTTTAGCTTTGGTGCTCTCCGTTTCCGCCTTAGTCAGGGCTCTACTATTTCCCATGCAGGGGTTTCCCACTGACACAGGAGATTTCATCTCTTGGTTTACAACTGCCTCTCAGCACGGCATAAGACCATTCTATTCCCTAGCAGGCTTCGCCGATTACCCTCCCTTTAACGTTTATATCTTCTGGGCGTTCGGATCACTTGCAAACGCTCTCAACCTAAACATGGCAGCAATGGTTAAAGTTGTTCCGAACCTTTTCGATTTGGCGACGGCAACACTGATTTTCTTTTTTGTTAGAAAACAGTCATCCCTTAATGTAGCCCTTGCATCTACAGCACTCTACACGTTTAACCCCGCGGTAATCTATAACACGGCGATTTGGGGGCAATTTGACGCCGTCTACACCTTCTTTCTTGTCTTGTCAGTTATGCTTGCATTAAAATCCAAACCAGTACCCTCTGCAGTAGTGTTTGCGCTTGGGCTTCTAACCAAACCACAAGGTATAGCTTTGCTCCCATTGATTATTCTGTTGATTTACAAGAAGAATGGGTTGAGAAAGTTGTTGTTTTCTGTGCTTGCGTTCGCAACCACGGTTTTTGTTGTTGTTTTACCCTTTGAAGAACATTTCAATTTCTTTTCTAACGAATATCTATTCCTCTGGCTATGCCTACTATAATTATGGTTCAGTCAACGCTTTTAACTTGTGGGGTTTGCTTGGGTTAACTTGGGTGCATGACGGTAGTCTATATGTTGTAGGTTGGGTTTTGTTTGGGGCATTCGCAGCTTTCACCTTGTATGTTGTGCATAAGCGTTTTCACGTTTCGGGGGATTATTTGGCGATTTTTGCAGCATTCATGTTGCTGTTTTGCTTTTTTATGTTGCCCACACGGATTCATGAGCGCTATATGTTTCCAGCGATAAGCATGTTAGCTCTAATGTTCCCCTTAATCAAAAAAACACGTTTAATTTATGCCACACTGACTGCAACGCTTTTTCTCAATGAAGCTGTGGTTCTCAATTGGCTCAATAACGGTTATCCTTCTGATTTTCCTTTTGACCCTGTGATTTTGGCTGTAAGCGCTATTAATTTATTGATGCTCGCTTATGCTTCAATACTAATGTGGCACGAGCTAAAAGGACACGTATGGCTCAAAGTCGAACCTACCCCTGCCGCACTAAACCAAACCCAATCGAGAGATGAGCCAAAATGAACTTCGACTTAAAAATCACGAAAAAAGACATCGTAACTATGATTCTGCTATCGATCGTCTTTTTTGGCATCGCTGTTTGGAATGTGGGAGAAGTAAAAGCGCCAGTGACAAATTGGCAGAGTACCACAACGCAGTATTTCTATATTGATTTAGGTTCAGTTCAGCATGTTCAGACGGTTTATTTTTGGGTTCAAAGCGGCAACGCCTCAGTCGAGGTTTCGTTAGGTACACCAGGAAACTGGAGCCACACCGGACAACTAACAAATGGGCTTCAACCTCGAGCTACAGACTATCAAGTCCAGCAATCTATAACTTTAGACGTTAACACACGGTATCTGGAATTCAACGTTTCAGCCCAAAACTACGATTCGAGACCTAACTTCTACTGGTCTGTTCCTAACCCCTCTGACCAGGAACCATCACCCTTCATCGCTGTCTCGGAAATCGGTGTATCAAACCCAGCCAACGAGCAAATTCCTATTGTTGGTATAACAGGGGAAAACGGCACAGACACAACCTTGACCAAACTTGTAGATGAGCAGGGTTTGCTTCAGATTCCGCCGACATATATGTCAAAAATGTATTTTGATGAAGTTTACTTTGCCAGATCAGCAGTCGAATTTGTCAACCATCAAATACCTGAAGAGAGAACTCATCCAGATTTAGGAAAACTAATTCAGGCAGTTGGAGTGGCAGCCGTTGGGGTGACACCGTTTGGCTGGCGTATAATGGGAGTAATATTTGGCACTTTGATTGTTGCGGTTATGTACTTGTTGGGCAAGAAGCTGTTCGGAACATGGATTGGTGGGTTCTCAGCAGCGTTCCTGATCACGTTTGACTTCATGCATTTCACAATGGCACGTATCGGAACCGTAGACACATACCTAATATTTTTCTCGTTGCTCTCCCAATTATTCTTCCTAATCTACCTAACGAAAGTTCTCAGAGTTGGCTGGAAAAAAACTTCAATCTTGCCGTTGATGTTAGCTGTGGTTTTCTTCTCGCTAGGGTTCTCCACTAAGTTTGGGTTTCCGCTTTTTCCAGCGTTGGGTTTGCTTGTGTTACTTGCAGCAATTCGTCTACGGGAGATCCGGAAGCAAAATGGAAGTTTAGCCGACAAATACGTTGCTTTCTTTGACCATCCATTCCTGTTGCTTATAGCCTGCATCGGTCTTGTAGCTTTAATTTACTTCGCAACCTACATCCCCGACATGCTCTTTGGCGACTCGTTCCCGTCGATTGTTAAGTTGCAGTTTGCCATGCTTAGCTTCCACGGAGGCGCCGTTGTTGATTCATCTTCCGCGCCGTGGTGGTCTTGGCCCTTAATGTTGGGTACAGGCACAGTTCCAAGATGGTTTGACATAACATATCTGCCTAACAACGTTGTTTCTACAATTTCTGTTTTCGGTAACCCCGTGGTCTGGTGGGTTGGTTTTGCATTGATGCTTGTGCTCGCTGAAAGAGCAATCCATGGTAGAGCGTTAGTAGCGAACCTTTGGAGCAGAATCTCCAAGTCATCTGTGACACAACAGGTTAGCATACGTGGAAGCGGATGGGATTTGCCAGCTATCTTCATAGTTGTGGTGTTTGCCTTTTCTTGGTTGCCTTACGTTTTCATTGGCAGAGCAACCTACATCTATCATTACTACCTCAGCGTGCCTCTGATTTGCCTGGCAACAACATACTTTATCAACAAATATTGGAGTACTCGACTGGGTAAAGTCGCTGCAATAGCCATATTCGCGGGCGCAACGGCGATGTTTCTGCTCTTTTACCCTGTTATTTCAGGTGCTCCCGTCTCATCTTCCTTCATAAATGATTATCTCAGATGGTTCCCAAGCTGGGGGGCTTACGCGTAACTGCATCAACAAACAACCCCGTCCAATCTATCCAGATTTCGGTGGTTCTTCCTGCTTACAACGAAGTAGACTATCTGCAGCCAGCGGTAGAAAAAACCATTCAAGCCCTAAAAGAGTTCACCGATTCCTATGAAATTATTATTGCTGAGGACGGCAGCATCGATGGCACGGCTCAGCAAGCAGATGAATTGGCGCAGAAGACTCCAGGAGTTAGACACATTCATCGTGAAAAGCGGCTGGGAAGAGGAACTGCCCTAAACAATGCGTTTAAGCATAGCCGCGGGCAAGTTTTGGTCTACATGGATTTGGATTTAGCTACCAATCTTATCTATCTCAAACCGTTGGTTGAAGCCATAACCGTTGAAGGCTACGATTTTTCAACAGGTTCAAGAATGCTTCCCCAAAGCAGAGCTGAACGCACCTTTAGTAGAAGTTTAAGTTCTAAAACTTACAATTTTCTGGTGCGACACATGCTTGGTTCTAAACTCTATGATCACCAATGTGGCTTTAAGGCCTTCAAACGCGAGCCCCTTTTGGAGTTGCTAGATAAGGTGGAGGCGACTCATTGGTTCTGGGACACAGAAATCTTGGTCAGAGCCCATAGGCGGGGTTTTAAGATAAAAGAGATTGCAGTAGAGTGGAAAAGCGGCAGGGGTACAAAAGTTAACCTGCTTAAGGATTCGTGGAAAATGTTCCGGCAGATAATGGGACTCTGGTGGAAACTAAAGATAAAGAAGAAATGAACTTAGCGCTTAGCTAATAAAACAAAACTGCGAGAAATCAGCGCTAAACCGAAGATGAGCATTATTCCTGCCCAGAAAACAAACCATTCGCTTGGTATAGTCATGTTAACTAGGTAGGTAATTATTAGGTAGCTTGTACCAAGCCAAAACACGATGTTTTCTATAGTTTCAGCTTTACGTGGAACAGGCGAGTGAAATCCAACCCTGAGCAATAAGATTATGATTTCTAATATTCCTACTGCCAAAGCAAATTGGAAAGCTGCGATGTACAGATTTATATGGGCAGCTGGATCTGCGGGTGCAGGCAAAGAGATGCCGGTTGAAGGAACCACGGAAAGCTTAAGTGATGTAAAAAAGTTCACCAAGTCGCTCCAAAGGTTATTCGATATATGAATGTAGTAAACTACAGCTAAAATTATGAATACGGAGCCGATGTAAATGGCGTTTAGGAGGCTTTCTTTTCGCTTATCTGCTAACGAACCTAAACCAAAGTCAATCTTCAAGCCAAGTTTCTCCATTCGAAAATGCAGGGTTTGCCACATATATCTTTCTCTTTAAGCGGCATACTGCATGTTTTAAATACGTAAAGCAGATAAACTATTATTTGGGATGAAAATTCATGTCGTATTGTCCAAAATGTGGCAATAAAGTGGATGAGACTATGGCTTTTTGCCCACGTTGCGGGGCTTCGTTAAAAACAACGGAACAAGTACACTCTACACCACCACCTGCTCAGCCATACCGGCGGCGGGATGAGAAATCAGAGAAAAATGAGAAGCAAGAAAAACAAGAGAAAAACCAAAGTTCCCAGCGTGGCGAAAAACAAGAGAAAGGCGAAAGCGGCTTTATTGGCTACTTAATTGGTGGACTTATTCTTGTCACTCTTGGTTTTTTCTCTGTGCTTCAGATAAGCGGTTACTTTACTGCAAGTTCTGGTCAAAGTTGGGCAGTTATGCTGTTAATCATTGGCATAATCATCATTGTTGGCGCTATCTATGTTGCTTTGATTGCACGTCGACGCTCTCCGCAACCACCCTAAATTATCCTCCCTAAAAACGCTCGATAAAGCCGATGTTCTAGAAGTGTTGATGTTTTCTTTCTTCCG
Source organism: Candidatus Bathyarchaeota archaeon (assembly GCA_963777155.1). Taxonomy (GTDB): domain Archaea; phylum Thermoproteota; class Bathyarchaeia; order Bathyarchaeales; family Bathycorpusculaceae; genus Bathycorpusculum. Next base: position 55,876 of record CAVZPM010000038.1, read on the forward strand.
AATACTCGGTAATGGTTTTTTCCTGCAGCTTCAATCAAGTCTCCAATTTCGTAGCGTGGAAACATACATGAGGAAACAATCAAGCTACCCCATTCGCCCCTTCTTAGTTCATGCAACATCTTGATACCCCTGCCCGTTGCAACTTCAAACAAATATGAGTCGTAGTTTGGGGTAATGTAGGGTAAGTCGTCGAGTTGTTGACCGAAGACTCCTTCTGTGGCAGTGTACATTTCCACAATTGGCACTTCGCCGAAATATTTTTTGAGGATAGGTCCATATTTGAAATGGATTTTAGGAACACTGGTGCAGAATATAGCTTGGGTTTTCCATAGATCTGCGGGCTTCTTTCCGTATTTGCGTTTAATGTATCTGGCGAAGGACAGGATTACGGGGGTTACACCCATGGCTGCAGTAACATTTTGGTTTTGAGCCATCTGGTATGCAAGGTCGAAGCGTTTCTCCCAGTCTGCTCTGCCGACACCACTTCCTAAAACGTCGATTTCTTCTTGTCTCGGAAGAAGACTTACTCTGTCAAACATCGGGTTAAGCCGTGCATAGGTTCCTGAACTGTAGCCATATGTAACTTGTTTGCCGTCAACTTCCATGGTGTGGACATTTGAGGGAAAATTTAAGTTGAGTATTACACCCATAAAGACCTCATAGCTTTTTTTCCTAACGGCATAGTTGATGAGTCCTCTTGCGCCACAACTATAGATTTGTTTTAGGTGGGTTTGAGTTGCAGGTAGGACTTTCGATTGTCCTGTTGATCCTCGTGTCATAACCCAGGTTTCTGGCGGTTCAGACAAAAATGCCTTGTAACTGCGTTCTTTTACCTGAATCAGATATGGAGTGAGCTCTGAATAATTAATTATGGGAAAATTAGCACGATAATCAGAAATGTTTTTGACTTGGGAGACATTGTGACTTTGGCCATATTCAGTTGTCTGATATTTCTGAACCAAATCATCAAGCACCTGTCTCTGTGCTTTCTCAGGATTTTCGATTGAGTCATACCATGGTTGAACGTATGGTCGCAATATACTGTTCACAGCATCTTGGTCAGGTAACATAACTCTCGCTAAGTCTTTGTCATGGTTTTGCTTATATGCTTCTCCACTAATAGACTAAAAATAGGTTGAAGCATCATGGCAGAAATAGTTAAAGACACAGCGGAAAGAATAAGAATGCTCCAAGTTCAAGGCGCCCGAAACGTCGCCATAGCCGCTGTCAAAGCCATCCAAACACAAGCAGAAAAAACCAGAGCAAAAAACAAAGCCGCCTTTCTATCTGAACTTAAGGAAGCCCAAACCATCTTTGTTGCTTCCAGAGAAACTGAGCCATTGATGCGAAACGCCATTCGCTTCATAAACACAAAAGCCCAAGGTGCAGATACAGAAAAAGTTGCGGAGTTGAGCCGTCTGGTGTCTTCTGCCGCAAACCAGTTTTTGACTGAGTTGGATGCGTCAAGGGAACGCGTTGCAGAAATAGGCGCAAAACGAATCTGGGATGGCATGGTTATTTTTACCCACTGTCACTCCTCAACCGTAACACGTATGATGGCTAAGGCAAAAAACCAGGGCAAAAATTTCAAGGTAATCTGCACCGAGACGCGCCCTGCCTTTCAGGGAAGAATAACCGCCAAAGAGCTTGTGGACTTAGGCATTGAAACCACATTTATTGTTGATTCGGCAACGCGAACTTTCATTGGTGATGCAGACTTTGTGGTTGTCGGTGCAGACGCAATAACCTCCGAGGGCAATGTCGTAAACAAGATTGGAACAAGCGCTATTGCAGTACTAGCCCATGAGGCCCGCAAACCGTTCTATGCGGTTTCGGAACTCCTTAAGTTTGATCCGGAAACCCTTGGCGGCGAATGTGAAAAAATCGAGCAAAGAAGCCACACAGAAGTTTGGAGCGAAGCGCCACCAAAGCTTACCATAAGAAATCCCGCTTTCGATGTCACCCCAAACCGTTACATTCACGGCCTAATTTGTGAAGAAGGTATAATCGCTCCACAAGTGGTCGTGGAAGTTATGCGTCGCAGGTTTCCATGGGTTTTCCTCTCTTAACCTGCCAAATTGCTTACTATCGATCGCCTGTTTTACGTTGGATTAGTACAAAATAGTGTGTGAAGGATAACTGGTGAAAACTGAAATATTAGCCCTTAAAAAACATAAAATAAAAAAAGGAGAGATTGTTTTTTGTTTGTGTGGTTTTTTTATGGTCGTTTCTTCATCATCATTACTACTAGTAGAACTAGTACTATGATGATTAAGACGAATAGACCTGCAATTGCTGGTACGAAGTATGTGTCAGCTGTTGATGCTGGTGTTGGTGTTGGTGCTGTGGTTGCTGCTGGTTGGTCTTCAACGAAGAAGGCGCTTTGAGCGACTGATCCATAGTATGCTTCAGAGCCTGCGAAGGTGACGTAGACTGTGTATGAGCCTGAGATGTCTGGTTTCCAGTTGAGTTTGTATGCGCCTGTGAGGTCGCTTGTGGTTGTGCCAACTACACGGTAGTTTCCGTTAGCGTCAAGGACACTAACAGTTAATGGAACACCACTTGCGTTGTTTGGACATTCGAATTGCTTGTAGACATAGAGCATCCATGCACTTTGGCTTGCGTCAGAGACTGCTGGAACACCATTGGGGAACCGTGTTTTTAATGCGTCTGTTTGAGTGCCTGCTGAAGTGTCGACTACTGTGCCCTTTATAACGACAGTTTTGCCGAATTCAACTGACACGTCAGGAGCTGTTACTGTTAGTGCTGTTGGTCCTTTGCCGATTGCGTAGATACGTTGGTCGTATGTGTCCATGGTTGCTATGATGCTGTCGCCGATGATGCCGTTACCGCCCCAGCGGGTTTCACGGTACATACCGTTAACACGCCAAATTTCTGATGCCGTCAGTTGCGTTGATGCATATGTATGGTCCGCCTCTTGGTATTGGTTGTTCAGCTGAGTGCTCAAGGGTGCCGATATAGATTTTACCGTCAGCAATCAAGTCAATCCAGCCCCACCAGTTCTCGCCAGTGACAGGTTCATTGTATGGGTCAGTCATTTGGTAGGTCCATGTTGTTGCGCCAGTCTTCAGGTCGTAAGCATATAGTATGCCTGCGACACCGACTGAGTAGAGTTTGCCGTATGCATAGTACCAGGTGTGTTCAACGTTGCCCCAGCCGTACATGTCTAAGTAGTTTTCAGAGGCAGTTGCCCATAGGTATTGGCCGGTTTCAACGCTAAAGGCGTAGTGGGTTCTTAGTTCTTTGTCCCAGACTGCGATGACGCCGTCTTTGACATAGTTGGTTGCGCCGGAATAGTGCAGTGTGTTTGAGCCAGAGAGCCATTCAGAAGGTGCTGCCCAAAATACATTGAAGAGCAATGATGTTGATGTTGAAGTTTTTGTTAAGCCTGCGAGGTTTAGTGCCCATACTTCAACGGTGGTTTGGTTGAAGTAGATTGACATAATTCTGTCATTGTTGTAGACTTTTGCAAATGGTGCAAAGAAGGATGTGCCAGCTGTAATTCCTGAGGGGATTGTTACGTTCCATGAGTAGGATTTTGGATTTGTTGCAACGAGTGTCTTTCCGTGTACGTTGCTTGCCCAACTACCCAAGTCTGGAGAGTTTACGGTTGTAGTCTGTAGTCCACAAAGTGTTGAGTTCCAAAGTGCCATCCAATGGTTTTGGAAGTCTATTTGGTAGATTAGAATTTCACCGCTTGGACCGCGAACAGTAGCTATGCCTGAAGGAACGTTTGTGAAGGTGAATTCCCATGATCCGTCAAAAGGATCGTATGCATTCCATGTTGTGCCTTGGTTTGCGTAGACGTATGTGTATACACCGTCGACGTTGTAGCTGTTCCAGTATAGAATTTGGCCGAATGATAGTGCTGTATTGTTCTTGAACCAGAGATCTTTTCCTGTGTGCAGGTCAACTGCTTTTATGCCTTGTACACCAAGAGTGCTGCTGTATGTTCCTCCTGGTGCGACGTTGTAGTAGAGTATACCGTTCATTATTATTGAGCCACTGAATTTGCCTTCGTATGCGTCGCCTGATTCAGAAGATGCTGGAACTTGTCCATCGCCCCACAGTCCACCGGTTAAACCGCCAGTGGTTAAGTCTTTAGCCCATAGAGTGTGTGCGGTGGTTGGTGCATCATCATTGTAGAGTGCTATTGAGTTTTCTGGTATTGTCACCCAGTTGCCTGAGATGGAGTACCATTCTCTTAGCTGTGGATCGATTGGGCGACTCCAGTATTCAGTTGGAAGAGCATGACCTGGATAAGATAGTAATGGTTCAGTGGTGACTTCAAGGGTCATTGTGGCTGTGCTTGCTAGCATTACTGTGCCTGGGAGCAATGTAGGAGCCTCGTTCAAAGTCCATGAATCCAGGGACTGCTACTGTGTTGTTGGGGAAGTTTGTCGTTATCGTATAGTTTCCTTCCTGGGTTGGTGTGTATGTTGTGAAGCTTGAGCCTGTGGAGTCTGTGCTGAATGGGCCAAGTGTTTCTGTGGTGCCGTCAGGTTTTACAACAGTTATTGTAATACCTGTCCACTTTCAGATCGGCGGAGCCTAAGGCTTGAGAGATACCGAATTTGAGTAGTGTTTCTTGTCCAACTCCTGTTGGGCTGGGTATTGCGTCAGCTATGGCGTAGGTTTTCTGTGTAATTGCTGCCTGTGCATTTACAGGGCTTATGTGTACCGATGTTACAACGGACATTAGAAATGCAAATATCAATAACATTCCGATTGCATTTTTTGTTTTCAATTTTTTTTCCTCTTTGTATTTTTCTTTCTATCTTTTTTGAATAGGTAAACTATGTTTTATTCAAACAAAGGATTACCTATCTGCAAATCTATCATAAAATTCGCTTATAAGACTTTCTGGCAAGCGGTCACTGTCACCTGAGAAAAACGCCAATTTTTCATTGTAATGGCTAAAATGACAATGTCTTAAACATCTCAGGACCATGATAGGCACTACATAAGAAGGAAAGTCTACTTCTAATACGCACCGCAATAATTGTCCTATAGACCTCTTTTAACTCTGCTCAAGGAGCAGAATTTTTCATCACTGGAATCAGAAGCACACTTTTTCAGAAAAACTATACAGAGGAGTATTTGGGAGAGATTCTGTTCCGCTATAAACATGCGTGATAGATCTGTTGATAGTCTATACTTTCCATCGTTTTAGTGCATCATCAAGTTCCTGATGACTCTTTGCATATTCATCAAGGGTTTTGCCTTCCAAAGTGGCGTCAACGGCTTGACGCATTGCTGTGGCACCACAGATTGTTCCATTTGGATGCCCATGGATGCCGCCGCCTGCTTGGATGACTAAGTCGTTGCCGAAAGTCGACATCAGAGCAGGAACCAAACGAGGATGTAACCCGCCACTTGCAACAGGCAAAACTGGCTCAAGATCGCCCATTTCTGCTTTGCAGGAAGATATGTTTTCGAGGACTTCGGCTTTGGTTTCCGACATTTTACCGACAACCGTTCCGACGTGGAGTTGGTCTACGCCAATGATTCTGGCGACTGACGCGATGGGTTTCATGGAGATACCGTGCTGCTGGTTTTTGGTGAAAGCAGCGTGTCCAGCGCGGTGGGCGTGAATGACGAGTTTGAAGTTTTGGTCTCTTAGCGTTTGGAGGGCTGACCATCCACATGTGAGAATATCCACCATGACGTATTCGCCACCTTGGTCAAGGACGCTTTGGGCGCGCTTAAGCATGGTGTTTGTTTCTGCAGTGATGTTTATCATGTAGACTTTACGTTCACCTGTTTCTTTTTGGGCTTTGTCTCGGCTCTCCAAAGTCTGTATCAAGCGGGTTTCAAACGGGTTGAAACTCTGGCTACTCAGGTTTTCATCATCCTTTACAATGTCGCAGCCGCCTAGCCACGCCTCATATGCCACTTTAGCATGGTCTTTGGTCTCTAACCCAAGTTTAGGTTTGATTATTGTTCCTACCAGTGGACGCTTGGGAACTTTGAGGAGCTTACGGATTCCGCTGATCCCAAAGGCTGGACCTTTAAAGCTATCTAAAAGTTGTTTTGGGAATTCTATGTTAAGTAGACGTAGGTTTTTTAGTGCTTTTAAGCCAAAAACGTTTCCTGCTATGCTACTTAGGATATTTGGCATGTTAGCTGGTTCAAAAAGTTCGGGAGGATATGCTATTTTTACTACGTTATCTTCGATTCTAAAGACGTGGGCAGCAAGTCGCTTGACGTAGGGCTTCTCAGTGGTTAGTTCTGTCCATGTGCCCACTGAACTCTCCGCCGCCACACCTCCTGCAGCTTCCTTTAGGCTTAAGCCTTCGGGGTCAACTTGAAAAGTACACACCAATTCTGTTTCTTTGGGTTCGTAGGTTAAATCGACAAAGTCAAGATACTTCAAAGAGTAATCCTCGCGTCTGCTAATGAGAAATGGGGTTTCCTTAAAATCTTTAACTATTTCCCAGCTTAATTGGTATTGACGTGTTCGAAATGGAGTTAAGCGTTGAAACCTTGATGATCACTACGGGTGGTAGCAGAATCGCACTACTTAGCGAGCAAACCGCCAGCCTTTTAGGAGTACATAGTTCAGACAGGATAAAAATAACCTGCGAAAAACAAGAGATGATAGCCATCGCCAACATCGCTGATTATTTTCCACAAAACCGCGTTGGACTCTACCGAGAAACCGTTACAGCACTCGGAGTTAAGGAAGGCGAAACTGTGAATGTGCAGTTAGCACCATTGCCTGAATCGCTCTTTAACATACGCGCCAAGCTGCATGGGGAACGCTTACGCGAGAAAGATATTATGGCCATCGTAAAGGACGTTATAGAGAGACATTTAAGCACGGTTGAAATCGCCGCGTTCCTTACAGCACTTAGCATCCATGGATTGAGCACGGGTGAGACCGAATCTCTTTCAAGAGCCATGATTTCTACTGGCAAAACAATTGATTTCGGCAAAAGACCCATCCTAGACAAGCATAGTGTAGGTGGAATCCCAGGTGATAAAACTAGCATGCTCGTTGTACCCATTGTGGCAGCGGCAGGTTTCACGATCCCCAAAACTTCCTCGCGAGCCATCACCTCCCCAGCTGGCACAGCAGACCGAGTTGAGACCCTTTGCCCAGTCAACTTATCCATAAAAGAAATCAAAGAAGTCGTCTCAAAAACAAATGGTTGCCTAGTCTGGGGTGGGTCTTTGGAGCTTGCGCCAGCCGATGATCTCTTCATTCAAGTTGAATACCCTCTGGGAATCGACCCTATGCTTTTACCTTCGATTCTAAGTAAGAAGAAAGCCATCGGAGCAACACATGTAGCAATCGACATCCCGACGGGTATGGGTGCTAAAATCAAAACCCGAACTGAAGCCTACACTTTGGCATCCGATTTTGTAGATTTGGGTAAACGGTTAGGGTTAAACATCCAATGCGCGTTGACTTTTGGGGAACAACCCTTGGGTTACGGAATCGGACCCGCCTTGGAAGCAAGGGAAGCGTTGACTACTCTTATGGGTGCGGGTCCACCTGATTTACGTGAAAAAGCCGTTTCCCTCGCTGGAATGCTCTTCGAAATGGTAGGAGCCAAAAACGGTCGAGCCATGGCTGAAAAAATGATTGATTCGGGCAAAGCAATGAAAAAGATGCGTGAAATCATAGCTGCTCAAGGCGGAAATCCATCGGTTAAGCCTGAAGAGTTGCCTATTGGTCAAGAATCAGCTATTGTGCGTTCAGAGCAGGCAGGCAGAGTCCTCTGGCTAAGCACAGACGACATTGTGAGGATAGCTAGAGAAGCTGGGGCACCAAAAGAGAAGGGAGCAGGCGTTGTTTTGCATGCAAAGTTAGGCGGGACAGTTCACAAAGGTGGTGTGCTCCTTGAAATCTATGCTGAGCGAAGCAGCAAGTTGGCTTCAGCGCTAGAACTAGCGGGGAAACTCTCTCCGATTGTATTAAGTAAGAAACCAGAGGAAAAAATGATTCTGGACAAAGTACCAGAGAAAACCAGACATGAAAAAGCGTTCAATATAGACAGGTAACTACTTAGTTACCGTGTTATTGCTCCGCCGATTAAGCCGCCTATGGTTGCAATAACAGTAACAACGACGGCGAGAACAATTCCGAGCACTAAACCAGCTAATCCCCCAAACAAGAAGCCTAGCAAACCATGCCTAACTGTTTCAAGAACGATTATATGGAGAAACGCTAGGATCGCAAAAACAATCGCACTTAGTACGCCCGCAACAAAACCAGCCATTGTGCCGCCTATAACGCCCCTTGCAATAAGCCCTGCGATTATTCCACCCAATAAGGCACCTAAGATGTGGCCTACACCGGGAAAGATTACTCCAAGAATCATTGTAACCACGAAACCTAACAGTGCACCTAAACCGATGTTGACCATTTTTTCTTCATTTATTGGTTGATTACAAAAAAGAAGATAAAGGTTTGTTTTTAGCGTGCCCTTGCATTGCGTACTTTGGGTTCAAGCAGCGTCCAGAGCCATTCAGTGAATTCTTGCATGTTCTTAGTTTGAATGTGGACGTCACCGGGTCCCGTGATTTGGGTAACTAAGCCTTCGCCGCTAAGCAGGGTTTCTTTTAATCCACCCAATCTTGTGACTTTGTAACTGCAAGATTCGCTAAAACCTACGAGATGAAAGTTGTCAACGATCAAGGTTTGCCCTGGTCTAAGGGTATGAGTGTCGATAGCACCAAACGTATTGATGAACATCTGTCCGCTGCCTATGGCTTTAAGCATAAACAAACCTTGCCCAAACAAGCCTTTGGTGAATCCTTCCCACTTAACATCCAAATCAATACCCGATGTAGATGCCACGTAAGCAGATTTCTGGATGACATAGCCACTGCCAGGGGCAATATCCAATTGCTTGATGTCACCCACTGGCGCCGCAACAAATGCTACTTCTGCTGGACCGCTTGTGGCGGTGTAGTCGTTGACCCAAAACGATTGCCCACCGATTAGGCTCAAGCCTAACGTTCCAAGAAGACTTTTTTCTCGTTTACGTGTGTGGACTTCGATGGCTGGGTCCATGTAAGTCATAGCGCCTGATTCAGCGGTGATTGTTTCACCTTGCTCAAGCGTAGCAACTAACATCGCGTATGAAGGTTTATACTTAACTTCAAACTTCAAGTTATTCTTCTCCTAACATGCGTTACTTATAAAAGACGGTTACGTAGACCTTCTTAATAAAAATTTAAAGCTTCAAAGCCTAATAGGGTCAGCAAATGGAAACCTCTGTCGTAGTAATCTTAAAGAAGACTTTCAGTTTAGCATTAGTCTTCAACGCACTCATAACAATAGCTGCCGTTGCAGGAATCATATTTGGCTACTACAGGTCTTATCCATACTGGCAGCCTTATACGCCATGGTTAATCAACGGCAACCTATTTTGGTTTGCAATCGCAGCCGCAATAATCAACATCTTCCCGAGCGCAGCCATCGGCAGAGCCTTGCACACAGGGCGTTTCCTGTTTCACCACTACGTTTACGGCTTCTTTGTATTGATTTCCTCTTCAGCGTTTATCACCGTCTTTACGCCTATTCCGTTACCTAGCCTGTTTCTTGTGGAATCTAACAGTGTAGCGGTCAATGCTGGACGAGTCTTTGAGTTAGCGGGTTTAACCTTGCTATTGGATGATTTGCCTGATGTCAGTAAGAAGGTTGAAAGAGGTTTAAACTGGATTAAGACAAAGGCGTACAAAGTGCGAAAGAGCCTCCATGTTTTTCAATTCGCCACTGGTTGTTTTGCCTTCTACTGCGGCTTTTCCATTCTACTCGATACAATTGGAAATAGCGATCGTGCTCTGCCGAACTCTTTTGCTATCGTCAGCCTGCTGTTAACTGGCGTTACTTCTTTTGCTTGTGTAAAGAGAAAATCGTGGCTTAAGATTACACCGCCTCAGTCAGAACAACTTTAGCCTTTTTGGTTGATGATTTCTTTTCCGATGGCTTCAAGCTGTTCCCGTGAAAAATTAGATGAACTCCTGTATGTTGTGAGGTGTATTAGCAGTTGGGGAAGTCTCAGGACAGTCACGGTCGGGTTATTGATTTTGATTGAAGCATGCTTGTTTGTGAACACTACAACCCCTTCAACCCAGACGCTTAATTGTCTTAGGTTGGGTGAATTCTGGATCAATTGTTGGATTTTTTGCAGCGTTCCGCTTTACCCGCCGGCTTGGGCTACCTGAAAAATTTCGTTTGCCTGCTCTCTGCCATTCGTCGCCGTTGCAGACGATATTGCCGCTCCAGTTCTTTGTCTCTAAAACGAAAACACCGCTGGGCCCTAAAACGATGTGGTCTATATCTCCGCCGCCGTCGCGCAGGTACAAGTCGTTTAAAAGATAATAATCGTCATTCAATGCGTGGGTTAAGAGTTTTGCGACTTGTTTTTCGCCTTGCCAGCCGCCATTATAGATACGGTATTTGCGAAGGAAAAAAAGAAAACACCCAAGGGAAAAAGCAAGAAAACGAGTCCTACTTCCTCTAAAATCCCAATTTGAAAGGTTGATAAAACTCTATAGATCAAGATTGCGAAGGCAGCTGCAAACACGAAAGCACTGAGGGCTGCTTTGGAAAGGTTTTTTCGAACCTGATTCTTTAGGTAGTTGCTTGAACCTTTGAGTTTTCGCATATAATCAATTCTTTGGCATGTAACTATATTACCATATGGCAATCTAGCCGTAACTTGCATCACGATAATAAACCTAATAATAGCTGCATACGTCGCAGTGTTAACAGTGCTGCTAATCTATAAAGCCAAAAACAAAGAAGAAAAACAGAAAGGAGTCTCAAAAAGAGACTAAAATGGCTTATTTTTTGTTTGTTAGGTATTCGTGCATGGCTTTGGCTGCGCGTTTACCTGCACCCATTGCGCTAATGACTGTGGCTGCGCCTGTTGCAACGTCTCCGCCTGCGTAAACTCCATCTAAGCTGGTTTTACCAACTTCGTTGACGCATATGGTACCGTGTTTTGCATCGCTTTGGAGACCGTCTGTGGTACGTTGGATAATTGGGTTCGGTGTTTGTCCGATAGCGATTATGACTGTATCGACATCCATCGTAAATTCTGAGCCTGGAACTGTTTTGACACCTCGTCTGCCTTTTGCGTCTGGCTCCGTGAGTTCCATTGCGATGACTTTCATGCTTTTAACCCATCCTTTTTCGTCGCCGTAGAATTCTACTGGCGCCGCAAGGAATTTACAGACTAATCCTTCTTCCTCAGCATTCTCGATTTCTTCATGCCTTGCAGGTAGTTCATCACGCGAACGTCTGTAGAGTAAACATACTTCAGATCCAAGACGCATGCTACTTCTTGCGCAGTCCATAGCTACGTTTCCGCCACCGATCACAACTACGTGTTTGCCGATGCGTATTGGTGTATCGTATTCTGGGAACAGGTAGGCTTTCATGAGGTTAACGCGGATGAGGAATTCGTTGGCCGAGTAGATTCCGCCAAGGTTCTCTCCCTTACAACCAGTGAACTGTGGTAAGCCTGCACCGCTTCCGATGAAAACTGCCTCGTAACCGTTCTTCATCAGCTCAGGTATTGTGTGGATTCTACCGACCAAGTTGCCAAGACGCAAGTCAACACCAAGTTTCTGGACATAGTTGACTTCGTTTTGAACGATGGCTTTGGGCAGACGGAACTCTGGAATACCGTACATAAGCACTCCACCGCCTACATGCAACGCCTCAAACATGGTGATTTCGTGGCCAAGCTTAACGAGGTCGGCTGCAACGGTTAGTCCCGCTGGACCTGCACCGATAACTGCTACTTTTTTGCCTGTTGCCGGAGCTGTTGGTGGAAGTTGAGAACCATTGTCTCGTTCCCAATCTGCTAGAAAACGTTCTAAACGTCCGATGCTTACGGGTTCACCCATCTTACCAATGACACATTTTGCTTGGCATTGTACTTCTTGGGGGCAGACACGTCCGCAAACGGCTGGCAACGCGTTTTTTGCTTTAATGGCAGCTATGCCTTCGGCATACTTCTTTTCTCTGATGCATTTGATGAATGTTGGAATTGGAACTTCCACTGGACATCCGTTCCGACATTGAGGATTGGGACAGCAAAGGCATCTGCTTGCTTCTTCTTGGGCTTCTGCTTCAGTGTATCCCAAAGCGACTTCACTGAAATTTTTGGCGCGAACCTTAGGCTCTTGTTTTGCCATTTCTACGGCTTTCTTGTTTAACTTTGGTTTAGGCTTTGTTTCTGCCACACTTACAACCTCCACTCATTTCTGACAATACTGAACTCAACCTTTCTTCAGGAAGCATCGTTCGTTGACGCAGTATTAACTCGTCAAAATCTGTTTTGTGACCGTCAAATTCTGGTCCATCCACACAACCGAACATCATTTTGCCATCAACTGTAACTCGGCATACCCCGCACATACCCATCCCATCAATCATTATGGGCGTAAGTGTTACGATTGTAGGTATGTTGTAGGGCTTGGTTATTTCGCTGATGTCCTTCATAAGAATAACTGGACCCATGACTACACAACGATCAAACTTTTCTGTCTTAAGCAATTCTTTCAGGAAATCTAAGCCTTTGTAGCCTTTTGACCCATCGTCGGTTGCAACGTAGACTTTTTCACTGAGCGCTTTAGCCTCGTTCTCCATCATAACGAATTCTTTGGTTCGGGCACCTAAAACTGTAGTTACTTTGTTCCCTGCTTCCTTCATAGCTTTAGCCTGTAATAGCAATGGCGCAATCATTACGCTTCCGCCCACACAGAGTACCTTGCCAAAGTTTTTGACTTCTGATGGGTTGCCCAGCGGACCAGTAACATTGTCTATACATTCTCCTTGATTCAGCAAGCCCAAGTTTTTCGTGGTTTTGCCGACTTCATGGAAAGCAAAGGAAACCGTGCCCTTCACTGTGTCATATCCACAGATTGTTAAGGGTATACGTTCACCTGTTTTTCCATGAATTACTATTAGAAATTGACCAGCGTGCGATTGAACAGCAACGTCTGGTGCCTCAACTTCAAAGAGTTTGATCTTGGGAACTAATTCTTTTTTCGATACTATTTTGTACGTTTTGCAGTCGCCTCCACAGCTACTTCACGTTTGGGTAAAGCACATATTTTCTTATAGAATTCATCGAGTTTTGTTTCGAAGTCGCCAGCGCATCTGGGTGATTCCTCGTAGAGTTCAAATCTATCAATCAAACCCAGCTTTTTAAGTGAAACTTGCAATGCAGCCACGTTGCGTTCTGCTGCGCTTCTTCCTTCTTGAAGTTTACAGTCCTTTGAGGAGCAAACCACACCCATGACGCCGTCGAAGCCACAGTTTAACGCGTTTATGATGTGGACAGGGTCGAGGGATTTAAAGCATGGAACTTCAAGAGCTAAGACATTTTTACCTTCGAACGCTTTATTCGGGTTATCTAATGCCGAAAACTCGGACCATTGACAGACGAATGCAAGAACTGCGGGTCCTTTGTTTTTTGCTTTTAATTGTGCGAGCGATTTGCCGTAGCGGTCAACTACGTCTTCGAACTCGAAGCCTTTCACCTGTATGGCATGGTGAGGACAAACCAGTTGGCATGCGCCGCAGCCAGTACATTTTTCTTCATTCACTTTTGGAGTTGCAAACGATTCAAACTCAAGTGCACCGTATGGACAGATAAAGATACATTTGTCACATCCCACACAAGCTTGCACATCGTAAACGGCTTTGCGAGAAAATTTTATGACTTTGACCGCGTTCTCGTCGTACCCTAATTGTTTCAAAACATTTTTCGCTAAAACGAGTCGCCGAGTGTTAATTTTTGTGCCTTCTTTATAGCGGCAGAATGGGTCTTCACATTGAATCGAAACAATGTTTTTTACACCAGAGTTTAAAGCATCAAAAACAAAGTCTGTTGGAACTCTTCCTGCACAGGGCAAACGCAACGCCATGTAGTTGTCAACCTTCAACCCTTGCGCTTTAAGGATGTCTTGAACTTCACCTGTTGAAGGTGAGTTTCCTCGGCACATTAAAACAAGGGTTTCAGCTGCAGTTTTGGACTTTTCTTGGGCCTTTTTAAGGTAGTCAGAAAGTTTGTCATAGGTGTAATATTGCATTTTTATGGCTGCAGATGGACAAGCACTGTAGCATATTCCACAAACTTGGCAGTCCTGGCTGTTGACTTCAACTTTGCCCGTTGAATCCGCTTTTATAGCTTCATACGGACAGATAGATTTGCAGACGTAACATCGACTGCATAGGTCTTGATCGATTTCCACTACAGCAAGACATTTTTCACTCATTTGTAAACCTCATTTCACTCGTTTTAAACCTAATATCGCTTTGGCAGAGCTTAAGCTGATTGAAAACATGAAAAGAGTTTAAGAATATTATAATCCTTTCTCTCTATTTTCTGTAATATGGTCGTCTAATGTAACTGTAAGCTTCCAAAGCCGCAGTTATGCCTTGACCCACAGCAGTACCCACCTGCTTTATCGGTTGATCTGTAACGTCACCTGCCGCGAACACTCCAGGCAAGTTGGTTTCCTGCCGTACGTTGACTTTGATGTAGCCATGCTCGTTTATGTCTACACCTGCAGTTTTAGCAAGTTGGCTGTTTGGCGCCTCTCCAATCTGAACAAAAACTGCGTCAACAGCTACCTCGTTTGTTTCTTTAGTCATGTTATCGAATAATGTTACTGTTCTGACTTGTTTGTCTCCTTTGATTTCTTGGATTTCGGTGTTCCACATTATGCTGACGTTACTTTTTGTCGAAATATCCGAAACCAAACTCGCTTCTGCACGGAAGGCTTCCCGCCTGTGGATAACAAAAACCTGAGACGCCAAACCTGAAAGATAAAGTGTTGTGACACATGCGGTGTTTCCTCCGCCAACAACAAGGACTCGTTTGCCCTTAAAGAATGGCCCATCGCATACTCCACAATAACTTACTCCTTTGCCTTTGAATTCGGTTTCGCCTTTAACGCCAAGCTCCCTATAATGTGAGCCTGTGGAGTAGATGACGGCTTTGGTTTGGTATGCGGCGCTGGAGGTCTTCACGGTCTTTGCTTCGCCTGCGAGATCAAGTCCAGTAACAGGTTCAATGTCATGGATAGTTGCCCCCACTGTTCTAGCATGGGATGTCATTTTTTCCGAGAGTTCGCCACCGCTTATCTCAGCAAAACCAGGGTAATTAACGACTTTTGAAGCGTCAGAGATTGCGCCGCCAGCAAATTTTTCGTCTAAGATAAGTGTCTTCAAGCCACTTCGAACTGCGTAAATGCCAGCCGCTAAACCAGCAGAGCCAGCGCCAATAATTATAACATCCCAGTTCTCCATAATATACAACTCTTTACGGTAAATACTGAGCATGACAGGTTATAAAATTGTTCGATTTGCCTGAACTCCAATAAACTGATAAGTACCTATTGATTTAGTTTCTAATAGCTTTTTGAGGTTTGATTATGGCGAAATACAGGTGCACAGTCTGCAACTACGTTTATGACGATGCGAAAGAAAAAGTGAATTTTGCTGATTTACCAAAAGAATGGGTATGTCCGGTTTGCGGAGCGCCCAAGTCAGTCTTTGTGCTTCTTGCGGAGAAATCCGAGGAGAAAAAAGTAATTGACCATACGGTTTCTGAAGTTCTGATTAACCAAATTGCTGCTTGGGGTGTGCAGTACGTTTTCGGTATTCCCGGAACATCAACATTGGGTATTGTGGATGCCATACGCAAAACTAACGGCAAAGTCAGGTATATACAGGTGCGCCATGAAGAAACTGCGGCGTTTATGGCTTCAGCTTACGGCAAGTTAACTGGGCATGTTGCGGCTTGCCTCGGAATTTCTGGTCCAGGGGCAACCAACCTTGTGACTGGCCTGTACGATGCGCAACTGGATCATTCCCCCGTTTTAGCCTTGACAGGCATGGTTGCTCGCAAACAGATAGGCCAAGGCGCAATACAAGAAATTGACCATCAAGCATTCTTTGAGCCCTTAACAGTCTACAACAAAACTCTGATGACAGAAGAACAAACCACAAGCATCACAACTTTGGCGATTAAACATGCACTTCTAGATCAAGGTGTGGCGCACATCGGAATTCCCAACGATGTCCAAAAGTTGCCATATAAAGCTGAGATTTTGCCGTTTGAGGGCAGAATGCCTAACATGGCGTATGGGCAGGAAGAGGGGGTGATCGAGAAGGCAGCAAAAGTTATCGATTCAGCGAGTAGACCGGTAATTTTAGTAGGGTTTGGCGCAAGAGGACAAGGTAACAAACTGTTGAAGCTCGCGTCGAAGATTGGTGCGCCAATTATGGCTACTTTTAGGGCCAAAGGTGTCGTTGACGAAAACGAGACGCTCTATGTTGGTTGTCATGGCGGTGTAGGTTCAACTGCGGCAGGTGAACTCATGACAAAATCAGATTTGCTCATTGCGATTGGCTCGTCGTTTTCGGATTTGTCGCTGATACCTCAGAAACGTACGGTGCAAATTGACATTAATCCATTGATGATTGCCCGTAGGTACCCAGTTGAAGTCGCCTTGCTGGGCAACAGCGCCGTTCTGATTCCGAAACTGACAGAGAACGTCGCACAAAAACAAAACACAGATTACTTAAATGAAGTTGCAAGATTAAAACAAGCTTGGGCGGAACAACTAGAAAAAGAAACAAACCCAACCACCAAGCCAATCAGACCACAATACATAATGAAGGTATTAAACCAAAAAATCGCCGATAATGCAGTCATTTCGCTAGATGTTGGCGAGAACTGCTGGTGGTTTGGTAGAAACTTCCGCATGAAGAAAACGCAAAAAATGGTCATGAGCGGCGGTTTAGCGACAATGGGCTTTGGTTTGCCAGGAGCATTGGCTGCAGCGCTGGCTTACCCTGAAAGGCAGATTGTGTGTTTAACAGGCGATGGCGGCTTAACTATGGTTTTAGGCGACTTCTTAACTGCCCTCAAATATAATTTGCCAATCAAAGTGTTTGTAATAAACAACAAGCGGCTTGGAATGATTATGCAAGAGCAGAAAGTAGAGGGCTACGAGAGTTGGCAAACTGACTTATTCGATTACAGCTTCGCTGACTTCGCTGAACATTCGGGGGGCATGGGTATCAAAGTCACTGAGCCAAGTGAGCTTGAGGCAGCAGTTGACAAAGCACTCAAATCTACTAAAGCCACAATCGTTGACATAGATACTGACCCGAGAAGGTTTCTGTGAGGTGAAAATGTGAGTGAAAAACAAGGATTAACGCTTGCATTTGTAATTTCACTAGTCGGAGCGTTAATTGTTCTTATCTTTAGCTTGGCAAATTTGGTGTGGTTTGGTTCCAATGCGCCAAATTGGGGAGGATTTGGCGACTACATGCGTAATATGATGGGTGGCTACCACAACTTCATGGGCAGCTATAGCAGCTCAACGGGTTTCTTCACGGCGATTTCAATTGTTAGCTTTGTTTGCGGAGTTATCATGCTAATGAGTGCGCTTGTTTTGAGGATTCATCCGCAGGAACATTTTCTGTGGGGAATAGTCATCGTTGTGTTTTCCGCCATAAGTTTCGTTGGCATGGGTGGATACTTTGTCGGTGCAACTTTCGGCATAGTTGGAGGAGTACTTGCCTTAACCTACAAACCACTAATATAGTTAAAGCGCCGAATCTCGCTAAAGGTGTGCCAATCTATTTGGTAGATTATCTGGAATGTTTGTTGTCTGAAAGAAGAAGAATTTTTTCGCAAGAGCGTTTTTTCTTCTTCTTTCATGTTAGACGTTGTTTTGATTTCTGATCATGCCTTTTCTGTGTTTGTTTAGTGGAAGAACAAAAACAACATAATTTCCAGAAATCGATCAGTTGTTGTTCTTTAAGCTTTAGTTTATACATAATTTGTGTGCAGAATGTGCGAAAAGGCTATGAAAGGTGAGCTTTTCTTGCGGTAGCTAACTGAGCCAGAAAGTAATAAATCTAAATTATTAAATTGAAAATAGATAGACACAAAATAATGCATACCGCTCAGATTCAATATAGCAATGTACATAATCTGTTGAGGGATATTTGGAAAGCGCCAAGAAAAGAGGCTGCTTTTGGCTTTTTCCAAACCAAAAATGTTAACTTTTCGTCTTAGATATGGTTTTAATCGTTTTTTCCGCTGTTGACGCACTAAAGAGGAGATCGTCTATGGTCGCCGTGAAGGTGGCAAGTTTACAATCACAATCAATCTCGGTGATTACCTTGTTATTATCACGAGTTGTCTTCACTTTCAACCCAATTGGGGTTTTAAAGTTGTCAGGTGAAACCGCTTCGGCAACCGCTTGCGCCGTTTTCTTATCTTTATACTCAAGCGTGACTGTTGCCTGCAAGTTTTTCACCCTTCAACTGCCTACCCACCAACTCATCAGCCAACTTTAGAAAAGTGTCAATCTTCTCCAAAGGTACCTGTGCACCAGCGGCTATGTTGTGACCTCCACCTTTGCCACCGTTGGCTTCCGATGCAAGTCGCATGACATCGCCAAGGTTAACGCCTTTACGTAATGCAGCTTCAGTGGTTCTGCCGGAAAACTTTGCAGCCTTCTCTGCTTCGATGTTAGCGAAGGCTAAGAGTGGTTTTTCGTTGTTAGCAAGGCTTGAAACAATAATGGAGGAAACTGTACCTATGATTTTTTCGTTGATAAAGTTCTCACCGTAAATTACGTAGATGTTTTGGAGTTCACGCATGCGTTCGGGTTTTTCGCTCACCCAACTGAGATATTTGTTGATGTTTTTGCGGTAGTCTTCAAGGATTTTGTTGGATTCTTCCAATGCTGCTTTGCGGTCACCCATACAGATTGCGATGCCTAGGCTCGGTCGATCCATACGTCCTGTCGAATTCAAAACCACTGCAAACTCGCGTCCATCACGAAGCGCTGTGTTGGGTTCTTCCTTGGTTAAAATGTAAACATAGCCAATAAGGTTGTCAACTTCCATGTGTAAGCCCTTGGACAACAGGTAGTCGGCCAGAGCTGTACATAGTCGTTTGCGTTCTTCGTCAGTTAAATCGCATAATGCTCGAAGTTTGTCACCCTGCTTTAGTGGTATACCTAAGTTGGCAACAAAATTTAGTGCTTCAGTTTCCTGACCGCTCAAGCCAGGAATAAACGGGTTTGTTGTGGTTGCCAGCATCTTGTAGATGGGACGGGTTTCTCTTCCAAAGAAAATCAAGTCTTTCTCTACCCTAAGCAATCCCGCTGCGACACCATCGTTAACTATTATCTCGTTTAGACTGCGCAGACTACGTTGTTCATACTTGTCTTGCATATCCCCCAACGCACCAACGAGGGCTATGGGCGCCAAATCCACGTTCGCGGAATTTACAGCTTTAGCTGCAAAATAAGCTACACCTGAACCGCTAACATCTGTTGCCCCATCTATGCCAAAAAGGTGAGGGTTTACCTGAACAAAGTTGGGGTTAGCTACTTTACTTGTAATTTGATGATGGTCAAGAATGACGACTTTAACGTTTGGGATTTTCTCGTTTAGCAGGTCAAGGTAGCCGCTTCCAAAGTCAGTGAGGATTACAAGACTCGGTTTATCAGCGATTACTTCGCCCACGATTTTCTCATCAACCCATTGCATTACTCTGATGCGGAAACGGGCCTCAAGCCGACTGAGCATTTTGCCTATAACGCCTGCTGCGGCAACTCCATCGGCATCCAAATGTGAAAACGCAAGAATAAAACCGTCTTTTTTGACCGTTTCCAAAATGACTTTTGCTGCCTCGTTTGCTGAAACCAAGAAGTCTTCGATGGATTTTTGCTGTGCCGCCATGCCAAATCACTTCTTCGAGCTAAGAGGTGTTAATCGGATTTAAAGCTGGCGCATAAAAAAACAATAGAAATAGAATTAAAGAAAGAGATGTTTAGGTTACTGAAGCGATTTTTGGAACGTATTTCCAGTTCTTGGCGATTACGCCTTCACGTTTGTAGTACCGGCTGAGCTTGTGGATTCTTGCTTCGATTATTTGCATATTGCGTTTGTTGTGAAGGTCTTTCTTGTTTTTGTCCATGTGCACTGCGAGGCTCTGGGCTTTCTTCATCAGGTTGGATAGGTCTTCAGGCATTGTTGGAGCTAGGTTTGAGGCTTTTAGTGTGTCGCTTATGCTTTTGCCTGTGAGTGGTTTAACAAGCGGGATGGCGTATTGGTCGCGTAGGACAGTGCCTATGCTGCTTAGTGAATGGCCTTCTTTAGCCAATTTAATTATGAATGATTCTACTTCTTCAGGCTGGTACTTACACCAACTTGGAGGGCGCCTGCTGACAGGACGCATCGAATGAGATTTCCCTTTTTCTTGCTTTGGCATCGTTACACCTTAAACTGCACCCTTATCCACACCCAACGAATATTTAAAAGTAATCCCCTACAGAAGAAAAAACCGATTTTTCTATCTTCTTATTCGTGCTTCCGTCTAGATCTACTTATAAAATACACGAAGAACCTTGCTATCAATGATAAACCGATGAGCACAATTAATGAGGACCAGAACTGGAACCAGCCGTTATGTGTTCCCGTCAACAGGAAAACATTGGCTACGATGGCGGCGCCCAGCCAGAATATCAAGTCGCCAACACTTTGAGCTATCCGCCTAATACGCGAATGCACAACCAATCTGAGAGCTAAGATCACGATTTGTAGGACCCCGACTCCTATCAGGAAAGTTAGGACTGCCGTGTAGAAGCCCTGGTGTTCGGCTGGATGTGCTGGTGCGAGTAGACTCGCGGTTGAACCCGGGCTGCCAAATGGAAAAGTCACTGTGGTTAGGTCTGAGAAGAATGCGCTGGTTTTCTCTGCTATACCAGGGGTGAATGCGAATACGGCACCTAAAAGTATGAAGAATCCGCCTATGGATATGGCGGTGATTAAGCCTTCATGCAAATACCCGTGTCTAACCGCACTGTAAACCATGTTATTGCGCCTTCACTAATTCTGCTTATGCAACAATTGCAATATAACACTTTGTTTTGGGATCTGTTGGCTAATGACTCTTGTACCATTTGGCAAACTTACGAATAGCAGCTGCCCGGTGCGAGTAACTATTTTTTTCCTCAATGGTCATTTCGGCAAAAGTTTTGATGCTTCCTTTTGGCTGGAAGATGGGGTCAAAACCAAAGCCTGACTTGCCCTGTTCTATGTGTTCAACCAATGTTATGACTCCTTTGGATTCACCGTCAAAGCATAGAGGTTCGAAAGGATTTTGGCTATCGCAATATGCGATGACAGATTGGAAGTTGGCATGTCTGTCTTTGGAGTTTTCCAAAAGTTTTAGGATACCGCTGTTTTGGATGGTGTGGAAAACGTAAGCTGCATATGGTCCGGGAAAACCGCTCAGGGATTCTATGAATAAACCAGCATCTTCAACAAAAATGGGTAGTCCACACCGTTTGTAAGCATTTAAAGCGCTTTTTTGGGCTATTTCTTTTAGGCTCTCACTTTGGATTTCGTCGCCTTTCAGCTTAAGCATACCCACCGCTATGCCATGCTGGCTAAGGATGCTACGTGACCTCATTGAACTTGTTAATGTTTCCCGTCGCAAAGAAAACAACTCGGTGCTTGGGAATTTGGCATATCTCATTGTTTACGTTCTTCGACATAGCGGCCACGCCTCTCTATCTCCCTAATTTTCTCATAAACCTTTTCCGCGACTTCTATGCCAACGACGGATGAATAGCCGCATAACACATCCTTGAAGCATTTTTCCCAAAACATGTAATGGGTACTCTGCAACGCCCGCTTCATCAAATGTAAATCCACCCCTTGCGCCTCCAACTCCTCATTTTTTTCGCCCAAACCAAAGTCAACAAAAAAAAGTTTGCCTTCAGGCGTCAGAATCATGTTTGAGGTGGTTAAGTCGCCATGGATTAATCCGTGACTGTGAAGTTGTCCTACGGATTTGCCGATTTTAAGGCATAAGTCATGGCGGTCGACTTTTGAAGCTTTGTTCAAAATTTGTTTTACCTGCTGCCCTTCGACATACTCCATGATAATGGAGGCATCAGGAACGTTTACCATATAGATCAGCGGCGTAGACACCCCAGCGGTTTTAGCTTCATGCATAAGTTGCGGCTCATGGACCGTGCGGAAACTCCGAATCTGTTCATCCAAAGCTCGAGGACGGTACATTTTGGGGATGCGGACTTTGATTATTACTTTGCGTCCATGCCAATCGGCGAGGAATAGGCTAGCTTCGGCACCTTTCTTTAGCAGTTTTGCTTCATCTATTTTGTCTATTGTATCCATGGCACATCCACCTTGTCCACTCGCCAACGCAATTTCACAGAACTTTCATCAACTGGCGTAACCAACCCATGTCTAAAAGCCAAGACGCCTGTCCAAGCAATCATAGCACCATTATCAGTGGCAAACTCCAGCGGAACCACACTGAACTTAGCATTATGCTCCTGGGCGATGATCGCAAGCATTGATTGCAGGCGCTTATTTGCCGCTACACCACCAGTAAGTAAAACCTCCTTCTTCTCGGTATGTGCCAATGCCCGTTCGGTGATTTCGGTAACCATTGAGAAGGCATGTTCTTGTAGACTGTAACATAAATCTTCAAGTCGATAGCTGCCTTTCTGCCACGCAGTTGTCGCCGCCGTCAACAATCCGCTAAGCGACAAATCCATCCCCTTCACTACATATGGCAACATAACAAGTTTTTCACCTTTAGACGCCAACTGTTCGATTGCAGCGCCCAGCGGCAAACCCCTCCGGTGCTTAAGCCCAGCTTCCCTAGCGAAGACATCAAGACAGTTGCCAAGAGCAATGTCTAGGGTTTCGCCGAAAATTCGGTAGCGTCCCGACTCCAAAGCTGTGACCATGGTGTTACCGCCTGAAACGTAGAGCGTTACTGGGTCTTGGGCGCCAGTTTTGAGTTTACCGATTTCGATGTGGGCAACGGAGTGGTTTATACCAACTAGTGGAATCCCAAGGTATGAAGCTAAAGCTCGAGCAACAGTGGCTCCTGTGCGGAGGGATGGCCCTAAACCTGGACCTTGAGAGAAAGCAATAACTGATAATTCGCGCGGTTTCACACCAGCCTTTACGAGTGCCTCATGCAGGACTTTGTCTGCTACTTCCGCGTGGTGCCGTGCAGCTTCTCGAGGATGGATTCCACCTTCAATTGGGATGTAGCTATCAGATTTATTAGCCAAGATTTCACCGTTAAACGTGGCGATTCCAACACCAAAATCGTCGGCTGAGGATTCAATACCAAGGCAGTAATTGCCCGAATTGTCTTTTCCAGTTTCTTTCATTCGCAATTCACATTTAAGTGGGGATACATATTTTTATGTGAATCCAACGCTTATATTACTGTATTATTTGGAACTGATCTAAATGCCTAAGCGTAATGACCTTGAACAGAAAGCACTCCACTATGTTGTCGGTACAGGCTATCAGGGTGTGCTTCAATCAGATTTATGGCGTGAACTGGGCGCAAGCAGCCGAGAAGGCAGCCGCGTATCCATTAAATTGGAAGAGAAAGGGCTTATCAGAAGAGAAAAAGAACTCCAAGAAGGCAGATGGACCTATAGGCTCTACCCAAAAAGGTTGCCTGCATCCATAGAAACCATCGTGGACTGCCCATGTCTACTTTGTCCAGATAACGCAAGATGTGATCCAACAACCGCCCTTTCACCAAAGAGTTGCCCAAAACTAACCGATTGGATACTTAACTTGGGAAAAGAAGCTCCAGCAAGCTTGCTCCTGAAGGTCCAAGCGCAGTATCGTACCAGAACCCAGCATACCCGAGGATGATTCCGTTGCCGAAAGCTTGGATACGTGAAAGAAAAAACGAGTATTATTATAAGAAAGCCAAGGAAGAAAATTATCGCAGCCGATCCACATACAAGCTGGTTCAAGCTAACGAAAAATATGGCTTCATCAAACTTCGCGATATTGTTGTTGATTTAGGTGCCGCACCGGGCGGCTGGATTCAAGCCGCAAGAAAAATGACCGGCAAATATGGCTATTTACTGGGCATTGACTTGAAACCCATAGAACCTTTCACCCAAGAATATATACGCACAATAATTGCGGACTTCACTGAACCAGGGATAGTTGATCAAATTCTCTCATTTATTCCACGCAAAGCAGATGTGGTTCTTTGTGATGCTGCCCCAAATATTACTGGGGTGTGGGAAGTTGACCATGCAAGACAAATTGACTTAGCAACTCAAGCCTTAGAAATCGCCCAATGCATTCTACGACCAAACGGCAACTTTTTTGTCAAAGTCTTCGAAGGCGACCTGCTCAACGATTTCATGCTAAACATGAAGAGGCTATTTGAGGAGGTAAAGTTGGTGAAGCCTCAAGCAAGCCGACAGCAAAGCAGCGAAATGTATCTTTTAGCGTTGGGTTTAAAGACGGCGCGTGAATGTGCAGAAGAAAGCTAATTTTCCTGCTTTAACTTCATGTTTAGATAGGTGTAATATTTGAAAGTTATATCGGCGGATTCTGCTGCGGCAATATTAGATGAGCATTTTAATGCTATTTATCATGTTGCTTCGGTGTCGGTACTGGTTGAACCACCTTATAGGGAACCATCTTTTCGTTTGGCTGAACCTATTTTTAGGAAAGTAGATGAGGGGTTTGATTTGATTGTTCATGAAGCTGAACTCTGCCGAGGTTTATTGGATAAAATGAAGGCGGATATCGTGCATTTGGATATGTCTTTGGGCGGAGTTTCTGTCGAGGAATTATCACCTGTGGAACTCATGAACCTAAGGGCGTCCAAGGCAGGAAGACAAAGCATTCTCAAAATACTGCCCAGGCTCAGGAAAATTGCGTGTGAAATCAAGCGGGTCCACGGCATAGATATGTTGGCTATTGGCAAAGAGAGTGTTCCTGTGCGGATTGCTGAGTTGACGGCGGGGGCAGAAGCTATTCTGTTTGCTTGTCAAAGAGCTCTTGATGAAAAAGATAGTGTTCTGTTGGGGTTGCCATTGAGTTGTCAACCCAGGTTTATCGGTAACTATGTGTATCTGCAGTCGCTTTTGGCAAACGAGCATGACGTACGAGGTTTTAGCGTGGATACGCTGGATGTTTTGACAAAGGTTAAATTATCAGAAACGTTAAACCCTACCGCAAGAGGATTCCGAGCTTTAAAGATAAAACCAGAAAAATAGGAGATTAATTTGAAATGAATTATCCCTCATTTTGGAAAACCGCTTCACTTAGACGCAAGAGGATTTACTCGATTATATTCATGTTTGCGTTTGCGGTATCTTTGACTGTAATTGGCTCATTAGTGCCACTTAGTCCTCAATTTGCAAAAGAAATAAATGACAGCATAAATCAAACAAGAACTCAGGGATTAGAAAACGGCACATTGATTCCGTCGATTCTTCTGAATAATTTTGGTCTTTGTCTTGCAATGTTTATTCCTCTCGCAGGCGCCGTCTTAGGCTTGTTCATAATGTTTAATACTGGTCTTGCTTTTTCGGCTGCGTTTCAAGTGCAAAGCACAACTGCAGCTTCAACGCCTCCTCTTGACATATCACCTACTACAGCAGTCATTGCCTTGCTGGTTTTCGGCCTTGTGTTTCTACTAGAATATGTTTCCTATTCAATCGCTATCGCAGAAAGTATATGGCTGTTTCGACGACTAAGACAACGGAAGTGGGGAGAACTCAAAAAT
This sequence comes from Candidatus Bathyarchaeota archaeon, assembly GCA_963777155.1. Classification (GTDB taxonomy): domain Archaea; phylum Thermoproteota; class Bathyarchaeia; order Bathyarchaeales; family Bathycorpusculaceae; genus Bathycorpusculum. The sequence continues at coordinate 81,516 of CAVZPM010000038.1, forward strand.
GCGGCGATTCTAATTGGAATTGTTGCAGTCCTGCTCATTGTTGGCGCTGTTGTGGAAACGTGGTTAATTTCAACCATCGGTTGACGATTGGTTTACTCTTTTTTCACTATTTCCAAACTTATGTCAAGAGCTTTAACAGTGTGAGTGAGTTCACCCAAACTTATGATGTCCACCTGCGCCGCTGCATACTCAAGTAGATTTTCGCTCGTAATTCCTCCACTTGCCTCAAGTAACACCATGCTAAACCCTGCTTTTCTCAATTGTTTGGACAGCATCTTTAGCTTGTTTGGGAGAAAAATTGTCCAACAATACTATGTCAGCACCAGCCTTTGCAGCTATCACAGCATCCTTAGTGCTGGTTACTTCAACTTCGATTTTCTTGGTAAAAGAAGCATTAGCTTTTGCCCTCTTTACAGCTTCCTCAACACTTCCCACAATGGATAGGTGGTTGTCTTTAATCATAACCATGTCATCCAAATGCAACCTATGCGGATCCCCGCCCCCAAGGACCACAGCTTTTTTGTCGAAGTAGAGCAACCCGGGCGCGGATTTGCGTGTTGCCGCAATCTTTGCTTTCACGTTTGCCTTCTCAAGTTTCTCAGTCAAGGAGCGAGTTTTGGTCGCAATACCGCTCATTCGCGAAAGAAGATTAAGCAAAGTCCGCTCGACTGTAAGCACAGTTTGGGCATCTCCTGAAACCTGCATCAGAATTTGCTTGTTCTTTATTCTCTCTCCATCAGCAACCATAGCTTTAACAGTTAACCCCAAGCATTCAGCAAGTAATGTGGCTTCTTCGATCCCCGCTATTATTCCAGCTTCTTTTGCAACAACCTCTGCATTAACTTTCAAATTTGCGGGAACAACTGCTGACGCTGTTACGTCGCCCAATCCTATATCATCGGCGAGGATTTGTTTGAGCTTCTCCTCCACGATTCGCTTTGGAATAAACATACTTGTAGTGTTGACGTTTAGAGCTTAAAATGCTTGCCTTTCCTTGGTTGAAGTAAGCTATAGTTCAAATATATTCATGCAGTAACCAGTATACCATATGCGACTGCTACTCAGCTGCTCCGAACTCGGATTGGGACATGTTTCGCGAATCATTCCTCTAGGGAAGCTGCTGAAGAAAAACGGTCATGAATTATTCTTTTTTTCCGGCGGAAAAGCCTATGAATTGCTCCAAAAAGAATTCAGCCACGTCTATAAATGCACACCAATTTCATGGTACGAAAATGCCCATGGCATAATCACCTCCGCCTCACTAATCAACCTGTTATTTCCCCTTCCACTCTTCAACGTGGAACTAAACAGACTAGAAATGAAAAGATCCAACGCCATGGAAACCATCAACCGCTACTATGATTTAAGAGAAAACCTGCATGATATTGCACCAGATATGCTTATCGCCGACGGTGACATAAACGCTCTAAGGCTAGCTCAAAGATGGAAAATTCCCTCAGTCTACATTGCAAACATGATTAGACCAAGCTACGGCTTCTCATCTTTTCTAAGCCCAGGCGAACGGTTAGTCGAACGGTACGTTAAGCAGTGCTCAAAAATAATAATTCCCGACAACCCGCCACCCTACACTGTATCCGAATATAACATCGGCAACTTGGACAAAATGAATCTAAACCGAAAAAGTTGAGTATGTAGGAAGCTTTGTCGATACCACACCCGTTGCAGGTGAGCAAGAGCATATTTTCGCTCCAATAAGCGGTCCCAGTAGGAACAAGGGCAAAGCTAACGAAGACTCTTTTGCCAGTGCTCGAAAAACTAAAAACAAAATGCGTCATAAGCTTGGGCACACCTGGCAGGAAGGCTTCAGCGAAAATTGGCAACTGCGAAATCCACACCTGGCTGTCGCCTGAAGAACGCGAACAAGCTATGCGAAATGCCAAGTTTGTAATTTTCAGCGGCGGACATGCAACATGCTTTGAAACGATCAAGTACGCTAAACCAAGTATCTGCATCCCCACACAACCCGAACAGTTGGGCAACGCAGCTAAACTGCAGGACTTAAACTGTTCAATAACTGTAAAAAACCAGAAAGCAACTTGAAAAAGCAGTTGAAAAGATGGAAGAACAAAAAATAGACTACGAACAGAAATGTGGAAGCGTTAAATCAGTTTTCTAATAGATATAATGGTTTGAACCGAGCGGTTTCGATTAGTTGAAAATCTACTGGATTAAGGCTATTGTTTTGTTAGGTTTAATCGTTTGATTTCGCCGTTTGGTGTTACTTCATCAAAGACGATAGCTTTGAATTTGTAGATTCTAGCATCTTTAGTTAGCCAGCTGTCTGGGGGCACGCCTGCTTTCATGCAGCATTGACACAAAAACTCCTCCTCGCACCAACCCCATTCCACTGGCACCTGCGGCAAAAGCAATCCCTTGTAGGGACCCCGCTCAACGATTAAGCCGTCTTCGCCGACTTTAATTTTGCTTACGTATTCCTTTGGGTTTGCCACTTCCACAAGTTCAGGTGGTGTGAGCACGCTTACTTCAAAAACAACCTTTTCCAACTCATCTGACGATAAGGGCTCAAACCTTGGGTCTTCTGTAGCAGCATTAATGGCGTTGTCAATCACTGCCTCTACAAGTGGACATGTAGGGTATGGATAGCCGATACACCCACGGAGCTCCTTCTCATCACCTCGGAGGCTGTTTATGGTTACAAAAACGCCACATTGTGAAAAGAGTTTTTTGGGTGTCTCTTTTGGTGGTTTAAGGGCTTTGCCCGTTTTGAGGTACTGTTGTACGGTGTTTCTTGCAAGTTGGATTAGGAATTTTCCTTCTTCTTGGGTTAATTCAAACGACATACTTTTTCTACCTTCAAGGAGCCTATGCACCACTCAATAGCTCAGTTAACTAAAAAAATATTAAAAAGAAGAATAGGTTAAAACTTTATGGATTCTTCGGAGACGCCTTCCTTAGTTATGATAAGGAAGTCAATGCCGTCGCCACTCATGGAATCTCTACTTACCGCAGACTTTATTGAGCGAGTGACGAGTTCTTTTGCTTCTTTCAGGCTCATGGTTTCTTTGTATCCTTCTTCTAAAACACCCATAGCGATTTCTGTGCCTGAACCCACAACGGCATACTTGTCAGGAATTAAGTGAACCTAAGACGTCAAGCACATAGAGTGATGCACCTTCTTCATCTAAGCCGCCGACGATTGTCTGGGTGAATAATGGTGAGTATCGTCGGTTGAACAGTACGTTAGCTAAGAGTTTGGATGCTGAACGTACACTGATTTTTCTTCCGACATCCATACTGAAAAGGTTCGCTTGCGCCTGCATTTCTTTGGCAAGAATCTGCATGTCTCCTACCAACCCCGCACATGCTACGCCGATTTGGTCTGTTACTTTGAAGACTTTTTTGCCGCCTTTACTCATGATGAAGTTTCCATATGTGACTCTTTTTTCTGAAGCTAAAATTACTCCATCTTTGAAGATAGCGCCCACTGTGGTGGCGCCTGGCATCCATCCGCCTCCTTGCTGGGCTTGGTTGCCTTGAGCTTGTTGCTGGTCTTGCGGCATCAGCTGGATTTGTGGAATATTTGGTAATCCAGGTAATTGTGGTCCATAACCTTCCATAATTTTCGCCTTTTCTTGATATACACAACACAAATAATTAAGGTTACTTATAACCATTATAGAGTAAGCGGAGAGGCTTGAATGAGTGAGTCTAAACCGTTAAAGTGCCTAAAATGCGGCAAACTCATCGGTTATATAACCGTAAGTGCCAAGAGCTTGTTAGTTACTAAACCTGACGTGGATAACGTTAAGTTGACTGCTACCTGCATTGGTTGCTCTGGTCAAAACAGTTTTTATATCAGAAACTTTTAACATGCACTCCGACCATTCATCCACGGAGGATCGGTAGAAATGATTGAAGTCTACAACCAAAACTTTGATAACACATGGTTTTCAATCGCCATAGATCAACAACAAATCGTGGCATCATCGTTTGGAGCAGACCAATCCGCAACCGTAAAAAATGTTTTAGGCAACATATCCTTCAACTGTCCTTTTCAGGTCTTCCTTGAACCCACAACATTTGCCAAAAACGCGCTTGCAACATTGAAGAACATTTACGACGGAAAGAAAGTCACCCTCAACTTGCCCTTGGCAATAGACAATTTACGATCCTACACCAAGAAAGTATTAAGAACAACCTTGACTGTCCCGCTTGGGTACGTAACTTCTTATGGTGCAATTGCTAAAGCGGTTGGCGGTGGTCCAAGAGCGGTTGGAAATATCATGGCATCTAACCCGTTTGCCCCTATAGTTCCTTGCCACAGAGTTGTTAGAACGAATTTTTCGTTGGGTGGTTATGGTTTTGGTTTGAAAACAAAGATTGAGCTGTTGGGAAGAGAAAAACAAGGATTTTCTTCTTGTAGAGAAATTGAGGTTCTGGGCGGGCGACTTATGGTTTTTCCAGTTGAACAGGTTCTCCGAAACTTCGCCTAAATTTCTGTGCACAAATCATAAATGCAGGCGAGCCCCACTCAAAGCAAGTGAGCAATCATGGTTACTCGAGGCTTATATGTTGGAAGATTTCAGCCTTTTCATCTGGGACATCTAGACGCCATCAAGTATGCCTTGAAAAAGGTTGATGAATTAGTAATAGTCATTGGCAGTGCCCAATACAGCCATAACTCGAACAACCCGTTTACGGCAGGCGAACGGCTGGTTATGGTTCGCCGGTCGCTGTCGGAGGCTAAAGTGGATTACTCGAAACTCTGGATTGTTCCAGTGCCAGACGTTCACCTGCATATGCTTTGGGTAAGCGCAGTTGAAGGCTATACACCAAAATTCAGCGTCCTATTCTCCAACGAGCCCTTAACCAAGAGACTCTTTATGGAAGGCGGTTATCAGGTCAAAACTATTCCGCTGTTTGAAAGAGAAGTCTATAACTCAACTTTTGTTCGCGAAAAAATGGTTAAAGACAACAGCTGGACCGAACTAGTTCCCAAGAGTGTAGTTGACTTTATTTTGGAAATAGACGGGGTCAACAGAATTAGGGACCTAACCAGAACAGACAGGGTTTAGTTAAACAACCACTTTATCCTTTGAAGCCTTATTGTAGTATCGCCAAGCCAACAGGTAAACTGAGATCAATACGAAAAGTTCTGCAAATATCCCTAAAAACATGTCACCTGAAAGAGCTATAAAATTGTTGGCTATGTGAAGGCTCACAGAAAGTAGGTAATAGGGCAGGGGATTCTTTTTGGCTATGCCGTAAGCAGTTATAGCTGCACTGGAAGAGTGAAAAATAATGCCTGGAAATCTGGAAATAGGAGAAGCTCCTAAAGAGAAAACGTACAAAACAAACTCCGAAATACCAAAACCCAACCCAATCAAAACGCCCAAGGTAACATATGATCTCTCTGTTTCTCCATGTCTATAGAATAGCGGGAAAACCTTTGCAAGCTCCTCGATGAAGGGGGCCAAAATAACAACCGCCAAAGCCGCAGGAAACAGAGTATAGAATTGAGAGAAGAACAAAGCAAATGGAATGCTCACAAGAATTCCAGAGGAAAAAAAGAACACTAACTCTCTAATGGTCGGTTTATGAATTGGAATAACACATTGGCGCTGGGGTTCAGATTCCACAAAAACGAGCTCCTACAAAATAAAGAATATTTTCTTCCTTATCTGCTTTTTTACTAAGACCCTAAAAGCCTGAGGATATAAGGTCTGAGGGCTTGATTATTTCCCTTAATACCACCGTGGCATAGGAGCCTCTTAGCAACATAAAACTCATCTTTGCCTCAGACGTGCCTTCTTGATTCGCCGAAACACTCTGCAACTTAAAATCGCGGACAGGAGTAACAACAGCACGTAAACCTCCTCGTCCACCCGTCCTTGAAAGTACGTTTACCTGCAACCCTTCAGTTCCGATTCCTTCTTGCACAAGAACCTGATTTTCTATCTGCCCCATGATACCTTGGGAAAGCTTTTGTTTGATCCCAAAAATTGGCAGAGCAACACGCAATCGTCCAGTTTTGATTTGAGCGTTAATTTCAACCAAATTCTCGTTAGACGCAACTTTAGCAACGTTTGTCATGGGCAATCCAGAACGTTCCACACCAACTACAAAATCACCTGCAACCGCCTTATTCAAAGGTAAATCATGCTTGACCCGTTCGCTTAGGAAACGATTAAACAAGTAGGATTGGTGGGCTTGAACAAAAAGCGCTTGCAGTTTAAGTGGTAAACGTTGGAAAGCTCCGGTGAAATCATCTGGATGATCGGATAGATGGTTTAGCATTTGCCGTTCGAATCGGAGTTGTTTAGGGAAACTGTCTTTGGCTAATTTGAAGTCTTTGGTGGTTTCTAATTCTTGGCGGGCTTGTCTTGAAGCAGGGTGTTCATGAACGCTGGGTTTAGCCAGAAAAAGCATCGTTGCCTCCTCAAAATCACCTTGAACAAGGGCTTTTCCAACCAGATGAGTGATTGGACGGGTGGTCCCGAATCGCTGATGACCGAAAAAGTTTGGGGCTCCGCCCAAAACATTTAGTTCGTGGATTGTTTGGGTTATGCGCTCGACTACTTCCACCTCTGACAGATTTAGGTTCTTAATAGTTATCGTAAAGTTGTTTCCTAACAGGTAGAACAAAGACATCTGCTCTCGGACGTAACCAATTGGATGCACTTCAACGTCTTTTAATTCGACTTTCTGGGCATCCTCTACAGAAACGTTCGTTATGCTGACATGCTGGGCAGTTACTGCCTTAGCGTCTTTTATCCCTGCAAACTGGACTCTTGTCTGATCGACGCCCAGGGACTTAGCCACGTTTTTAACAGCGATAAAAGTGTCCCAGTTACGCTTAACCAAGATACAAAGCAGGAAACGCTGCCTCTGAAGCGTGGAACCCAAAACTTGACTCGGAACTGAACCATCCACGGAAGCTTTAGAACCATCTACAAGAATCTCTTCAACCACAAAATCATCGACTGACTGTTTGATTTTGCCACCGATGCCTTCAGTTGTGGTGGTGTAGACTTTCATGCCAAGAATGTTGTCGATTTCAGGAACAATCAAAAAATCGCCTATAGCAGCTTGAGTTTACCAGTTAATCGGTCAATCATAGCTGATGGCGCTGGACCAATACCCAAACAAGTAATAGTTCCCTCAGGAATCTGAGTTAAACCACGGTCAACAATCAACGCATGAGGCAACCCAAAATCCTCTGCAGCCTCCTCCAAATCGCATAACTCTTTCTCTGTCTGAACCTTAACTGCGACTTTCTTTTGCCCTTCATACAACCATGCGTCCCACCATTTTTTATGGTGTACGTATGCATCTTGGGCTGCGGAGATGGCTGCATGTCCTGCTTGCGCTGCGATTTTACCTTTACCCATTTGCAGGTCGGTGCGGAAAGACGAGGACTTGTTTGTATTCGAACTGACTCATTTTAGTTCCCGACTGTATGTTAGCACTGGAGATTTTAAGGGTTTGCAGACAAGTAAAGCAGCCCAAAGTAGAGGAGAGCGGCTGCCATCGCTGGCTTCTGAACAGCGGTTAGCAACATTTTACCCTGAAAATCTATTTCATCCACTTCACGTAATGTTTTATCGACACCCAACTTGCCACAGACGTGAAGCATCTCATCTAACTTTTCGTCGGAAAGAGAATTAAGAAACCGCCTTAGCCTTAACATAACGTTAAAGTCGAAACGCATCAAAGAATCACAACGCTTCTGATACGCCTGCAAAACTCTAGAAGAAACATCGTCTTGCGCAATGGCTTTAGCCTGCTGCTTCCGCAGCTTCCTTTGCAGCGGTTAACCCGAAGATGACGCCGCCGCCAGTGGTAGGCTTCACTTGGGAAGCACAATCGCCAACAGCTAGAAAACCGTTGGTGTATGCCTGCGGAATTGGACCAGCCAAAGTGATCGCGTGGAAGCCAACATTTGTCATTGTTGGCTTTTGCAAGTTGTTTTGAAGCAATTGGATGTCTTGTCATTAGTCTTTTTAGGTATTCTCGTGGATCACCTTTGTTTGTCGCTAACCCCACTTTTGCTGAGCCATCAGGCCTTGGAATAAGCCAACCATAAAAGCCCGGTGCATAAGCCTTTCCAAAATAAACTTCAACCGCGTCAAGGTCAACATTCTGAACATTTTCCATTTCTGCCTCAACAGCGTACACTATTCCGTTTGGTTTGAGTGGAGTTAAGCCTGTTTGCCGCAGAAGTCTCGATGAGATCCCTTCAGCGTCCACTACAATTTTGGAGTTAACTTGCACTATAGCGCCATGGTCCTGGAAGACATTGATGCCTTTAACATATCCATCAGCCATTGTCAGTGATTGAACAGGGGAACTTAATGCAAAGGTTGCTCCAGCAGCCTCGGCTTGCCCTGCCAAATACTGATCAAAGCGTGTCCTGTTCAAAGCAACGGTAACTGGACAGGAAAGGTGTAGCGAGAATTTGGTGCCGTAGGGTGAGTAAAAGTTGGCGGTGCAAAACTTGTTCTCCAAAATGCCATCGGGAAGTGGATAGAGACCCATTGTTTTTAGACTTCGAATGCTGATATGTCCAGCGCAGTGTGAGGGCACTCCAATTTGTGGATGCTCCTCAAAAACTGTGACCATGACACCTTTTTTTGCCAGGTTTAGTGCTGTATATGAACCGACTGGTCCACCCCCAACTACAATAACGTCTGGATTATTGGCTATGAAGGGTTGCTTGTGGGCAGTCATGATTATGCAATAAAACTAAATCGTATATAAGCAAAAGGGCAAATCGTTAGGCTCAGTTTAAAGTACCTTGATATACGATGTCACATATTTTTGGAGCTATAGGACTCATCAGAGAATAACTGGATCTAGAACCTCAAGGGCAGATTTATATCACTGTTTTTTCGAAAAACTTTGTTAGAAATGAATAGAATCAGAAAGAGATAAAATAAAAAAGAAAAGGGAGTTGTTTTTTCTCTATGGTTTTATGGGTGTTTTCTTGCTACTGACCAGACTACTACGGCTATGAGAACTATTATGAGAACAATCATAACAGCGGATAGCGGTAGGAAGTATAGGTCAGCCATTGATTGTGGCGCTGCAGTAGTTGGTGCAGGAGTGATATTAGGTGTTTGCATGACGTTGAATGCGGTTTCAGATGACGATTGCCAGTATGAATCTGAGCCAGCGAATGTTGCGAATACCTTGTATGTTCCTGGAACTTCTGGTTTGTATGCTGTAGCGAACACGCCGAGTGCGTCTGTTGTGGCAGTACCGATGACGTAAGAGTTACCGTTGGGGTCAATGGTCGATAGAGTGACAGTTACTCCTGTTGCGTTAGCTGGGCGTGGTCCTTGTTGATACACGTACTGCATTGTCATATCGTTAGATTTGACTAAGGGGTTTGGACAGCGACCAAATCTACTGCAAATTCTCCTCTTTCACTAGAAACGAGACAATAAAAATAATCATAGCTTTAGATTTACGATTTTTCGTTTTTCTTTTCTCCTTAAAGTTTTGCGGAAAGACCAAGTGAATTGACTTACAAAAGTTGCGGAAAATATGAAAAGGTAAAATCACAAAAATCATATGAAGAAAAAACGTTATTAACAAAAAAAATTAATATACAAAAAAATGAATTGCTTTAACGTTGTTGAACCAATTCGATTCGGCGTTTGCCACGAGACATCGATGAAGTGCGGATTTTACCACTTACCTCAAGCTTTAGCAATAGTTCATTGAAGTCCTTGAAGCCAAGATCTTCGTACTCATCTTTAAGCGAGTCAAAAAGGTCGTCGTCTGTGAGGTCGCCCTTCTTAGTTAAGACTTCTAGTAGATAAAAATAAGCTGGTCGGGTTTTCCAAGTTTTCATCTGTGGCATAAACGTCCTTCCTATGCAACTGGGGTTGCTGGCTTTTGTACTTGTCGGATTTGCTGCATGAAGCTCTTGTACCACTTTTCCATGTCAGGTGTAATCGATGGACCCATCTCTTTGAGGGCATCCTGGAAATCCTTCATCGTGACTTCTGTAGAGTTAACGTTCTTTCGGAGTGCATGCATCGCAGCTTCGCGGCACAGCGATTCTATGTCAGCGCCAGAATAGTATTTAGTTGCAATTGTTATCTGGTTTAAGTCCACATCTTTGGCAATTGGCATACCCTTCGTGTAGATTTTGAGGATTTGCAAACGGCTCTTCTCATCAGGCTCAGGCACATAGATTAAACGGTCAAAACGTCCGGGACGCAACACAGCCGAATCAACCATGTCAGGACGGTTAGTAGCAGCGATAACTACGATGTCTTGCAACGTCGTAATACCATCCATCTCCGTTAATAGTTGGCTTATGACACGTTCGGAAACACCGCTATCAGACATACCCATCCCACGTCTGGGAGTAAGAGAGTCGATTTCGTCGAGGAATACAATTGCAGGCGCTGCCATGCGGGCTTTGCGGAAGACTTCGCGGATGGCTTTTTCTGATTCGCCGACCCATTTGCTGAACACTTCAGGTCCTTTGATGGATATGAAGTTGGCTTCGCTCTCTGTTGCCACTGCGCGTGCTAGCAGGGTTTTCCCGCAGCCCGGTGGGCCATAGAGTAAGATGCCTTTGGGTGGTCTGATTCCAAGTTTGGTGAATATTTCCGGGGTCTTGATTGGCCATTCTACGGCTTCGATTAGGTGCTGTTTTACGTCGTCGAGTCCGCCTGCATCATCCCAGTGGACAGTTGAGACTTCAATGTAGACTTCACGCATAGCTGTGGGTGTGACTTCTTTGTATGCCCCCAAGAAATCGTCCATTTTAACTTCCATTTTCTCCAATACAGCGGGCGGGATACGTTCTTCTTCAAGGTTAATCTGTGGCAAATAGCGTCTTAGTGCTTTCATGGCGGTTTCTCTGCCTAAAGAAGATAAGTCGGCTCCTGTGTAGCCGTGTGTCATGGCTGAGAGTTTCGGAAGGTCAACATCTGTTGCCAGCGGCATACCTCGAGTGTGGATTTGGAGAACTTCATAGCGTCCTTTCTTGTCAGGGACACCGATTTCTATTTCCCGGTCAAACCTGCCTGGTCGACGCAGTGCTGGATCAAGGGCGCCAGGGCGGTTGGTCGCTCCGATGACGATGACGTTTCCTCTACCTGACAAACCATCCATGAGAGCTAGGAGCTGGGCAACCACGCGTCTTTCCACTTCACCTGTGACTTCTTCACGTTTAGGAGCTATGGCGTCAAGTTCATCAACAAAGATTATGCTCGGAGCATTCTGTTGGGCCTGCTGGAAAATTTCTCGGAGCCTAGCTTCTGATTCGCCATAGAATTTGCTCATGATTTCTGGTCCATTGATGCTGTAGAAGTTAGCTTCTGACTCGTTTGCGACTGCACGAGCGAGCAGGGTTTTGCCGCAGCCTGGTGGACCATGTAGCAGCACACCTTTTGGCGGTTCAATTCCTAAACGTTGGAAAAGCTCTGGGTGACGAAGGGGCAACTCGACCATTTCACGGACACGTTGGATTTCCGTGTGAAGTCCACCGATGTCTTCATAGTTTGTTCTGGGCAAACCTTTGCCTTCGGGTGCTGGCTCGTTTAGGATTGTGAGTTTTGTTTCAGCAGTAACTTTAATGATACCGTGCGGACGCGTTTTTGAGACTGTGAAAGGTATAGCATGTCCTAGCATCATAACCAGTGTAGTGTCGCCTTCGACTAAGGTACGTTCCATTAGCCGATTTTTAACGAAATTGGTGAAGTCCTCATCCACGTTAAGACGCATATCTACAGGCGCGAGAGTTATGGAAAGGGCGGTTTTGACTTTTGCAGGTCTAATAACCACGTACTCGTTTATTGCGACTCCAGAGTTTTTACGTGTGAACCCGTCGATACGAATTATGTCGCGGTTCTGGTCTTCACTATACGCGGGCCAAGCAATAGCGGATGTGGTACGTTTATTCACGATTTCAATTACGTCTCCAGCACTAATGCCTAGTTTCTGCATTGTTCGCTGATCAATTCTGGCGATTCCTCTACCCACATCTCGTTGTCTTGCATCTCCAACACGTAGTTGTATTTCGCTCATGAATAATTTCTCCTAAATAATCCTGACTTGCATTTTATGGATGCGTTTGAAAAAGCGGTTATGACTATATAAACTTTAAAGCGTAATCCGAAATACTCCCAAGATGACATAGGGGAGGAAAAGTTTGGTTTTTGTAGTTTAGTCGCGGCTTGTTCTGCGTATCTGGAATGTTTGAGCTTGGCTTACACCAGGGATTTTTGCGAGTTTCTCTTCGAATTCATCAACTAGACCTGATTTATCTTCAGGATATCTAATTTGAACTAAGAGTGCTACGAGCCCAAAAGCAACTGGTTCTTCGCCGTATCCTTCAATTGCGGCGAATTCAGGCAGGATTGCCTTGATTTGGGTTTTGAGGCCATCAAAACTTGGCATGATGTCTTCTGGGAAAACCTTATAGGTTACAAGTACACTACCCATGCGGTTCGCCTTTTAAGGTCCACTAAAGCCGCATTTGGGACATCTGTAGAGGCGACCGAATTTGCGGCATTTTCCGTCTCGTTTAACCTGGATTTCTCCGCATTGTGGGCACAGGAACTTTGTGGATTCGCTGCCTGGCGGGATTGGTTTTCCGCAACTTGTACATGTGACTAGGGACAACTTTTCCGACATAAACTTTGCACTTCTGTGCCGTCATAATTGTAAGGGTTCCTTATATTTGCTATGCTTAAAAAGTGCGCTTAAGCCAAACTTATGAACGCCAACTGCTTCTGCCTTAACCATAAGTCCTTATTTAGACGTGGAATAAACTCATTCGGAAATGCTCTTTGATTTAAGCAGTCTACCCACCCCCTTACCCACAGAGACAAAGGGTTAGCAGGTTTCTATCATGTTGATGCCCCGTTTGAGGATTTTCTAATTTGCCTTGTCGGAATGTGTATTGCGCACCGCAATGCCTATAAGTAAATATTCTAATATTATAATATATGCTTTGAAGTTGTAAGTTGAAACAACAGAAAACAGCCATTCAAATGCCGTATAAAACGTTTCAAAAACTGTTTCACAACCGTTTCAACCAACTCCTATACCACTCCAAAGCCATAGTAATAATATCAAAAAATGGAGGAACAAAAAATGAAAATTTGGAAAATATTAACAGTCTCGATTGCCGCTTTCGCGGTAGTCGCAGCCCTCTTAGCTTCAACAGTCTATGCCATGGGTCCATTTGGTGTTAACGCCTACGGTGGATACGGTGGCATGATGGGCGGGCGCGGAATGATGGGAGGCGGATACGGGTATGGTTACCCAACCCAAACCACACCAAACGGCCAATACTACCAACCCGTTTACCCGTCTATGTTCGGAGGCATGATGGGCGGATTCGGCCACGGCTTTGGTGGAATGATGAGAAGCTACGGATATTCAGCGCCATATGCTTACACTGGAACGCCGCTGACAATAACTCAAGTCCAAACCATCGCTCAGAACTATGTCGCTTCAACCGGTAATCCGGACCTAGTGGTAAAACAGATCGAAGAATACTCAGCCAACTTCTATATCCAAGTTAACGAGAAAAGCACCGGCAACGGAGCCTTCGAACTCTTAATCAACAAATATACCGGTAGCATTTACCCAGAGATGGGACCCAACATGATGTGGAACACCAAGTACGGCATGATGCGAAGCGGTGCTCTTGGCGGAATCTACGGAACCCCAACAACAACCCTGCCAGTCAATTTAGCCCAAGCAACAACTGACGCACAGCAGTACCTAACAAGCTACGTGCCTGGAACAACAACAGGAGACGTCACAACCTTCTACGGGTATTATACCATAGAAGTCCTCAACGGAACAACCACATATGGCATGCTAAGCGTCAATGGTTACACAGGACAAGTTTGGTACCACACTTGGCACGGAACCTTCAAGCAAGAACTACAAGTTAGTTAATTGGTTCCACTAACCTTCAGTTTTTCTTTAGTTTTTTGTCTTAATGTAAAGCATAAATGGGTGAGAGAATGTTAGAATATTCGAATAAGAGGCAAAATATGTCTAATCCAGAATTCGATCTAACCATATACCAGCTGCAGGCGGAAATTTCCAAAACCTTAGCCCACCCCCTGCGACTGGCGATCCTGCATAACCTAAAAGGCGGAGAAAAAACAGTCAACCAACTAACCCAAACCATCGGCGCAAGCCAATCCAACATATCCCAGCACCTAGCGATTCTACGGCAACGACAAATCGTCAAAACACGAAAAGATGGAACAAACATCTACTATCGCGTGGCAAGCCCCAAAATCAGCCAAGCCTGCGATATGGTGCGCGAAGTGCTCATAGAGCAACTTAACCAAAAACATGAATTAGCAAAAAACTATGCACAGGGAGTTGAGTTTTAGATGTGTGGTTGTGGATGCGGCTGTGGTTCGGATTCCAGCTACGAACGAACAGAAACAGCTCCAGAAGTTGAGATGAATCCCTGCAAGTACTGTGGGGCACTCTTCCAACAAACCGCTACGTTTTGCCCAAATTGCGGAGCCAAACGAACAGTATAACACAAATTAGAAAACCCTAAAGACCACTTAGATTCAAAATTGAAGGAGATTCTTAAAAATACCCAATCTTAAAATTTTCTTAACAATCATTCTTTCAGTATTGTTTTTAGCAGTTTTAGTTTTTCCAGTTTTCGCAGTAACATATAGTGCTGGAGTAATGTCAGGTCAATATGTTAAATACGGCAATTTCGCCGAATTTGGCCCGGGATTTGAAGGGTTAGGCGACCAAGACTCGCTTACCCTACAAGTTACGAATGTTGCTGGAAGCCAGGTGACGCTGCTTTCAACGGGACAATTCAAGAACGGTTCCGCTGTTCCTGGTAACGGCACAGTTACTGTTTGGGATGTTGCAACTGGAACAGAAAATGGGGCACTAAGCACTCAAGGTCCCATAATTGCCGCCAACCTCAATGCGGGCAACCCGATTCCACCCTCAGATACTTACACCGTAAACAGCACAGAAAGCCGCCAGTACCTGGGTACCACCAGAAATGTCAATATCCTCAGCATCACAATATCTACGCCGGACTACAATTCAAGCTTAACTTACATTTACGATAAAACCTCAGGAATGCTGCTTGAATCCTCCTCTCAGACGACCGCGCAAGGCGAATCTGGACCAGTCACATCCGAATATTCATACAGCATCACTCAAACAAACATTTTTGCACCAGCCCCATCCATACCTGAAACAACATTCACAGTTGCCGCGATAACAGCAGTTATTGTCATCGTTGTATTGGTGTTACTAAGGAAAAGAATCTAGCAAACCTCTTAAGATTGTTCCATGCCTATCATTTTTGTGGAATCGTTTTGGGCGTAAACTTCAAAGACCTCATACCAAAAACACCCGTGAAACTTGAAGATTTAGGCGGCAAAATCATAGCCATAGACGCATACAACGCCATCTACCAGTTCCTCAGCATAATTCGCCAACCCGACGGCACGCCTCTAAAAGACAGCACTGGCAGAATCACCAGCCACCTAAGTGGGCTCTTTTACCGCACAAGCAACCTAATCGAAATGGGCATCAAACCCATCTATGTCTTTGATGGCGAATCCCCAACTTTGAAAGCCGCTGAAATTGAGCGTCGCAGACAAGTAAAAGTTGCAGCAACAATCCACTATGAGAAAGCCGCGGCAAAGGGCGATACAGAAAAAATGTTCACATACGCTCAAGCATCGACTAGTATGAAAGATTACATGTTGGGTGACAGCCAAAAACTCTTGGAACTCATGGGTTTGCCGTGGGTTCAAGCGCCGAGCGAGGGTGAAGCTCAAGCAGCATACATGAACAAAAAAGGTGACGCAGACTACTGCGCGAGCCAAGACTACGATAGCCTCCTTTTTGGAGCATGTAAACTGCTTAGGAACGTGACTATTTCTGGGAGAAGGAGGAGAGGAAGAGTCATGATTGAGGTTGTGCCTGAAGTTGTTGAATTGCCTAAGACGCTTCATGAATGTGGTTTAACCCGTGAGCAGTTGATCGATGTTGGTATCTTGATTGGCACTGACTTTAACCCTGATGGTGTAAAAGGGATTGGACCAAAAACCGCTTTAAAACTCATAAAACAATACGGCACTTTGAAGAATGCAGTGCCGCATTTGGAAAATGTAACTTTCGTTGATAAAATAGAAGAAATACAGCAGATTTTCTTGCACCCAAAAGTAACCGACAACTACAAGATAGAATGGAAAGAACCCGATGAGAACGGTTTAATTGATTTCATGTGCCGCGAAAAAGAGTTCGGAGAGGAACGAATCAAAAAAGCCATAGAAAGGATGACTGCTGGAAGTAAGAAACAGAAGGGGAAAGTTTCGCTGGAAAAATGGTTCAGCTAAGAAGATAAGGTTACTTTACCGTAACCGATTTTGCTAGGTTGCGGGGCATGTCGGGGTTAAATCCTTTCTCCAGAGCTACATAGTACGCCAACAGTTGTAGCGGCACCGCAAAGGGGATGGGCGAGAGTATGCTTGGTATGCCTTTTGGTACTTCGATATAATCGTCAGCTAAGGATTTGATTTCTTCATCTCCTTCCTCTATGACGGCGATTATGTTGGCGCCTCGGGCTTTCATCTCCATGATGTTGCCGATGATGGTTCTATGGGTGTCATCTCTTGGACATATGAATACAACGGGGAAGCCGTCTTCAATTAGGCTGATTGGGCCGTGTTTGCTTTCGCCTGCAGGGAACGCAATTGATGGGATATAGGCGATTTCCATGAGTTTGAGTCTACCCTCGAAAGCAGTGGCTGTGCTTATGCCTCTGCCTAAGAAGAAGAACACTTTAGAAGCCGCGTATTTCTTGGCGATTTGCTTTACCTTTTTCTCCTGTGTTCTAACAATCGTTTCGACGTCGTCTGGCATCTTTTTAAGGTTCTCTTGCAAGCAGTCGATTTCGTCCTGAGAAACCTTGCCGCGTTTCTTGGCAAGTTTGAGCGCAAGTTGAGCTAAAACCGAAAGTTGAGAAGTAAAAGTCTTGGTAGCTGCAACGCCGATTTCTGGACCTGCCTGTGTGCCGATATAAACTCTGGAAATACGCGTCATAGATGAACCGATGACGTTTGTTAGGCTTAGCACGGTTGCTGCCCTTTGCTGGGCACAGCTTACCGCAGCTATGGTGTCTGCGGTTTCGCCTGATTGACTCACAGCTAATAGTGTGCTGT
The DNA here is from genome assembly GCA_963777155.1 of Candidatus Bathyarchaeota archaeon. Lineage (GTDB taxonomy): Archaea > Thermoproteota > Bathyarchaeia > Bathyarchaeales > Bathycorpusculaceae > Bathycorpusculum. The sequence goes on from CAVZPM010000038.1 coordinate 98,708, forward strand.
CGATGTTAACGGATTTGCCACATTGCTCCAAAAACTCTGAGGCATACACGGGGTAGGTGGGCAAGAAACGCCAGTTTAGAGAACATATAGGAAGCTGCTAGGCAAGCATGGTAACTTGTTCCACATGCAACCAAGAAAACTTCGTTGGCACGGTCAAGGAAAGTAGCAAGCAAATCCAAGTAGTGATCCTGAATACGCAAAGTGTTGCGAAGCGTTTCAGGTTGCTCATGAATTTCCTTAATCATAAAATGTGGATATCCCTGCTTAACCGCCATCTCTGCAGTCCACTCTACGGTTATTGGTTCGCGCTCAATTGCACTGTTATCTGAAATTCTTCTGATTTCGTAACCATCGGCGGTGAGGATGACGAGTTCGCCGTTGTTTATCATAACGGCTTTGTTGGTAACCTCTAAAAACGCCGGAATATCAGAGGCGCAAAATACACCTTTGCCGTTGATTCCCAAGACGAGGGGGCTTTCGTTTCGGGCGCAGATTATCTTGTCGGGTTCACGTGTAGAAATTATGGCAAATGCGTAGGAGCCTTCTATCCGTTTGAGGCTAGCCAAAACAGCTTGTTGGAGTGTGAGGTTAGGGCTTTGTTTTAGTGTTTCCTCGATCAGATGGGGCATAACTTCGGTGTCTGTTTTTGAGACGAAGGTGTGACCGAGGTTTTGGAGTTCAGCTTTGAGTTCTATGAAGTTTTCGATGATACCATTGTGGACTACGACGATTTCGCCTTTGCAGTCGACGTGGGGGTGAGAGTTAATTTTCAGGGGTGCACCGTGGGTTGCCCAACGCGTATGGCCGATGCCTATGCTGCCGGGCATATCGTCCAGGTTTACTATTTTGTGTACCTCATCAATTTTTCCCGAGTCTTTTTTGATGAAGATTTTTCCGTCTGAAATGGTTGCTATTCCAACGGAGTCGTACCCTCGGTATTCGAGCCGTTTTAGGGATGAATGGATTAGGGGTGCAGCGTTTCCTTCTTTTAAGATACAGCCAAATATTCCACACATATCTTTCGTAGCCTTCAATAGATTATTACTGATTTGGAGTATGGATGAACTTAGTTTTGCTAATAAGCATTTTTAATACAAGAGTTTGACTACTATAAAAATTCTTTTAGCAGTTGTCTGTTTGCCACATGGATAAATGGAAGCAAGAGTTGCGCGTCCAAGCTAAAGTTGTTGGACCACTATAAATAAATTTTTTATAGTACCTACAACCTACACATTAAGACCAACCATGCAGAAAAAACTGCTCATCCAAGAAAACGGCAACACCCAAGAAGCAAAAGAAATCAGCATTCTAACAGACTCCCAAAAACTAAAGACAATCTTAGGCAGCCTTAGCTGGGAAATCCTTACTCTGCTTTCCAAAAAGGAAATGTATCCACTAGAAATCGCCAAACAACTCGGCATGCATGAACAAAAAATCTACTACCACATAAGGATACTCGCCAAAGCTGGAGCCATAGCTGTTGTTAGGGAGGAAAAAAAGAAGGGTGCCACCGCCAAATACTACAAAACCACCTCCCCAGCGTTTGGAATAGAATTCCCTCAAGGTTACAAGCCAATCCAGAACATTTGTACTCTAAACCTCGATGAACCGCTGCAGAAATTTTTCAAAGAATTCGTCGATAAAGGAGTCTTTGACGGAAAGATAGTTGTTGGCAGTCCTCAACCACATGGACCATTCAAAACCAGCGCCCGAGACGGCCATTACGCAGCACACTTGGCACTCTTCCTCGGTCAATTCGCCAAGATGCCCACCGAGTTTGCAGTCAAACTAGACGTAGATGTTAAAGTAGAGAAGGAAGAAAAAAACAACCTCATCCTCGTCGGCGGACCAGGCACAAACCTGCTAACACAAGAAGTTAATGACTATTTACCAATCAAATTCATAATGCAATCCTCCGGACAAGGGTTCTTGCTCGGTGGCTTATCGTCAGAGAGGACAGCTCAAATCTATACTTCGGATGTTTCAGGAGTTGTGGCGAAAATTGTGAACCCATGGGATAGTACTAAACGCATTGTGGTTTTGGCTGGCAACAAAGCAGTCGGAACCAAAGCGTGCGTGTTGGCTTTGACTAATTTTTGGAAGAAAACGCTTGAAAAATACAAGGGTGAAGACACTTTCGCGGTGGCTATTCATGGGTTTGATTTGGATGGGGATGGCAAAGTAGATTCGATTGAGGTTAACGAATAATTGAAGCCCAAGCAAACAACGGAAACATTCTATGCATTAGGGCATTCAAATATTCTAGCGATCCACCCCACGACACTGATGTTTACAAAAGATATTCATGTTTCGAAGAACGGTGATTGCATAATAGCAATGACAGCTGACAAAGCTGTTGCAGATTTAAGCGTGCAATTCAAGCAGGAATTACGAAAGCCAAACGCTAAGGTAACCATCACTATCGAAGCAGGTGACTTAAAAGAAGAAATCAGAGCACTTGGCTCCCCTAAGCTTTGTTTATGTCACCAAACTGACATCGTAATAAGGAAGAGCGATTATATCTGCAACAGAACGTTGGCGATTTGCTCGAACAAATCCTCAATTGATCTGCCAAGAGCGTTCGTGGAGAAACTCCAGAACCCCGAACAAAAAATCAAAGTAACCTTAACGGTTGAAGCCTAAACTATTTTGGCATCCAAAACAACCTGCGATTCAAAAGGCGCGGTCTCACGAATGTTTTTGGCGTAAAGATATTTCTCAACCTGTCGCCCGTTCTTCTCCACTAACTCAGAAAAACGCTGCTTCAAGTTTTCTATGGAATCGGGCGCACGAACAAACCCATAAAAATGCACTATACCACCCTCCGGTTTAATTGCATTGCAAGCAGCATCTACGAAGTCTATGGCGGTTTCAGGCAAGTTCATTATTACTCGGTCTGCTTTTCCCTTTAGTTTTGTTCTTGTGATTTCTCGAGCATCGCCGAGGATTGGAAATACGCGGTCTTCAACCTTGTTAACTCGAACGTTCACTTTCAGTAGTTCAACTGCATCGGGATTTAGGTCAACAGCGTAGACCTTCACGGTTGGATTTCGCTTACCAATCATCACTGAAAAGGGTCCAACTCCAGCGAACAAGTCCGCTACTACTTCTTCATCCTGAACCTGTATAGCCACACGTTCATGTTCATGGGATAGCCGTGGGGAAAAGTAGGCTTTCGCTATGTCAACTTGGTATTGGCATCCGAATTCGCGGTGGACTGTTTGGGTTTTGTGTTCTCCAGCGATATAGTCGTAGTCGCGGACACGGAAGACGCCACTTATGTCGCTTGCTTTGGCAAGGACCGTTGTGACGTTTTTTTGGGTTTGCAGGATTGCTTCGGCTATCATGTTTTGGTAGGGTTTGAGTTGGGATGGGATGTCTATTACGACTATGTCGCCGATTATGTCGAATGCTTGAGGGACGCTGGGAAGCAATTCTTGGGGGAGTTTATCTTCGAGGGCTTGGGTCAGGGTTTCTGGAGGAAGCTCCTTTTCGCTAAAAACAGCGGTTAACAACGTAAACGTTGGGACCTGAGTTTTAAGCGTCGTTAACTCTATGCCTTGGGGTTCCCTAACAAGTGGAATAAAAAGGAATTCTTCTTCGCGCTGAATAACCAATGATTTGTCGGCAAGCCCAAACTTCGTCAGTAATGTAATGGTTTTTTCGCCGCTTGTCTTTGGAACTTTGACGCATACAGATGGTCGAGGCATAATATTCAGCTTTTTTCTATTCTGTAGAGGCTGTTATCTCGTTGGATGGTGAATTTAACGTTTAATATTTTTTCCATAAGCCAAATGTTTGATTCTATGTGTTCGGAAATGGTTCGGACCATAAAGGATGACTTTCCTTGGGCTAGCGCCAAGTAAGGAATTAGCATATCCGCCAAGAAAATATCAACCGTCGGCTTGACTGATAGCTCGGACAGAAGTTTTTGGGCTGCTTCTTTGCCGACGGCCTCAGCCATTTTGCGCAGTTCCCCAATTGAGTCAGAGCCTACGATTACACCAGTATCGGTTTGTGCCCACAGTACAATTGAGCTACCTTTCTGGATAGGGTTAGATTGATCATTTACGATTTGGATTTTGGGCATGTAGCCTTGCTGTGAAAGGCAATCGTTTGCTGCTTTCGCCTGTCTCTCCGCCACTTGCCTATCAGCGAGGAAGGTGCAAACAGAAAAACCCTTAATCTCTTCCAACCTTCCGAAAGATTCGATGCAAAAGGGTTTAAGGTAACGGTTAGGCTTAACGGTTAATGTTGCCTCGCCCATGCCCTTGGGGTAATAACCATACTTCTGAACAGAAATCTCCGCTTCAACACCCATCAGTTTCAAGGCTGGCAAAAACACGTTTCGGAGGTAGTTGATAGTTGGGGCGTGAATCGTGTCCGTTCCACCTTTAGCAACATGCACACGCACAGTGTTTTGAGCAAATAGACAAATTGGCAACACTGCAGAAAACAACATGGGAATGCTGCCTGCTGTCTCGATTACTGCCTCAATGTTTCCGCCTCTAATTTCCTGTGGTTCAAACCAGAGTTCTCTTGAACCTAATGTTGCTCCTCTCATTTTGGCATTGCAGAGTTTCGCTGCGGTCAAAACCGCTTCTAAATGTTGGTGCTTTAATCCTGGTTGAGGACGATTTTGTCGGATGTTTGTTATATGGAGTGGCTGTTTGGTGATGGCTGCCATGGCTATAGATAGGCGAAGGATTGTTCCACTTCCGCTCTTTTGGCTTCCATCGATTTCAATCATACAGGTTTTCCACTGTTTATGGCGTTTGCAAATAATTAATAAGCGTCAGGGGTTATTTAGGAGTTGAGAGGGAGCTTTTGTGAGCAGTGACAAGGAAAAACTAAATCAACTGTTGCAAAAAGTCGATGAGATAACGGTTTCTTTGAACAAGATTTCAGAAGAGTTGCGGTCTGTTTCGGCATCGCTCAAATCCCTTGCGGTTGGCCAAATCACGCAACCAGTAACCAAAGCATATACTGTAACGCCGACACCTGCACAGTCTCCAGCATCCGCATCCACAGCATCGTCACCTTCAAAGCTGAGATCGCTAGATGATATCCGCATGTCCTTTCCAGAAGAACTCGAAGCCCGATTAAGCTTTGAAGAAAAAGGCGACTACATCATAATTAAACCCAAACAGTTCTTGGGATCAGAAAACTTTGCCAAGATTGCTTCAGCAGTACGCGGCATGGGTGGCGAATACATTAGCGCTGGGAAAGATTCGCATTTTAGAGTGCCCAAGAAGAAAGCTTAGCGAAATTAAAGCACGGTGAAATTTGAAAATTCGGCTTTGAAGGGTCCGTAACTGACTTCCAGATTATTCACTCTTGCAGCAGGAGGACCCTGGCGGCAATAGTTAACGAGCGTTTTCACCGCGTGTTCTTCACCTTCAAAAACCGCTTCCACCCGCCCATCCATCAGATTTCGCACCCAACCGTTAACGCCTAAGTTTTGTGCCTCAAGCCGAGTGCTCTCTCTAAAATAAACGCCTTGAACTCTCCCAGAAACCAACAGGTGTGCTCTAACTTTCATACACATTCTTCGAAGTAAAAAAATAAGATGAGGTTTAAAAATATAATTTTTACAAAAAAGAAAAAAGTGTTGTTTACCATGGCTCGATTTTTTCGTCCACGGTGTACAAGAAAAGACTTGCTGAAGGTGGACCTAACCATTTGAATTTGTTAACTAAATCCTTAACAACGTTCACATAGTTATCGGATTTATCAAGGCTGTCTAAGTATTTTTGAAATGAACCATATTGTTTCGTTATGGCTACAAAGTTTTGTGCGTTCTGTATGATTGCTTTAATCTTACCTTTGTTTCGAATTATACCCGGGTCTCTCATTAGTGTTTGAACATTGGTATCTGTGAAATTGGCGACTTCAGAGATATTGAAATCTACAAAAGCTTTCTTTGTTGTTAACCATTTGTTGTCGATTACATGCCAGTTTAAACCTGCTTGAAAAATAACTCGGCACATATTCTCGAAGTAAACACTGTCATTGGATGGCCTTTTGTCTCGGCACCACCAGTCAGGCATATGCCAGCTTTCATGTTCTTGCATAAAATTCAGACCTAAGTCTACTTCCATTCCCAGATCGTAACGTTCATTTCCATCCACATTGGGTCAGCGGCTTCAAAAGTAACCAGAGCAATAGTGTCGTTAAGCCAGCCTAGTTTCTCAGACATTGTCATGAAATTCCATAAACCAACGCTTGAGGGTTTTGCTCCAGGAACCATCTTCATTAGGTCGTAGCCTTTTATTGTGCCCATATCACCGGTCATGGTCATAAGCATTCCTTGATCTGTTGATGCTGCTAAGCCTTTTGGAGGAGTCATGCTTACACCTGTGACGTTTAGGTTGCAGTCAACGCCCTTAGCTTTTCCCATGCCTTTCATTTGAGCAGTCCACGTGTACATAGAAGTTACGCCTTCCATATTGATTGATTTTATGAAGCTTGCGCCACTCTTGCCTTTGCCTTCCCAAAGTTTTTCGCCAATAGCCATTTTATTTTCACCTCTACAGAGAAGAGGGCTTTTCTTGAGGATTTAAGTCGTTGTTGTTGCAATTGTACAACAACAATCTTTGCCTAGAACAGGTTCACTTTCACTCATCCCTCCGCTCCCGGGAAGGGTCGTTGAGAGATTCGTTATAAAAGAGATTTTGCTGAAAAGAAGTTGATGATTAGCATGTTCAAAGGGAACTGTGGGAAACTGATGGTTTATGCCTCAACCGGGGTTCCAAGTAGGAAGCGGTTGGATTCTGTCAGGACTGCAGCAAAAGATACTGCTAAACGTTTGAATTTAGATTTTGAGATAGTAAGGTTCGAAAGGGCATCATCGCCCATTTATGTCTACTACGAAGAAAATGATGATGAAGAGCCTATTCCACTGTATTGTGATGAAGGCAAAATATCTGGTTTAGAAGAAATTAGCAGTAAACTGCGAAGCATGATGTTTGTGCTATCTTTTCACCCGAAACATTCCGCGCTAAAAGAAATAAGGAAAGAGCTTCTCAAACTTTCCTGAAACGAATTGCCTGGTTTTCAAGAGTAACCTCGTAAACCTGGTTCACGTCGAAGGTTACACCGAAGCTGTCGTATTCTTGTTCGGTTAGAAACAGGATTATTTTGGGTGTCGCCATCTGAGTGCGTTGTGGTAGAAAAGGCATCTGTGTTTGAAGCGCCTGCATTATGTCCTGTGCCATCTTGGCTTCGTCAGATTGAGGTCTTACAATGTAAGGATTAACTTCTCTTTCTTCTAGAAGTTCGATTCTTTTTCCAAGGTTACCGTCTAAGTCTCTGGTGGATTCGATTTTGTTAACTCTAACTCGGAACAAGTATTTCACACTCTCCATAAGGATAGACAGTCACAGATTTAATTGTTTACACGGTTGTCCTGAGCCCTAAGTCGGCGTTTGAGAAGAAGTGGGTTTTGCTTGTTTTTTGACTTCCGCTATTCGTTTATCGATTAGTCTTAGTTGTTCCTGACTTTTCTTAATCATTTCGCGAAGGTGTTTCTGCTCAAACTTTAAGTGGTTAAAGTTTTCTTCACTGTTTGATTTATCTTCAAGAAAGGCCGTGAAGGGTGAGGGCACACTTGGCATTGGTATAGTTGCTGTTTCAATGTTGAGGACATCTCGAGCGAATTCATGGAAAAGACTACTGATGTTGTTGAAGATTTGGGCTTGTTTTACAATGGCGTGTTTGAGGATTGCTTCGCCAGACTGGGTGATTTTGTATATCTTTAATCTTCTATTTTTCTGGGTCTCCCAATGACCTTTGATGTATCCTGATTTTTCTAGGTCGCGTAGGATGGGGTAGACACCACCGGCTGTGGGTTGCCAGAAGCCTTTGGTTCGGCTGTTGATTTCTTTCATAATTTCGTAGCCGTGGGAAGGGTTTTTGTTGAGCAGGATAAGGACGCCCATGCGTATGTAGCCTTTCTGGGCTTCTTTCATCCAGTTTGTTGTTGTCTTGTCTTCAGTTTCTGATGCCATCGTGTTTCAAAACTATATTGTATGTGGGTAATACTTATATTTTACCGCTATATATTGCACTGAATAATATTCAGATTAATGAGGAAGCAAAATGGCAAATGAATCCATAATCGAGGTAGATCATCTAACAAAGATGTTCAACAAGTTCACAGCCGTAGATGATATATCATTCGATGTTAAAAAAGGCGAAATCTTCGGGTTACTGGGTCCAAACGGAGCAGGTAAAAGCACCACACTACGTATGCTCTCCACCCTATCAAGACCTACAAAGGGGAAAGCAACTATTGGTGGATACGATACTGTAAAGAATGACATGGAAGTACGCAAACTCATCGGCATCGTCTCTGAAAAAATGATTATCTACAACCGCCTAACTGCTAAAGAAAACCTCTGGTTCTTCGGAAGCCTCTTCAACATCCCCAAAGACACACTAAACAAAAGAATCGATGAGTTACTCGAACTGGTACAACTTACCAAATGGAAGAATGCCCAAGTCGGCACGTTTTCAACTGGCATGCGGCAGAGAATGAACGTAGTACGCGCCCTACTCAACATGCCTCAGGTTCTATTCCTCGACGAACCCACGCTTGGTTTAGATCCCCAGTCATCAGTGGAAATTAGGGATTTCATAAAAAAGCTCAATCAGGAACAAGGAACCACAGTAATCATAACTACCCACATGATGGTTGACGCTGACCTGTTATGTGACCGGATAGCAATCGTTGACCACGGAAAAATCATTGCACTCGACACTTCAACTAACCTTAAAAAAATAATTTCAGGAGGAGACACCATGATTATAAAACTTGAAATCGCAAACCTAACACCTGACATGTTAAATGCTGTTAAAACACTCAAATGCGCCGACGCAGTAACCCAAGAAAACTCGACCAGACTGCACCTTATCGTTCACGGTGAAGAAGCCTTCGACAATATAATCGATGCAGTTAGACAGAAAAACGGAAAAATCACTTCCATGGAAAACCTGCAGCCTTCACTGGAAGACGTATTCTTACACATTACAGGCCATGAAGTCAGGGATAGCGCGGACCAGAAAATCAAGCAGGAACATGGTCCAAGGTTTGGCGCAGCGCCAAAGAGAGTAAGGTGATAGATATGACTGCACTGACTGTAATGCAACATAGCTTCCGAATCGCTAAAAAAGACTTAACTGAACTGTTCCGAAACAGGCTCGGATTAGTGCTTCTAATCGTTATGCCTTTGTTCATGATGGTTATGGTTGGTTTTATTTATCCATCTAACGGTACAATTACCGACCTAAAAATTGGAATTGTAAACGAGGATTCAGGCTTTAACAATGTTTTTGCGAGCCAAAGCTTCCTCTTGGGCTTACAAGGCATTAACAATCAAACCCACATGCTTATCATAACCAATGTATCAAGCACGGCAAACCTCAGGGATACAGTGCAAAGAGGACAACTTCAAGGCGGCATAGTGATCCCAGAAAACTTCAGTCAAAGCCTCCTATCTGGGCAGCAAGGCACAATAATCATAGTTAGCGACGAATCTAATCCGCAGATATCAGCCACAATTCAAGCCGCATTATCTGGAGTCTTTAGCGCGATGGGGCAGCAGCTAGCCATACAAAATGTTCTTCCGTTGAATGCAACGAACCCGCTTGCAGTCATACAACCCTACAGCGTCAAAACTCAAGGCGTAGTTTCGGGTCACCCAAGCTATTTTGACTTCATCGCCCCAGGCATAATGGCTATGACTGTTATGATGAGCGTCATGACGGGTTTGCCAGTCGCAATCTCACAGGAGAAAGAAATTGGAACGATGGACGGCATGATGGTTGCACCAGTTAATCGTCTATCGATTCTGCTTGGCAAAACTATGGCTCAAACTGGAAGAGGCTTGATCCAAGGACTCATAATCTTGGGGTTGGCAATCGGCATATTTGGGGTCGCCATTCAGGGCAGTATCCTGCTAGTGTTTGCACTTTTGCTACTCGGAGTTTTTAGCTTCGTGGGCTTAGGCATAGTAATTACATCCTTCACCAAAGACCAAGAAACTGCTCAAATGCTTATGATGACATTGATGTTCCCGATGATGTTCCTTAGCGGAGTGTTCTTCCCCATACAACAAATGCCATGGTACATGCAGGACATAAGCAAAGTGCTTCCGTTAACATACGCAAGCGATGCTCTAAGAAAAGTCATGGTGCTAGGCGCAGGCATACCGCAGATAGCTAACGAACTCATAATCTTGATCGTATTCGGAATAGTCATGATTGCAATCGCACTGCCTGTCTTCCGCAGAATGATGACACGATAGGAGAACCAGCATGAGCACACTCTGTTCCAAATGCCCCTTCTTTCAACTTGCCCCACTTTTGAGGCGCAAAAACGCACGTAAACGATGCCGCATCGAACCCCAAAGACAACTACGCATCTATGAATGCAAAGACTTCCCTGAAAAAAAGGGACTCTTCAAAAAATAACTATATTCTTTTTCCAATATTACTTATGCGTGCCCTCACTTTATCTAGAGGATCTTAACTTTATCGACTTCAAAATACTTTGTTTTTATACTCAATTGGTATTTATAGCTTGCAAAACATACACATGGCTATATTTTCCTAATGGAGAAAGGTAATGATTAAGCTGCCAAGCCAAGTCGCAGAATATTTCCCCTATGATAGCGTGCGACCCCACCAAGACGAATTCATCAGCACCGTCTACAATGCCGTAAGCAGCCGACGATCGGTTCTAATCGAAGGTAGCAACGGCTTGGGGAAAACAATATCTGCCCTCTCTGCTGTTTTGCCCATTGCCATTGAGAAAAAACTCAAAATACTCTACGTTGCTCGAACACACCGCCAACATGACCGTGTTATCGAAGAACTGCGAGCGGTTTTCCGAAAACACCAAATCTCAGGGCTCTCTATCCGCGGACGCAACGAAATGTGTCTCAACGTCTTTGCCGCAAGGGGTGCTTTCGACTCGAAATCGCTCATGGAAGTCTGCGAACTCCTAAAAGCCAAGAATAGATGCCCATATTTCACTAACGTTGACGAACGTACCTATGATTACCTACAGCTTCAGCAGCAAGTTGCCAGCCGCCCCTATATGGGCTCAGAAATCCAGCGGATATGCAAAAAAAAGGAAATCTGCCCCTACGAACTCGTAAAAAACGCTCTGTCAGACTGCAAAGTTATAGCCTTAAGCTATCTCTATGTGTTCGACCCAGTAATCCGCACACCTTTCCTTAAGAATCTTGAAACAGAACTTCAAAAAATCATATTAATCGTAGACGAAGCACACAATCTGCCTGAAACCGCCATAGACATCTCAGGCAGTAACCTCACATTATTTGTGATGAAAGCAGCAGAAAATGAAGCCAGCAAATTCGGCAACAAAGACATCGAGGAGTTCGCCCACTTCTTCAGAGTTGAAGTTGAAAAAATAACCGAAAAAATAAGCCGTGAACAAATAATTTCAGCAGATAGCGTCATCGAAATTATCCAGAAGCAAGGAAACATCACACGACCAAGAGAATTCTTTGAGCATATGCATGAAATCGGCGGTTCAATTAAGAAGAACCTCTTAGCTGAGGGTAAAAACCCACGTTCCTACGTTCACTCTATGGCTGAATTTCTACTTAAATGGTATGATACGATGCATGATGACTCTTTTATCAACGTCGCAAGCCGATATTTCAACAAAGAAAACAGCAAAACTGCCAAACTCGAAATAGTTGCGCTTGACCCATCCAAAGTCACCCAGCCCGTTTTTTCCTCAACATACGCCAACGTGATCATGTCTGGGACACTTCAGCCATTGGAGGCTTTTGCACGAATAACACGATTACCCGAGAGCACCGTAAAGTTTCTCGTACCCTCACCTTTTCCAAAAGAACACGTCTTCTCGGCCGTCAGCTGCGGCGTCACAACATCCATGGAGAAAAGAACCCCCGCAATGTACCAGACGATGATAGAACGGATAAACGAAGTCGTAAACAGCACCCCAACCAACACAGGAATCTTTACCGCATCGTTTGAAGTCCTAAACTCGCTACTTGTCGAAGGCTTAGAAAATACTCTTTTAAAACCGCTGTTTCATGAAAAGCGCGGTATGACTTCCAAAGCAAACGAGAAAATAGTCGGAGACTTTAAGGCGTGCGGGGACAAGGGAGGCGCCGTATTTTTGGGTGTTCAAGGCGGCAGAACTTCGGAGGGCGTGGATTTTCCGGGTAATCAAATGAACTCAGTTGTAGTCGTGGGGGTACCATATGCTGAGCCAACTCCTAGAGTTAAGGCCCAGATTGAATACTATGACAAGTGTTTTCCTGGGCTTGGACGCGAATACGGCTACGTTTTGCCTGCTATGAAAAAAGCTTCGCAGGCTGCAGGAAGACCAATCAGAACATTGGAGGACAGAGGCGCCATCGTCTTCTTGGATTATCGCTTCTCAACAGCCTACTGCAAGAATTTCTTGCCATCATGGATAACCAGTGGCATGAAAGTATTGCCAGACAAAAAAGGCGTTCTAGGCGTTGAAGTTAGCAGTTTCTTTAGAGTTCAAGCCTGAACTTCTTGAAGTTTCTGGTCGACAACAACTTTTCCGATAACAATCCTAAACGGTTTCGGTAAAACCGAGGTTTGAATTTTCAATGTTTTCCTTTCTTGATTGACCTCACGAAGTACGCCTATACCTAAGAACTTTGTTCCTCGACCATATAAGCTGACGAGGATGCCTTTTTCTGGTTCTTGATTTTTTGGAATGGCACCTCTGGGTTCAATTGTTACTTGGCTTTTTGGATAGCATTGTAGCTTTGCTTTTCTAAGGTACCGAGTATAGGTCATTTCGCGAAGAATTTTGCGTTTTTCTGGAGTACGCTGCTTAAGAGCAAAAGATGGCTCGACCACGACTAATGGCGTTTCCAAGTGTGCAATCAGGGTGGCAAGTTCATCCTGCGTTTGAAGAGCTACGACGACATCTGGCTTTAAAGCCTTAACCAAGTCAGCCTTGTATTGGACAGCGATCTCGCCGTTTATGAATCCATCAGTATTAATGAGGACAAAATCAACTTGTCCCTGCAAAATCTCAGCTTCCATGGCAGATAAACCCTCAATAATCTTAGACGTGGCAGTTATCGGTGAGGTAGTGCCAATGAAAAATGCGTTCCTCAGCTTTAAGTCATAAAGCTCAGCGACACGCTTTGAAACTAGAGCGTAGCCAACTGTGGCTGAAGGGCCAATGTCAGATTGACCTACGTCGCCGTCCAAAACTGCAACTTTACATTTTCCATCTATTAGATTATTTAGCAAATAAGTGCATAAGCTACTTTTACCGCAGTCAGATCCCCCTAAAATCATGGCAACTACTGGGCGTTTCTGCAAACTTAAAATTGTTTCAACCGCTTTAGCCCATGAAAGCGGATTGGTGTTACCCACGGTTTCAGCTATTCCAGAGTTGACACCCAAGGAAACGTCGAATGTCGATTTCTCCATAACAAAGAAAGGCAGGCGTTTTCCGCCTCTTATTAGAACTCGCTGGGTTTCTTTCATGGGGTAACCGAATACTTCTGATTTTCCCGCGACAAGTCGCACGGACGCTGGACCATCAACAAGCATTGTTTTATTGGATTCGACTGTGTGCTGCAATTGTCTTTCTCCTTGAAATGATATTTCCGATTCTTCCAGCTATGCATGTAGCTGACGAAATATGCCTAACCCCCCTACTACGTTTGTTTTCTTTTAGAGGTTTATTTGTTCCTGCCTCATCCACAACTTCTATAGTGATCTGATGGGGCAATGCATTATCCAATTCTCCGAGCATCTCTTTGTAGATGGGAACACCATTCCCAATCTTGACTGAAACTGAGGTTATAGCAAAATCAACGTTGCCCAATATTTTGATTATGCTGCAGATTACTTCTTCACTGCTAAAGCAGTTACCTTCCTCAATAACTTTTCCGTCAGCCACAGCAACCAATCCAGTTGCTACCCCCGGATCCAAGCCGAAAATTATTCTTGCGAAGGCTTCCTTTCCCAAAAGAGTTTTCTTTACTTCATCAATAAGACTGTCAAGTTTATCTTCACCCTGAAAAATGAGGATTTTTTCATGGCCAACCAAGTGCTTTTCTTCAGGAGTTGTTATAACTAACTTTATTTTTCCAGGCACAGATTGCCCTGGAAGTAAACTGACAAAGGCGATGTTTTTTTCATTTAATTTGTTAACGATAAGGAAGTATGCTTTGCCTTGTACTGTGGCAACCGCGACTTTTTCTTTCATAAACCAGCCTTAAAGGGTAGATTTAAGTGCAAAACACATTACTAGCTTCAGGTTAATAATCCTTGACGTGTAAGAATATGGTTGTAATCCAGACAGGCATCAAATGCATCGACGGAGTCATCGGCGGAGGCATCTTGCCTGAATCAGTAACTCTGATTTATGGTGAACCTGAAACTGGAAAAACTACGCTTGCCATACAATGCGCTGTTAACTGCGCCTTCAAGAACCTTAAAGTGCTTTATGTTGACTGTGACAATACCTTTTACACTAAAAGGTTATCACAGATAGCGAAAGACCGTTTTGATGAGGTAGCTGAACGCATTGTTCTAGTTAAGCCCAAGGATTTCAAGGAACAAACCGCCGTAATAGACCAAATTCAAGACTACACTGCAAACGTTGGATTAATAATAATAGACACGTTTACCTCGCTTTATGGTGCTAAAGTCTCTGAATCCTCGAACAGAGCATTTAGTACTAACCGTGAGTTGAACCGACAGTTGGCTATTTTGGCACAAACGGTGAAAATCCGGAAAATCCCTGTTTTAATCACAAGCCAAGTCCGTAGCGTCATAAGCGACCAGACGGCAAGTGTTAGACCCGTAGCAACTCGAGTTTTAAAGTTCTGGGCTGATACAATAATTGCCCTTAAACCCACCCAAAACCGACAAACTATCAAGGCGATGCTGGAGAAGACAAAAGAAACTGCTCATGATGCAACGTGTTATATACAAATAGGGGAAAGCGGAATACAAGATACACAACTGCCCCAATGATGGTTGAAAACTAATGGATGTTGCCCTGCTAGTAGTTGAAGCATTGAAATTTATTTTCCCCGCCTACTGTGCTAACGCGACGCCGGTGCTTGCAGGAGGCGGAACACGAATGGATTTTGGCAGAAACTTTGTAGATGGTAAACGGATTTTTGGCAATAACAAAACGTTTAGGGGCTTTTTTTTCGGTTGGGGTGTCGGCATAATGGTTGGGTTGGTTGAAGGCTTGGTGTTTGGTTTTCAAAATTTTCCAGTTATTTTTAGTCTACTTATCCCCTTGGGGGCGCTCTTGGGCGATTTGACGGGTGCTTTCATTAAAAGAAGATTTGGCATTGCACCAGGCGGGCTTTTGCCAATTGTTGATCAGGTTGACTTTGTGATAGGCGCCGTCGTGTTTTCATTACCTTTATCGCTTCTAGGTTGGCAAACGGCATATACGCCTTTTTGGCAAGTAATAGTTGCAGCACTGTTGATTACGCCACCTATCCACCTTTTCACTAACTTTTGTGCTTACAAGCTAAAGTTGAAAAAACATCCATGGTAAAGGAATAATAAAATAAGAAATGCTTTGCGGAAAAAATTATTGTCCGCCGTTTATTTTGAACTGTATTGAACCTTCCAGGAACACATATGCTAGCAACAAGAATGTGACTCCTACAACAAGAAGCATGTATGCTTGCCTTGGTTTATACGCGCTTTTTGAACTCTGGTAAATAGCTAGCAGCCCTACAAAGCCCAGTCCGTAGAGAATGGCTGAGATTATGGTGTCAGAAATAAATTGGTGGCTAATGTCTGGGTATAAGAAAAAGAAGCGCCCGTTAACGTATGCTGAAGGTTGATGAGCTGCTGCGTCAGGACCAATAAGAGTATACAAGCCTCCGCCCAACAGGAAAACTGCGTAGGCTAATCCAACTACCGTGATTATAAACGCTGTAGGTGCATTGGTCGTGATTTTGCGGAACCATCGACTAAGCGAAAATGAGAAGCCTTCAGAACTTTTCTTTATTTTTTGAGTCATCTTTGTTCGCTTCCTCAATTAGGTACTTTAATACATCTTTAGCCCATACTCCAGTTAATGAATTTTTCTGAATCTTGAACAGATATTGACTCCAAGAAACATCACACGCCCTCTGCCAAACCCCAAATTTCTCGCAAATATTCTTGTAAGCTTTCAAATGCAACATACAAAAGCCTTCATCTTTCACTTCGCGGCTACACACTTTGCACTTCATTTGGAATGGTCTCCTTTGGATGGGCAACTGGGGTTCAAGCATTGACGCCAAGGTAGCCTACCCTTGTAATATACTACTATTGTGGGTGAACTACAGTTTTTACATAAAGTAGTCAATGGTTTAATGACGCCCGTTTGAGGAAGTGGATATGAGGTGTTGCATTTGTTGTCGAAATAGTTTGTGCAACCCACAAAACGTTTACCAGTTTTTCTAGAGCGCAAAATGACTAGTTGCCCATCTCGGCATTTTGGACACGCGCCAACGGCGCGTTCATCAAGCTTCACCTTCTGCAACGCCATACTTAACTGGGCACCGATGGTCGCTTCTTTGTCTTTAAGCTCAGAAACAACCACTTTCAACGTTTCCGTTGCATCCTGAAGCACTTTTTGTTTGGTTTCCTGTCCCTGCTGGATTGCTTCCATTTCCTGCTCAAGCTTCTTCGTCATCTGGGGTGAAACAATAGTTGGACAATATTTTGCGAGAACTTCAACTACCTCAAACCCTACTTCGCTAATAACTAAGCTGTCCTTGCCCTCTATGTACTTGCGGTCGTAGAGTGTTTGCATGGTTGCAGCTCGGGTGGCTTTAGTTCCTATTTCCTCTTTCTCCATCTTCAAAAGCAGACTACGAGGATTATATCGGGCTGGCGGCTTGGTGTAGTGGTCACTTAGAATTACCCGCTTAACTCTGACGCTTTTTCCTTCTGTTAGGGGTGGTAGAACACCTTCTTTGGTTTGGGCGTAGGGGGCGTAGAATCTTTGCCACCCCTCTGAAAGCGTCCGCGCAGCTTCAATATGGAAGAGGTTGCCATTGATACTTACGGTCACCTTAACGCGTTGCTGGATTGCAGGTTTCCCAAAAACCGCGAGAAACCGTTTAACTACCAAATCAAATATGTTGCGTTCGGCAGTGTCCAGGGATTTTTCAGGCAAATTTCCAGTTGGATAGATAGCTGGATGTGCAGGGTCAAACTTTTTGCCCTCATTAGGCTTCAGGGACGACTTAGTAAGTAAATCGGTTGAGTGTTTAGTGTAGGCACCGTTTTTTGAGAGCTTTTCTAGGATCTTTTTGTAGCCGATTGACGGAGGCAGTTTTTGGCTGTTTGTACGCGGGTAAGAGATCAAAGCTGCCAAGTAGAGGTGTTGAAGTATGTTTGAGGTTCGCATGGGTGTGTATTTGAAAATTCGGTAAGCTTCACCCTGCAATGAGGTAAGGTCGAAGGGTACAGGAGGATTCTGTAAAAACTCTTCCACATTTACGGTTTTTACATGCCCTTCTTTTGTTTTGCAAGATTCCAAAATAGCGGTTGCCTCGGACATGGTTTCAAGGGATTTTTCGTATTCAACTTCAACAGAAGTTTGGTCTATACTTATTTTCGCAGCTAAAGTCCAATACGGTGTGGGTACAAAACTTTTTATGGTTTTTTCTCGGGTTTCAATGAATCTTAGTGTTGGTCCCTGCACTCTGCCAGTGCTGAGGGTGGCATATTGCCCGCTGGATTTTTTGGCAGCTTGTGTCAAAGCCCGCGACAGGTTAATGCCGTAGAGCCAATCAACTTCATGGCGGGTTAACCCTGCTTCAATTATTGAATAATCTAAAGTTGGCAAGAGTTTGCCATAGGATTCTTGGAGTTCTTCCTTGGTGAGGGTAGAGTACTTCATTCTTTTAGCTGTTTTTTCTTTGCCACCACAGGCGTATTTTAGGATAGTATATCCGATGATGCTACCTTCAATGTCAAAGTCACAGGCATCTACAAAGTTTTCCGCATTCTCCGCGAGTTGAGTGATGACTTTCAGCCAAGTTCGAATACGCGAGGCTCCTCGTTCCGCTTGGTATCGTGGAACCCACTGATAATCAAAAACGGGGTAGCTATGCACCTTCTGTTTGCTCGTTATCGTGTATAGGTGTCCCAAGGCTGGAACAACCACTATATTCCCATTTCGATAGGCGTGGTAGTATGGAACACCGTTGCTGACTGATTTTCTGGGTTTTCCATCCTCATCAAGCGCTATTGCTATTCTACTTGCGGCATCAGGCTTTTCTGTAACTATTAGCGTGTATTTTTCCATGCGTGTTACTTCATTCTTAAATATTGCAGACAGCCTTGCTGTTAAAAGCTTTCCAGTTGTTCATAAAGGCAATTAGGTTTCATGGTTTTTAGCAATCAATAAATATTCCATACCCATGTAGATACTGGGGAATTTGGGTGCCACAACGCGTTATTTGTCATGGTTGTCGCCATATTTTATATGAAGGCAGTGAACTTAGGCCTCCAGACGAAATTATCTCGCAGCACGACGGGAAATGCCCGAAATGTGACAGAAAGCTGTCACTATTGCCCCTAGACGTAGAAGTTAAACCTTTGAGCAAACGCTAAGAACAATTTACTTGCTTCGTATGTTAGAGTTGTTTGACAGAAAATTAGATTACGAAGGAAGTTAGGGTGCCACCTTTCTGTAATAATTCACTCAACTAAACCGTCCCAATCACCTGACACCCTCTGCTTGGTTTTGGAAAGCCATAAATAAATCGCCCATGTGTAAAATAGTACAATCGCAATATACATTTGGAAGAGATGGCTTAAAGTGGGCGAAGGAATTAAGGAACGACTTGGTAATTTATCAATTCTTAACCGGCTGAGAATACAGGTAAGCCACGGCACAATCATTGCTTTTGCAGCATTAGTCATGATTCTCTTTGTTGCATTTACAGTTCGCATTTTGCCTTTACGCTGGGAAACCATGTCTCAGGGAACAGTTCTACTAAACGAATTTGACCCCTATTATCAGTTCAGCATAACCCAACATATGGTACAAAATGGTTTACTTTCACCCTATTGGCCAACCCACTGGATTAACACAATGAAATGGTATCCAGACGGGTTAGACATGTCTACTTCACTACCAGCCCTGCCCATGACAGCGGCTTCAGTTTACCAAATTATTTCAATATTTGGAGCAAAAATTGATTTGATGACGTTCTGCTCAATATTCCCAGCTCTTATAGCTGTAGTCTCATGTTTAATTCTCTACTTTGTAGGCAAAGACATGGGTGGAAAAGCGGTTGGTTTATTTGCAGCATTATTCCTCGCTTTGGCGCCATCATTCTTGCAGAGGAGTTCTTTGGGATTCTTCGATACTGAAGTGCCCGGTGTAATTGGGCTAGTTTTATTCATCTTTCTATTCCTAAGGTCACTTGACGCTAACAGATCCCTACGTGGATCATTATTGTACTCGTTAGGCGCGGCTGCAGCACTAGGTTACTTCATCGCAGGATGGGGAGCAGCATACTACCTAATCGGATTATCTGTTCTGTTTGTCTTTATCCTGGTCCTACTGAAGAGATACAGCCAAAGAATGTTAATTAACTACAGCATAACCTTCGGCTTAGCATTGTTTATCGGAACCAAGGTGCCATATATCTCACAGAGCTACCTGGTTTCAGGTGCAGTCCTACCAGTTGTTGCAGTTTTCATTGTTCTCTTAGTCGCAGAGATTCTAAGAAACAACGTATCGATGAAAACTAAACTTTCATTGGCTGCAGGAGCTATTGTGGCAATCGTAGGCGGTTTCGCTGTTCTGGCCCTAAGAGGGGACATCGGAAGCATAACAGGAAAATTCATCACTGTCATAGACCCATTTATCAGAGCTGCGTCACCTCTAGTTGACTCGGTTGCAGAACAAAGAATCTCAGCTTGGGGAAATCTCTACTTAGAATTCGGTATTGCAATACTATTCTTCATATTAGGTCTATATTTCGTGCTCAAAAACCCAACCAACAGAAACATCTTCTTACTATTGTTCGCAGTAACTGGACTCTACTTCTCAGCTTCAATGATACGGCTACTTGTCCTCTTTGCACCAGCATTCGCCATAATAGCAGGTATAGGGATCATCAGCATGCTAAAACCCTTCTTCACCCTGCTACGAGAAGCACCAAAAACTCTTGCCAAATCAAAACGGAGATTACCACGTGTAAGCAAAGAATACAGCGGAGTAGCAGTCTTCCTGATCTTTATGATTTTGGCGACAAACATAGCGTTTTCACCACAAACTGGCGGAGTACCAAGAGCCATCTCTCAAGCCTACGTTCCAACAGCAATAAGTTCTTCAAGTCTCCCGATAGGAGGATCAAGTTTAACCGCGCCGGTAGGTGCCTGGCTTGAGGCTATCCATTGGATGCAGGGGAACATTAAGTCAACTGACGTTGTTGTTATGTGGTGGGATTATGGCAACTGGCTAAGTGATCTTGGAAACGTAACCAGCCTAGCAGATAATACGACAACAAACGCCACGCAGATACAGAATGTTGGCTTCATATTCATGGGTAACGAGAACCAATCGATGGCAATGCTCAACTCCTATGGACAGAACCGCGTTAAATACATCGCTGTCTTTGAAGTTCTACAGATATCTCAAGCTTCTAGCGGGTCATCATCCTATGTTGCAAGTCCAGCAGGATACGGGGATGAAGGAAAATGGGTTTGGATGGCAAGAATTTCGGGACAAAATAAAGACGGTTTGATAAAAGCAGGCTACATGAACCCAGCAACTGCGTGGACAAACGAAACAACCTTCGGTTCCAGCAATCCAACAACAGGCAGATGGCAATGGAATGATCAAGGCTTAAACTGTACAGTATTCGAATTAATGAACTATGCAGAAGTCGACTATGCCACCACCATGACCTCAGCATTAAGTTCACAAGGAATTACCGTCTCCCCAGACCAAACAACCACAGTACCAACATACTTCCAAAAAGCCTACACAGCTGGACTAAACACAGCACCAGGACAATACGGCGGCTTAATTCCACTTATTGCAATCTACAAGATTGACTGGGCAACATACGACGCTCAACATGGCATAACACCCCCAGCCTAAGGAAGCATGAAGCAACTTGGTGTTTCCAAAGGTCCCTGACCAACACAAAGTTGGTCGACCTTTAATCCCCAACGGTTTAGGCGTTCTTTTTGTCCTAACCACCACTGTCTATCTTTTCTCAATTTATTTTTCGAATAAGGTGTTCAGTTTAGGCGTAGACACCTCAGCAAATGGAGTTTCTGCCGCATTAACTTTAGCAGTTTGCATACTATTTGGCGGCTTCATGGGATTACTTGACGACTTTATGGATTTAAAATGGCGCTACAAAGCCTTCATGCCCCTAATCGCTGCGTTACCACTAATGTACTATGCCCTCGAAAACCCTGCTCTTAGAACATCAATATCAATCCCGTTTGTTGGAACAATACAGTTCGGCGACGCATACATCTTCTTGATAATTCCAATAATCGTTATGATAGTAACCAACACCGTAAACCAGCTTGGTGGACTCAACGGATTAGAAACCGTATGCCCAGCAATAGTCATCTTAGGGTTAATGGCATTTTCGCCCTCTTACATCTTGATGATTGGACCCCTGTTTTTCTGGCTAATTCTAGCTTACCTCAACGTACGAGGTAAGATTTTCGTAGGTAATGCGGGATCATTTGCCATAGGAATTACGATCGCCTCGTTCGCAGTAATTTCCGACCTAAAAGTTGACCTCTTAATCTCCATTTTACCCTTCATCTTTAACTCCTCAATCATACTGTTAGCCGTGTTCTTTACACGCAAAAGAGCCGGAGTAAAATTCGACGGCGCGAAACTTAGTTCCGACGCCAGAAAAAGTTTAGTAACTGTGATAACTTACCACCGCCCCTTAACTGAACGCAAAGTAGTCATAATAATCTCCGCCATAGTTGCCCTATTCACATTGCTTGGGGCGATAATCCAACTTTTTTAAAGAAAAAGCCTACTTAAGATGGGCGTTTTGGGTTAAGCCCCAAGGAAACTTTCAAGTCTAGTTAACCCGATTATTTCGTCGAAGTTTAATCCCAATGCATCCAAAACTTGGTCAAAGGTACTATGTAGGTAAGCGATGTATTTTTCAACATCCACTTCGTTTCTTGATGTCAACTCAACTGGCTTAACGCCGGCGTTAACATTAGGATCATCCGAAGAACTTCCTCGAGATGACGACTTGATAACTTTAACAAAACTAATCATGTCTCCCGCTCTCAACTCTTTGCCGCTCTTCTGTAGAATCTTAGCGGCTTTCACATGCTGAGGTGTCGTCTTAGTGTAACTTGCAACTTCATCGCCTAAAACCACGTGGAATGCGAGGTCGTTCATATCACCCCATTCACGTCGCTTAAGGATGTTGTAGCGTTCGCGTACTATGTTTGCGATGTCTTTTCTGGCCTTCTCGAAATCTTCAGGGTTCTTAACTTTTGCAAGCCTATCTTTCATCATGTTAAAGGCGTCTTTAATGAAGGTAGGGATGTGTTTTTTCTTGCCTGTCAACCCCTTCACGTCAACACTGCCGTCTTCCAGCACGCCGAGGTAGTTCTTTTTACGTGAACTAAAAACCGCATACCTGTACACTTTGTCAACATCAATGCCCATTCCTAACTCATGCTCTGTGTAGTGGACAACATCTTCAATCTGCTCTTTGGTGGGGTTTTTTAGGAATAAGCTGTCTGTGTCGCCATAGAGCACTTGGATGCCAACGGTTTCGGCGTGTTTGAGGATTTGGGTGATGCTGTAGCGTCCGATGGCTGCTGTGGCTTCTGCAACTGGCGGGCAATAGAGGTCAAAGCTGTCAGCGCCAAAGACTCCGTAACTCGCATTCAAGATGACTTTAAGCGCGCCTTGGGTGATGTTGTACCAGCTTCGTAGCTCTGGGGATAACGACTTGTCCTTGGCACGGCTTTTGTACCAGCGCACACGCAAATCCCGAAGAGAACCAATCAGCAGACTCTCCAACGCCCGTTTTTCGATGCAGACCCAATGCTGGGTGTCAGGTATTGTGTGTCCTTTGCAGCCAGGGTGGTTGCAACATATGGATTGGTAGCCCAAGTTCCAGACCTTGATTATGGAGGGGTACAGGCTTGGAAAGTCCATCACGGCAACATTGAAATGCACACCTGGTGTGGGCTCAACAACGATGGCGCCCTTGTATTTCTTGCCCTTAATGACCGCTGTCGTCGAGGTTTTGCCTTTTTTGGTCAAGATATCCTCGGCGTTTGGGATAAGCCAATCTTTTTTGCGGTGTTCGCGGTGCATAAAGCTGCGTATCCAGCGGCTTACACCTTGGCGGCTAACATCCTCCATGGGCATGCTGGAGATTCTCGTTAAAACCAGCATCAACTTCATGGCAGAATCGTTATCGTGGCTGGTTAGTTTATAGGTGATTTCTGAATCACGCATGCAGTAAGCTACGAGTTCGCTGTAGTTGAGGTCGCCAAAGCTTTTCTCCAAATGAATTTTTTCCATGCCCAACAATGCTTTGGCGACATCGTCTAAACTGACGTCTTTGTAGCGTCCGCCGTAAGCGTAGATTTGCACACTGCGGTTGAAGAAGAATTTGTATAGGTCAATGTGGATACCATATTTTACGGTGCAGACTCTTTTGCCTATGTCGATTGGTATGTCTTTTTTGTTGAAGCCCAAGTTGTAAGCACGGTGCGCGAGGTATCTTAGGTCGAAGTCGTCACCGTTGAAAGTTAAAATAAAGGGATAATCCCACAATACGTCGAAGACTTTCTTGATGAGTGCCTCTTCTGATTCGCAGTATTCAACGTCGATGCCCTTAGTTATGGCTGCATCGCCTATTTCCATGCCCTCACGCCTAAGGACTAGGACGCGTTTTTCGCCGTCGCTGCTGTATATGGAACAGGCGATGACTGGGCATGCTCCTTCACGTGCGTCAGGCACTCTTGTGGATAATGGCGATAAGACTTCGATGTCTATGGCGGCTCGGCGGAAACTTGGTGCAGGATACTCAAGAAGCTTCGCCCACATCTCAGCGTACTCGGCATACTCGCGTTCTGCTTCCGTTTTGCAGTCAGCGAAAAGATCTTTGATTTTGTTAAGGTTCTCCGAAGCGGCATTATTTATGCTCTCGACAAGGTTGCCGTTCTTAACCTCGTAAATCATACCTGGTGATAACTGCCTGTCAAAAATGTAAGATTGATAATACTTGATTTTGGATTCCCAAATCTTGGTGTCGCTGTCCTGAATTTTGCAACCGAAAACTTCGGGGTAATCCGCTGGGATAATATCTCGGATGGTGTCGCCTGGTTTTCCTCCAATCGCTAATGGGTCTTTACAGACGATTTTTGTGACATCAATGAATTTGTCATTTAGGGGATCAAATTTTTTGCTAAGTTGGAACTTTTCAAAGCCTGGGTGGCCGGTGACAG
Organism: Candidatus Bathyarchaeota archaeon; assembly: GCA_963777155.1. Lineage (GTDB taxonomy): Archaea > Thermoproteota > Bathyarchaeia > Bathyarchaeales > Bathycorpusculaceae > Bathycorpusculum. The sequence continues at coordinate 123,224 of CAVZPM010000038.1, forward strand.
CGGTGAATCTAGCAAGTTCTTCGGGCTTTAGGTTCGTTACGCAGTACGGTAAATGGCCTGTGTTATCATACCAATAATAGAGGTTCCCCGACTCAGGCTCGTAGAGTTTAACTACTGCCTTCCTTAGACGCCCATCATATGAGGCAGACACGAAGTATGAGGGCGGAAGGTTCTCCGGCGCAATGGGCGGGTAAGGTTGGCGCTCCCGTTTTTTGTGTTTAATTATCGCTTGTTCGGGCGTTTGGACTGCTGGGAACGGCGCTTGAGCTTTAGCCTCTATTTTAGCTGGAGGTTTAACTTGTTCTCTCATAAAGAAATCTAAAGTAGTACTCGCCATCCCCAGTTAACCTCAGCCACACATAGGTACATGGCGATTAAAAGCTTTAGTGACTAAAAACACGCAGAATTGTCCATGGTTTAAACGACAAGAAACACGATTGAAGGTTGTTTATTGATTAATATGTTGGATTGATGCACAAACGCATGTGTTTTTCGACTTCTTTTTTGGTATCAAATACTTTGCCACAATCCTTGCACATGTATTGTCCAGCTCTGGTTTGAGGGGTACTTTTTCGTTTAACCATTTGACTCAATTCTAGCCATCTCTAAAACAGAAAAGACGAAAGAAGCATAAACTCATGTGTGCAGATATTCTGTTACACACTCTCATCTTTTCAAACCACACAAAGGAGGGTTCCAAATTATCTACTTGTTTTGTGTTTTTTTCCTTCTTTGCTAAGTGCATGGACATTGAAGATAGTTTTTGAACAGAGGGTTAGGCACCAAGAATTATTCATGAGGATATGTGGCTGTCCATATGAAGTAAGATGGCAGCTTGATTTGAATTCTTATTACCTTCGATTACATTGATAGGTTTGTGTGAAAAAATTTGTTACGTGACGCTTGGACTGTAGCTATAGAGACTCTCAGCTGGATAGAAATGCGCAGACTCAACGAGAGAGCTGCCTTAATGCGGACAGTGAAGCAACTCGGAGTCAAGGACCCAAGCGCCATACGTTTCGCTTACGGCTTAGTAGTTGAGACAGAACGCCGAAAAAACCTCATCGACAGATTAATCAATGAAGCTGTGGCACCCAAAAAAATCGGCGAATACAACCTGGGCATCCAAGCATTTCTCCGTCTATACGTTCATCAAACCCGTGTGGTTAAGAACTGGGAAAAAATTAATTTAAAGGAAGCTGAAAACATCGCAAATATGGGCAGAGCCATCCTAGGCTGGCAAACCATGCGCGAAGTAGAACCATTCCTTGGATTTCTTCTAACTAAAAAACTGTCATCAATCATAGAAAAAGCCAACGAAGTTGAAAAAATCAGTCTTCAAACCTTCCATCCCACATGGTTTGTAGAATACTGCATCAAACTCTTCGGGCAAAACGAAGCCATCACATTTTTGAACGGAAGCATGAAAACGCCACCAACCTACATCCGCATCAACACATTAAAGGCAACAGAAGAATCAACCCTACAAAAGCTCAAAGAGGAAGGCGTGGAACTACAAAAAACCGAGCCCTTAAAATGTACCTACAGGGTTCTGTCAACCAAAAAACCCTTAAACGCCCTTCCAGCGTACGCGGAAGGTTTATTCTATGTCCAAGACAAAGCAAGTTGCTTTGCCACCCAAGTCGCAAACCCACAACCCGGCAACACCGTTTTTGACGTTTGCGCTGCCCCGGGCGCCAAAACAACTTTCATAGCTCAGCTAATGCAGAACCAAGGCAATATAATATCAGTGGATTTCTCTCCTAAACGCATGAAGACATGGCAAAAAGAAACCAAACGCATGGGAGCCCAAATTGCTGATCCACTAGTTGCAGACATAAGTGTCTCTATGCCGCTATTAGGAGAAGCGGACCTTGTGGTTTTGGATCCCCCATGCACCAGCACAGGTGTATTTGCTAAACAGCCCTCAGCTAAATGGCGTCTCAGCCCCAAATCGATCCAGAATATGTCAGGGCTTCAATGGCAGATGATTAACAATTGCGCCGAAAAAGTATCCAAAGGCGGAGTCTTGGCTTATTCTACATGCAGTATAACCATGGAGGAAAACGAGGGCGTAATTGAACGGTTCCTAAAAGAACACCCAGACTTCACCTTAGCCGACATTGAGCCCAAAATCGGCATGCCAGGACTGAATGGCTTAACTAAATGCCAGCGACTCTATCCACACATCCACCAATGCAACGGATTCTTCATAGCAAAACTACAAAAACAATGAGAAAAAATCGTAAAATCAAGTGGTACCGAAATCGCCTAGAGTCCTTTGTGGGGTTTCTTTGGTGTATAGTGGGTAGGTTATTTTTGTTCCTTCTACGCGTGCAAACTCGGTGAGTTGATGATTAATGGTGCTGTCTTTGCTTATGATGTGTTCAACTTTTACATGCCGAGCCATAAGAGCGTCACTGATGAGACTTCGGTGGCAACGCCAAGGCAGTGCTTCCGCACACATCAACGTCAACCGGTTCTCCCGTGCTAAAGAGATGATTTTTAGAAGGCTATCGGTAAATTCTTGGGTTTGCATGTAGTCGGCGTAGCCTCGGAAACCGCTGTTTTTCCATGCCAGGTTGACCGAGTCGTGTTTTGGGTGTCTGAGTCCGCCGATTTCGGGCATGTGAATGTACCTTACGCCATAAGGTTTTAGGCTGCCTGGGAGGGTTTCTTTGTTGAATTGGGGATTATGCCTCGAACGCGGAACTGTACGGACATCCACCAGCAAAGTCACTCCGTAAACGCCCAGTAACTCTACGAATTCCTCCAGCGTTCGAGTTGAGTGCCCAATCGTGAAGACCACTTTGGACTCGGATGCTTTAGCCAAACTGCAAGCCTTCTTAGCACATAATATGGACGATAAAATATAAGAAGTCAAAGCAACTGCCGTTTGCAAGTAACCAAAGAAAACAAAGCAACCCAATCAAACGCTGCTATCTGTCGAATGCCTTTTAATGACCCTAGTCAACTCAATTCCCGTTCAAAGCAAGAATGACCTAAATGCTTCTTCTTTTGCAAAACAAAGGGGAACATTTTTACTCTCAAACGTAGACAAGCTAACAGGGAAATAGACGTGGATGCATTCAAAGTAACGATAATTTTCACCGTAGTAGTGTCAGTCGGTATTTTAGCAGGAATTATGTTCATCGCCCAAGATATGATAAATAATGCAAAAATACCTGACGTTGAAAGAGACTTGGTAGCTTCAAAAGCCGCTATTTCAGACAGCCATCTTGCAAACTTCACCGTTAACCTCTCCGACGGGAAAACGCTCTACATCCAAAACAACGCCACTCTGTATCAAAGCATCCTTGAAAACCAAACTTACGTCTTTACTTGCCGCATCGATTTTAGCAATAAAATGACCTTAATCGACCATGCCGACTTTGTTAATGCGACCACCCCCTAAAAGACAAAGATATGAAATTCTTGTTCAAATAATCTCCACATTGGTATTCCCTTAATTAAACCGCCTAACTGCAAAAATTTATTAATCCAACTTATACTGCATAAGTTAAGGCGAAGAATCTGTGTCCCTAGCAACTAAACTGAAAACATTTAAGCCCTTCGAACTGGCATCCTTTGCTTTCTATGCTGTTACAGGTATGATTCTACTGATTTTTCTGCCCCTAACAGGTTATCCACCGCATGTTGCTTTTTTAGGAATCATTAGCCTAATAACTGGCTACAGTCTCTTTGCGAAAAGAGTCTGGGCACCATGGCTCGTCGCAGCCCTGGTCATTGTTAACACGGTTTTTGCGCTTGATGTGCTCTTCTCAATTGCTTTTAGCAACGTACTGGTTGCGTTGAGCATGCTGGGTTACGCTGTTTTAACATGGCTGTTTACGGCATACCTTTTGCTCAAGAGAAAAGACTAAACCTTAGCGGCTAATCCGCGAAACAGCACAACTGCCACTTCCTGGTCTACGTCAATGAACTGCTCGTTTTCCGCAATCTCAACAAACCCATCGGCGTTCGCCAACGTGGTTATTGCGCCTGAAGCACCAGTCTCCACCGGCGTTGCAATCAAACGGCAAGTCTCATCGAACTCTAATTTTACCATCACAAAGGTTCGTCTGCCTTTTGCACTAAACATTCTTGCGCCAGCAACAGCCCTAACCATCTTCATAGGTGTTACAGGTCGACCAGCTAAACGCAGAATTAGCGGTCTTGCAAGTAGATAGAAAAGCAGTAAAGCAGATGTAGGGTTACCTGGAAGCGAAAACACCGGCTTGTCACCGACAAAACCGACGGTAGTTGGTTTACCTGGCTTCACCGCTATTCCGTAAACGACGATTCCTGGCTTGCCCAAAGAATCCACGATTTGTGGCGTGTAATCGCGTGGACCCACCGAAACCCCGCCCGAAGTAATCACCATATCCGCTGAAGCTACAGCAGTTTGCATAGCCTTACTTAGTGCTGCTTTGTCGTCGGGAACCACCCCCAAATACACGGGTTTTGCACCGCTTTCAATGACTGCTGTACTAATGGTATAAGCGTTGATATCGTAGATTTTTCCCGCCTGCAATTCTCTACCAAGCTCAGTGACTTCTCCGCCTGTGGAGAGAACTGCGACAACGGGGATTTTTTGGACTTTAACGCTTTTTAAACCTAAAGCAGCTAAGACGCCGATTTCACTGGAACCCAACACTTGCCCTTTCTTAAGGACAACAGCGTCTTTTTTGATGTCAGAGCCTTTCTTCATCACGTTCTCGTTGGAGGTGACAGCGGTATAAACGTGGAGTTCGCTATCTTCATGTTCAGTGTCTTCAACCATGACAACTGCGTCTGCTCCTTCAGGCATGGGTGCTCCAGTGACAGTTTCAACTGCTTCTCCCGTCTCAACTTTGATTTGGGGTTGTTCACCGATGTTTAAGGCACCTGTAACTTTGAGGGTTACCGGCTGGTTTTCATCTGCTCCGACGGTGTCTTGGGCTTTTACTGCGTATCCATCCATGGTTGAACGGTTAAATCCAGGAATATCCAAAGCTGAAACAATGTCTTCGCTTAGTACTCGATTGTAAGCTTCTAAAAGCACAGCTTCTTCGTCACCTAAGAACGCTGGTTTAAAGTATTCGTCGATGGCTTTTTTTGCTTCCTCAAGGGTCATGAGTTTACGAAACATGCTCAGGCAACCTCCAAAACTCCAAACATGTGGATAGTGACGGTTTCGCCTTCTGTTACGCCTTCACGGTTTTCTGGAACGATGAGGTAACCGTTGCTCATGGTCATTGTGGATATTGAACCTGAACCCTTCGCGCTTACTGGTTCGGCGACGAGTTCGCCATTTTTTTGGGTGACGTGGACTCGCACGTAGGTTTTTCTTCCCAAAACACTGGTGACTCGTTTGGCCAGTTTTGCTATGACGATTGGTCTAGGTTCTTCTTTTGGCATACCAAGCATCTTGCAAACGAGGGGTCTGCCAAAAACTTCAAACCCGATGACCGCAGCAACAGGGTTACCTGACAAAATCAGAACGGGTTTGCCCTCTAAAACTGCAACGGCTGTGGGCATCGCAGGACGCAAAGCAACACCATGAACAACAACACCGGGCTTTCCAAGCCCGTTAACAGCATCGGGAACCAAATCCAATCCGCCAACGCTTGTTCCGCCCGTGGTGATTACTGCATCGGATGTTTTTAGGGCGCTTTTGATTTTTTGGGCGATTTCGTCAGTGTTGTCTTTTGCCAAGCCTAGGTCAATTGTTTCGGCGCCAAGTTCTTGGCACATCGCGGACACCATGACTTTGTTTGAATCGTAAATCTGGTTTGCAGCACGTTTGGTGCCTACTTCTGTTATTTCGTTGCCTGTGGGCAAGATGGCAATTTTGGGTTTCTCGGAGACTTTCAACTCTGTATAGCCTAAAGCAGCCGCTAAACCGATATGGTAAGGATTCAAGCGTGTGCCAGGTTTAGCGACAAGAACACCTTTTTTGATGTCTTCGCCAACCTCAGAGACATTAGCCCCTGGCGTTAGCTGGTTCCAAACCTCCAATTCGTCTCCATGCTTCTGGGTGTTCTCAAGCATTACTACAGCATCTGCGCCTTCTGGAATGGGGTTTCCTGTCCAAATCTGCTTAGCCTGCTTTGAGGTTATGTAATCTGTTTGGGTTAGCTGCAGAACCATGGGTTTGGATTGGGAGGCACCTATCAAATCCGAGGACTTCACAGCGTAACCATCCATAGCTGACTTGGCAAAACGCGGCAAATCCTCCAAAGCAACCAAGTTTTCGGCTAAAACACGACCTAACGCATCCTGTAAACTTACCGAAACAATCTTGGGTTTGCCAAGTTGCAATGTATTAAACCAAGTTTGCAATGCTTGGTCAGTTAATGTAAGTTTTTGAAATCCCTTAAGCTTCACCAAAATGGTCCCATTTATGCACTAGCGATTAACCGTAAAAAACATATCGAACCAAAAACCCAAACACCAATCAAACTTCAATAAATAGGCAATGCTCTTATGCATTGGAAACTATGAAAGACAAAAATTGCGGAAAAGACATGTGTTTTGGTTTACTGCTTGACTGCGGCTTCTTTGGTCATTTTTTTGATGAATTCTTTTATGTTATCATGCTGACCATAAACTACAAGTTTTCCATCTTTTTGAGGTTTAATTTCAAGCTTAAGCGCACAGGCAATTTGCCCCATCCGATCAATTGAAAGACTATTGATGGGTTCTACTCTGACCCATTTTTGGTCTTTAGGAACACCCGTGACAAACTTGTTTTCGGCTACTGGGTCTTCGCAGACTTCGGCGTTAGCTTCCTCCAGCTGCCTTAGCCATAGATCGACCTTCTCTGAACCCAAAAGCTTCTGTCCTTCAGTCACAAGGTAAGCCTCAACATTAGCCGTTAACTCTTCAGCCTTTTGTATAACGTCGCCTGCTCCTATAGCTTGGGTGCAATGGAGTTTTATCATGGATTTAGCTGATCTCAAGTCACCAAGAATATTTTCTGGTATAGCTACATCTTTCTTCTTCAATTCAATTGTCATTTTTTCGAGAAGTTTCCAATACGCCATGTTGTGACCCATAAACTCGCCTTGTTATGTTAGGGCTTTGCGCTATAAAGGGGTTATCAGGCTTTTGGTTTTGGAAAGAAATAAATCATTTGATTATTTTGTAATTAGTTGCAGAGGTTTGTTTTTGCTGCGGAAAAAATCGGACGACAACCTCGTCAGAGTTCACGGATTTTGTTGGGATAAAAATGAAGATAAAAACTATCAAATCTGAAGGCTTAGCCCACAACAGCTATATCCTCTTTGACCAAGACGAAGCGGCTGTAATTGACCCGCGCCGCGACTGCGAAATCTATACCGAGCTAGCCAAGGAAGAATGCTCCAAAATTAAATATATTCTAGAGACCCATCGAAACGAAGACTTTGTGATTGGCTCGTTGGAACTTCAGAAAATGACATCAGCTGAAATCGGTCACAGCAACGCCTTGCCGTTTAAGTATGGAGAACACAATTTGGCTGACAATGAAACCCTAAGCCTCGGCGGCGTCAAAATCAAAACTTTGTATACTCCTGGGCACACAAATGAATCCCTCTGTTACGAAATTTACCCATCTCAAAGCAATGAATCAACGTTGGTTTTCACTGGCGACACCCTCTTCGCAGGCTCTGTGGGACGAACCGACCTCTACGGTAAAACAAGCCAGCCAACCCAAGCCGACAAACTCTTCAGCAGCCTCCACGACAAACTTCTGCCTATTGGCGACCACGTCCTTGTTTATCCTGCACATGGCGCCGGCAGCGTATGCGGTCACGGCTATAAGCGGTATGGAACCAACCACAATTGGCTACGAAAAGAAAACAAATCCTTACCTTCAATTGAGTAAAGAAGATTTCGTCAGAAAAGTAAGCAGCGAAGCACTAGTCGTGCCCCATTATTTCAAGCGGATGGAAGAATACAACCTCAACGGTCCACCGCTACTAAGCGAATTAGCCTATCCTAAACCTCTATCTCTTACTAGAGTTTGAGGAAGAAATGGCTGAGCAAAACATGATAGTCATCGACACACGCTTACCATATGCTTTTGCTGGCTCACACATTCCAAATTCGCAGAGTCTATGGCTTGGCGGAACCAGTGTTTACCCTGGCTGGCTACTCGACATCAACCAATACATCGTGTTCGTGCTTGAACGCCCCCAAGACATCGACACGGTGGCACCTCGGTTTCGCAGGTTGGGTTTTGATAACTTGTGCGGTTTTCTCTGCGGTGGCATGAATGAATGGCAAGAAGCAGGTAAACCAATCCGCAGCTTCGGCACTATGTCGGCAATTGAGCTTAAGGACAAATTGGGTAGAGGGGAGGTTTTGCTTTTGGATGTGCGGGACCCACCTGAATGGGTAGAAGATGGCTACGTTGAAGGTGCAACAAGGTTATTCTTCGCTGATTTACCCGAAAAGGCCGATTCATTGCCCAAAGATAAGCCGATTGCAGTCACGTGTTCAGTTGGCAACCGTTCCAGTATAGCATCAAGCATCCTTGAAAGAAAAGGTTACCGAAACATCATTAACGTACTTGGCGGGATGACTGCTTGGGCAAACCTTGGCTACCCAACAAAAAAAGAAGCTTAGCTTTCTTCTTTTTCTTCTCAGAGTCTTGGCTAATCGGGCGCCTTTGCCACTATCTTTGGGTTCCAAAAGTTCCCTAACAAAGTTGTATTGGCGTTGGTAGATATGGCAATTTTTTGAGTGGAAAATTAACTTGCCAGTTTTCAGTGACATATTGCTGCGTTCATTTATTTCGTTAACGAAGGCTTCATTGAAAAGTTGCAGTCCAGCGATATTAGCTGGCAAACCGCCAAATGCATCCCAGCTTCGAAAGTAGCAAGTAAGATGCATTCGATTTTCAAGAATTTCTGTGTCAATTAGGCTTAAACAAGGCGGTTCACTTTTTTTGTGGTTGTCACCGTATTTTTTTATGTCGTTTGGAAGCCTGATAACCATTGTAACTTGTCGGTCATTTTGCTCTTCTATGTATCTTTTTATTGCTTCTTCAACTTGGTTAACTGGATAATTAAGACGACTTCCATAGGTGTAAGTTTCATCTTCTTGTTTTTCTCCACACCATAAGTACTCCAATGCGTAACCTTGGACGTACTTGAAATCGCATGGAGCTTTTTCGCTGACAAGTGGTCGATTTTCTGGGTTTGTAATTTCGATGGAAAGATTCAGCTTCTTGGTTTCAGTTTCTTCTGAGCCAAATCCTACCCGGAAAACGTCGCCATTGCTCCATATGTTGCTTAACGTTTTGAACCATGCGTCAGGGCAGTCGAACGCTGATATCTTTACATGCTTCAAATGCAGGAATCTCCAAGATACCTAATACTGTTTAGATAATCTGAATATAAGTTTACCACTAAAAAGAACTATAACCAAAACAGATCAAGATAACAATAATTCTCTTTAAAAATTAAAAAGGGAAAGAAAATTTTGGGTTTAGTAGGGCATTCCGCCCATGCCGCCGCCCATTCCACCCATGCCTCCCATACCGCCCATTCCTCCTGGGGGCATCGGGGGCATCTTGCTGCCGCCTTTAATGCTGATGAGGTCGTCGATTTTTAGTATCATGTTTGTGGCTTCGGTCGCGGACTTTATGACTTGCTGCTTTACGCGGAGTGGTTCTATGACCATCTTTGTGCACATGTCGACGATTTTGCCTGTTGTAACGTCTATGCCGAATGTTTCGCTCTTTGGTTTCTCATGTTGTGCACGTAGTGCGACCATGATGTCGATTGGGTCTAAGCCTGCGTTCTCTGCGAGTGTGAGCGGTATTTCTTCGACTGCTTCAGCGAAAGCTTCAACGGCAAGTTGCTCTCGACCGCCAACTTTGACTGCGAATGCACGTAGGTTTTTGGCTAATTCTGCTTCGGGTGCGCCGCCGCCTGCAACGATTTTTCCGTCTTCAATTGCGTTGCGGACTACACATAAACCGTCGTGTAGACTGCGTTCAGCTTCATCAATAACGTGGTTTGATGCTCCTCGGATAACGATTGTTACTGCTTTGGGGTTCTTGCAGTCACGGATGTAGATTAGTTTGTCATCGCCGATTTTGACTTCTTCAACACGTTTGGCTTTGCCAAGTGAGTCTGGAGTTAAGTCTTTTACGCTTGCACCGATACTGCCGCCTGTGGCGCGGGAGAGTTTTTCCATGTCGCTGCTGCTTACGCTCTTAACAGCTAAAACACCTGCTTTGCCCAAGAAGTGTAGAACCATGTCGTCGATGCCTTTCTCGCAGAAGATAACGTTTGCACCTGACTTGGTGATTGTGGTAACCATTTCTTTTAGCATTCGTTCTTCTTCGTCAAGGAACATCTTCATTTGATCGGGGCTTTCAATGTTTATTTTTGCGTCGAACTCGGTCTTCTCAATTTCAAGTTTAGCGTTTAAGAGAGCGATCTTTGCGCCGTCGATGAGTTTTGGCATACCTGAGCTTGCAACTTCTTTGTCAAGAACCATTCCTTTAACAAGTTCAGTTTCATCGAGACCCTGACCGTGTTTCTTAACGACTTTAATCAAGTCGATATCTGCAACATATTTCTTATCAACTTTTTCGGAGACCTGCTTCACGGCTTCAACGATTATTTTTGCAAAGTGGTCTTCTGCAACGTTGATGCTTTTGCTTGATATTGATGTGATTGCTATATTCCGCAGAGTTTTTTCATCCTCAAAGGTAACGGGGATGGCGATTTTATCCAAGATTTCTTGGGCTTTCTCGCTTGCTTTCTTGTAACCCTCAATGATGACTGTCGGGTGGATGTTTTTGTCAAGTAAGCTTTCGGCTTTTGCTAGTAGTTCACCTGCTAAAATGACTGCTGTGGTTGTTCCGTCGCCGACTTCGTTGTCTTGGGCTTTTGCAACTTCAACGAGCATCTTTGCTGCTGGATGCTGAACGTCGAGTTCCTTCATGATGGTTGCGCCGTCGTTTGTGATTGCAACGTCGCCCATGCTGCTAACGAGCATTTTATCCATGCCGCATGGACCGAGTGTTGATTTGACTGATTCAGCCACTATCTTTGCAGCCATGATGTTGTTTTTCTGTGCTTCGCGGCCAGTTGAGCGGCCGGTGCCTTCTTTTAATACTAGAATTGGGATGTTTCCTCCACCTTGAGACATATTTTTCACCAAATAGTTTCCTTTTTGAGTATAGATTCTAGACGGAACAATAAATCATTCAGATATAAATTTTTCTAAGAGCTGACGGTTAAAAACAGCCAAGATAACATAAACAAACTTGGAAAAAAGGAGTTTTCTGTTTCACCGATTAAGACAACCCTGAACAGGTGCTTTATCGCTCAAAAGAGCAATCTATTCTGCTTTGACTATGTGGTATCCTGATGCTTTTCTGAGCCTATTCATCACCGCTAAACCTAGCCCCTCAGAAGAAACACCCTCAGCAATTATAACATCTACACCTTCAGCATCAACTTCCCGAAGAAGACGAAAGAGACTTTGCGCGACAGTTGCCAAATCAGAGCGGCTACCCAACGATTTAACAACTTCCGCTCGGTAGGCAGTTTGGGTTTCGTCGGTGGCGAGGATGCCAACTTTTTCACCTTTAAGTCTATAAGATTCGGCTAATTGCTTTGACTTTGGCAATAACATCTGGAACATTTCCTTCAACAAGAATTACTTCAGCTTTTGGCGCGTAATGCTTATGTTTCATTCCAGGCGACCGAATCTGTTGAAGCGGCAACTCTTGTTCCGCCTCAACGAAAGGATGAAGCCTCAGGTCGCCAAGAACTATCTTTAACGCTTCAAAAGGTGTTCCCCCTGGGCGCAGAAGCATTGGTGGGTCAACGCTTAAGTCAACAACCGTTGATTCGACACCGATGTTTGTTGCTCCTCCGTCTATGATTGCGTCAATTCTTCCGTTCAGATCTTCGTAGACGTGTTGCGCGGTGGTTGGGCTGGGTTTGCCGGCGAGGTTTGCGCTTGGAGCCGCGATGGGACAGCGGCTTTGCCGAATTAATTCGAGGGCTACTTTGTGTTTGGGCATGCGGATAGCAACGGTATCTAAGCCCGCAACCGTTACCTTTGGTACAAGGTTTGAGCGCTTAAAAATCAGCGTTAACGGTCCAGGCCAAAACTTCTCCATCAACAACTCGGCTTTCTTTGGCACCTCAACAACTAACCTGCTAACTTCCGCTGGATCTGCCACATGCACGATTGGCGGATTATCCAGTGGACGCTGTCTTTGCCTCAAAAAGCGCCAATACAGCCTCAGAGTTTAGTGCATCTGCACCTAAACCATAGACTGTCTCAGTGGGAAATGCAACTAACCCGCCCCTCTGAATTATCTCTGCTGCCAACCGGATTTTCGCTGGGTCAGGATTTTCGGGGTTAACTTTTAAGAGGAGTGTCTTCATGGCGTTTGCCTTTTAGCTCAAGTACTATTGATGTTTCAACTTGCCGCTTAGGAATATTCCAGTATTTCTTGAGCAGTTTATTTGTTTCCTCTCGGGAAAGCAGTTCAAACCCATGTTTCTGGTAGAATTTTATCGCCCAAGGCGCAGCTTCCCAAGTGCCAACCAGAATCCTGTTAGTTTTTGCCAACCTTAAAAGATAGTTAAGAAGTTGCTCGCCTAAACCTTTCCGCTGATGACTTGTCAGCGTGTAGGCATGCCTGATTAATGTGACATCGTTGACAAGTTGGATGCCCATAACCGCGATTAAGGCGTTGTTTTCTGTGTAGCCATAAGAATTGGACGCCGCTTTGGATTTCTTCTTTTAACTCTTCTAGGGGCATATAGGGTTCTTTCCAGCAGTCAGCAGGAATTTTGCCCTTGTATGCAACTGCAGCGTCGTTGACGACGGCAAGGATTGTTTGGAAGTCAGCGTCGTCAAGTTTACGGATCATATAGCTCACAAAGAACTACTAGATCGCTTCAGGTTCTTTTTTAGCGTCCGCCTTCAGAACCTTCTCTATTAGGTGCATAAAGAATTCTTGCGCATGAATCTCGCTTACATGTTCCAAATAGACGGAGACCATGGCTATTTTGCCCTTCTTAGACGCCACATACTCCGCAAACATCCGCGCAGAAATCATGTTTTTATCGCCTAAAAGCACTGACGAAGTCACTGACCCCAACAGATCTTTGGGTTTAGGAACAGCGATAGCCATTGTGCCAAGCTTGTCTTCCTTTTCGCTGAGCATAATCATGATGGAGTTTTTAGCTTCCACATACACCGCTAAGAAATTGACGCCTTGCTGCTGGAGTTCTTCCTTTACGACTTTGGCACGTTCCACTCGAATTCGCTCCAATGTGCTTTAGTGCTCTGGATGCTTAAAAAGACTTCACAACCTTTTTTAGCGCTAAAAAGAGTTAATTCTGCAGTTTTGTCGTGCAAGTATGTTAGGGAAAGTTTTGGGGCAAAGCATTAAGGCAAGAACAATTCCACATGTATCGTAAGGCTTGAGGATGAGTAGTTCCAGAAGAAGTAGAAAATTTCTGATTCCAGCCTTCTTGATAGCGATTTTAGCGGTTTCGATGTTGGCAGTCTACATGTCGCAGTTGAACAGTACAGGCCAAACTAAAGTTGACCCTAATGTTTATGTGGGCATTGCTTTTGGAGGAAACACCACGCAACAGGCCGAAGCTCTCATCGACAAAGTAAAGGGCTACACTAACCTGTTCATTTTGGATGTTGGTAGAAACCCAATTAGTGAAAACCAAACCAAAGTAGAGGAAATCTGTGACTATGCTGTTTCTCAAAATTTGAGCGTGATAATAAATTTGGGAATCAAGGATGCAGGCAACTCTTCATCTTGGGGTTGGTTCTGGAATCAACCGTCACTTGACGGCATCAAGCAGCGTTGGACCGATATGTGGGGAACCAAATTCTTAGGCATCTATTACAACGATGAACCAGGCGGAATCCAACTTGACGCCTCGTGGAGACGTTTCTATGAATACGTTGGGGAAAACCTGACTAAAGTTGACTTTCCCGCGGCTAAATCGCTCGAGGAAATTCGTCTGAAACTACTTGATTACATCCAAAACGGAACTAAACCAGATGATTACGATTTAGAAGCCGATTTCTTCATACAAGAAGTCATTATGGGAGATCCCGGAATCGAAAACCTGACTGCGGCAAATATTACCTCTTTCACGTCGGATTACGGCTTGTACTGGTGGGATTACATGGGAGGCTACAACGTAATGTTTGCTGAGTTAGGTTGGAATGTGAGTGTAGCTGAACAGATAGCGCTGGTTAGGGGTGCGGCGAGGCTGCAGAACAAAGAGTGGGGCACCATGATCACTTGGAAATACGATGACCCTCCATACCTTGACGGCGGAGACCAAATCTACAGCCAAATGCTACAGTCGTATCAAGCGGGAGCAAAATACATCGCCGTATTCAACTACCCCTACAATGTCAGCGGCGCCTACGGCACTCTAACGGACGAACACTTTGAAGCGCTAGAAAAATTCTGGAACACCATAACCACTAAAAAACCTGTCGATCTTAGTAGCCCGCTTGCAGCTTTGGTGTTGCCTAAAAACTTCGGGTGGGGCTTACGCAATCCCAACGACACCATCTGGGGTTTTTGGACATCCGACAATCGAACAGAGCAGACCGCATACGTCACAGCTAGACTTTTAACGTACTACGACATCAGGCTCGATATAGTCTACGATGACCCCCTCTTCCCCATAGAACACGCCAACTACCAACACATCTACTACTGGAACTCAACAACCCCCTAAAACAAACATAAGTTCCTCCAAACAATAGTCTTTTTAGACGACCCGCAGATCTCTATTTACGTTTTCTGAAAACGTTTTTTCACCTATTATCTTAGGTTCACTATGACGGGTTAGATCAGAATCTCAGGCGCTTATCAGGATAGAGTGATTACGATAGAGAAAACACTTAAGATTCGAGTTATGATCATTAAGGGTTTGCTGAGGCTCTGGAACCGAAATAGGAGAAAAGAGGAAATGCAAATAACCTCAATCGCTATCATCGCAGCTTTAAATGCACAATTAATATCCAGAGCCCTCTCAGCGCCATCATTTCTTCCTGAAATTTGACTATAAAAATGGAAAGAGGATGGTTATTCGGCATTCTATAGTCTTTTTCTAAGAAATACAATATCCAGTTTAAGGTTGGAAATGCTTAATTAAGAGCGCTTCTCATTTCTGGTACGGAAGGAATAAACATGAGTGACGAAATTTCGAAGTTACCGCCTAACGTTCAAGAAAGGCTTCTAAGATTACAACAACTCCAGCAGACTCTGCAGACAATTTTAGCTCAGAAACAGCAGGTTGAAATGGAGAAAACTGAAGTCGACCAAACCCTAGCTGAGCTGCAGAAAACAACAGACGACTCAGTCATCTACAAGGCAATCGGTTCACTGTTGGTTAAAGCAGAGAAACCAAAGGTAACTGAGGAACTTAACGAGCGCAAGTCGCTTCTGGACACAAGAAGCACAGTGATGGCACGCCAAGAAGAACGCATACGAAGCCAAGTCAAAGAAGCACAGACCAAACTGCAAGAAGACCTAAGTCCAGTCTCTGGTCAACCCCTATCCTAAAAGGGGACTGATGCTTGATGGGTGAGCTCGGATTTCCAGAGCTAACCACCGAGCAAATTGAACTTTTATGTCAAACCGCTGAAGACGCAGCCAGAAAACATGTTCTATCCAAGGTCTCCAGCAAAGAAGTCGACCGCCTAGATATTAGCGTCGAAGCCGAAGGAACAAAACCGGTAAGCGTAACAGTTGAAATTAACCTTGCCCTGTCGCCCCAAACAAAAAACGTCGACGCACAAGCCCTAGTCAAAGAAGCAGCAAGCGAGGGGCAGAAGGCTGCTGAAAACTTTTTGAGAAAGATAAAATGAGCTTCAAAGAACTAATCCAGATTTTAGAGGAAAAGCAAGCATCGTTTGTTTTGTTGCTGTGCCATCGTAGCGCAGATGCGGATGCTATTTGTTCAGCTTACGCGTTGCAGGGTTTGCTTAAACGGTTTTTGCCAAACACTGTTTTTGAGATTGGCTGTCCACAGGGCGTCAACAAACCCGCCAAACTCCTCTTTGAACATTTACCCATAACTGTTAACCTTAAACCCAACATCGAATCAGCCGAAGCCATAGTGCTCCTGGACATGAACACTGTCGACCAACTAGACGAAGTTGCGGACACAATAAGAAAGTCACCTTCGCCGAAAATAATCATCGACCACCATGCACCAAGCCCAGAAACCTTGCAAACCTGCAAAGTCTGCTTGGTAGATGAGAAAGCAGCCGCTAACTGCGAACTAGTCTATCGGCTCTTTAGCCAAGCAGAAGTCGAGCCTAACCTCAACGAGGCAAAAGCACTGTTTGTCGGCATAGCCTTTGATACAAGGCATTTTGCACTAGCTAACTCGCCAACTTTTGAGATCCTTGCTAAACTGGTCGTTAAGGGAATAGATGCACAGAAGACACTAGCACTGTTTGCCCTACCAATTGACCCGTCCGAGCGAATGGCGAAGTTGAAGGCTTGCAAACGGGCAAAAGTCGTAAAGGTTGAAGGCTGGATCGTTGCGCTTTCCCATGTAAGTGCTTATCAGGCACCTGCGGCAAAAGCGCTGGTTGATTTAGGGGCACATATGTCAGTAGTTGCAGGCAAAAAGGAAGGAAAAGTAGAGTTAAGCCTCCGGTGCACGCGACAATTCAATGAGATTGCTGGAGTTCATTTGGGAGTAGACATCGCAGCGCCGCTAGGCGAATATCTGCAAGGAGTCGGCGGAGGACACGCAATGGCTTCTGGCGTCAGCGGCAAAGGCGAAATCCAAGATGCACTCAAACAGTGCCTTGTGCTTTTGAAACAAAAGATAGCCAAAAATGCGTAGCTACGCTTAAATGAGCAAACTGTAACGCTTAAGGTGAGCAGGCACAAAAAATGGCTATAATTGAAACAAAAAACCTCACTTACACCTATCCGGGCGCCACAAAACCGTCCATTGTGGATGTCTCCATTAAGGTGGAGAAGGGAGAATTTGTTTTAATTACAGGCCCAAGCGGCTGCGGAAAAACAACTCTGTGCCGAACCTTCAATGGACTGGTCCCACATTTCTACCAAGGTGAATTGAAAGGTGAAATATCGGTCTCTGGAATCGACACACTCAAACACCACACATACGAGATGGCAAAACACGTAGGCCTAGTTTTCCAAAACCCAGAAAACCAGCTTTTCGCCCTATCCATCGAAAAAGACGTTGCGTTCGGCTTGGAAAACGTTGGAGTGCCCCGAGAAGAAATGCGAAGAAAAGTCGATTGGGCACTAAACCAAACAGGCATCTACGATATACGTGAACGCTCACCCCACGAAATCTCAGGCGGACAACAGCAGCGAGTGGCAATTGCGGCTGTTTTAGCAATGGAACCAGAAATAATCGTTTTAGATGAACCAACATCATTTCTTGACCCGTTGAGCGCTGAAAAAATTTTTGAAGTGATCTACAAGTTAAACAAGGAGCAGGGAATCACTGTCATCCTTGTCGAGCACAGGTTGGATTTGACAGCCAAGTATGCTAATCACCTTATTGTTATGGATCGAGGCATGGTTCGTTATGAAGGTGACCCAAGACAAATCCTAAGCAACGAAGAAACGCGCCTAATTGGGGTTGGAATTCCAAAGGCAACGTTGCTCTATCAGATGCTTAAAAAAGAAGGTCTAAACCTGGGTGACAGAATCCCCCTGTCTTCTGAGGAACTAGCTGACCAACTGCTGGAGGCGCTGGGGTAGCAATGATTGAAGCAAAGGACATTCGCTATTCATACATTAACAAGGTTGAAGCCCTAAAAGGCGTCTCACTCAACTATAGACGACGGCGAATTCGTCGCCATCATGGGTCAGAACGGAGCAGGAAAATCAACCCTAGTTAAACACTTCAACGGTCTCCTCAAGCCATCCAAAGGGTCCGTGCTTGTGGACGGAGTCGAAACGACCAAGTCAAGCGTTGCAGCCCTAGCACGAAACGTAGGCTTCGTCTTCCAGAACCCCGACCACCAACTCTTCAGCGAAACCGTCGAGGAAGAAATCGCTTTTGCCCTCAAAAACTTCGGTTTTACCCAAGAAGTCATCGAGCAACGAGTCACATGGGCACTTAACCTTCTGTCGTTAACTCAGTACCGCAAAACCTCTCCTTTCCTGCTTAGTGGCGGCGAACGAAAAAGGGTGGCACTAGCTTCGGTTCTGGCTTGGGACCCCAAAACACTGGTCTTAGATGAGCCAACAATTGGGCAGGACCATGAGCAGAAAGAGATCCTGCGTCAATTCATAATGCAGATGCAGACCCAGAAGAAAACCGTGGTTATAGTCACGCATGATGTGGAGTTTGTGGCTGAATGTAACCCGCGTGTAGTTTTGATGAAGGACGGCAAAATTGTTGCTGATGGGGAGGGAAAAGAGATTCTTACCGACCCTGCAATGCTTGAGTTGTCATCTATTGTTTTGCCGCAGATAGCTCAGGTTTTCACCAAGCTTGCACCACTGGGTTTTCCCAAGGACGTAATTGATATTTACGAAGCCAAACAAATAATCCTAAAAGCCAAGGAGAGAGCTCGCTGACATGAGCATTTTTGACGGGTTAAGGTTCCGCAAAGTTTACTCTCCAATCCATAACCTAGACCCTAGAATCAAATTCGCATACGTCATCGGCATATTCGTAGTTGCAATTCTTTTCTACCAGATTATCCCCCTACTGATTCTGTTCTTAATGCAGATTCCCTTCGTTTTGCTGGCACGTGTACAGAGGCAGTGGCTACGTTCTCTACGGGGAGCGGCGTTTCTGGCTACATTCATCTTTGTCGTTAACGTTGCAACGACCTATTTCACATCAGGCTACCATTTAACAGCCCTAAACGTGGAGAATGCAGGTGCAATGACCCTGCGGTTTGTTGTACTGGTTGAGTCATTCTCAGTCTTCTTCCTGACCACTTCACCAGATCACCTTGGCTTGGCACTGGAAGAGTCACGCGTCCCCTACGAGTTTGCCTTCGCGTTTACGACTGCAGTTCGCTTCGTCCCAGTTTTGGCAGAAGAAGCCCAAACCATTATGGATGCACAGAAAGCAAGAGGCTTAGAGTTGGAGAAGGGCGGCTTGCTTAAACGCATCAGGAATTATGTGCCTGTGCTTATCCCATTGATAGTTAGCGCCATCCGCAGAAGTCTTGAGTTGGCCGAGGCAATGGAGTCACGCGCATGGGGAGCAACAAAGAAGCGCACCAACCTCTATGCATTAAAGCTGCATCGGGGAGACTTCGCTCTGCTGGGAATTACTGTCGGAATAATAGTTGCAGCCATCTACATCCACTTCTTTGTACATATACCAACCATAGCTCAGTTCTTCTGAGAAGCAACCTCCCGCATCTGATGTGGAAGATAAGGAACATTAGTGGTAGAAATTGTAATATATTTATGAATACTACATCACACAGTAACGGTGACTGAGTATGGAAGGGTATGTGGACAGGATAATGAATAGACCGAGAAATTTTGGGCGGTAAACCAGTCATTAGAGGAACACGAATCCCCGTATACCTCATCATCGAACTTCTTGGCAACGGCTTGAAAGAAAAGGAAGTCCTGATGGAATATCCCACTCTTTGCGGAGAGGACATAAAAGCAGCGCTTCTTTACGCCTCAAAGTAAAAAGCAAGTTATTGATCGTTTCAAAGAACAAGATACGAATAATTACTTAATTTTGGAAAAAATGATGCACCAAACTAAAGGAGTAAACAGATTTTATGACTGAGCGTACACGTTTTGGTCCTGCTGGCGTTCCGCCAATGTTTCGGTTAATGGGCGCAACTACGTCGGATGTGCCAAAGCTTCTGCATGAAGAGGGGCTTGACGCTTTTGAGTACCAAGCCTCACGTTGGGGAGCTAAACCGCAGATAAAACTGCAAGATGCCCAAAAACTAGGCGAAGAAGCCAGAAAAAACGATGTCAAACTCAGCATGCATGGCTCCTACTTCGTAAACCTGTCAGGCAAAAAAGAGGTTGTAGAAGCCAGCAAACAACGCCTAATCGCCTGCGCAACCGCCGCTGACTGGATGGGCGCCTACGTCGTGGTCTTCCACACGGGCTTCTACGGCAAATTCGAAAAAGACTACGCCTTTAAAACCTGCCTCACCGCCCTAAAAGAAATCAGCGCTGAAATCAAAAGTCTAGGCTTAAAAGTTAAGCTTGGACCCGAAACCATGGGAAGAAAATTCCAAGTCGGCACATTAGAAGAAATCATCACAATTAACCAAGAGGTCGAAGGCACCCAACTTGTCATCGACTGGGGACATCTCCACGCCCTGCACCAGGGCACGCTAAAAAAAGTTGAAGACTTTCGAGCGATTGCTGAGAAAGTTGAGGAAAAATTGGGCACTCAAACTCTTCGAAGTATGCATTGCCACTTCTCAAAAATCGAGTTTTCAAGCCAAGGCGAAAAACGCCACCATACCCTCGATGAAGAAAAGTACGGTCCAGAGTTTCGCATGTTAGCTGAGGTAATTGTCGATTTTGGCTTGCATCCCACGATTATATGCGAAACGCCAATCCTTGATGTGGATGCAAGAAAAATGCAGGCGACACTAAAAGAGGTCTTGAGCTGCCAAGCAACCGAAAGCTGAACTGTAAAGTCAATCTTCACTTTGGTCTTCTTTGACTCGGAACTTCACGATTTCCTTGATAAGCCCAATTGGCATTGGTTTGTCCAGAGGAAACCTGATTGTGCCTTTGCTTGTTTGGTAGCCGGACGAGTTGTTCTTTGAAGGCTTCCATGGCTGAGACTTTGGGGAAGAACCCAATGTGGTTCTTGAATGCTGCAAACCAAACCAAGATGCCTTTTTGTTTGAAGGCGGGCATGCTGTAGCTGATGACCTCTTGGGCTTGTGGCGCAACGTCTTTAATGGCTTGCCTTACCTGTTGTAAAGTAGCTTGAATGTTTTGTGGAAAAGAGGCGATGTACTCGTCTGTTGTTTTGAACCCTTTCTTGGGAGGTGTCATAACCTTCCTTGAGTTGTTAGCTACTTATTTTGGTTGCGTATAAGTAGAGTTAACTGAAATAAACGAATTTTTGACATCCACAAGTACAGTCTAAAATTGCTACAACCAGTTGGTTCTTGGTTCTAAGGTTTCTTAGACAGCAATCGTTCTGCTAGTTGCAACTCTGGCACTGTGTTGATGTTTACTGCGAGTTCTTGGTGGTTTAATAGGTAGATGTCTTGGTCGAGCCATTCGTCGCCGTACCGTTTGCTGCCGTCGATGACGTTTATGCCCACTGGAACCACATCAATATCGCCGAGCTTGAAAGAGTATTCAATGCACATTCCCAACTTTGTCTTGGTTTCCACCGGAACCGCCACAGTCAAAGCGGGTTTGCCACAGCGCTCATACCGTTCCACTACAGCATCTATCATTTCGCCCTTCACCAGCGGAAGGTCAGCTGCAATAGCTAAGAAAACACCGAGTTTGAGGGTTTGGACAACGTATCCCATGTCGGAAACGTAGTCTTTGCCTGGAGTTTCGATGACTTCAACGCCGAGTTGATGCATTAGACTTGTGGTTTTGGGAGTGCAATTGCTTGTGGCAACGATTACTCGGTCGATTTTCTTGGCGTCTCTGAGCGCTAAGAGCACATATTGAATGACGGGTTTGCCGCAGACTTCAACGAGGGGCTTTTCCTGCGCCAGCTTCATACGCGTACCCTTTCCGCCAGCCATAACAAGTGCCACTACCATCAAATCACCGCCAACAAAACAACCACACAAACCAGCCTTGTCAGCTCGTTTGTGGCGCCGAACACGTCGCCCGTGACGCCGTTGAAGTGCTTGTGGGCAACGGCAACCATGACTAAACCTGTGATTAAACCTGCCACCACTACGAAGATACCAGTCAAACCGAGTAGCGGTACAGCAATTGCAAAAGAGATTACTAACGCTACAGCCAATCGGAGGTTGCCTTCTGTTCCATGCATGGCTTCCAGAAACGGCGAGTTCATGCCTTGATGCACTGATTTGCCTGCCCAAGCAGCCACAACCATCGACAACTTCGCGCACAACTCGACTACGATCAAGGCAGGAACAACCAAGGGAACAGCAAAATTCCCGAAAGACACATTCCTTCCGAGTTCACCAAAAGCTAAAGCTGTAACTAAATAAGTTATCAAAACCAAGCCGATAGCCCCTGCACCCGTGAACCGGTCATGCATTACCTCAATTTTACGTTCAAACGTACCGTGTGCCATGACTCCGTCGCCGAAATCCAGCAACCCATCCATGTGATGCAGACCAGTCATCCACAAAAGTACAGCCAGAACCAAAGCGCCTGCCACGATGCCAGGCAGAAAATGGTAAGTCACCCAACCAAACAACCCCGCCAACAAACCAAGTAATGCACCGATGAGAGGGAAAAGCCCACATGTTGCGGGCGCAATCAGTAAGCAAGTCCTTGTCCATAGGAACTGGGAAAACGGTTAAGAAAGAAAGAAGGTTTTTTAGCTGTTTAACGACCAAGCGCGCTTCACTTTATGTTCATCAGTGAAGCATAGTTACGCTCTATTTCCTTAAGAAGTATATCCTTGGTAACTGCGCCACCCGTCTTAGCCATCGCCGCAATCGAGGCTCCGCCTGCACCAACGCCTTCTTTGACAAGCCCAGTTTCATAGATCCGCAAGCCAGGATACTTTGAGGAACCAAAATCCAAGTCAGCCGCTATCACGGGCACTTGACAGAACTGTTTAACAATACCGCAGATGTCGGACTTGACGTCCTTTGCAACCCATCTGGTAGTGCCCACTGCAACGTTACAAAGTGATTCAGGGTTAAGGGCATTAATCACCGCCAAAACCGCAGTCATCTGGGTTCCGCCAGCCATCAAAACAGGTCCCTGCCTGGCGCCACCGATAACTAACCCCGCCATAGCCGCCATCATTGGGTCACCCACACAAGAGACAGCTTTAAGGGGGTTGCCTTTTAGGCTACCGAATTTTTCGCCTGCCGCCTTCAATCCAGCTGCAACCACTTCTGCCTTCAAACTATGAGGATTCTCAGGCAGAGTGCTACTAACTTTGCCCTGAGCGTTAATGCCTAAAGCCGACAGAACACCGAGGGCTGTTGTGGTTCCGCCTGGAATGCTCTCACCTATAACAAGATAATCGGCCACTTTCGCTAGTTGTTCACCTAAAACCTTGCCACGCTCGATAACTTCCTCAACATTGTCAACAGAGTTGCCGGTACGGATGTCGCGTCCAGAGTTACCACCTAAGTCAACGTAAGGAATCTGGGGCTTAACCTTCACGCCGCCGTTGACAACCAACACTGGTATGTCGGCTAAATGCAATGCCGAGGTGGTTATCAAGCCTGGTGTCGGAATGCCGTCAGGAGTAATGGGGACCCCTTGTATGGATTTGCACTTGCCCAACAGCAACAGTTCCGCGTCTGCTGGAGGAGTGAAATCGGTAAAATCTGGGTTTGCACCAGCGGCCGACAAACCGGGGATTTTCCCAGTTTCAGTTGTGGCAATTGTGCAGATGAAAAGAGGATTTTTGGCCTCTATCTCGTCTAGGAATGCTTTTGCTTTCAACTCGTTATTCGCAATTAGGACATCCATCTTAGTTCCCTTTACTTGGGCACAACTTTGAACTTCTTGATTTCCAAGTGTCCAAAGCCACCCTCAAGCTTATGTTTCTGCGTTTCTTGGATTTCAATCTTGTTCTTGAAGGTGGGACCATCCGTTATGACGGTGTGGTATTCGCCACCTTCTCCGCATGCGTCCACGTTGCCAAGTTTTAGAATATCGTCATAGAACTTTCGATCTAATGTTCTACCCAGCCATTCTACGCCTAAAAGGTCCAGTTTTGTTCGGACAACGGTTGCTTTAAAGCCTGTCTTTAAGTAATCAAGATAAATCTTTTTAGTGTCACCCATCCAAAGCGGTTTTACGGCTGTTAAGCCGACTTCTTTGCATATCCGGCCCAACCAACCTTCCTCATGCCCAGCGACTTCATAGATATCGCCCGTAACTAAGCCCTGTGCACCCTTTGCCTTGCATTCAAACAGCACTGCCTTGAAGTCCTTCTCATAGGTCGCTGCGGATGTAGTTTTCTTTATAAGTGGTATTCCTATGGCTTCTGCCTGTGCGTCTAGAATGCCTGCTGGTATCATGTGGAAATTTGATTTGGTTTCGCTCATCATCATAGTTAACAGGTTGATTACTTGGTGACCCTGTTGGGTAGCCAATAGGTATGCGTAGGCGCTATCTTTGCCGCCACTCCATGAAGCAACAACTTTCATATTCAGTTTTTTCCTCCTTTTCATATGGGAACGTTCAAACAGACAAATAGGGCTTTGCTGGTCAAACATTCAGATAACTTGCCACAAAGTAAAACTTTGAACGATATGAGCAAGGTTTTCTTTATGTTTAACGAGTTTTCTCCCCTCTGTCTGGTTGGTTTATCCAACCTTTTCATATAAGTATATCGGCAATTGCTGTTCACAACACTTAAAACAGTCACCGCGACTAAAAATTAAGGTTAAACTGTATGACGAAACAAACCCCGCCCCTGCTGACCTACCTTGAAGAGAGAGGCATCACACTTCAAAGCCTAATCGAAAGCGCGCTTGAAATGTATGTACCTCATCCAGGAGTAGAAACCCCTGAGAAAGCCACAAAGCTGCTTGAAGAAGAGTTTCTCGACATTCTAGAAGACGTAAACGTCTCCACGTTAATCGTTGCTGCTTTTCACGCCCAAGAAGAAGCAGAGAACGGACGGATTCCAGGGTTAACCAAAGAACGGTTTCTGGGTAGACCGGGTTTAGTTGCAGACGAACTTATCGGGATAGCCGTTGCCACCTACATCGGTGGATCCAGAGGCATGTTCGAATTTGTTCGCTTTGACCAAGCAAAACCAGGAATCCTAAAGCAGTTGCCACCCCTAACTAATGACGCGATTGGCGCTTTGGTTGCTGGCGCATCCTCGAACGTCTACACAAATGCTCTCAAGACCACAGAAGCAAAACCGTAAAACTTTCAAGATTAGACCAATCCTGAGCTTTTCCGGGTTTACCATAAGATTATAATAGGTTGCCGATTGAGGAGTTACCCGTTGGGCGTCCATGGCTAAAAATCGGCTCTGCATTGTTACACACACTTTCTTGCCGCATGTTGGCGGAATCGAGAAGGTGGTCAATGAACAAAGCAAGCGATTGCGAACAAGTAATTTTTCGCCCCTAATTGTGACCAACAGGATAGATACGCCTAAACGCTATGTGGTCGACGGGGTGCCTGTCCAATGCTATGAATCACTCAACACTGGGTTCCGCCTCGGCATTCCCTATTCGATTCCGACAGTGCCTAGTTTTCCCATTTTTTTGAAAGCGGTGAAATCAAGCAAAATAGTCCATGCCCACGGGCACCCGTATTTAACCTCGCTTATTGCGTCTAAACTGTCTAAACTATACGAAAAACCGTTCGTACTCACCCAACACAACACTTTCATTGATTACAACAATGTCTTTGACCATGTTGAACGCTTAAACGATTTAACTGTAGGAAAACAAAATCTCAACGGCGCCGACAAAATCATTGCGATAAGCAATGCCACTAAAGAGTATGTGTTAAGGTTAGGTGCAAAACCGAGCAAAGTTAAAGTTGTCTACAACGGTGTTGATTTAGCAAGGTTTCGACCAATCGCGGGAAAACGCGAAGAAATGCGCAAGAAACTTGGGATTTCCCAAAATGCAATCGTCGTCCTAACGGTGAGGCGACTGGTTTACAAGAACGGCATTGACACACTAATAGACACCGCAAGCATAGCAGTCAAAAAAAACCCGAGAATCGTGTTTTTGGTTGTTGGGAAGGGTCCAGACCTGGGAAACGTTAAGTTGCAGGTTGCACAGTTGGGAATTGAAGCTAACTTCAGACTTACAGGCTTTGTCAGCGATGAAGATTTGCCTTCGTACTACAATGTTGCTGACTTGTTTGTTTTGCCTTCTAAATCTGGTGAAGGATTACCGTTGGTAGCGCTTGAAGGCATGGCGTGTGGACTCCCAGTTATAGCCACAGATGTTGGTGGAATAAGAGAAATCCTGAGGGAAGATTATGGGAAGTTGGTCGCGCCTAACCAGCCTGAGCTGCTAGCGGAAGCAGTTTTGGATTTTGCAACGGTTGATTTCTCCTCACGCAGTGAGGAGCTTAGAGTTATGGTTGAGAAACGGTTCAGCTGGGATGCAAACGTTAAAAGACTTGTCGAAATATACGAAGAGCTTATTTAACCAAGTGACGGAAACATAATAGCCCTTTGAAATGGAAGAGTGCCGATGACGTCAAAAGTTGAAATGGTTTCAGTGGTAATTCCAACACTCAACGAAGCAGGAAACATTCTGGAAGCCGTCTCTACAATTCACAATGATTTGTCTTATCCTAAGGAAATCATCGTCGTTGACGGAAACTCTACGGATGGCACCAAAGAAATAGTTCAAGGCTTAGGCTACTGCAGGCTCATAGTTGAACCTAGACGCGGCTATGGCTTAGCGCTTATGACAGGCATGAAGAACGCCAAAGGCAACATCATAGTTATGGTTGACGGCGACGGAACCTACGAGGTACGCCACATTCACAGAATGATAAATAAGATGATTGAGAAAGACGCCGACATGGTACTAGCCACCCGCATGTATGACCCCAACAAAGCCATGGGACTCATGAATTTCATCGGCAACAAAGTCATCACAACATTTTACGATTTCTTCTTCAGCCAATTCCTCAGCGACACCCAATCCGGTTTTAGGGCAATCTCCCACGAAGCCATCAACAATGTGGAACTCAAAGCATACGACATGGCTTACGCCACGGAGATGCTCATACAATTCGCCAAAGAAGGCTTCAGCATGATTGAAGTTCCCACAACCTACAAAGCCCGAAAGTATGGTCGCCCCAAGCTGAGAAGGTTTAAGTCTGGAATTGAGATATTTAGCACTATATTTAGGGGATTTCTGGATGCGGATACATTTAGAAAGTGCCAAGAGAATTGGAAACAGAATCGGTTTAAATGAGGAAAAAGGCTTTGCAATCGGTATTTTTCTTGCATTGATAATTGTTATCGCTGTGATTGCAGGCTTCTTTGCCTATAGTGCACTTACCGCAAAGCCAGTGGGCTACAACACGATTTACTTGCTTGACGCAAACAAAAAAGCAGTCGATTACCCCCAAACCTTAGTTGCTAATCAGAATAGCACCTTTAGCGTTTATGTCGACGTGGAAAACCACATGAGAGACACCGCAGTCTACCAGGTGAAGGTAAAAATTGCACAGAGCCTTACCACGTTTCCAATTGACGCCCCGCCAAATCAAACCATAGATATGGGCAGCATAACGAATGATGGGAAACCCTTGGAGAAAACAGTGACCATCACCCAGAACGTTTTGGGGGACTACTCGTTTGTTTTTGAACTCTGGCAACAAGGCAGTGACGGCTCACTCATCTTTACTCAGAACTACTGCGTCCTAAAAATCCAAGTCACTAACTAAACCAGCATTTTTTGCAAAAAAGCGTAACAATTCCTAATAAATTGGTTTTTAAGGATTGTTTGACAGGTTCTTAGTTAGTTTTCGACAGTCAGGCTTTTCTTGTGTCTAGCCGCATATTCTTTTTCTATCGCAACCCGATGAACGTTGTTGTATGCGCAAAACGGAATAATCTTTAGATCAGGTGTTATATAGTGTACGACGCATCGCCTTACGCGGTTAACGTCGAAGTTGTAGGAGTCCATAAATGCCATGCAACCCAACAGGAAGATTCTTCTCCGGATTTTACCAAGCGACTGATAAGACGGCGAAAGATGCATTCGCATGATTGACTTCATCAGTGTTGGCATACCAACTTCTTTTGTAACTAAGAACATATCCATCGAAAGCATCGAAGCCATGAAAAGAGACGAAAGCAAAGACAGTTTACCTTTGGACTCAGCTGACTCAGCCGTTTTGCGAATGCTGTTAAAGAACCTGTCGAAGTTTACGAAGCGATTAATTGGAAACATTTTTCCGCTCTTTGAAACGTAAACCCAGTTGACAATTCCGCATTGTGGACTGCAGGAGAACAGCGGCCAAGGTTTCTGCATGAATTTGCGCATAATTTTAATGGGTGAAGTCATCACCGACATCGGATAAAGATCCGTCGATTTTATTGCGCCGTTTGTTTGTTTTTCGACGTCTTCGGCAAAGCTCCATTCCCGGAAGTTTTCGCGGAAGGGATTCTCCGTCGCTCTGCCAGTGAAGGCAATAGGTTGGAAGATTAAGCCTCGGACAATGTCAGTGTTTTTGGCGGCGAAGCGGATCATATCGCCGACTTCCTTATCGTTGAGGCTCTTCATTAAAGTGTTGACGAGGATGATTTCCATATCGTGGGCGCGGCAAACATCAATTGCCTTAAGCTTCATATCTAAAAGCTCTCGACCCCTAATCTTCCTATTGAAGTCTTCATGAAAGCTATCAAACGATAAATAAACAATGTTTAAGCCGTTATCTTTAAGCTTCTTCGCCAACCCAGGAGTATCAACCAAATGTGTTCCATTAGTTGCCAGAATAGTCATAAACTTAAGTCTGTGAGCAGCAGCAATGATTTCAGGCATATCTTCCCGCTCAAGAGGTTCTCCGCCTGAGAACAGAATTGCGGGGGGTTTAGGGTTAGCTTTAGCCGCGAACTCGAGCATGTTTATGAGGGCTTCTTTGGTAGGTTCATAATCTGCTTCTTGATCAGGAAAAGTGGAGAAGCAAACCGCACACCTGAAGTTGCAGCGTTTAGTTACATCAATTACGCCGATAACTGTGCCTGAAGCGTGTTTGTCGCAGGTTTCACATTTGTATGGGCACCCGTCGGGGTTTTTGGGCGCGTTGAGGTCGCCGAGATACTGGAACTGGTCGTATTTTTGCATGTGATTGTATATTGGTGTGCTTTGCCAGTGGGTAGCTTTGAAATCGCCATGCTCGGGACATTGTTTTGTGATTTGGATTTTGCCGTTTGCTTCCCGTAGTTGAGCGTCTATTTTCTTTTGGCATTCGGGACAGATGCTTTTGGTTTCGCTCATAGTAACCATCCAAGGATTGCCTCAACGATGAGTGCAAGTGGCAACAGCATCATTGACATCGTTACCAACCGCTCATACTTCCGTATATTCTGTATGGTTGAACTTGAGGTAAATAACCGAGCAGACGAATAAATTAAGAGAGCACTCCAGATCAGAATCAACGGAAGATAATAAATTGTGAAGTGGCCTAAAAAGGAAGGCAATGGCGCAAGTAACCCTGTAATAAGGAAGAATATTCCGCCGATTTTAGCTGCGCTGACCGTGCCGATTTTCTGTGGCAGCGTGGGGTAACCAACTTTGGAGTCACCTTCAATACTGAATATGTCTCGGAGCACGTTGCCGCCTATGGTACCAAAAGCAATGGGATAAAGACTTAGCGAGATCAAGGTTTATTGTGCCCATTGACGGTTGCTTGCCCGATAAACGAATGCAGTGCCCGTCAGGATGCCCACCAAAACGTTTGCCGCAAAACCAGACTTTCGTTTTACCAAATAGGAGTAAATCAGAAGCAGACAGCGAATCAGCAGCGATTATTGCGAAGCTTAACCAGTTTATGAAGCAGCCATAACTAAGCCAAGGGCGAAAAACACTGCCGAAACAGCCACGACTTGTTTTAGTGATAGTGCACCAGCAGGTATAGGACGTTTGGGTTTTATGACTGCGTCGCTTTCACGGTCAAAATAATCGTTTATGGCAAATCCAGCTGATGTGATGAATGCCATGGAGAAGAAAATCAAGAGAGCAGTTTGTATGTTCATGACTTATAGGGTCTTTTAAGATGGCAAATGCTGTTAAGAGCTGCTAAGCCGCCAGTCATTAGCCAGTAGGGAAGTCGTAGTAGCGCGATTAAGCCTCTGGCTGGCGTTGGATGGCTCATATGCTGATTTTCCTGTCAGCGATAACTTCCTTTATGCTGTCTTCCAAGGTTACTTTTGGAGTCCATTTGAGTTCTTTTTTGGCTTTGGAGATGTCAAACCAGATTTTGGTTACATCGCCCTGCCAGGAGACACCCGTGGTTGTAATGACGGTTTTGTTTTGGAGGTTAAGGATAGTTAGCATAATTTTGGCTAATTCAAGTATGGATACGGTTTTGCCGAGACCTAAGTTGTAGACTTCACCGTTAGCTGAGTCTTTTGAACCAACCATAGTTAAGGCCTCCACGACGTCGGAAACGTGGACAAAGTCGCGGCATTGCTGACCTGTACCGATGATTACTAGTTTGTTTGGATCTTTAGCTATCTTGTCTAGGAAATCATGGATGACTCCGTGACAGCGCAGTCCATAAACGTTAGCGAACCTTGTGATGACTATGTCTAAGCCGTATTGTTCACGGTACATTTGGCAGTATTCTTCGCCGACTACTTTGGATAAACCATAGCATGAGAATGGGTGAAAACCATATGCTTCAGGAGTTGGAAAGACAGTTGGGTTACCATATACTGCAGCGCTGGAAGCAAATACTACTTTAGCATCGTCCTTACGTGCTTTTTCTAGAACATGGAGGGTGCCTTTGGCGTTTGTTTCAAAATCAACAAGCGGATTCTCCATCGAGTACCCGACAACAACTTGCGCTGCTAAATGATAAATCAAATCAGCCTTCGCTTGACTACACAACGTTTTGAGGTCTAAGATGTCGCCTTTGACAAATTTGGCGTTTGGAACATCTTGGACGTTCTTCATGGTGCCGCTTGACAAGTTATCAAAAATGGTCAAGTTATCGGTTAATTTTGCAAGTTTGCTACATAAGTGGTAGCCTATGAATCCTGCTCCACCAGTAACTAGCACTTTTTTCCCTTTCAAGTCAGCCATCCAAATCACGACAAAACCTATATTCCCTATCTGTAAGGTTGTAAGTATATGTCGCCTGTGAAAACTATAAAAACTTTTAGGGATTTGCTGTCTTTCCTCACCATTATTCCAGTCGGAGGAAAAGAAGACTTCATTTTCACAACGGCAGAGAACATGTGGCTTTTTCCACTCATCGGCGGCTTCATCGGTTTGCTTGGCGCAGCTTACTTTGTCGGCTCAAGCATCATCGTTGCGTTTCTTTTGGGTTTAGCTAATAGCTTTGTAGCTTTACCCGTTGGGCTTTTGGGAACCCTGATTCCCGCAGCCATGACTATAGCTTTCCTAAGCGTAATAACTGGACTGCAGCATTTCGACGGCTTAATCGATTTGGGAAACGCTGTTGGCTTAAGAAATGTTCAGGACCGAAAAATGAAGGCGCATGCATGGACAGTTACAAGTGCTGGTGCAGTACTGGCGTTAGTCGTTGAGTTTTTGGCGTTTGCAGGTTTATTCTTAACTAACTGGCTAACACTGAACATAACGACGAATTTGTTGTCTTGTTTTTTCAGTAATATTTTTGGCTGAGGTTTCAGCTAAGCTTTCAATGGTGACAATTGTTTGGGTTGGCAAACCCTCACATAAAGGGTTAGGCTCGATTTTTCTTGCGAAAGCCAAAAAGAAACTCAACTTCGTAGCCTACTTAATGTCTCCCTTGATTGTTTACCCAGTTTTCTACTTTTCAGGTTACCCAATAGCTGGTCTAGCCGCAATTGCCTTAGTGTTTGCTAGCATTCCAGTGGCATACGTGATGAACAAGGTTTCCAACAGCGTCTTCGGCGGCGTTTCGGGCGACATGATTGGAGCAACCAACGAGGTTGCAAGGGCAGTTGTGCTGGTTTTGTTTGCGGTGGTGCTGATTCTAATATGAAGGTTCCTGCACTTGTGATGGCTGGCGGAAAAGGTTCAAGGATGGGTTTGTCAACGGAGAAGCCGTTGTTGCCGTTTCTGGGTAAACCGCTGATTGATTGGGTAGCAGAAGCAATCTTGGACGCAAAGAAGGTTTCCGAGTTCTACGTCATAACGAGTGCGAACGCAACACAAACTGAACAACACTGCCAAAGCAAAGGGTGGAAGGTCCTGCATACAGACGCTAAAGGCTACCACAACGACCTAAAACAAGCCGTTTCGATGGCAAATCTGACTGGACCAGTGCTCACCATGCCTTCAGATGTCCCAGCCATAACGGGACAGGTGCTTGACAAAATCGTCGATGCCTTTGAGGTCTGCGGAAAAGATTTCTTAGCGGTTTTTGTCCCTATCAAAGCAAGGCAGGATTTGGGCTTATCGATTTCCTCCACCGACGAATACAAGGGAGTATGGTACGCTGTTTCAGGAGTCAACATCATAAACGGCACCAAAATCCTCGGCGAAGGCAAAATCGAAACAAGCGCCATAATCACAGACGAAACCGAGGTTCTGCTAAACATCAATACAACCAAAGATCTGGAAATAGCCCAAAACATTATGCTGAAAACAAAGAAGCACTAAAGCGCTATGAATATGCTGTTAACTGAAGATCTGACGCCACAAACACCATGTTACCTGACAGCACTGGCGCCAGAAGGTAATGGTCGAAACGCTGATTTCTGGCCACACCACCGTTTGAAGCGCTAAGAACCCAAAGAGCACTGTTCTCGTTGAGATATACAGTATCCTTGTTAACAACTAAACCAGCAGAAAAACCAAAGAAGACTCCGCTGTCTTCTAATTGTCTATTCCATAACAGCTTTCCACTTGATAAGTCAAGACTGCATACAACTCCAGCATAACGGTCATGTTTGTTTTCACTTGATGTTCCAAGTTGCTGGGTTACGCCAAAACTCCAGTACACCCGATTATTTTGGACTTGGATAGGATATGCAGTAAGGGTTATGTTGCCGTTGTTGACTGTGGACATGAGTTTTTGGCTGTCGACACTAGTTTTCCACTGGATCAATCCGTTTGAGAGGTTTAACCCGTAGAAGTAGCCATCTGAAGCGCCAAATAACAAAAGGTTATTGTTGGCTGTTGGTGGGTATATCGATGCACCGAGGTCGTTGTGCCAAAGGTACTCGCCGGAGCTTTGGTTGAGGCTTAAGATTTGGGTGCCGCTCTCTACGACAACTTGCCCTTTATAGGTTGTCAGAACGCTCGGAATGCCAGCGAAAGAAGTAAGGTTACTACGCCATATTATGCTGCCGTTATCGGTGTTTAACTTGAAAATATTTGCGTTTGACTCGTTGCCTCCCAAAGCATAGACCAAATTGCCTTCAAATGGGTCTCCTCCCAGAGGATAGCCAGCTACCCACCAGGTTTTAGAGTCAGAGATGTTCCCAAAAATGTCGAAACGGTAGGGCGTTTGCCAGAGAATCTGCCCGGTGGAAGCATTAAGGGCTGCAACGCCTGCTGCGGGACCTTCTGAAACCACAAACAAACGACCATCCTTGACGATCAGGCTATCAGGTGCTTGATTAACGCCAGCAGTATTCATGTGGCTCCACTGAAACTGCCCTGTTGCCTCATCCAAACAGCCCACTGAGGCGTAATGGAACCCGCCATAGACCCTACCCTCACCAACAGTAAGACCCTCCGCGAAGTAGCCGCCGACGCTGCTGCCGTTCCAGATGGATGCGCCAGTTTGCTGGTTGTAGCAGTTTACGTTGCCAGAAATATCCATAGTGAAGACTTTGCCGTCGTCAGTGGATAAAGCGGTGGCGAAGTTTGGGATATCGCGTTGCCAAACCTCATGGGAGCCCTCGGGGTTTAGGACGCTGTTAGCGTAGATTACCATCGAGGAAACAACTATGATTGCAGACCAAGCCTATTGCAATAATCAGTATATTGCGTCTTTTCAAGTTCTTCCCTTGAAACCCGTTTAAGATGCCCAATCATATATCGTTTTGCGAATTTAGCTAATTCGTCCAGTCACTTGCCTTTTTGCAGCTTTTTGAATCTGAATCTCGATTAGAGAAATATTTAACATCCCAACCATCCAATTAACTACCAAAGCCGCAATGGAGAAACCGCAATGAGCATCCTTAGCCACGACACATTCTGGAACGCAGTCATCTCCCTGCCAATGACTAAGAAGATGCTCCAACTCTCGCTAAAAAAATGCGGCAAATGTGGCAGAACAGTCCTTGAAGCAGCTTTGGATGATTACGGCGGCAAAACCGACCGCAAATGCGACAAATGCAGCGGTTTGTACTCTCAGATTATCGGTTTCTGGATAGAGTTCCTCCGAAAAGGCCTCGGATTTAAGCGTGAGAAAGCCGAGAAACTCTTAACTGACCGATATGCACGAGCAGCGGTTATAAATTTGGTTCAATCATTTGATTATTTTGGCATCAAAAAACCCATTTCGCTGACTGCGCCGTTTCTGGTGGTTTGGGATTTCACTCACAAATGCAACTTACAGTGCAAACACTGCTACAGTAACAGCGGCGCTGTGGAGGAAGAGGAGTTGTCCACTAAGCAGGCTTTGGCGGTTGTCGATCAATTAGCCGATGCACACGTGACGGCTCTGGCTTTCTCGGGAGGAGAACCTCTCACGCGCAAAGAC
The DNA here is from genome assembly GCA_963777155.1 of Candidatus Bathyarchaeota archaeon. GTDB lineage: Archaea > Thermoproteota > Bathyarchaeia > Bathyarchaeales > Bathycorpusculaceae > Bathycorpusculum. The sequence continues at coordinate 157,698 of CAVZPM010000038.1, forward strand.
TTCTTTCAAGTTGCGCGACATGCCTCCGACCGCGGACTCTACGTTTCGCTGGCTTCCAACGGCACGCTCCTCACCAAAGAAAACGTAGCTAAAATTAAAGAAGCCAAAGTCAACTACATCGACGTCAGCATCGACGGCGCCTGTGCTAAAACCCACGATGACTTCCGCGGGGTTCCAGGCACCTTTGACAAAGCTATTGCAGGACTCAAAAACTGCGTTGAAGCGGATCTTTGCGTCTGCATCGCGACTACTGTTGGTAAGAACAACATGGCTGAGCTGCCTGCCATTATCGATTTAGCCGAGAAAATCCATGCGGAACGCTTCACCTACTTCAATTTTATCCCGACTGGACGCGGCAAAGCCCACTTCGACCAAGACCTCTCACCGCAGGAACGCGAGGACGTTATGCGTTATCTGCTGAATCGGATGTCAGCGGGCTGCAAAACAACCATCCTAGCCACGGCGCCCCAATTAGCTCGCGTCGCCTTGCAATGTCAGGGTCCAGCGGGAACAGACGAAGTCACCATGTCAATGGCTCACATGCAAACCGTCAAAGTCACAAAAAAAGCCGTCCCCCTTGGCGAATTCATCGGCGGATGCGGCGCAGGAAGACTCTACTGCTCAATCTCACCACAGGGCGATGTCCACCCGTGTGTATTTTTGCCCGTGAACGTCGGGAACCTGAAGACAGAAAAGTTCCAGGACATCTGGCTAAACGCGCCGCTGTTCAAATCCTTCCGCAACCGAGCAAACCTTAAGGGTACCTGCGGCAAATGCACCTACAAATTCATCTGCGGCGGCTGCCGAGCACGTTCCGCAGCATACCACAGTGGAGACATGTTAAACGGCGACCCCGGATGCCTCCAAGGAGTGAAGTCAAAACATGCCTAACCCACACAAAGTCACGATTTACCGTGCAGGAGACGACGTAAGCAGCATCGTCGCCCAAGCCGTCGCCGACTCAGGGTTACATGGCAAAAGAAAGATTTTCATAAAGCCAAACCTTAGCCACCCCGAATACTTGCCAGGCGTAGTAACAAGCCCACAGGTTATGCATCAACTCGTCGGGCTATTAAGGGACGGCAACAGCGAAGTTGTCGTAGGCGAATCCAACGGCTTTAACTATCCCTGCTGGACCGCGTTTGACAAAACAGGCATGCAGAAAGCCGTGGAATCCGCAGGCGGCAAAGCCATCAACCTCTCCGAAGACAAAGTGGTCGAAGTCAAATTCCCAGACGGCTGCCCCCTCAAACGGCTGTTTCTACCAAAAACTGTGCTGGACGCCGATGCCGTAGTCGATTTACCCTTGATGAAGACGCATGAGTTTATGGCTTACAGCGGCGCCATCAAAAACCTCTTCGGCTGCGTACCCAGCAACAAACGCATCTACCTTCACCCCTACCTGCCTGAAGTCATGTACCGACTCTACTCGCTTTTCAAGCCGCAACTAACCATAATGGATGCACGAATCGGCATTGAGGGCAACGGACCCACCAAAGGCAAACCTGTCAAGATGGATTTGATGCTTACCGGCAATGACGCTTTAGCGGTGGACATAGTCGCCGCAAAAGTAATGATGTTGGACTGGAAAAAAACCTACCTTGGCTACATCGCCAACAAGACTGGCATGCGCGAGGAAGACATCGGCATCGATGGCTTGCAGGTGGCGGAGGTTGCACGCAAATTTGAGCCACCCAGAATCGATTTGCCCGTGAAGGCACAGATGATGATTTACCAACATGAATACCTAACAAAAGCGCTTTTCTGCTCACTAGACATAGTAAAGCTGTTTCAAAAGGTCACAATGGCTTATCGAGGTACACCTGTCGAAATTGGGTA
>CAVZPM010000039.1:0-180867 GCA_963777155.1 Candidatus Bathyarchaeota archaeon
AAACGCAAATAGAAAAGCCAAGCAAGGTGCAAAATAACATGCCCAAAGTTAAGGTTGCATTAATCGGCGTTGGAAACTGCGCCTCATCACTCCTCCAAGGCATCCAATACTACAACAAATTCCAGAAACCCGAAGACTGCATTGGACTACGAAACCCCGTTTTAGCTGGCATAAGCCCCAAAGACATCGAGGTTGTAGCAGCCTTCGACGTAGATGACCGCAAAGTTGGCTTGGACCTCGCGGAAGCAATTTTTGCACAACCAAATAACGCCCCCAAAGTCTGCGTTGTCCCAAAGTCAGGTGTCAAAGTCTCTAAGGGACCATTGCTTGACGGCGTTGGTGAATCTGCTAAGGCTCTTGTTTCTATCAGCAAAGCCGCAGATGTCGACGTAGCTAAAGTCCTTAAAGCGTCAGGTGCAGAAATCATGCTAAACCTTCTTCCAAGCGGAGCAACCAAAGCCTCCCAGTTCTACGCTGACCAAGCCTTAGCGGCAGGATGCGCCTTCGTTAACGCTACACCCAACTTCATAGCCAGCGACCCTGCATGGGCCAAGAAATTCGAGGCAGCAAAACTCCCACTTGTCGGCGACGACCTTGTCGACCAAGTAGGTTCAACAGCCTTGCACAAAACCCTACTAAAACTGCTTTCAGATAACGGTGTTCGAATCAACGAAACCTACCAGCTTGACGTTGGCGGAGGAACCGAATCCGTCGACACCATGGACCGCACACGCGACACCAAACGCACCATAAAAACCGAATCCGTAGCAGCATCAATCCCCTACAAAGCCGAAATCGTCGCAGGCTCAACCGACTACGTGGATTTCTTGCAGAACAAACGTGACAGCTACTTCTGGATAAGCGGCGTCTATTTCTGCAATACACCCATGAAAATCGACCTCAAATTCCAAACCGTGGATGCTCCAAACGCGGGTTCAGTGCTCTTTGACATCATCCGAGCTGTAAAACTAGCTTTGACAAAGAAACAGAAAGGCGCCCTGGAGCCAATTTGTGCCTACGGATTTAAGCGTCCGCCGAAAATGGTGTCAATTGAAGAAGCAGAAAATCAATTCAAAAAATTTGTAGCTTCGCTAGATTTTTCTAGCTTTTCAATTATTTTCTCTTTAACGCCGTTTTGTGCCAGTGTATCTTTTAGCACATTGATGGTTTGTACTGGTGTTGGGTCTGCACCTCGTAGGACAGCTAAGTAGACGCTGGTGAAGTCGCCAACGAGTATGGCAGAAAGCATCTTTGCCAGTGTGCTCTTGCCCTGAACTTCCAAGTCAAACATTATCAGACCCCTTCTTTCCATTATTTGCTTGGTTACTTCGATTCTGCTCTCGATTTCAACTGGTTCCCCACTGTCGCGGATGAATATGACTGAGAAATATTTGCATTGTTCGCCTCTGCCTTCCCAACCTACAATCTCGTTATGGTCAAGCTCGGGGAAAACCTCCCATTTAGATGCTGACTTAGCGTTCTCGTTGAACTGTTGCTTAAACCGTTGTGCCACGCTTCGGTAAACGCCAAACCCATAGATTGCAGGTGCCGTCTCTCCGATATGTGTGGCAACTGTTTTCGCAAAGTTATCTCTAGTTAGCATGTCTGGTCCATTTTCAAAACTGATTTTCTTGAGCAACACTATGGCTTCATCAAGTTCTTTTTTTACGCCTTTAACTAAGCCTACTTTTTCCATAAGAACAAGCAGGGGCACAAACATGTATGGCAACGCCGCTCGGGGAGGCATGCCTCCGGGAACTTGAAGGTAGGGCACATTGTGTTTTTTAGCATATTTTATGAGTGCGCCACCGCTGCTTATGCAGAAAATCATGCATTTACGTTTAAGCGCGTCAAGAAAACTACTTAACGTCTCTTCAGTGTCGCCCGAGTAGCTGGCGATTAGAGCAAGGGTTTTTTTGCCTGCATAAGTCGGCAGTTGGTATTCTCGGCTGACTTCAATGGGAACCTTCAACTGGTTTTTTGCCCAGTCTTTGAGTAAGTCGCCGCCGATAGCTGAACCGCCCAAACCCGCAATCACGATGTTGGCAGGTTTAGGGTAGCTAACTTGAATTTTCTCCGCAACCTCAGCTGCTTTTCGATAATGTTCAGATGCATTAACAGAAAAACTTAGCATTCCGCTCTTATCGACTATGGCGATTTTTTCTTGGTTATCTAAAATGGGGGTAACCACATTTGTGTCCTCCGAATAATACGCAGTTTTATATCTCATTTCCACCTTTTAAGCACAACGCAGACAAAAAACTACAGGGGCAGAAGCATTATGGACAAAAAGAAACTTTCAATCGCTATCCCAGCATCCGCAATCGTCGATACCCCCCACTTAAGGGAGAAAACAGCTAAAGTCGGCTTGATTGGACGGGCCGCGGCAATTTTCCGCGTAGACCAAATTATAGTTTACCCCGACAGCCCTGGGGTGGATCAACGCAGAGAATTGGACTTTATTGCTCTTCTGCTCAACTACTTAGAAACCCCCCAGTACCTAAGAAAAAGGCTCTTTAAACTCGAAGCCGACTTGGAGTTTGCTGGAATCTTGCCCCCATTACGAACTCCACATCACCCCCTAAGTGGGAAAACCAAGCATTTGAAGGTAGGCGAATACCGTGAGGGCGTGGTTTTGTCCGAGATTAAAGAAGGGTTGATTGTGGAAATAGGGGTTCAGCAGCCGGCGCTTCTGCGGCAAAAGGGGTTTGCAGTTGGCAACCGCTTAACTTTGCAAGTAGTCAACATAGGCAAACAGATTGAGGTTCAGGCTGCAAATCGCGAGGACGTTCCACAATATTGGGGTTACAATGTGCAAGTGGCAAACCGTTCTTTTGGTCAAATGGTGCAGGCTGGCGGTTTTGACTTAAAAATTGCTACAGCAAGAATTGGAGACAGCTTCATGGATGTTGCCAGTAGAATAGGCGAGAAATGGGGCAGTAGCCATAGTGTTTTAGTGGCTTTTGGTGCTCCATCCCGCGGTTTACATGAAATAGTCCAAGATGAAGGTTTAAAACTGGGCGAAATCGTTGATTTTGTCGTCAATACTGTTCCAAATCAGGGTACAGGAACGGTTCGGATGGAAGAAGCGCTTTTTGCATCCTTAGCCATCCTAAACGTGCATTTTCGCTGATGAAGCCTTTTTTGTAGATTTTTCGAGAGATTTCTGGTAAAGGCATAAAAGCTTCTTTGGTTTATTGTGAAGTCTATGCCCACTCTTGACGTTGCCATGCCTATTGCATTGTTTGTTGTTGTAGTTGTAGCAATGTTCCTTAACAGGAAAGTTGAAGGCAAATTGATGGCAACAGTTGAAGAGAGACAATTCAAAACCAGAGATATTATTCTACTAGTTGTCTTCATGGCAATTGTTATTTCAGTTATCGCTTACTCATCCCTTGTAGCGCCTGAACAAGTCTTTCAAAGAGTATTTCTCCTAATATTCTTGGGCTCATACACTATGCTTCTCTTCACGTTCTCCTACATATTCTCTAACCTTACAAAAAAGAGAGCCCAACTAATCTCACTAGGCTTCGGCTCTGTTAGCGCGATTGCCGGGGCAGTGAGTCTTTTAGGTCCCCTCTCCGATAGCTTTACCGTTTATAGGACAATAGCCTTCTTTAGTCTAGCAATCTTCTGTTTCGGAACAATAATCCTTGAGCACAAAAAGATGGTTTCTAAAGCACGGTGGTATGTGGCTGCTCAACCCCCTGTTTTGTTTTTGCTATTGATGATATTCTTCAACGTAATCTACGGCGGCGCAGTTCAAGTTTGGTATCCGCTTCTAATGGATGTCTTCGGATTTACATTTGCCATCCTGATAATTCTTTATCTCAGCTCCCTGTTCAGCTGGAAAACTGTAGGACTTTTCGCCATTCTCCTAACAATAATGGACATAATCTTAGTCATAGGCACGGGAACGATGGTGCAGGCTGCAAACCAATTCACTGGATTAGGGCTCCCAGTCCTTGTTTATCTGCCCAATGTTCCTCTCATTCCAGCTATTTCAGGAAACATAAACTTCTTTGGTTTTGCACCTCGAGGGTTAGGTCTTGGCGACTTCTTCTTTGCAGGAGTCTTGGCTGTTCAAACCTTCAAAAAGTTCGGTAAGAAAACAGCGATTGTTGCAGTTATAGCTGAAGCGGTGGCTTTTGGGATTTGGGAAGCGTTTCTACCAGACATTTTGGCATTTCTTAACCCTATTGTAGGGCGAAACATCGGCGGGTTCCCGGGGACTTTGATGATTCTTAGCGGCTGGGCACCAGTGGTTATTTGGAAAGTGCTAAGTGAACGAGGTAAAACCAAGATTGCCGCGGCTAGCCAGCCGGTCGAGATTGTTAAAGAACAGAATTTGCCCATCCAATAAAGTACTTTTCTTTCTGTAATAGAAATAGTAGCTATTAACGATAATCTGTCAATGAAAAGCCTATATTGGCGCTTTGACTTTTTGAGACACCTTATATCAGTGATAAAATGGATCTACTTACAACTATCTTAATTGCAGTCGGGTTGGCGATGGATGCCTTCGCTGTTTCAATCGCAAAAGGAATGGCGATAAGCCGTCAAAGGCGAAAGTTCGCTTTGCTATTAGGTGGATTTTTTGGTGGATTCCAAATGTTGATGCCTGCGATTGGTTGGCTTGTAGGTCTGAGTTTTAAGGATATGATTATGGGAGTTGACCACTGGATCGCTTTTGGCCTGCTGGCTTTTATTGGCGCAAAAATGATTTATGATTCAACAAGAAAAGACTCAAACAAAAAAGATGAGAGCCTTAGGTTGCATTCAATTCTGATTCTGGCAATTGCTACCAGCATTGATGCCTTAATGGTTGGTCTAAGCTTTGCCTTTCTCAACACCTCAATTCTCGAACCGATACTTGTTATAGGACTGATAACATTCATACTTTCAGTTACAGGTTTTTTCTTTGGTTGTGGACTAGGACGTGTCTTCGGAAACAAAATCAAAATCGTCGGTGGATTAATTCTAATAGCGATAGGACTCAAAATCCTTTTAGAACATATTCTATAAACTTTTTGATTTACTCGACTCTCTAGTAACTATTTAAATAAATAATTAATTGGGAAAAATTGGTTAAAAATAAGAAAAGAGGCTTATTTTACCCGAATAGGGCGCCTAATCCTTCTAATGCTGCATCTTCCTTGGCTTTTTCTTCTTCAGCTTTCTTCTTCTTGTCTTCTGGAGCGGCTGCTGCTGGTTTTGCTTCTGCACCTGCTGCTGCAACTGGAGCGGCTGCCATCATGGCTGGGGCTGCTTTGATTGCTTCATCAATGTTTACTTCACTGAGTGATGCGACGAGTGCTTTTACTTGTATTGTGTCAACTGTGATGCCTGCTGCTTCGAGAACTTTTGTTACTGATGCTTCGTTGATTTCTTTACCTGCCTTGTGAAGGAGCATTGCTGCGTAAATGTTTTCCATACCTTTTTCACCTCTTCCAACCTCTACGTCGGAGTATTTTAACCTTTTTTATCTGGTCTGACCCGTTTCGCTTGAAACTGGTCGTTAACCTGAATTGGCGTTGGTTTCGCCATTATTGCCGTTTAGAAGAATACCCAATGCCTTAAGAACTTTTCGTACATGCCTTTGGCAAGTTATAATGCAGTTTTTTCTTTCCAGTTTTAACCTTGGGACTCATAACACTTATCTTACAGAACAAACCAACAATGCGCATATCCTACAGGTATGATAATATGGGAAACATTACGGTGACAATTCTTGGCGCTCAAGGCTACGGCAGTAACCTTGCTAAAAAAGGCACATCAACAGACATAACACTCTACAACCTCAAAAAAGGCGAAGACACTGTAACCTTCATCGAACCCACCCGATACCCTGAACGGCTAGAACAGACATAACACTCTACAACCTCAAAAAAGGCGAAGACACCGTAACCTTCATCGAACCCACCCGCTACCCTGAACGGCTAGCTCCCCTATTCTACGCTTGTGCCTTAGCTAAAGAAGCAATAATCGTCGTAGACGAACTTACCGCTACGTTTGGCGAACAACTTGTAATGCTGCAGTGCTCAGAAATAAAAAGCGGCTACATTGTTCTGAGAAACTACATTCCAAAAGAAAAAATCCAGCCCATAATCAAAGGCACCAGTCTCGAAAACTTCGAGTTCATAGAAGACGACGCAAACCAACTGCGCGAGAAACTCTTAGCGGATGCCGCCAAACAAAAACCAGCCTCAGGCGACCAAACAGTCGGAACAGTACCTGTAGATCACGCCTTTAACGTCAAAGGTGTCGGCGTAGTCGTATTAGGAATAGTTGCCTACGGAACGGTACAAAAACATTCAACTTTGAACGTTTTGCCCGCATTAAAAACAGCCCAAGTCCGATCAATCCAAAAACACGACGACGAATTTGATATTGCAGGCGAGGGCGACCGTGTTGGACTTGCATTGAAAAATGTTGAGGTTGAGGACCTTGACCGCGGCACAATTCTGACTAACGACCCTTCGATTAAAACTTCCACTAAACTGCAGGTTCAGGCTTCGCTAGTGAAATATTGGCAAACCCCAATAAAACAAGGTATGGTTGTGCACATTGGGCATTGGACCCAATTTATAACTGCGAAAGTAGAGGAAGCAATCGATGCAGGCGACCCTAAAAAAATAGCATTAACTATTACGCTTGATAAGCCTCTTGCTTACCGCCCTAATGATACAGCCGTTCTGATGTATCTTGACGGCGCGAAACTTCGGGTAGCAGGCACCGTTAAGTTACCATAAATAAGCCCGCATTTTTGCTCAAATTTCTTAAACATTTTTTGTATTACAATTTGAGAAAATAATAAGTGCATGTTTAACCAAAGTTCATTGTTGCTGTATGAAGAAAACAGCATTATCCCTAACATTCATTCTGACACTGCTTATCTCAACTACATCTATAGCGGGCATGGCAAATTCTGCGCCAACAAATACTATTCCCACAGGACCTCTGACTCCTCCCACAATCTCGATGGAGTCACCGACAAGCACAACTTATCCCTCTTGGTTTGTGCCACTAGAATTTTCAGTGAACGGCAACTGGAATGGGTTTGTAACCCGCTGCATTGTTTCTTTCAGTTTGGACGACGGTTCAAAGCAGATTATCTATCGCACGTCATTTCGAATTAACGCGGTGGATCAGGATTTTTCAATAACTTTGGGTCCTCTATCCGAGGGAAACCACCACATACACGTCTTTGCAACCGTTGGTGGTGTTTACCGAACAGGACCCAACTCCGCAACTCTTGAAGATAACGACTTCACCTCAGAAACTTCCGTCTACTTCACAGTCAACACCGTCGGACAAGCCCAAATCTCGATTATTTCACCCCAAAACGAAATTTACAACTATAACAAGGACATTCCAGTAGAATTCGCCGTTAACAGGACAGCGTCGATAATTAGCATGGGTTACACTCTTGACGAACAATCTAACGTTACCATTCCCAGAAACACAACACTGTATGGACCAATACCTGACGGCATGCACACATTGAGGGTTTACTCAGTATTTTCTGATATTCTCCCAGTTGCCTCAACCGTTAACTTCACAGTAGACACAACACCACCAAATATCACAATTCTTTCACTACAAAACAAAATGTACAATTCATCCGCCATACCTTTAGTTTTCAATGTTAACGAGACAACTTCGCTAATCACCTATATTCTGGACAAACAAGTATACACGATCAATGGAAATGCAACCTTGACTATACTTCAAGATGGTGAGCATGAGTTAACTCTCTACGCAACCGATGAAGCTGGAAATGCAAGAGCCTCAGAAACCATCGATTTTAATGTACGAGTGCCAATTCCACCCCAACTCGCCCTAGCAATCCTGCCTCCCATTGCAATAGTTCTAATTGGCGGTCTAAGTCTTCTAATATACATCGAGAAGCGCAAACAATCAGCCGAAAAGAAACATAGCCAATTCGTCTATGGATAGTTTATCCGTTCCTCAGAGAGGGACTTTAGTGTTAATATATTCCTCCATCGAACGTTGAAAAGGATGTTGATAAGTGGACTGGGGGATTCTTAACCCCCGTCTAATATGAAGATATTACCTGTTTGCTGTTGGAACCCAAAAAAATTAATAATTTGTTAGGTTAGTTCCAGACTAAAAGAACAATGTTTGTTGTTAGCGTCTATTGGTGGACTTGACATTCCTTTGTTTGGTTAGGCGTTAGCGGATCATAATGGCGGATTAATTGCAGGTTTTTGGAAGTTAGTAGATGCACTTTCATAAATGTTACCAAACAACATTACCAAAACCGTTACAAATAAGATACCGGTATCCCTCCCTTGACGTTTATAGAGTTAGTTCTGCTCTTGACAGCAGAGTTGGCTTCACCCTACTATGGCCAAACAACACTCAAACCACAGGCGCAATATATTCCTAATAACAAGGCTGCTTTGGTGTTATTATAATGTTTAAAATCAGTGTTTGTTGCGGTTTTTGTTTCAATAATTCATATATCTAAAGCTGGTCCATGAAGCCTCGATGAGTATGTATCGGACTGGCGTTGCAAACCTACCCTTGCATGGTGGGAAGGCTCCTTCTTGGCTTACTGGGCGCATGCGCAAGATGGCTAAGGAAATCGCCAGCATCATAATTGAGGACCAGGGTGTCGATAAATTCATCGAGCGCCTTAGCGACCCTTACTGGTTTCAAGCTTTTGGCTGCGTACTTGCCTACGACTGGCATAGCAGTGGTGTAACAACTGTGGTCACAGGTATCCTCAAAGGTGCGCTCACGCCCGAAGAGCACGGAGTCGCGGTTTGCGGCGGCAAAGGCAAAACTTCAAGGAAAACGCCAAGTGACATCGAAGCAGTTGGCGAAAAATTTGGCTTCTCGCAGGAAACTATCGATAATTTAACCTACACAAGCCGCATGACTGCCAAGGTCGACAACACGGCTATCCAGGCAGGATACCAACTCTACCACCACGCCTTCCTCATAACCAAAGAAGAAAAATGGGCAGTTATCCAGCAAGGCATGAGCGACCAAGACCGCTCGGCAAGGCGTTACCACTGGCTCAGCGAGAACACCAAGTGCTTTGTTGAAGAACCCCACAATGCCATCGCTTGCGATTTCAAACGCGAACGAGCGTTAAACATGGTTGCCAAACAAAGCAACGCGGCAAGAAAAGCCTCAGTCGACCTCTCCAAGGAACCCACAAAAAAACTCTTCAACCTCATGCATTCCGCCTCCAAACCATTAAATCAATCGTCTTTACAGGAGTGGCTTCCCAAATCAGTTGACCCTTGGCAGCAAACCCTAACAACACTTAACATGCCTCGCAACATCAATTGGGACACCCTCGCCCGTCTCTATGAGTTCCAACCCAGCAACTATGAGGAACTGCTCAGCGTCAAAGGCGTTGGACCAGCAACTGTACGCGGACTAGCGCTTGTTGCGGAGCTTGTTTACGGTGAGGCACCCAGCTGGGAAGACCCCGTCAAATTCAGCTTCGCATACGGCGGAAAAGATGGTGTGCCATACCCCGTGAACCGCCAAGCCATGGATGAATCCATCCAGATTCTTCGGCAATCGGTGGAGGAAGCAAAAATCGGCGACAAAGAGAAACTGCAAGCCCTGCAGAGACTAAGACAATATGTGCCTGCTTAAAATTTAATTAAGCAATCTCTTCTTTATATGAATGAAGCAAAAAGAGGCTGGGAAAATATATGCCGAGTAAATTAGGTGAACAGGAGAAAGCATTCATGGAACTTGCAATAATGCTTACTGAAGAGGACCTGATGAAAATAGCTGAATCCAGCCGCGAGTTCAGAAAAAATTTTGTCCTGAGAAATTTTGTGGAAAACAAGAAAAAACAGAAGCAACCAAAAGATGTTTGAGGAATTGACGTTGTCTGACACAAGAAAAGTAGTTTATCAGAGACTTGGTGGGTCCTCAGGTTTAGTAGCGCCAATAGTTGCCTTCGTCTGCATATCAGTTGCCATCGCATCTTACCCTCAATTTAGCTGGACAAACAATGCGTTAAGCGACTTAGGCGTCGTTTCGGGCTTAACTGAGTCAGCCTTCAACTTCGGGCTTTTAGCCGCTGGACTTTTAACTTTCAACTTTGCCATATTCGGGTTATACAGCTATCTTGGGAAAAACTGGGTGGGAAAAACCGGTTCAGCAGTTTTCGCTGGCTCATCTTTGGCGCTTATTGCAATCAGTGTGTTTACTGAGGATTATTCGCCTTTACACTACATTGTATCTGTACTGTTCTTTGTTTTGGTGCCGATTTCCCTTTTCCTCATTAGTGGCGCGTTTTTGCTTAATCATCAACGTAAGATGTCGGTTTTCACTGTTGGGGTTGGGTTTGCAGCGGCCTTGCCTTGGCTTCTGCAATTCGTGTTTAACTATGTACCCAACGTCGCAATTCCTGAAACTGCATCTGGGCTTGCTGTTTCATTATGGGCTATCGTAGTTGGCAAAAAAATGTTAAAGCCCTAAATCGAAACTGCGTCACGGTACATTTGGGCGCAGCAATAAGACGAAAAAGTTATCTTCAAATCTCTGGCCTTGGCGTATTCGACTGCTTGTTCGCTGGGAAACGCAACAGCATCAACGCCTGCTTTCAATGCTAAAACTTCTGTTTCAGCGCGGTTTTTTCCTTTTGGACGCATGCAGCCTAAAACCAGCGGGGTCTCGGGAAACATCAAACGTGCTGTCGATGCGACTTTTGCGATGTCGGTGGGCTTTGGCGGCAAAATATTTTCCATGGCTGTTCCGCGGATAGGCATGAAAGCTATGATAACGATGGCTGAGGGCTTGACTTTTGCAATCATCTTTAGCGCCTGCAGTTCACCGTCGAGTTTGCCCCGATTTAACCCAACAATGACATGGGGTACAAACGCCAATTCAGCATCCTTTAGCGCCTTTAGAGAATCAGCAAAATCTTCGACGTCTACTTTGAGGTTGTAGATATCCCCAACTGTTTCATCGGAACCAATCACATCTATTAACGCTGCATCGACACCTGCCATCTTTAGTGCCATGGCTGTTTTCTGCGATATCATTCCTGTATGGACAAAAACGGTTAAGCCAAGTTCCTGCTTAAACCTGCCCAGCACAGAAACAAATTTGTCAAGCGGCACGGAACCGTCAGTTAAGCATCCGCCGCTGACAAGACATCCTTTCGCCCCTTTCTGCTTTCAATTTCATGCCCAAATCAAAGAGTTCCTGTGGAGAGAGCGCTGGATGCATGGTTTCGAGGACTTTGCCGCCACAGTGTTTACAGTTCAAAGACACAAGTTGTTTCCTGTGACTGAAATTGTGGGGAAATCGGTTGTTGAAGAGCAGAAATTCTTGGTTTTGTAGTAGGTGAAGCTGGGCGCGTAGAAGCGGATTTCTTGGCTTCTCGGTTTAATTGTGCCTGAGTCAAGCAAGTTTAAGAGTTCTTTTTCGTTCAGGTTCCAGATTGCTTCTGGGGATAGCGGCGGCATATTTTTCAAGCGTAAGAATTCCTTGCGTAACTTAAGAGCTTAGTGCAAAAAACTTTCTTAGTTTTTTGTCTTTTTTCGTTTAGTCGGGGTTTCTAAACTGAAAGAAATGGGTTATTTTGGCTCGCTTAGGTGTGGTCGTGTTTGCTTAAATCTTCAGTGCTTTTTGAGAATCGTCGTACAAAGAACTTTCTGATTTCTTCAGCAAATATTACAGTCAACGCCAGCCCAATAAGAAATACCCAGTCGGTTAAGCCCAATGCAGTTGTTCCAAACACATGTTGCAGCAAAGGAACATAGACCAAAAGCGCTAAGATTGTTATTTGTGAAATAATGCCAAATATTATCCATTTGTTGGTAGCTATGCTTGTTCTAAAGACTGATTGTCTGCTGGTTCTGCATGCCAGTACGTTTCCGGCTTGAGCGACAACGATGCCTGCAAACGTCAAAGTTACTCCCTTAGTATAGACACCCGATGTGTAGAATGGGCTATCAGCGGTTAATGCCATACCATAATGCCATCCACCAGCCGTCCATGCGCCTATGCATCCAATCATAGCACCGACTGCGATGATTACGCCGATGTAGAGGGAGCGTCCAAAGACTTTGCCAGTGAATAGTCTTTCTTTTAGGCTTCTTGGCGGTTCCTCCATTATTCCTGCTTCTGGAGGTTCACGACTCAACGCTAAACTGGGAATGACGTCTATTGCCAGGTCGATAGCTAAAACTTGTACGACAAGTAGTGGAAGAGGAATTGCTAGCACGGCGTAGAGTACGTAGGGAATCAGTTCTGCCCAGTTGTGTGCGAAGACGTAGACGATGAATTTACGGATGTTCTCGTAGATTGCTCTGCCAGACTCAACAGCTTTAACTATCGATGCGAAGCTGTCGTCTAGAAGGACGATGTCTGCTGCTTCACGTGCTACATCTGTGCCCGAGGCTCCCATGGCAACTCCAATGTCAGCTTCTTTAAGCGAAGGAGCATCGTTGGCGCCATCACCTGTTACCGCAACGATTTCGCCGCTGCTTTTGAGAACTTTGACTATGCGGAGTTTCTGTTCAGGTGCGACACGGGCGAAAACTACGTTTCCCTGTCGTACCTCTTTGATAATTGCTTGGTCGCTTAAGTCGTCAAGGTCGACTCCGCGGATAACTTGGCAGCACTCCTTATCGGCGATTCCAACTTCTTTGGCTATTGCTTCGGCGGTTGGACCGTAGTCACCGGTGATTATAACAGTTTTTATTCCTGCTTGCTGCGCCTTTAGAACTGCGTCTTTAACCTCGGTTCTTGGGGGGTCACGCATTGCAGCCAAACCCACAAACACGAGGTCTTTTTCTGCTTCTTCTTTCTTGTATTGGCTACTGGGAACTTTCTTGTATGCTACAGCGATTAGTCTTAATCCTTGGTTGGCGAATGCATGAATTTTTGATTCAATAACCATGAGGTTTTCTTCGCTTAACTCTTCAACTTTGCCATCTGCCAAGACTTTGGTGCATAAGTCTAGAATGTTTCGAGGAGCACCCTTTGTGTAAACATAAACATCGTTTTTCACAACATGAATGGTGCTCATTAGTTTACGTTCAAAACTAAAGGGCAAAATATCTTCAATAGGCTTCTGCGATAGGGCATCCTGAATGTTAACGCTTGATTTAAGAGCAGCAACAAGCAAAGCACCGTCGGTTGGGTCGCCGATTACGCTCCAACTTCTATTCTTATCTGAAGGAGGATCAACTTTTGCTCCGTTACAGAGCGCTGCGATCTCTAAAAGTTTCTCCACAGGTTTTGATTGCTCTGCAATCAACGGTTGACCATTTACTGTGAACTCTCCCTCGGGCATGTAACCTAAGCCAGAAATGTCCACGGTAACATCATAGACCCATAACTTGTTAACGGTCATTTCCCCTTTCGTAATAGTGCCCGTTTTATCTGTACATATTACGGTAACGCTGCCCAAAGTTTGCACAGCTGACAACCGTTTTACTACAACGTTCTGCTTGACCATCTTTAACACGTTGATGGCTAAGGCGCTGGATACTGTAACCTGCAATCCTTCAGGCACACAGCAAACCATGACACCGATCATGAAAAGAATGCTTGTTGCAAGAGGAACCTTTAGAAAAAGAAAACTAGCAATAAAGAAAGCCGTGCCTACAATGACAGCGATGATAAAGTCGTACTTTGCGGTTAATGCGATTTCTTTTTGGAGAGGGCTTTCTTCTTCTTTAATAGTCTGGGTTAAGCTGGCAATTTTGCCAAACTGAGTGCTCATACCGGTGGAGTAGACAACTGCTTTGCCTTGACCTTTGGAGACACTGGTACTCATGAAAACAAGGTTAGGTGAGTACATGTATGCTTTTTCAACAACTTTGGTTGGTTCTGCAATACGAGGTTGAGGTTCCGATTCACCTGTTAGAGGCACGTTATTTGTAAACAGGTCGAAGGCCTCCATTAAGCGACCGTCTGCGGGAACACGATCGCCTTCTTCCAATAAGACAACGTCTCCTGGAACAATTTCGCTAACCGAAATTTTCTTTAATTCGCCATCGCGGACAACTTTGGCGAATTCGGGCATCCAGCTTTTGAGGGTTTCCATGGCTTTTTCTGCCCGTGACTCCTGAAAGATGCTTACAAAAATGTTAACGAAAACTACGGCTAATATGATTAGAGCAAGCTCGGGACTGCCGCTGATGTAGGATAGGATAGCCGCGACAAGCAGCAAAATGCCAAATAAATCTTTCAGGTGACGGATGAATTTGTGTACGAAGGGAATCTGCCTTTTCTCTGAAAGCTTGTTATAACCGTATTTTTTAAGGCGCAGTTTAGCTTCTTCGCTTGTTAAACCATTTTCTGATGTATTTAGTTCATTGAAAACCTCATTAATTGGCAAAGAAGCAGCTTTTTCCAATATTATACCGCCAAAACCTCAAGAATATTTAGTTAGTAACAACCCCGACAATAAACGAAGATGGATGGTGCTAATGATTCCTGAAACAATTCCTCGTTTCCCCGAGTTGCAACAGCTTGAAGGTGCATTCCTATCCTCAGCATTTAATCTTCATCGTTAATTTTGATGGATTAATTCAAGCCTATTGTTAATTGTTGCATTTAAACTAATCGTAAACGCCGTCTTCTTTAACGTTAATAAGATGGTGTGCACCAATGAATTGATTAAGACTTTATTGTTCAATTGACTTTTCTCCTATTTGCTGTTTGGTTTGTACTAGAAAAGCAGATTTAATGTTTTTTGCGAATTAGGCTTTACTAGCTTGCAAAGTTTGCCAAGCATCGCTCCACTGTCAATTAAGGGGTAGAATAGGCGAAAATCAATCCTTAAAGATCTAAACAACCAGTTTTTAAGCCCAACTGTTTTCAAAAAACATTCCATAAAGTTAATAGGACACAAACTCTCCTTCCATGTAGCTTATCAATTTCAGAGAGAGTAAATAATGCTTCAAATAATTAAAAAACAGGTCTTTCAAGTAATAAATTCAATTAAATTGGAGTTTGTATAGTTATGGCGCGTTATAGGCAGACAGACGAAATTGTAAAACTGATGGAAACACCCATTTTCATACGCAACACCAGCATCATCGCTCACGTTGACCATGGAAAAACAACCTTGGCCGACAGTCTTCTAGCCGCAGCAGGAATCATCAGTACCCAAACGGCAGGACAGAAACTGTTCCTTGACTCATGGGACCTTGAGCAGAAAGCGTCAAATGACCGTTTTCGCCTCAAACGTCAGCCTCGTCCACACATACAACAAGCAAGATTACCTCATCAACCTCATCGACACACCTGGCCACATTGACTTCTCAGGCGCAGTCACCAGAAGCCTAAGAGCAGTCGACGGCGCACTCGTGGTTGTCGATGCAGTTGAGGGACCAATGACCCAGACCGAAACCGTTCTAATGCAAGCCCTAAGAGAACGCGTAAAACCAATTCTATTCATCAACAAAGTTGACCGTTTGATTAAAGAAATTAAACTTTCCCCCCAAGAAATCCAGAAGAAATTTGCAAAGATTCTCCTAAGAGTTAACACTTTAATCGAGAAATATGCACCTGCCGAGCACAAGAAAGACTGGCAAGTAACAATTGAAGATAGCCGTGTAGCATTTGGGTCAGCCCTTCACAAATGGGGCTTAAACCTTGATCATATGAAAATGAAGAAAGTCTCCTTCCAAGACATCATCGATGCTTACTCAGGTGACCCAATTGAAGTCGGTAGAAAAGTCGATGAACTCAGCAAAAAAGCACCCTTGCCCGAACCAATCTTGGACATGTTCGTTAAACATCTTCCAAACCCCTATGATGCTCAGCCCTACAGACAACCTCAAATTTGGCCAGGCGACGTATCAAGTCCAACAGGTCAAGGAATGGCAAAAGTCGATCCTAAAGCGCCGTTGCTCATGTGCATCTCCACCATCGAAGTTGACCCACACAGCGGAACAGTCGCAATCGGCAGAATTTTCAGCGGTTCAATCGAGAGAGGCAAAACCGTTCAGCTTTTAAGCAGCAACCAGAAAGGCACTATTCAACAAGTTTTCATGAGTATGGCAACTGACCGAGTCTTCATCGACCGCGTGCCAGCAGGCAACATCGGAGCCATTTCTGGTCTTCCATCCATCCACGTCGGAGAAACCATCGCTGAAGAAGGCGCAGAGGTACACTCTTTTGAAGGCTTAAACTACGTTTCAGACCCAGTCGTAACGGTCGCTGTAGAACCAGAAGACGTCAAAGACTTACCTTTATTCGACAAAGTTATGCACAAACTCACAACCGAAGACCCCAATTTGCACTTCATCATGAACAAAGAAAGCGGCGAATTCCTTCTATCAGGTATGGGTGAGCTTCACCTTGAAATCACCGCTTACCGAATGCAGGAAGCAGGCTTAAAAGTTAAACTCAGCAAGCCAATCGTTATCTTCAGAGAGACCATCAGTCACGATTACAAGGGACCAGCAATCATGGGTAAAAGCCCCAACAAACACAACAAACTCTGGGTAACCATCGACAAGTTATCTAATGAAGTCATCGAGGCAATTAAATCTGAAAAAATCTCTGATATGCAAAGCAGGGACGAGCGAACCAAAGTCTTAAGGTCACTTGGCTGGGCACCAGACGAAGCCAAAGGCGCTGTAGCGGTTGAAGAAAACTGCATACTCTGCAACCGCATCCGCGGACGCCAATACGTAGAAGAAATCCTCGACCACATCAAAACTGGATTCCGCGAAGCAGTCCACACATCCCCACTCGCCAAGGAACCCGCATACGGCTTAAAAATTAATCTTGAAGACATAACCCTCCACGAGGACCCAGTCCACCGCGGACCAGCACAAGCTATTCCCATGACCTGGAGACCGATCTACTGCGCAATACTCCTAAGCGACCCGAAACTGCTCGAGCCATTGATGAGCTTCGAATGTAAAGTTCCAAGCGAGTATGTTAGTGCCGTCATCACAATGCTAAACAAACGCCGCGGCAAAATCCTAGACATGCCCTCAGAAGATGACATAATTACCGTGAAAGCAGAAATGCCAGTCTCCGAAAGCTTCGGCATAGCTGACGAATTGCGAGGTTCAACTTCAGGCAGAGCATTCTGGGCTACACAGTTCAGCCGCTGGGCATATGTTCCAGAACAAATGCAGGCAGAAACCATAAAGAAGATTCGTGAACGCAGAGGATTACCACCGGTACCACCAACGCCAGAAGAATACTTTGAGAAAGAATAATCTCTTTCTTCCTTCTTTATTTTCTTGTTTCAGTTTTCTAAAAAATTTACGTGTTTTGATTTCCTTTTTGGCAAGAATTTTCTCGGAAGGGGGAAGGCTTTAAAGTCAATTCCAAGTTAAGATTAGTGACAGCTTATGAAGATTGTTGGAATTTCTGGAAGCCCAAGACACCAAGCTACCGAACATATGCTGGAAGAATCCTTAAAACTACTTGCAGAAAAAGGCTACGAAACTAAACTGTGGACGGTTCGCGGAAAATGGGTCGACTACTGTGCACACTGTGACTATTGTCTCAAAAACAAAGAATGCGTCGTTCAAGACGACCTCCAGGAACTCTATGCACTGCTAGCCGAAGCTAATGGCATTATCTTTGCAAGCCCCGTCTACAACGGCGGAGTTAGCGCCCAAACCAAAGCCGTCATGGATCGAATGCGAGCGGCAGTTGCAGCCGATAAGAACTTTTTTAAGGGCAAAGTCGGCATGGGCATCGTGTCTGGTGGCGACAGAAACGGCGGACAAGAATTCGCTCTTATGCAAATCCATAATTTCTTCTTGATTAACGGCATGATTGGGGTTGGCGGCGGCTTTTTCGGCGCCAATTTAGGCGCAACATTTTGGAGCAAGGACACGTTGGAAGGAGCCCTTCAAGATGAGGAGGGTTTTCGAAGCCTAAAGAAAACCACAAAACGCTTTGCCGAATACTTGGAACTTTACGGTAAAAAATAGGGTGAATGTTATGGCTGAAGTTAAAGTTAAGAAAATTAAGGTTGCCTGGGGAATAACTGGTGCAGGAGATAAAATAGCTGAAATTATCGAAACCATGAAAGACCTAAAGCGACAATCCGAGGGCATTGTTGAAATCGACGTTTACGTCTCCAAAGCAGCCGACACCATGCTCAAATTCTACCGTTTAGACGAGGAATTAAAGAAGAGCTTTGCCAAAGTCACCGTTGAATCAAATCCAAATTCGCCTTTCCTGGCCGGTTTGATGCAGAGCCACAAATACGAGTTTCTGCTGATTTTTCCAGCATCTTCAAACACCGTGGCTAAACTCGTAAACGGCATCGGAGACACGCTAATAACAAACTCAGCCATCATGAGCCTCAAAGCGTTCGTGCCAGTTTGGGTTATGCCCGTGGACTACAAAGAAAGCGTCATCTCAACTAAGCTGCCTAACGGCAAAGAGATGAGAATTCGTGTACGTAAAGAGGAAGCCGAGCAGGTGCGCAAGCTGGAAGCAACCGAGGATGTGCATGTTTTCGAGAACCCTCGCTAAGGTGCACGATGCTTTTTTGGAGTGGCTAAAAACCGTCAAGCAATAAAGGAAATTGGACACTTTTGCATATGTGAAGGCGATGATTAAATGTTTAATATTGCTAATTCCTTTCGATCGAGTTAGCATTTTACTTTTACAATAGAGCAACTGAATATTTCTTATGCTGAGGGTTAATAGACTGCTGTAGTCGTCTTCGTTTGGATAAAGTATTTTAACTTAAAATCTTTGTACTTGGAAGCATTTCAGGCAGGTTATTTGCTTTGCCGTTTCAGAGTGCCACGGAATACGTTGTAATGCGGTTCTTTCGCTTTTTTACTCGACTGCCTTTGAGGGAAATTATTCATTTGATTGCTCAGACAAAGCCATTTATGGACTACTTTAAGGGGTTCGAGAAAAACCGTGCTGTCCAAGGAATATTCGGGAAACAAACAGAGGAAGTTCTCAAGAACCTGAAAGTGGATTTCATTTGGTTCGGTTATATGGGAGTCAGCGACGGTGATGGGCACTTGATGGTGAATAAACGTTACTTGAACACTGGACGCAAACAAGACATCTATCTTGATGTTATCCATGAACTCTGCCATGTAAAACAGCACATGGCTGGCAGAAACCTCTTTGACCCTCGCTTTGACTATGTGGATAGACCAACAGAAATCGAAGCCTACCGGTACTCAGTATTAGAAGCCAAACGCATAGGGTTAAGTGCTTCGGAAATTCGCCTCTACCTTAAAACTGAGATGATGAGCTCACAAGCTTTGGATAGGCTAATAGCTAACATGGGCATAGAAATTTGAAACTTCTTGAAAAAATAATGTTTAGTTGGGTCGACTAGTTTTAGACTTACGTTTGAATCCTACAATAGACTATGCAGCGTGTGCCTGCGAACTAATCCGGTGTATACGGAAAAGGCAAGGATTGCAGCTAATAACAAAGCTTTGAATACGGTAACGTTTTGGAAAAGGGAGGCAACCGTAAGTACAGTTGGTAGAGCGCTAAGCAACAAATATGTAACTGGAAAGAGCTTCAAAGCCCTTCGGTTAACATTTGCTGTGCCTGCTTTTCGGAAAAAGAGCTCAGGCAGTTTTCCCATTCCGATAGTACAGGTTTTGCAGAAGTAGCATGTTACACAGCCATGTTTACCCAACTCATAGAAGACCAAGAATGCAGCTAGCCCAAAAAACAAAACAGCAGCCAACGGATAGAAAAGCGCGCATGAAAGGGCACCTAACCCGATCCAAAGAATAATAGTCAAATTACCAAAAACTAGTTCAGTTTTTGAATAATCCTTTGTGTACCTACCAGGAGTTTCTGTCATTATTTTTTCATCTTTTGCATTTTTCCTGAAGGATTTTTTTGGTAACCCGTAAAGACAACGCTGCCGCAGTTAACATTGTCGGTAAGCCTTGCGAACGAGGCATCAATGATAGGTCAGCAACCCAAAGGTCTTGAGGTAGCCATGAAGGATGCATTGATTCAACGTCGTCTTTAGTTAGCGGTACGGTGCCGCCAAGATGGCCTCCATGGATCATGCCGTCAACGAAGGGACCTTTTACTCCTGAAGCTTCCATTATCTGTTTTGCCTCATTTTTTGCTTTTTCGAGACTTTCGTAGTCTGCTTTAGTTAGAGATTTTGTGACGGTGCCATCGGCGGCAACAACGCCTTGTTCGGTGTCCGCCAGTTTAATCATCATGCCAACCCTATCCTCAGCCGATACATCTTTCCAGGGTTTATGGAACCAATACGATAACAAGTCGAAATAAGGTGACAGAATGTAGTTATCTTTCTTTATGAACCAAGCCATAGGTGGCTCATTCAGCATCTTTGAATCCTTTTGCACTCCGCCCACAGTGAGAACGACGTCAACCCACAAGTTATCTCTTGCAGGTAAATCGGATGCTTTCAAAATCTGGGCTGTCCCAATACCGCCAGCTGATAATACAACAATATCAGCGTTGATTTTCATATGTGACGACCCATTAGAAACCAACACTCCAGACACGCGGTTGCCTTCGACTAACACTTTTTGAACTGGTGTATTTGTCAGCAATGAGATGCCTCTGCCTAGAAATTCTTTGTAGACACGCCTGCTATCCCATTTGGCACCTGTTGTGCAACCCAATTCACAGTAGCCACATCCAACGCATTTGCTTAAGTCATCGACTTTTGGTGTCGGCTTAGGTTTATGACCCAAGAGTTCTGCGTGGTCATACATTTGCTGAGTAAGAGGACGCCACCTCTCCCGTGGTATAGGTGCGATCGTTAGGGATTTTTCGATTTCTTCAAATTCTTTAGAGAGGTCAAGCCCGATTTCCTTCAGACCATTCTCCGCCCTAACCATGTTACCGCATGAAATTGAGGTGCAACCTCCTTCAGTGACACCTCTGAAAATAGCCAAATCTTGGCTTGCACGAGTAACTCCGTAGTGCGGAAACACATGTGTGATTGAGTTTTCATCCTTCAGAAGCCACGAGCCCCTGAGGGAACTAAGCCATGAAACCTTATGCGTAAGGGGACTAAATGGTTTGCCCGCCTCTAAAATTGTAACTTCAAAGCCATTCTGAGCCAGTTTACGAGCTGCTATTGCTCCACCAGCCCCAGATCCAACTACAATTGCTTTCATGCTACCTTCTCCTTTTCATTAAACTGAATATTTGCTCTGCAATTCTTACAGCCACTTGTCATGTATTCTTCAAACTTCATGGTCACTTTTGGCTGCAATCCATTTATGACTCCTTCGTCAGTAGCACTCAAAACTTCACAGGTTAGCTTGGAATATTGTTCAGCTAACGCACATTTGTTAATGATTGCTGTTGAGTTTGAATTATCAGTCGTTTCTAAGTGGAACTCTATTCCCAAGACACGATAGAGGATTTTGGCTGCTTTAATCAAATCTTTTCGGTTATCGCTGACTCCAAGCTTGCTGCGGGTTTGTTTGCCCAGATTCTTTCCAGCCAGAAACATAGCTTCTCTACCCAATTTGACCGCTTCTTCCCGTCCCAAAGTTGCCACTAACTTTTCAATTAATTCTGTGTGAGTTTGAGCCATATTTGCTCTCTGCTCTTTAACGGTTCCAGAGGTCTGCTGTTTTGTGTAGACATTGACTTCTTGAGGAGAGTATCGTGCAAGTATAACTCGTAGTGCTGTGATTGTTTGGTTAGATACGTTTGCGAGTTCTCTGCGGATTATGAAATTTGGAGTCCACCAACCCAAAAAAAGTAATCTAAGCCCCACGTCTATTCACCTGGCTTCTCCACTCCACCTACATGTAATTCGCCCTCAGGGACGGCTCCAGTGTATAGCGATTCAATAATTTCTTTATATTTTTGAGAAATAACGATCCGTTTCAGTTTGAGGTTTGGTGTCAACTCCCCGTTTTCAATGCTTAAGTTGTTGGGAAGTATTGCCCACCTTTTTATTTTCTCTGGGTTTGAGAGGCGCTTATTCATCTCTTCCATGGCTTGATCGATAGAAGCGAGGGTTGATTGGTCATAGTGTTTTTTGTCTACCCACGCCAACGCGGAGCAGTATGGTTTTGACTCACCTATCAACATGGCTTCGGTAACTTCAGGTAGCTCTCTTATCATTCCTTCAATTTTTCCAGAATAGATACATTTGCCATAAGAAGTCTTAATCAGTTCTTTTTTGCGCCCATATATGATGAGGCTTCCTTCATCGCTTAATTTGCCGATGTCGCCTGTCATTAGCCAGCCATCTTTGAACGGTGGCTCCAAGTGACTTGTCAAAGTAGCCCACAGTGACCTGTGGACCCTTAACCATTATCTCCCCATCTTCAGCTATCTTTACTTCCGTGAAGGGCATCGGTTCGCCCACTGTACCTATCCTATTTCTTCCCAGTCGATTTATCGTGACCAATGGTGCTTCGGTCATTCCATACGCATTATGGATTTCTATACCAAGTTTGCGGTAGTTTTCAAGGAGGTCTTCATCACAGCTCGCAGAACCTGCTATCAGTTGTGTACATTTGTTCAAGCCTGCTCGTTTAAGTGTCATATTTCTAAGAACCCTTCGGATTGCTCGCTTGAGCAGGGTACTCTTTGTTTTAATGTAGAATCTTCCAAATGGATTCTTCTCCAAAGCTTCCCAGACTTTTTCGTAAATGCGCGGAACCGAAAAGAAGACAGTAGGTCTAACAAGAGGCAGTTCGTCTTGTAATTTTCTAAAGTCTTCCAAGAAATAGATCTCTACAGGTGCTGGGATGTAATATGGTGAGTAAGTAGCAAGAATTCCTTCAACCACATGCCCCATCGGTAAGAATGATAAGTACTTGGAAGGACGGTTTCTTGCTTGCCAGGATGTTATCGCCACTGTTGATTCAGCCATGTACCGGAGGTTGGCATGTGTAAAAATAGTTCCTTTAGGTTTGCCTGTTGTTCCAGACGAATACCTGAGAGTCGCTATGTCTGCAAAGCCTACTGGAGCCTTTATCTGGGCTGTCTCATCTTTTCCTTTAGCCAGGAACTCTTCCCAGGAAACAACAGTTCTTTGAGTATCCGTTGGTACTGGCACTCTGCAGATAGAGACTATTGACACGTCAGGAGAAAGCTCCTTAATCCGCGACAACAAGCTTGGCATTCCAATGAAGAAGAGTTTCGCGCCACTCGCTTTCAAAACATCGTTAATGTCTGCAGGCGGTGTGGTATAGTAGAGCGGAACGCTTACTGCACCCGCAAGCCCTATTGCTATGTCCACGGCCAGGTATTTTGTGCTGTTTAAGCCTGTTAATGCCACTCGGTCGCCAGCAGCAATCCCATAAGCTTTGATTGCACTGGTTGCAGCTAAAATGTCCTGGTACATCTCTTCAGCTGTTTTCTTCACTCTTTTGCCTTCGATCAGATCAAAGTAGGTAACTGGGTGGCTTTTTCTTTCTAATCTAAAGAGGACCTGTTCGTGCACAGTGCGGTTTGAGCGGTGGAAGAAACTGTTGTAGACTGCGTAGTCAAGCATTTTAGGCAGTATTTCTTGCCATTTGAAGTCGTAAGGTCCGAGGAGGGTGTCTAGGTTGTCTCGGTTGAATTGGCGGTTTTCGCTGAAGTATGGGGATAGAGCGATAAGTGCGTCTGAGATTCGGCGGTCTCCTGTGAATGCGCGTTGGAGCTTCAAGGCAGTTTTCATCGAAGAAGAAGACATTGATAGGCAAATTGGGCTTGGTAGTTTGCAAGCCAATTCGGTTTTTGCCCATTTCTGCACGAAATCTAAGAGTTCTCCAAGTTTTGGCAGAGATTCATACGGAGCAACTACATGAAAGGTTTTTCCTTCTGCTTTAGGCTCAAAAGTTAATTGTGCAACCGTTTTAGCCACATAATCGACAGGTACCACATTGATTCTTAATGAGCGGCTTACTGGCATAAGTCGCATTTTGCCCGTTAGGTAAAGACGCAAGGGGAAGTAAAAGGTGTTGAATGTTTTTATGGAGCCTGTCTTTGAATCGCCTATGACCATTGAAGGGCGAAAGATGGAAATGGCAAATTCCTCTTTTGCAGCTTGTACTAAACGTTCGCCTTCGTACTTGCTGCGTTCATAATCGGTAAAAAATCCATATTGGTCCGTTAATTGTTCTTCTGATATAGTTCCAGTTGCGGCTCCCGCTACATAGGCAGTGGAAACGTGGGATAGACGTTCTAAGCGGTGGTGCTTGTTAGCTTCTTTGGCAAAAGCAATTACGTTCGTTGTTCCCTGGACGTTCGTTTTTCTGAGTTCATCGAGCGGAAGGAGGCGCCAGTCGGCTGCAGTGTGAATAATGTGTGTTACTCTTTCAGCATTTTCAGTATATTCTTTTCTGTCTAAACCGAGGTTTGGTTGGCAAACATCGCCATTAATAACGTGTATTCTTGTTCCTATAGCTTTGATTAGTTCGGGGTAATCCCACCACTCCCTCGATAACTTAACTTGAGAATCTTGTTGGTCGCTGGTTCTGACGAGGGCAAGAATCGTAACACCCTCGTCGGCGAGGAGGTTTCGGGCGATTTGGGTAGCGATGAATCCGTTTGCGCCCGTTAGAAGCACTGTTTTGTTCATTCAAGCCACTCTGGAAAGTTTTTTTCTAGGAAGGCTCTGAATAGTTGTGAGTTACGCTTCTCGCGTTCTCGGTACTGCTCATATCCCTTCTTAAGTTTGTCCTTAAATGAATCGTAATGGTCGAAAATGTCGCCAACGTCATTACTAAGTTCCCAAAATCTGAGTGGATCTTCATGATCCGTGAATAGCTCACTAATCTCCAGGTCAGCGTAGAGATCTCTGATCCTAAGGTCATGCCCTATTGCAGTTTGAGGAACATAGTTTGGAAGGGAAAGCACTGCTGCATGGTATCTCGACGTAATTAGCAAATCTAAACTCCTGAGTACGCTGGTCATTTGAGAAGCATTGTACTCTATTGAAGTAAATACTTTGGTTCGTTCAGGGTGCTTCATCAATCCTTGAACTTTTTTAGCGAAGCTTGCATCCAAACCCTCCAAGCTTAGAAGAGCAATATCCTTGTCCTGCTCCATTATGATATCGTCAGCCTGCACAGCCAACACTTTGGCGAGAACGTCGCTTTTTTCAAGGCTTGCCTTAGAGTGTGTGTAGTAGTATGGCCATCTGTAGCAGTACTTTTTTCGATCCCAAAGTCTGATGTGAACAGGCCATACGTAAATGTCTTCAGCTGCCACCCCTACCACGTGAGATGCTTCGGGCCAAACACGTTTGAGGAGGTCGTGGTCTTGAGGGTTGGGTTGAAATGCGAAGGCATTGTCGGCTGTGACTTCGATTGGAGCCGTTACACCCCATTTCTTGAGTCTTTCAGCAGCTGACTTAGTCCTTGCCAATATAAGGTTAGTTTTGCTGGCTTCTCGTCGAATTAGCCAGCTGTTGAAACGGCTGGCGGTTCCTGCATCTACTGAGTAGGCTATGCACGGTTTCTTCATGGAGTGCGCGTATCTGGTCGCGAGTAAATAGTACCAGAGGAGGGCTGAGCCCCAAGTATCCATATAGCAACTCCCTTCAACGAGCATGATCAAGTCGTTTTCTTTGACCAATCTTCTGATGTCCAGGAAGAACAGCGAAGGCCTAATGGGTTCAATCTTGAGCGTTGGGCTTTCTGTTAAGTATCTGCGAAGATTCGCCTCGTTCAGAGAAGGCACGGTTATACATGCGTCTGGACCCAGAACTGAACGTATCTCGTTGATACTTACGAGTAGTTTAGCTTCTGCCCCTGTGTTGTTTGCTCCATTATAGCCAACCAGCAAGACTCTCGGCTTCATTTACTAATACCCCATAGCCTATAGCACATAGGTTGTTTTTGAGCTTTTTTTACAATTTGC
Source organism: Candidatus Bathyarchaeota archaeon (assembly GCA_963777155.1). Taxonomy (GTDB): domain Archaea; phylum Thermoproteota; class Bathyarchaeia; order Bathyarchaeales; family Bathycorpusculaceae; genus Bathycorpusculum. The sequence goes on from CAVZPM010000039.1 coordinate 25,798, forward strand.
TGGGATTTTTACGTTATTCCTCAAGAATTGAATGTGATGGGGTGGAACCTAAAAGTATATCGTGTTTGCTCAGTTTCAAAAAAGAGTAGTTATAAAATGACAAGCTGAAAGTCCGTTCTTAAATTAAATACAGTATCAATTTTAATAACAAAAAAATAAGGAAAAGAAGAAAAGAAGTTGTTAAGCACTGTTTATCTGTGTAGTTTTAGAGGACCTAAGTGTTTTTCATTCTTTCTCAAGAATGCACTTTCTACCCCAGTTATGACAGCCATAACTGAAACACTGCCTTGCAGCTCTTTATCGACTCTTGCTCCCCAGATAATCTTTGTTTTCGGTGGCAATGAACGTTTCATAATTTCAGCAGCTCGATTTACTTCGGTAAGCGTTAGATCTTCTCCGCCTGAAACATGAATAAGTAAGCCCTTCGCCTTTGTAACGTCTTCTATATCGAGTAAACGTCCGTTTAGCGCTTTTTCTGTTGCCATTTCGACTCTAGTCTCCCCTGTTCCTTCGCCGATGCCTATCGAAGCTAAGCCTGAACCTGTCATGATTGCTTTTAAATCGGCATAATCCATGTTTATTAGGCTTGCAGTTGTGATGGTTTCAGTTACACCTTTTACGAATTTACCGATGGTTGTGTTAGCCACGCCTAAGGCTTCTCTAAATGGCAAGTTTCCGGCAACTTTTACCAGGCGAGTATTGTCAATCACTACAACTGTGTCGCATGATTCTTTTAATCGATTTAAGCCCTTTTTTGCAGCAGCCATTCTTGCCGTTTCAACTTCGAATGGAAGAGTTACGACGCCTACTATCAAAGGTGCCATTGGATTTCCAGCGGTCTTTCTTTTTAATGCATCAGCTAAGCCGACAATTGCTCCAGTTCCTGTTCCTCCGCCCAAGCCTGCGATCATGAATATAATGTTCGATCGTGATAGCTCATAGATGACTTCGTTGGCTGACTCGTATAGCGCTTTTTCTCCTACTTCTGGATAGCCTCCACTGCCGAGGCCTCTTGTCAATTTTTCGCCTATCAGGATTCTTTTGTCTGCTTTCGTTATCTTGAGATGTGTCGCGTCTGTGTTTACTCCTACCACTTTGCCTCCAGTGATTCCTTTGTCTTTAATCCATGTTATTACGTTGCATCCTGCGCCGCCAAGTCCAACAGCAACTACTGTTGGTGCTGCCATTTTTGCGAATTTTTCGATTTTCTCTTCTTGTGTTTCCCTGTATGGTGTTTCTACAAATTCAAACGGTGCTGGTCCATTTTTTTCATTTTGTTCAGTTTCTGTTATTTTCTTACCCCCATTTTAACTGTATCGTAATACTCATTATACAATATATAAGGATTGTTAATCTGTATCCTGAATGTTTATTTGTAAAACAATAATGCAGAAGATGGTGTTACCTGTTTCGTAATATACCTTATATATATTAATGAGCAACATAAACCTGCCAAAGGGGGCTTGAAAAAATGAAAAGGATCAGACTACTTAAACAATTCATGAATAATTATGTCGGAAAAGGATTAAAGCTAGTAATTAAGGACAAAGATGGCCACTTCAAAGTTCACACAATCGAGATAATGCAAAAGACAGATGATACATGTCCTGTCAAAGATATTAAAATAGGCGATTACTTTTTACATTTATTAGCCACAAACCCGAATGGACAAGAGGCCTCAATTGTCTGTAATTGGACAGAGGATCTTCTAAAAAATTTAATGCTCAACTACAAGGATGCTAAAGACGCTAACTCTTCTGAAATAACTATGTTCAAAGACCCCCTATCAACCGATTCAAACAAGTGGCTCCTTTCATGGAGCAATGATAAACTCGAAGAGCAAGAGCAAAAAAACGACCCAATACGTTACATTACCTAACCTATACTCTTCTTTCAATTCCTGACCCTCTTTTCTAACAAAAAACCAAAATTAGACAATGGCACGTTTTTGAAAAAGATTCTTTCAATTCACTAAACTAAGTCAATAAACTAGCCCAAGTCGCCTCAAATCCCATGGGCGGTAAAAATATTTAAAATATCAAAAAGCACTCTATAGTTAGTAATCAACAGAAAAAGTCTATCCATAATAGTTAAGATCTTCAACCAGATTCATCATAGCGAATCTTTCCGCCAAATTTCTGTCAGGTAAACAGCTGTCTTTTCTCATCCGTTTTAGTTCCATTTTTGTTCCATGCTTCAGAAGTTTTGGGGAAACCTTTCTTCCAGGTATTGGAAACCCTATTGTTTGCATTTTTAAAGGGTCTTCATGTGTTCTTATTGAAACATTTTTGTACCAGTTTTCTGCTGCATTTCTTGGTTTAGCGTTTCGCCAAGCGATTTTTTCATGTTCAATTTCTTCCTCAAATTCAGGGAATGCTGGAGAATTTTCATCAAGCATATGGCCGAGTTCATGTCTTATTATTAGTTTTGTCGTATTTGTCAGTTTACCAGCAACTATGTCTCGTTGAGCTGCAATTTTAATCTCTTTATCTGTAATTTCCGATACTCCTCCAGTGTCGTAAGCATCAACAGCTTTTATCTCAAAACGTTCTAGTTTTTTAAGAGCTCGATCGCCGTACTCAGTCTCTAGAAAGAATTTTGCATATTCTTTTATTTGGCTCTCTATGCTTTCTTTCGTCTCCAACTTCCTTCTCCTTTCTAAAATTAAAAACAGCTAAAATTCAATTAAATGGTTGTTTCATTTGTCACAATATTACGATTTTCGAAATATCCGATGAAGCAATAGGTGGGAAAGCTTGCAGGATTGTGAAAGATCTCGACAAACTTTCTAAAAAAAGAGAATTCATGTTTACACAAAATAGGCTGTTTTCGTTAATGTGGTGGGGCCGGCCGGATTTGAACCGACGACCTTTACCCAGGAACAGCGCGAAGCTGAACCTTACGGGTTTCTTCATGACCGCTCCGGAAATTCGTCATTCTCCTCGCGGAGTCAGCAAACCCGTTATATGTTTGCTTTCTGGAGCCCGTCGTCATACCTGTCTAGACTACGACCCCACCGTGCTAGGCAGTGACCATTAATTGAGCGGGCATCAATAAAAATATTTATGCAACGCAAACCCAAACCCTCCCAAACAACTTAACTTAAAAAACGTGATATTTACAATTCTTTTGTCTCTTTTGAAAGGATATTAAATGCAGACACAAGTTGGATTTACAGAAGTGTTTTCATCAAGTCAAATGGAACTTAATTGCTGAAGCATATCAGGTCTTGTTCCGTTTTTGCTCCATTACCTTCTTAGCCAGTGCCACAGCGTCTTCTCTCGTTTTACCAAACAGTGCTCCTATTCTGTCTGCGTCTTCTTTGGTGACTGCGGCACCGCCTATCATGACGACGACTTTGTCTTTTAGACCTTCTAGTTCTATTGCAGAAATCAATTTGGGCAGGTTATCCTTAGCAGCAGAAAGACCAATAGTAACGACTATGAGGTCGGCATTTACTTCTTTTGCCTTTGAAGCAAAAGTTGTTGGAGAAACGCCTTTTCCTACATCTACAGTCCTAAATTGAGCGGTCTTGAGTGATTTTCTAACCATCTCTTTGGCAGTGTCCATTATATCCGGATGAAGAGTACCCATAACGACTGTTCCAATTGGATTGACCGGTTCTGGTGGTTCTTTTTCTCTCATACCTTTTAACCAAGACAATTTAAAATCAAATCCTATATTCTAGAAAATGCCTCAAGTTTATTAACCGTCCTATACAAATTTAATATGGGTTTTTTCATGACAACAAGAAATATTTGGCTAAATCTGCCAGTAACAAATGTTAAGAAATCGAAGGATTTTTTTAAAGCGATAGGGTTCAAAATAAATCCAAGACACGAAAACGCCGAAGACGTGGCAAGCTTCCTCATCGGGGAGAACAATTTTGTGTTGATGCTCTTTCCCAATAATGTGTTTAAAACCTTTTCACAAAACGAAGTTGCAGACACAACAAAAGGCTCTGAAGTTCTGATTAATATTGATGCTCAAAGTAGAGAAGAGGTTGATGAGATGGCGAAAAAAGTTCGCGTTGCAGGTGGAAAAATCTTTGCTGAGCCTGGAGAATCGCAAGGCTGGATGTATGCTTTTGGGTTTGAAGATTTAGATGGACACCGTTGGATTATGCTTTACATGGATATGAGTAAGATGCCTGTAGCCTTAAACAATAGTTAGTCATCAAAATTAAAAGAGAATTACACTTAAATTAAAGGTTAAAGAACTCTATTGCCATTCTTTTTCTAAATAGGGCTTCAAATCAGTTTCCAGAAATTAGGGTGTCGAAACCCCACCAATGCTACACCTTAACGAGATCTAAGAAATGCTCGCAAAGTAAGATTCTTGTTCAACTATCTTCTTTTCTATTTTCCCTTTCATCTCTAATGCATTTAATCCTTTTAAAAGGTCTATTTTAAATTCATCTGATTTAGTCCAATAATCAAGGAGAAGGGGCTTGTTTTGGAATCCATCTTGAATGTCTTGAAAACTTAACCAAAGTTTTTGGTCACTCTTCTTAGATCGTAAGATATCTAGCGTTACAGTTTCAATTAAGCATAGTTTCTGTTCTTCCTGTTTTTCAGGTTTTTCTTTTTTTCCTTGTTTTTCTGTTTGTCTAACTGTTTTTAGTTTATCGTTGTGTGTTGACATATTGACAACTTCTAGATTTCAAATCTATATTGTATAATGTGTCTTAATATACTGATTGATTGCTTGCTTAAAAGTTTTTATTTCGAGATTTGGATAAAATTCATAAACAAATTAGATTCTGCTAAGTTGCTCGTTCACTCAATAGATAATTTCTGTAAGAGAGAAAATCCAGTTAAGTGAATATGACTGTTGCACATGTTGCAGCAAATTACAAGTTCTTCCAAACCGTAACTATTGACTTTTGGTTCAAGAATGCGGTAAGTTTTTTCCGTTGTCTCGTCTGGCGAGATAATACTTCCACATCTTGGACATGAAAAGTCTCCGTTTCCTTCTATATTAGTCAAATTGAGTTTGTATGCTTGTTTTTGTTCCATTTCTCTTATACCATTCTTATCGTTCAATGTTTTAGTTTATAAAATTAAGTTGTTACAAAATGAAACAACATTCAGGCGATTTATTTTAGCTAAAGCATTCGAAAAAACATGGAGAATTAAGAAGCGAGGACATCAACAACGTTGATTTCTTTTTTGGAAAGGAATCTCAAAGCTTTCGGCTTTGTTCTGCTGTTGGCTGTTTGAGAGAAAGATTGAATCTTAATGTACGCACAATTTTAAAATATCTTATTGGTGTTTTATTGTTTGAAATGAAAACAAAAACAATTCTAATTATTCTTACGACAGTCGCAATAGGTTTAGGAATTACTTTGGTTACAGGAATTTACGAGCAGACTTTGCTCCCAACTAATCTTTGGTCAGGGACAACACAGACATGGGGTGGTTTCCCTTTTGGATGGTGGGGCTACTCTCAAGTGGGACATGTATATTTCGTCAATCCCCCTCATTGGTTCTCATCCTTATCCTTTGTGTCGGACGTTGTTTTCTGGTTCCTGATTAGTTCTGCTTCAGTCTTCACTACACTCAGATTAGTAAGAATGAAAAAAGACAAATCCATTGGTTTGAGCCGATAAGCTGAAAGTCGAAAACTAAATAGCTAAGTTAAAAATCAATTGTGAAATTCATGGGCAGCAGTTACAGTTGTTGGTGTTGAGCCATTTTTTGTGCCACTTGAAGTTCTCGCAGCCACCTTTGGATTCACAGGACATGCAAGGGTCTTCGCTCGTGGCATTGTTTAACATGTCGATTAATTCCTTCTCAGCTTTAGGGTCAAGATGCAACTTTTTAACTTGTTTCTCAAATTCACCTGTCAAACGCACAAACTCCTTACCTAATTCAACACTAGCGTAGGCTATTAAGGCTCACAAAGAATTCAGTTAATTTAAGAATTGGCTTATCCTGATTCTCTTCGGGTGGTTTTACATTTTGTACATCTGAAGAATGTAACTGTTGAATGGATATTTTCGTCAGCTGCTTCAACATTCCATGTTTCACTTTTGGTGTTCCCGCATGTTTCACAGACTATACGAATTGTCGGAAGTTGTCTGAGCATTGCCTCTTTGTCTTTGTCTACTACCGCAATCTCCACAGGTTTCCCGTTTTTAACCCTTATTTTTTGTATTGCCCCTTCTTTTTTTAGAGGCTCGTGGTATTTGCATTTGGGGCATCTAAGTGAAGGCGAACCCTTCTTAGCCACTTGGAGCAGTGCCCCGCATTTTGGACAGAAATTCATTGTTAGTCACTTTCGTCAGAACTTTTCTAATTTAAAATAATTATTATATTTTATGAATTACACATCACAAATAATTCGATTAACATATGCAAAGACATAAGAAAAGCCAATTTTTCTTTTTTACTCGATCAAAAATAGGGTAACAGTATAGTCAGAAACGAGTATGCGACTTTTAGAGAAACTTCTGCTTATTTATCCACGATTATTTTATATGGACAAAAATTAACAATATGTAATGTGAAATCATATGTCCTTCCTTGATATTCCCGCGATATCTGTTGTGATTGCGTCAGCCAGCGTAATTGGCAGTGCAGTCTATTACATGATTGAAACCAGACATCAGCGTAGGATTAGGCAAACCGAGAGTATTATCAGGCTTTCTCCATGGTTTAGTTTGGATGCGAAAGAAATTCAAGAGGCAATAAGCAATGTTTGCTCCCTTGAATATACTGATTACAAGGATTATCTTGCAAAATATGATGGAAAACCCGAACAGATATCACTAAAACTTTTGGGCAATTATTTTGAAGGCATTGGCTTGCTCGTTTACATGAAATTGGTAGAGCTTGACATTGTCTTTAATTTTTGGGGTGACGTTGCAGAATCTGTTTGGGACGATAATGAAGAGTTAATTAACGGTATGCGTGAGGATTCTGGCACTCCATTTACGTTTCAATATTGGGAGTTTCTTGTAAAAGAGTTCAAGAAAAGAAAAACTTGCTCTTAACAAGAATAGGTAATCAAAGACTAATCATCTCTGTTATTTACAATCAAGACCATTTGGGTGTAATTTCTATTCTGGTCACTGAGTCAGCTACATCACAATGAATGTTTGTTCTTGAAATGTAGAAATAACCGCCATCTCTTGACAAATTCCGGGTTCCAATATTGCCCATGTCTATTTCTGATGTTTGAAGTAGTGTTTGTTTATTGTAGAAGTGAATGATTAATTTACAATCTAGAGCAGGTTCAAGACCAACATTTGTTACTGTTCCGTAGATTGTGAAATTATGTCTCGAGTCAACGACGGGGTCTGTACTATTATGCAGATACCAGCCTAAGTTTGTTACAAGATATGGTTTGATTAGATTCTCTGCATCGCCTAATCTTTGTGTTAAATTCATGTTTTCTTGGTTTAACTTTTCAATTAAACCTGTCAACCTGTCGTTTTCAGATGAAAACATTTTTTCGAAGTAGACATAGCTTACTATAGGAGCCAGAATTGAAATTATTACACATATGCTTACTGTCGTTTTTATATCCAAACAACTCCACCAACATTAAAGCAGCAATGGGTGCTTCTTAGTTCTATTCATGGAACAGACAACGAACATGTTGTTCCTTTTTGGAACGCTAACCTGCAATTTGTTTGGGTCGAGTATGATTAAAAAGTTCAATGCTGAAACGCTTTTCCACTGTAATGGAGAGGTTAGCTAAGTAAAACGTGATTTTTAATGAAAGTGCAAAACGATGCTTTTCCAATGAAACGCCTGCTAGAAAGCAGAAGGTATATATGGGGTTGTTGAACAGTTATGTTTCGTCTGCCGGTCAAAGGGCACGGGTTCCACCTGATCCCATTCCGAACTCAGAAGTTAAACCGTGTTCCGTTCCCAGCTGTAGTGTGGTCTTAGGCCACGTGAACCTGGGAAAGCTGGCAACATTTTGACTTGTTTTTTCAGGGCAGTTTTTCTGGGTGATTTAGCATATCCTTATAAGGGTCTGAGAATAGTTTTTGAAAAGAAGTGGTGCATATAACTTGAGTCTTATTCCCGGAAGCGATTCAATTACTCAGATTATCAGCTTGCTATCGTACGTGTTCTTCATAGTTCTGATCTTTTACGGTCAACGTATTCAGATGTACGTCATGATCCGCGAGGTGGAAAACTCTCTGCATAAGCTCCGCCATATTAAGGAGGAAGGCAGAAAAACCGCCATTGAAACCATAAAAGAAATCGGCAAACCAGCCACCGACCCATCTGCACGCGTTGACCGATACCTCGAATACTTTACCATTGGGCCCCAAAACATGGATCCCGCAGGAATCGTCTCCAAACTTGATCACATCCTCGATGTACGAGACGACCGCCTAAAAGAAGAAGTCAAACTCATGGCACCACAAATCCAAAACGACCCAGTACAAATTAACAACCTGGAAAACACCCTTGAAGCCGCGATGGCCTTAAACTTCATCTACAAAGTCGTTCGCCACTATTACATCCAGGGCAAAAAAACCCTGAGCCTGTACGTAATCATGCAGCTACAGATGATCCTACCAATGGTCATGAAGGAAGCAGACGCATACTCAAGCGCTTTGAAAGCCTTCGCTTATGGGCAACCAATCGGAGACGGCGCAGGTCCACTTGTCGCAGGCAAACTAATGCATGGCTACGAAGTTCGCAAGCTGCCCAAAGACTGTGTGATGGCAACAGTTCCCTTGGAGGGACGCACTGCCTTTGTCATGAAGGCTGAAGGTCCAGGCGGAAACGTCGGCAAACCCGGTGATGCAATAGAAGCAGTCATAGAGGAAAACGAGGGCAAAATCGCATGTCTCATTATGATTGATGCTGGCCTTAAGCTTGAAGGCGAAATGGTCGGCGAAGTCTCAGAAGGTATCGGTGCAGCCATCGGTGGACCAGGCGTTGACGCATACAAGATAGAAGATAAACTAACTAAATACAAGATACCCAACTACGCCGTCATCATAAAACAGGACATCGGAGACGCAGTTACACCTATGCGCAAAGAAATTCATGACGCAACCGACAAAGTCATCGAACGCGTAAAATCGATCATCGTTGAACGCACAAAAGAAGGCGACAAAGTGATTATCTTCGGCGTTGGCAACTCCATTGGAGTGGGACAATAGGAGGATTAGACAATGACACAAAACAACAAAACTCAATCGACAAATGCAAACCAAAAAATCAGCACTTACCTAACCATGATTGTCCTGATTGTTATGGCGCTTGCCGTAACAGCCCTGCTCATTGCAGGCGAAACCTACCTTGCCGGCGACCAACTGGCCGCTGGTGTCCTAGCAGGCATAGGATTAATCGCATTGGTGCTCTCAGGATTTCTACTCTACCAATCCAAACTGCAGTCCAAACAGGTAAAAATCGATGTACCCAAAGTCATGACAACAATCGAATGCAAATGCGGCGACAAAACCGTACGTGAATTCCAACGCGGCGACTATGTCTACAAAGAACTTGATGTTCCATGCCCCAAGTGCCCAACAACACACCAGATGATAACATCCATCTACAAAGAAGTCAAAGAAAAAGAGAAAACCTACAACGTCTAAGTACGAACGAAGTTTAGCTTAAGTTAAAACTTCGCAACCCTCATCTTTTATCAGCAATGTGTGCTCAACTTGAGCTACAGGTTTTTTAGTTGCCTCAACAAAAACAGGGTACCCCATAATCGCCTTCGAGGCGAACAGCTCCTTGAAAGCTGCTTTATGTTGCTCGGCTGGTACCACGCCAATTAGCCATCGTTCGGCGAAAGGCAGAGTTCTGAAGTTGGTTTCAATGTGCTTGAGCATTTTTTTTGCTGCTTCACTCTTTGTGGATTTGGCTTTTAACAGGCGGTAGATGGTGATTTTTGGTGAATCTTCTACTCGGGCAGCGGCTTCGGGCAATGTGACGAAGGGTTCGATAGCGTAGACTTCGCCAGTTTTGACTTTGTTTGGGTAAAAGCCTGACACGTTTGGGATGGATGTTCCAGCGTGGATTAAGTAGCGTCCAACGCTGTGTCCGGTTAGGTTGCTGATTGGTTTAAACCCGCGGTTTCTTATGGTGGTTTCGATTAATCCGCCGATTTTTCCCAGCGCCATATCGCCGTGGATGTTATCGATTAAGGTTTTCAGGGCAAGTTCAGCGGTGGCTGTCATGCTTCTGCCTTCAGCGCTAAAAGCTGATGTAAACGCAGTGTCAGTCACGTAGCCGTCCACTTGCACGCCAATGTCTACTTTAGCGGTGGAGCCTTCGGGTATTCGTGCTATGTCGCCTGGGGGTGAAGTATAGTGTGCCGCAACTTCGTTGATGCTTACGTTGCATGGAAACGCGGGTTTGCCACCTTTTTGGCGGATTAGTCCCTCGGCTTTTTCGCAGACTTCTATGATTGGCATGTTTTCTCGGACGTAACTGCGCATTTCTTCTCGGGTTTCGCGTAGAATTTTGCCTGATTGGCGGAATTTTTCGAGTTCTTCTTTATCGTATGGCATGGAAATTCGCTTCTATTCAAAATTGGTTTATGCGTTGGATGCTTAAATGCATAACCACAACACCATCTAAATACTCAGATAAACGAAGTCCCCTTCATCAAGCCGAATAGTCAAAAATGAAAAGAGGCGATGTAGCTTAAGTTGACTCAGGCAAGCTCTTTTGGGTCGTTACTCTACGAAGGAGCGCAACCACCACGATTGCAAAGCAGGCAATGATTACAGCCATAACTATGAGAGCGGTTTGTTCCCAGTCAGAACCAGACAGTATTCCAGTTAAGATGTTTGGTTGGGTTGGGGTTGCTGTTGGGTTTTCCGGCCAAGGAGTTGAGGTCGGATAAGTTGGCGTTATAGTTGGATTCGGGGTCCAAAATGGTTGAGATGTTGGAGATGCCTGAGTTGGGTTTCCTATTGTGACTGTTCTCGTAGTGCTCCAGCCGCTTTCTCCGACTGTATTTTTGTATTGTGTGCCGCAAGCTTGAGAATTATAGATGGTATATCCTTCAATAGCCTTTACTTGAAAATCGATTTGACCTCCTTGAGGTACACTCCAGTATTGGATATTAAAGGACACGACCGTATAGGCGGAACTGGTTGCTTGAATGCCTGTCTGGCTGTGGCTTCCAAAGTCAGTGTCACCATTCCAGTTTTCAAAGTGCCCCTTTGAGCGTATGTTATAGTACAAGTAGACAGTGCTGTTGCTTGAATCTATGTAGGGTGTGAAGGGCTGATTTCTTATCGTAACGTCGATGGTTCGGTTATCTACACGTTCCCCGCCGCTGCTATGGGTTATTTGCTCACCAGTGTAGGGATCTGTTGTAGTCCAATGTGTTACGGGAACAGTGTATGAGTGGTCGACGTAAGCCACGCTGAAATCTGGGACTGACGGGTTAGCAAAAACGCTCGAAGGAAAAGCCATCAGCATAGTCGATGCAGATAAGATAAGAACTGTCAGTAGAGCAAATATCTTAGTTGGTTTCATAGGTTACTCTTGTTCCAGTTACAATAAAAAGCTTGTAGTAAAGGTATTTTGACTAACTTAAGTCAAAGTTCCTTGACTGACAAGCTTTTATGTAAAACCTTACATGTACTTACCTATGCGAAAAAAAATAGCAATATTACTCAGCTTTCTTATGTTGATTTCAGGCTTGATTGCAATAGAGCCTGTGTTCACCCAAATCAGCCCTCCCGTTCCAAGCTTCACTTTGAAACTCGAAGATGACTCACACGATGTAACGAACGCGACTGGAACTTACCACATATCAATTAAGTTCATCGACGTTGTCGTAAACAACACTGGGGAACTATCCAATTACGCAGTCGTAAACGAAACCCTCGTTAAACTGTATTATAACATCCGCGTAAAAGATCACGCCGCTCAAGACTGGGCGCTGGTCACACCAAACCTTGCCCCATCAACTACAGACTACACAACCATAAAGTTTGGGCTCGGCAGCACTAATCCAGACCCGGGCGGCTGGAGCATCTGGATCGGCAACATAACCAAAAGCGGCAAGGTAGATGTACAAGTGCTAGGAATCGACGGGTTCTACACGAAACTAATCGATGACCCACCATGCTGGCGAATACCCCAATACAGCGCCTTTAACGAAACTGGAAGAAGCGCTTGGAGCACCACACAAACAATAACCATACCAACCAGTTAAACCTCATAATCAGCACCTCAACTTCTCCTCCTTCCTTCACTATTACCACTGAAATCCAAGACGCAACCGAAGAGAACTAACTCTGTCTTACTTCATAGCTAGCTAACACCCGTAATGTTGGGGGAAAATTCAGAATTGAAGACTGAAGGCCACTTTGCATCCCTAAAGTCATCAAGCCATCCGGCATCTTCATCTGCATGGCATTTGAACATAACACCCAAGTTCTTTCTGTCCTTTGCTTCATGGTATTTAAAGTAAATCTCGTCATCCATTATTCCAAGTATCTCTAACTTCCCAGTTACATGCGACATGATATACTTGAAACGCTTGCTAAGCCCATTGCAACTAGCTTTTGCTTTTTCTATTATCCTAATTCCTTCGCACAAGGGAACCTGGAACTGATGCTTAACTCTTTTAACAGGGCGGCACTGGAAAAGGTAGTAAGGCATAACGCCAACGTCCACGAGCTTATTCATTAAGGTTGCAATCGTGAGGGGACTGTCGTTAACTCCGCGCAGGAGAACTGTCTGGTTGCTGACCAGAACGCCTGCCTCAAGCAGATTGTTTACAGCGCCAATGGATTGTGGTGTTATTTCTCGAGGGTGATTAAAATGAGTCACAATATGTACTCTCTTATCACTCTTCGAGTATTTCCTAAAGAGGGCTATAAGTTTAGGATCAGAAAGCCTCGCGGGAAGAGTAACGGGAACTCTGCTTCCGATTCTAATGAATCTAACATGTTTTATTCTATTTAAAACTTCAAGAAACCTCTCGATCATTTCGCTCTCAAGCACAAGCGGGTCACCACCGCTGATTAGAACATTGTTTATTTCTTTATGTTCTGCGACATAAGCGGCGGCGTCCTCAAAACGCGCCAAGATTTCTTCATTTGGCAACCCAACTAGACGTTTCCTAAAACAGTGTCTGCAATACATTGCGCACTGGTTCGTAGCTAAAATCAAAGCTGTCTCCGAATACTTATGCTGCATTCCATGAACTACAGTGTTTTCTGTTTCTCCACTTGTGTCATAAACCCCTTCAACGCTTAGCTCTTCAATAGAAGGCACAGCCATTTTTCTTATCGGATCATCAGGATCATTCCAGTCAATAAGTGACAAATAATAAGGGTTAATACGCATAGGGTGAACTTTAATTATTTTTTCCAGCATCTTTGCTTCGTCAGGAGCAAGGTCCACATACTTCTTGAGCTGCTTTACGCTGGTAATGCTTTTCTCTAATTCTTTAATCCAAGTCATGCAAATAAAACTCCTTTGTTTGACCAGCGCGTTATTGATTTTTTTCCCTAAAGTGCTGATTAATCTTTAGGAATACAATATAGTGATGTCTTTACTTTTGGAATAAACTTTTTTGAGAAGCAAAATTTACTAAATTTCCAAATGTCTCAATCAATAAGCAAAGCCCAGTAAGCTAAATTAGCAAAATCTTGTACGCATATAACTATTGTAAATTACTTGTTTGTGTAGAAGCCGCTCGAGAAATTAGTCTTAAGAAAGTATTATTTGGATTTTAGCTTTTCTTCGATAACTTCTTTGAACGTTACGGTGGTTTCTGACGGTATCGTTTTTTGTGTTATCTTGTATTTTTTGCTCTTTTTATTTTTCATAGGAAACTCTCAGATTGAATTAAGGCTTTATAAGTTGTGTTCACTTTGACTTCATTCTGCCATCGCCTTTTTGGTTGGAAGAATATGTATGTTAACTTCAGGGTAAGGGGCTTGTTTCATCGTGCATTTAGGAGCACGGAGAGATTGCGGGGCAATTCATTTAAGTAATCCGTTAGGCTTAGCGCCTTCATTTTCTCGATAGTTGCAGAGGGAATTTGATCACTGGGTGTACCTTTTAATAAGAGCTCAGTTTCTTCTTGGGTGAATTCTGTGGTTTCTCCAATTTGTCCCAGATAGGCTTTGTTTTGAGGACAGACGGCTTGACATTTTATGCATCCTACAATGCAGTTGTGCCACTCAGGCTTTATCCAATTAGGAAATGGGATTTTGCTTTCTTTTTCATTATGGTACGTTAGGCATTTTTCTGCGTGGAGCAGGAAGCGATTTTTGGTGATGGCGCCTGTTGGACATGCATTCCGACAAAGGGTGCAGTCCTTGCAGCTATTCATCATCTTTGCTTCTTGCCACTGGTCGCTTTCACAGGGCATATCTGAGTAAACTGCGGTTAAACGCATGAAACTGCCCATGCCTTGAACATAGGCGATGTTGTTTTTTCCATAAAAAGCTAATCCACTGTGTACTGCAAGCAATTTGAGGGGTAAGTTGGGAGTGGCAATTCTGTAGCCTTCTTTTCCAACTGCTTCAGCCACCAAGTGTTCTACGTGTAGCCTTTTTTCATCGTATGCGGTGTAGGTTGGGGGCAAAATGAAGGTTTGTTTCTTTCCGTTCCAATTAAAAATCGCTTGGGTGGCGGGTCTGGGCATGGCTACTATGATGAGGGATTTTGCGTTCTTAAGCTCATCAGGTAATGAAAATTTGAATCTGAACAAGTATTCTTTAGAAAATTCCTCGTTAAATTGATTCTGTTTTTGGCGGTTTTCAATTTCAGAACGCAAATCGGCAAGATGGCTTGTAGAAACAATGGTAAACTTGAGGTTTTCCTGTGTTAGTTTTTCGAAGTTAACTTGAGGAGTCATAAATGAGTCATTTTTTAGGATTTGTAAAGTCTGGGATCCAGCAATGCGAAATTGTTTCCGCCTGCATGGTAGAGTACTCGTGCCTTTTTGAGATCATAACCACTTTCGGTAAAGACACCCATGTCTGCGTAGGCTTCAAGGATTTTGCCGACAAAGATTGTGTGGTCGCCTGTGGTGAATTGTCCATCGATTTCACACTCAAGATGCGCAATGCATTCACGGATAGCCGGCGCTTTAATTTTTTTGCCTGGCATTTGGGTGAGGTTGGCTTTTTTGAATTTGTCAAAGCTTCTGCCAGTTAGGCTTCCGCAAGCGTAGACTGCTTGGAGGGTTTCCATTGTGGGGATGTTTACTGTGAATTCGCCTGATTCTTCGATGAGGGTGTGGGTGTGACGGGTGGGTGCGAGGCTGATGGCGAGGAGTGGCGGGTTGATTGAGGTCGGCATTGCCCACGCGACCGTGGTTACGTTTGGTTTGTTTGCTTTTCCAATAGCTGAGACAAGTACGGTGTGCATTGGGTGAAGAAGCCGATATGCTGAGTTTATGTTGACAGTTGTTTTCACGGACATTTTTCTCGCCTATGTATATACTTATGAGACTTGATCGTTATCAAAATATTTCGGTCTTACCGTTTAACGTGGTATTGTTCGATTGTGTCTTTGGCTTTTTCCCGTCGTTCCTGATGTTGCTGCAGGAAAGCGTTGAGTTTTTCAGCAATGTCTTTTTTGCATTCGCCGCAGAGCATTTCGCCGCCTTTGCATCGGCGTTCGCGTTCGGCAAGTTTTTGGTTGTCTTCTTCGAATAAGAAGAAGTAGTATTGGAAAATGCTGCATACTGTTGGGTCGGCGCCTGTTTTGCGTTGTTCCGCAGCGGTGCCTTTACCGCCTGTGAAGGCATTCCATATCTTCTTTTTTACCACGTCTGGTTGGTCGGTGGTAAATATGCTTGTTTCAGGCATTGACGCACTCATTTTTCCACCTGCACCAAGACCAGGGAGGAAGCGGCAATGGATTTGCGCGGGTTTGTAGTAACCGAGTTTTTGAGCTATGTCACGTGTTACTCGCCAGTAGGGGTCTTGGTCGATAGCGGCTGGGATAAGTGCTGGTACGTTTTCACCAGTGAGTTTTTTATGGATAAAGCATGGGGCGGCTTGGATGGCAGGCCAGAAGACCCAGCCGATGTTGGTGCTGTCTTGGAAGCCAAAGCTGCTGCGGGCTGTGCTGTAGGTTATGCGTTTGGCAACTTCAAGGGTGATGTCGTAGAGTAGATCGATGTCTTTTGTGTCATAGATTATGAATGTGTCCTCGGGCTTGAATCCTAGAGCGATAAGGTCCAGCGCGTTTTCGTAGGACCACTTTTCAGTTTTTTTGAGGTCAGCGTTGTCGCTGATTAGGTATTTTTCGTCGTCTGTTATTTGGAAGTAGAGACGCGTTTTGAATTTTTGTTGAATATGCAGAGTGAATATCCACGGAACAAGATGTCCAATATGAACGGGACCGCTGGGTCCTCTGCCCGTGTAGAGCACAAACTTGGTGCCCTTATCGTATAAGTCAAGGACGGTATCGAGATCGCGGTGACTGAAGAAAATCTGTCTTTCCAGTTGGAGATGAAGTTTGTCTGTGTATTTCTCCACGCGGTTTAGAAGTTGGGGTGTGAGGGGTTGAGTGCCGAACTCTTTAATGAGACGTTGGTAATCCACTTTGCCCTTAACTTCCCAAGGAGTAACTACCATTTCATTGTTGTTCTCTTCAGCGTTAGCCGTTGTATTCACCAGTACCTTTTACAAGAAAGGTACCGTTTGCTGATATATGTTTTTTCCACTCAAGATATATTTGAAAACAAAATGTGTTCTGTATTCATTTTTCAAAGAATTAGCCCAAAAGGAAGAGTTAAGCGAACCAAGCCATGCGCCCGCAGGATAGAAGCCTAAAAAGGGCAGGGGTGGGCAACAGCTTTCTCCTGCTAGGAGCTAGATTCGCTCAACTTTTGTTGGCTATCCTTTGCATTCCTACTTACTGGTAACCTGCTGGATGGATATAAGATAATGTTGGTTACAGCTTGATGCAACAACTGGGAATAAACTGGCTCTTTAAATGAGTAGTATTTGAGGCTTTTTCCATTTTTCTTTTAAACTACAAGTAGGCGTCGGTTACGTATCGGCGCATCATGCGGTGGCTATTGAAGTAGTAGGCTATCTTGCCGATGGAGTTTTTCATCATCTTTATCCATTCGTCATGTCTATCGTAGAACATCGGAGTGATAACGTACTCCAGCTTGTTATAGAGGTCGTCAGCTTCTTTCTTGAAGAGCGTTTGGTTGTCCAAGTTTTCGACGTTTGCGGGTCCAATCGACCAGCCTGTAAGGTTTTCCATCCAACCTTCCATCCACCAGCCATCAAGAACGCTTAGGTTGATTACACCGTTGTGCGCAGCTTTCATTCCGCTTGTTCCCGAAGCCTCCATTGGTCGAAGCGGCGTGTTAAGCCAAACATCAACACCAGAAACCATCTTGGCAGCGATGCCCATATTGTAGTCTTCTAAGTAAACTATTTCGATGTCTTCTTTGAGTTGTTTAGCGTAATTGTAGATTTGCTCTATGAGTTTTTTTCCGCCTTCGTCTCGGGGGTGAGCTTTGCCAGCGAATATGACTTGGAACTTTCCTTTTCTGCTTATCGCGCGAAGTCTGTCAAGGTTAGAGAACAGTAGGGTGGGTCGCTTGTATTCGGTTGCTCTTCGGGCAAACCCAATAGTAAATATGTCTGTGCTTAGGTTAGCGTCTGTTGCCTGGTTAGCGTAGTCTATTAAGATCTTTTTTTGTTCCTCGTGGGCATGCCAGATTTCGCAATCAGGAATAATGTCAACTTTAGCTAGCAATTCTGGCTCAATCGCCCAGCCTGGCAGGTACTGGTCATAGATTTTTCGGAAGTTTTCCCCTGTCCAAGTAAACGAGTGAACACCATTGGTTACCGCGTGAATTTCGTAGCCTGCAAACATTTTGCTGGAGATTTCCTGATGACGTTTAGCGACGCCGTTTACATACTTGCTTAAGTTAAGTGCGAGGCAAGTCATGTTCAGTCGGTCACAGCTGCCATATTCCTTTAAGGTGTCTAAATCGCCTACTCCTAGTACCTCAGCAACCAGGTCATAGTTGAATTTGTCATGTCCAGCTTCAACAGGTGTATGTGTTGTAAAAATGCATAGTTCTCTAACTTTTTCCGGATCTGAATCGTTTTTCCGTAGTAGCTCAACGGCTAGAAGGCTGGAGTGTCCCTCATTCATATGGTATTTTCTTACCTTGAAGCCCAAGGCATCAAGCATTCTGACTCCGCCAAAACCCAAAATTGCCTCCTGTTTCAGTCGGTAGCTTTCGTTTCCGCCGTAGAGGTAAAAAGTTATTTCTCTATCCTCCGCTGTGTTTCCATCACAATCGGTATCGAGAAATAGGACTGGAACTATTCCTCCTGTCACACTTTGGTACTTATAGACCCATGTCTTAACTTTTACACTGCGCCCCTCTATCTGGACATGGACTTCGTTTGGGGCAAGGGTCATGAATTTCTCGGGGCTCCATTCACGTGGTTGCTCTGTTTGTCTTCCGTCCTGATCGAGTTTTTGCCTAAAATAATTTCGTTTACTGATTAATGTCACAGCGACAAGGGGAAGCTTTAGGTCGGCGCTGGAACGGATGGCATCTCCTGCCAATGTGCCTAATCCACCTGCGTATGTGGGGATATCGCTGGTTAACCCTACTTCCATAGAGAAATAAGCTATCTTCTGACCTTTCAGTACACCCTCCAAATTATCCATCGATTTTTCCCCTCTCATTTCTGCTAACGGTGCGCCCCTCACCATCGCTTAGCAGCATTAAATCCATCCATGCAGGGGATTGTCTTAATCTACTTTTCGCAAACCCAGAAAAATAAGCGTAAAAGAAAAAACCAAAAATTAAGAAATGTGTTGATTATGTTGTTGGCGCTGGTCGGGTTCCTAAAACAACGGTTACTGAGGTCTGCGAGTTTCCTCTGACCACTGTCATAACTAGGCTGTCTCCTGGTAAGGTGTTTTCTTCTAGGTAACTGGCTAAGTCATCGTTGTTTTTGATAGTTTGCTGGTTTACAACAGTTCCGTTTGATCCCTGTAGTCCCATGGCTATGATGATGTCGTTGGCTTCAAGTTTTCCTGCTGAAGGTCCTCCAATTGAAATTGAGGAGATTCTTCCAACCGTAAGTTACGCTAGCGTTTGATTGTTGTGCTGTAGTGTAGTCCATGTCGGTTCCCATGACGCCGAGGTATGAGTGGCCATGGTAGGATCCTGTGCTGATTAATGCTGAGACTTCTCTTAGTATGGTATCAGTGGGGATGGCAAAGCCTAAACCTTGGGAGTCAGAAACGATGGCTGTGGTTATGCCTACTACGTTTCCAACAGCATTTAACAATGGACCCCCAGAGTTTCCTGGGTTTATTGGTGTGCTGGTTTGGATTATGTTGGCGATTGCATATCCTCCTGCAGTATCCTCCGTTATGGTTCTTCCTGTGGCACTGACAACACCCGTAGTTAGTGATCCTACGAGCCCATACGGGTTTCCTATGGCGATTACTGGTTCACCAACACTCAATGAAGATGAACTAACGATTGTAAGTGGCTTAAACTCTGAAGCTGGGGCATTAGAGGAAACGGAAACAACAGCTAAATCAGAGTACGGGTCGGTTCCAAGAACAGTGGCTGAGTAGCCATGTCCATCGGAGAATGTAACGCTTAGACCGGTTGTGCCCTCTACAACATGGTAATTGGTTAGCACGACGTTTCGACCAGCAAAATTATATATGAAACCTGATCCTTGGACGCCACCGCTGCTGGTGGTGCCTTGAACCAGAACCACTGAAGATCGAACATTAGCATAGATTTCTGCTAGCGAGGTTCCATTTTGCACTATGTTGATGTTTTGGGTGGTGGCGTTTTGGAAACCTCTGAGTTCAGAAATTTGGCTCTGTAAAAAAGAAACTTGACTGTTTATCTTTGAAACCTGCTGGTATTCGACTAAGGAAAATCAGCAGTCCTCCAACTAGCAATCCTGCAACGAATAGTAGTACCAGGATGCCTGCTGAGGCTTTACTGTAGCCTTTGGACGTAAACATGCACTTGCCTCGAAAGAGGATTCACGAATAAGAAAATAAAAGTTGCTATGCACGGCGGTCTATGAGGTCTAGGGCGTCTGGTCCAGTGCCGATGAAAACGATGGGTACGCCTGTTCGGGTTTCAGCTTCTTTTATGAAGTCTTTGGCTTCTTTGGGCAGATCGCTGTATTTCCTTGCGCCTTTGCAGCTGGGATATATGCAGTCGAGCTTTGTCATCGCAGCTTGGGTTGCACCATTTATTTTTGCTGTCTTCTTGGCTAAGTCAAAGTCGAAGGGTGCACTGCGGCGATCACGACCAGTTCCAGCTGCAACCTCAAACCACCCTCTCTTCTGGGCTTCTTCCTTGGTTATTTCGCCTGGCAACGGTCCAGCGCCCACCCTTGTCATGAACGACTTGTAAACGATAATTACGTCATCTACCCTTGTGGGTCCCACGCCTGCCTCTGAAGCAATGGCAGACGCTCCCGTGTCTCTACCTGTAACGTATGGATAGCCTCCGCCTAGAAACAATGATAACATAAAGCCCTGAGTGCCTTCAAGAAGCACTTTTTTGCCTAAATCCAAGCCGTCGTTTACTTCAGATACTTCGTCGGCAAGGAATGGTTTGAGTTCAGGGATGTCTTTGGCAAGTTTAGCTGTGCGCCTTACGCGTTCTTCAAGGGCTGGTCCAACACCCCACCCTGTGGTTCCTATGCCCTTGTTGACAGTGCTTGCCTTGTCTTGGTCGCTGTGTTTTTGCTCGATAATGGAGGCGTATTGATCTATGCCTACTGCGTTTTGGGTCGACTTGGGTAAGTTCCATTTCTTTGAAGAATTGTCCAACATGAACGTTTGCACCTGCGGCTATGAGGAGGCGTGTTTTTGGGTTGATGAAGGCTGCTGGAACCATGTGGAGGGCAAATTTTTTGCCTTCATACCATATGGTGTGTGCTGCGTTAACTGAGCCTGTTCGAACGCAGAAATCAAGGTTATCTTTTAGGGCTAAGTACGAGATTATTTTTCCTTTGCCTTCGTCTCCCCAGAAGGCGCCTACAATTACTGAGCATGGCATAGCTTTTCACGTGCACATGTCAGTTCAAGAATTATTTAAAGCTGTAGGGTTCTTCTGGAGAATGCTTCATTTTTAGCTTCGTTTTCGTCTGCATTTGTTAGTTCAGCTAAATTGAACAATGCCGATGTAGAAAAAATGGGAGAAACAAGAAAACCCATGTTTCTAGTGGCAGCGACTCGTCGCCTCTGCATCGATTATTTTCAGAAGCGCAATCACACGTTTACCCTTCAATTTTTTTTCTGAAAGCGTTATTGAATTCCTCAACTCACAAATATCATCTAAAATTATCCCTACTTCCTCATCCAAAATGACTGGGTAAACTCTGCAGCCCGCAGGGCGGTCCACGTAGACGCTGCATTGGCGGTTTTTTAGATCGTAGAAGGTGCAGTAGCCATCACTGTTTTTCAATAGAGCGTAACCTTGTCTGTCATATTGCACGAATTGATTTTCGCTAAAACCTTTCTCTTCTAGACGTTTAATGTCTTTTTTAGAAAGTAACATTTCGGTTTCTGTGCAACAGACTCCACAATTTGAACAACGCATAAACGTGAACTAGTTTGGGTGGTATTTGTCTTTTTATCTTCGTCAGTTATCTTTAGGCCGAGTTTTTCATTAAATTAATGTTAAGCATTTCGGCCCATGCAATATTTCTTAGAGGCACGCAAGTGGCTTTACGATTACCTATAAGCGAATATTCAATCAAGTGTTTATTTTTTCCAACACCCTTGGTCATCTTTGTTAGTTGAACATTCACTATTACTGCCCCATCTTTAAGGTGTAAATTAACGTTTCTTCCAATGAAGGACCTTGCGCTATTGGCACTGAAGCTCTCCAACTCTACCATTCCTCATCTTGTTCAGCAATTTTGCTCCAGCATTGCTGGCATATAGGCAGGTTTTCTCCTTTTATTTGGATGTAGAGTTTAATGTTTTCGCTTTTACAAGTGTCTCTCCAAGGGTTTTTGCAGTGTTCCATTTTTTTGCCTCAAGTCACAGCTCTTGTGTTTTTTACTTTTAAAGTCGTTGCAGTAGCTACCGTTTGATTCTGGGGAGGGTTGAGTGAAAGTGAAACTTTATACGCTAAGTTATCGATTGATTGATTGTGGTGTTAATGGCTTTTTTGAACAACAGTGTTGCGCTCATAATTACAGCTAATTTAGTAATTCAAATCGCTGTACTGTTTTTGCTTGCTTACGGTTACAATTTAAAAAGAAAACTGAAGTTTCGACATCATGGGATAGTTATGTCTACCGCTCTTATCCTACATCTGATAATGGCGGCTTATGTGATGATACCTTCATTTGTTTTTGCAGTGATAAAAGAGTATATTATACCTGCTCCCTTAGCAGCTACCTCAGTTGTCGCAATGATTCATGCAATACTCGGTTCAATTGCCCTCTCTTTTGGTATTTGGTTGGTGGCTTCATGGCGTTTTAGCAAAAACTTCCAAGGATGCTTCAGCAGGAAAAAATACATGCTGAAAACTCTGACAGTTTGGGTTGCTTCGTTAATCTTTGGTATAATCCTCTACTTACTATTTATCGGATCCGTTTTAAAGGGTTAAAGTTCGATTATCTGTGGAGTTATGTTTTCCCGGGTGATTTTTAGTAGTGCAACCGAAGGTTTAGTCATTACTAACTGTGGATCCGTTGGGCTGCCTGGATTAATGTAGAGGATCTTATTTTCCCATCTGACATTAGGCGAATGTGTATGTCCATAGACAAAGACGTCAAAATTTTGCCCATTAATTTCAGCTATCTTGTCTGTACCATAGAGACTGCCTTGGTCATGAACTACTCCGATTTTCCAATCGAAAACCTTTAATGAGTTGAATCTGGGAAACCCACTTGTGACTTCTAAGCAATCCATGTTGCCATGAACAGCTAAGACTGGTGCAATCTGCTCCAACTCATCAACCACAGACAATTCAACCAAGTCGCCAGCGTGAATAATGTAGTCTGCATTTTCGAAGATTTCAAAAACTCTCTTGGGTATTGCTCTTGCTCTTTTGGGTACATGCGTATCAGAGATTAACCCGACGGTTTTAACGGGAATGAGATTTGGAGGTTCTTTTTTTATTAATGCTTGTTCACCGAGCATTTAGGGTTGCCTCTATAGTAGGATAGCTTCACAATAACATAGCACTATGGCAATAAAAATTGAACTGTTAAAAAAAGCTCAAAATGTATTAAGGTAGATTTAGGTCATGAATCTTTTGACCGTTTCGTAGAGGATGCTTGTTCCGAAAACAAGGTTCTCCACTGTTATGCGTTCATCGATGCCATGCATACGTTTTTCCAATTCGTCATTGGGTTCATCGGGTCGCATGGGGTGAAAACCGTAGCATACGCTGCCCATTTCCCTAAAAAAGCGCGAATCAGTTCCACCTGTTGTCAATGTAGGGGTTACTCCACAGTTTGGCTCGAATTCTTTTAGAACCTCAGTTATGGTTTCATAGAGGGGTGTTTGCGTCGTAGATTCATTGCCGTCATGAATTTGTATGATTTCAAAACTTAACTTATCCAACCCCACATCCCCAAGCAAACCTTTGATGATTGCAAGTGTTTCATCTACACTTTGTCCCGGCAATACACGACAATCAAAGACTGTTTCGCATTCGGATGGTATGATGTTTTCTTTCACTCCCCCGTGGATAATGGTTGGGGTTATGGTGGTTTTAGTTCTAGGTCTTATTTCCTCTGCCAACGCCTTTTGCGTTTTGGCTAGCTGGTCTAGGATTTGGTTGCTTTGCCTAGGGTTGTCTAGTAACTGCGTAAGTGGTCCATTTAGCTCTGGGTTCAGTTTTGCTATTTCAGATAGAAACTTTCTAAGAGTTGGGACATAGAAGGTTTCTGGCTGGTAAGTGCTAAGTCTGTTTATAACCATGTTCATTCGTAAAATTGCGTTGTCAGCCATATTTGGCGTCGAACCGTGCCCAGGGGTTCCTTTAGCTTTTACTTTGAACCAGAGGATACCTTTTTCCGCGGTCTGCACTGGATAGACATTACCCATCTCCTGTGGGATAGCCAATCCACCCCCTTCGTTAAGTACATAGGGGCACCAAACTTTTTCCTTATAATTCCTTAAAAGATAGCCTGCACCTTCTTCTCCACCTTTTTCCTCATCGGCAGTGGCTGCCAGCACTACATCACCTTTTAGGGGTATGTTGTTCCTCTTAAGAAGCAAGAGAGTTAGGACTTCGACGGAGGTCATGCCTTTCATGTCATAGGCGCCTCTACCATAGACATAGCCATCTTTTACTGTTCCAGCGAAGGGGTCAACACTCCATTCAACTGGGTTTGCCGCAACAACGTCGATGTGTGAGAGCAATAGTAGGTTTGGTTTTTCGCCTGTTCCCTTGAGTCGTGTAATTAGGCTGCCTCTGCCTGGAGCTGATTCGATGACTTCTGTTTTAAGGCCTTCTTTTGATAGATAATTAGAGATGAAGTTGGCTGCTACCGTCTCGTTACCAGGTGGGTTGGTTGTGTTTATGCGTATTAAATTGCTAAGAAAACTTGTGACTTCTTGCTCTATCTCCTTTAGGATTTGAATCGGCATTTTAGGAGTACCTGCATGTTTAAGACAATGTTTTCTCTTAAGAGTATCTGTTGCTGTGTGCCTGTTGAACTGGGAGTATTTGGCGATTATTCAACATGAAGTTTATATATGATGGCAAAAAATGCTATTGAGTAACAAAAAAAGTTTAAGTTGATTGCAATGAAGGACCTAAAACCAATTGATTACAAGATTCTGTTTGAGCTTATGAAGGACTCGCATAGAAGCGATAGGCAACTTGCAAAAGCCCTCGGTGTTTCCCAACCAACAGTGACCCGGAGAAGGGCCATGCTGGAAGAAAACTTTATTGAAGGATACACGGTAATCCCCAAATTTGGTCAAATAGGATTTGAAATTGCGGCCATAACTTTTTTGAAGAGTAAACTGAAATGTATGGCAGGCGAGGATAAGGCTCAGGCATTACAAAAGATGAAAGAATGGTTCACAAAACAAACCAATGTTGTTCTTGCTTTAGATGGCAGAGGGATGGGTTGGGATTCCGTATGTGTTTCACTTCATGAAAACTTTGAGAGCTTTGCAGCTTTTATTAGAGCTCTTGATTCTGACCTTTCAGATTGGGTGGTTGAGAGTCAAACTTTCAACGCCGATCTTAAGGGCGGAATAGTGATTAAACCATTCCACCTCAAGTATTTGGCATCTACAAAACAGTAGACGCCAACCAAAACCTTCCTTCTATCTTTTCTTATTATTAAGCAGCTGTAGCCTTTCTAGTTTGAGGTACTCTCAAGTAATTTCTATGGCAATAGCGTCGAGAAGAGTTCCTCTGAATTATATGCGGCTAATCTTCTTTAGAATCCTTTTTTTAGGCAGCTTTGGCTTTTTTGTCCTACTTACATCAGTGGTCAAACAAATCAACCAAGTTGAATCTATATTTGCTAACCAAAGATAAGATATTGGGCTTGTCGTGAAATAGGTTTTTGTTCTTTTTAAGGGTTAAAGCCAAAATGGCAGGGTAAAAGCATATATCTCTTAACTATTCCTGTTTTCTTTCACGTTAACCTCTTGCACTAAGGCGAAAACATGGATTTATCGGAAAAAATCCAAAAGCTCAAGAAAGAAAAGAAAGCTGTCATACTGGCTCATAATTATCAGCGGCCAGAAATCCAAGACATAGCTGACTATGTCGGAGACAGTATTGAACTTAGCCGCAAAGCTGTTGAAGAAAAGGACGCTGAAATAATTGTGTTTTCAGCAGTGGATTTTATGGCTGAATCAGCGGCGATTTTGAACCCGAGCAAAAAAGTTCTTTTACCCTGTCTTGGCGCACGCTGCCCGATGGCACAGATGCTTACCGTTGATGAGATAAAACGCGCCAAAAAACAGTACCCGGACGCTCCCGTGGTTCTCTATGTTAACACTTTAGCTTCGTGCAAAGCCGAATGCGACGTTTGCTGCACAAGCGCCAACGCGGTCGAAGTCATAAAATCATTATACGCTGACACAATATTGTTTGGTCCAGACAAAAACCTCGCCGAATATGTCGCAGAAAAAACAGGGAAAACACTAATTCCAATCCCTGAAAACGGGTTTTGCCCAACACATCTTCTGTTCCAGCCGGAAGACGTCAAAGTCCTAAAGATGCAGCATCCTGAAGCAATGGCTATGGTTCATCCTGAATGCAGTTCAGAAATGCGCAAAGTAGCTGACTTCGTGGGCAGCACCTCAAAAATGTGCCGTTACGCTAAAGAAAGCCACGCTACAGACTTCATCGTTGGCACAGAAGAAGGTATTCTGCATAGATTGCGTAAAGAGAACCCGAAGAAAAACTTCCATCTCGCTTATGAGGGCGCCGTTTGCCCCAATATGAAGCTGACAACTCTTGATAGACTCTACGCTGCTCTTAAAGAGGAAAAGAATGTGGTTAAGGTTCCGGATGCAATAGCTAATAGAGCCCGCACTTCGCTAGAACGCATGTTTGAAGTAAAAAACTAAAGTGAAACAATCATTGATTTGAGGATTTTTACTCCTCTTCTTGAAGCCAAGTGGTCACTCAGGTGTCTTATTTCTGAGCCTTTACCTTTTACAGCTATAACTTCGAGGCAATCATGTTCGCCTAGGTGTATGTGCATGGTTGAGGAAATCAATTCAGTATGGTGATGCTGTGTTTCCGTCAGGTCGCTTTCCAGCCCTCTCGTGTCGTGGTTGTAAACCATTAATAGGACGCCTGTTTGTTGAGCGTCTTCATCTTTGACCCATTTACGTTCGGAAACGTAGAGTCTTACGGCATCTTGGATGGCTTTGCTGCGGCTTTCGTAGCCCATTTTTGTGGTGATTTCGTCGAAGTCTTTGAGGAGTTCAGGTGGGAAGGTTACACCTATTCGTGTTATCTTTGACATTTGTGGTCCCATCTAGACTTTGTTTGTTGTGCCTAAAAGCTTTTATATTAAAGGTAACACGTTTCTCAAGAAAAGTGTTACTGAAAGTGTGTAAATGCACATCTCTGACGGATTAATCCTAAACAACACCTCAATCGTCTTAGCCGTTATTATGTGGATTCTCTCAATCAGTATACTCGCATGATCCTGGAAAAAAGCACAACAAACCTACACACGCTCAATCACTGCGTTGCTGGCAATTTCGAGTGCGTTTGTTTTCGCTGCACAGATGATAAACTTTCCGATAACCTTCGGCACAAGTGGGCATTTAGTCGGTGGAACATTCCTCGCAGTGTTGTTAGGTCCATATGCCGCCATATTAAGCATGACCTTAGTCTTGGGGATGCAAGCTCTCTTCTTCGCGGACGGAGGAATCGTAGCGTTTGGCATGAACATGTTTAACATGGCAATAATTGGTGGATTAAGCTATTTTCTCATCAGAGCATTAACAAGAAAAAACAGTAGCCAAAAATGGTTCATATCAAGCGTTTTTATTTCATCATGGATTTCCGTTATGCTTGGCGCAGTAATCACAAGCTTTGAAATTGCTCCAGCATTTTCAGGCGGCTTAGCGGTAACTTTGCCTTCCATGTTGTTCCTCCATGGGTTAATCGTGGTAGGTGAAGGTGCCATAACAACAGTTCTAGTAACTTCTATCCAACGATTGAATTCAACGATCATTGGAGGTCTTTCGCTGCTAAAATGGAGAACCGATAAATGAGAAAAACTCTCGTGGCTACAATTGCGATAGTTATTTTTCTTATTATTTTACTTCCGTTTGCATCGAGCAACCCTGATGGATTAGAAAAAGTGGTAATAATGTATGGCGGACAAGAACATCAAAGCCTATGGAACGGGATCATGGCGGATTATTCTTTCTTTTCAATTGGAAATCAATATATCTCAACTTTGCTTGCAGGCATATTCGGAGTTGTAGCAGTCTTAGTAGCTGGTTTGGTTATTAGCAAAGTCATGGCGACAACCCACAAAAGCGCCAAAGAACGCTAACTATCCATGAAGAGTTGAAAAGTCAGCAAGTAACCACTGACTGATCCTATCTCGTATAAAAGAGAATACATAACATTTGGTGAGTTGAAAAGTTTTTATCATTGATTTAGCCATGCTAAAGCTGATGTCGGGCAAAGAATTTTTCTTAGATCGCTATGAACGGCTGGGTTGGAAATACCGAGAAGTTACCTTGAAGCAGGCCATAAGAATCAACACCATGAATTCGAAAGGAAAAAACCTCATCGCAAGGCTTGCAGATTTAGGTGTTAACTTGGAAAAAATCCCGTTCCTCGACTCAGGTTACTGGGTGCTTGATTCCAAAGTTTCTGCTGGTGCCACAGCCGAATATCTATTGGGGCTGTATTCGATTCAGGAAGTAGCCGCCCAGATCCCAGTTTCTCTCTTCACCCATCCGAAGGGCAAAAAAGTGCTTGACGCAGCTGCGGCACCCGGAGGAAAAACTGTGCAGTTGGCGGATGTAATGGAAAACTCGGGGGCGATTGCAGCTTTGGATGTGGATAAGCGACGGTTGAATGCGTTGAGTAACCATTTGGAACGCTGCCATGTTAGCAACACGGTGGTTTATCTGTTGGATGCACGGCGAGCATCAGCGTTAAAGGTCAAGTTTGATCGGGTGCTAGTGGATGCACCTTGCTCGGGCAATTTTGCATCAGACAGAGATTGGTTCAAAAACAGAACCCTAAAGGATGTGGAGCGCAATGCGAACCTACAACGTGAAATAATAGTCAAGGCTGTTGAATGTTTGAGCGATGATGGAGAAATGATTTATTCTACCTGTTCGCTTGAGCCCGAAGAAGACGAATTGAACATTGATTGGGCAATAAAAAACCTCAATCTTCAAATCGAACAAATCTACTGTCAGGGAGATAAAGGCTTAACCAACATTTTCGGCACACAACTCGACCCATCCATTAAACATTGCAGGCGGCTATGGCCTGGAGAAACTCAGGGTTTCTTTGTCTGTAAACTAAAAAAACGGAGCCCCAAACTTTGAACTCAAAACCAATAACGAATTTTGCCGCACAATTCGGTGTCCAAATAGCTTTGAACTTGGATTTGATGGTTGAGAAGAACGGGCGCTTCTATCTGGTGAATCCTGTTTTGAAACCGTTGGTTCAGCAAGATTTTTTTTGGGCTGGTGTCTATCTTGGGAAGGCTAAGGAGGGCAAGTTTTTTCCAAGTTTTAACTTGCTTGGGATGCTTGCAAGAAACGGTGCTAATCGAATTATCTTAGATAGGAAAGCTGCTTGGCTTTTTATCTGCGGCAGGGATGTTTTAGGGACGAGTATAGTGCGCGTTTGGGGTCCAGGCAAGAAGAATACCAATACTTTAGTGGTAAACGAATTTGGCGAATGTTTAGGTTTTGGCAGAATTGTTGGAAACCTGAGCGGTGAAGGTGCAGGTAAACAAATTGTGGTTAGGAACGTTTCAGATGTTGGCGATTTTTTGCGTAGAGAACGATAATGGTGGTTTTTTGGTTATTTGTCCAGTTGTAAGCCATTTTTAGGCGTTTTTTTCAGCGCATTACACGTGCAGAGTTTAATACACTATTTCAATAATTTGCCTGGTTACTGAACATTTATCAATAATAATGAAGCGATAAACTTAAATATGTTTACGTTTAATCTGATTTCCATAACATATGGAGAGCAAAGCCAAGCCTAAGGAGAAATTAATTGAATGAAAAATTTTAAAAACCCAGCCTGGAAAGAAGCAGTAACAAAAGTAGTCAAACAAATCCAAGAACTAGACATCAAATTTGTCAGACTACAGTTCACTGACATCAACGGCATGTTAAAGAACCTAGCAGTAAGTGCAAAGAACATTGAAAGCATCTTCGAAAACGGACAATCTTTCGACGGCTCATCGATCACCGGTTACAGGCCAATCGAAGAATCCGACATGGTCCTCTACCCAGATCCAACAACTTTCGCCGTACTACCTTGGAGACCAAAAGAAAAATCTTCCTGCAGACTAATCTGTGATGTTTACACTCCACAAAACAAACGTTTTGAAGGAGATCCACGGTACATTCTAGAACGCGCAGTAGAAAAAGCAAACAAAGCAGGCTACACCTTCATCTGCGCTCCTGAACTGGAATTCTTCATCGTCAAAGAAAGCGAAAATGGCGGATTACCAAAACCCATCGATTTAGCAGGGTACTTTGACTTTCACCCAAGCGACCTAACCGACGACCTACGTCGAGAAATCGCAGACACCGCAGAAGCATTCGGCATAGAAATCGAGATCAGTCACCACGAAGTCGCCCTCGGACAAAATGAAATCGACTTCAAATACGGCGAAGCGCTCGTTACTGCCGACCGCGCTATAACTATGCGGATGTGCGGCAAAGTCGTTGCTGCACGTGCAGGTTACGTTACAACATACATGCCCAAACCCTTCCAAGGCATAAACGGAAGCGGCATGCACTGCCACATGAGCCTCTGGAACAAAGAGAACACTCAAAACCTCTTTTATGCAGACGACGCCAAGAACGGTTTCCTCTCAGACCTGGCAAGAAACTACATCGGTGGACAACTAGCCCATGGACGCAAAATGGCTGCAGTCCTTAACTCGTGGCCAAACAGTTACAAACGGTTAGTCCCAGGCTACGAAGCCCCAGTTTACCTTGCATGGGCACACAAAAACCGTAGTCCCCTCATCCGTGTCCCTAACTTTGGCGGCAGAAAGAACGCAGCAAGATGCGAAATCCGTTGCCCAGACGGCGCAGGCAACCCATACCTACAATTCGCGGTGCTCCTAGCAACCGGCTTAGACGGAATCAAGAACAAGATTGACCCAGGCGACCCAGTTGAACTAAACGTTTACCATATGACCTATGAAGAACGCAAAGAACGCGGCATAGTATCCCTGCCAGAAAACCTCAAAGAAGCACTCGACGAACTTGAAACCAGCGACTTAATGCGAGAAACCCTTGGTCCAGTCACATTCGAGAACTTCCTCAAAGAGAAACGTCACGAATGGGACCTCTACCGCACCCAGGTCACCGAGTGGGAAGTCAACCGCTACATCAAACGGCTCTAAACCAAAAGAAGTAAGCCTTTTGGCTTACAAAAAATTTTCTTTTTTAATTCTTAATCTTTTCAACCAATTTATCTATAGGTATCGTGTTTTGCTGTCTATTTACTAAATCCTTCAAAACTACAGCGCCCTCTTTGAGTTCACGTTCTCCGACGATTACTGCAAAATCGATTTTTCGTTTATCTGCATCTTCGAGGGCTTTAGCCATTTTTCTTCCCATAACCTCAAACTCCACCAATATTCCGGAGGCACGTAAGGTCTGGGCTATTTTTAGTGCTTGAGACTTTAACTCTTCAGTTATGGAAATAACGGTTACTTTTTTTTCCGCTGTGGCAGTGAGAGCTGCTTTTTGAGTCTGTAAAGCAATTGCAACTCGATCAATTCCATGGGCACAGCCGACTGCGGGTGTGGGTTCGCCGCCGAAGGCTTCGATGAGTCTATCGTATCGCCCTCCGCCACCCAATGCAATCTCCAATTCAGGAATGTAGATTTCAAAAATTATTCCAGTGTAGTATTCTAGTCCTCTGGCAAACGCGGGTTCAACAATTATTGGTGGATTAGCGTTTTCAACTACGAGTTTGATCACTTTCGCGAGGTTTTCTACTGCCGCTTTCGCCTTATCGTATGTGGCAACATAGGTTTGGATTTGTTCAACCGCATCGAGCCAATCGTTGCCTCTAATTTCAAGTAGTCCTCTAAGCATACTTCGGCACTTATCAGCCTCTACTAACTTAAGTGCGGCATCGTACTCTTTTTTGTCCATATATTGCAATACTGCATTCTGAGTTTTCTCGTCTACACCCTCTTGGCTAAGAATTCCTCGAATGATGCCTATATGCCCAATTTTGAAGGCATATCCTTTTAGCCCTAAAGCCTGCATCAAACTATTTGTGAGTAGGATTATTTCGGCATCTGCTTCAGGTTTAGCAGACCCCATGAGCTCAAAGTTTGACTGCCAGAATTCCCTGTACCGTCCACGTTGCGGCTCATCATAACGGTATACAGTTCCTACAGAGAACAACCGCAACGGCTTGGGCTCATTTTTTAGGGTTGTTGTCGCTAGACGGGCGATGGATGCAGTAAACTCGGGTCTCAGGGCAACTTGGCGGTCGCCGAGGTCTTTGAAGATGAACATGCGTTGCCGGATTTCCTCGCCTGATTTGGCGCTTAACAGTTCAAGAGGCTCTACATGTGGTGTGATGACTTCTTTGTAGCCATAGAGTGTAGCGTTTTCTCTGGCTTTAGCTATTATGTGAGTGAATGTTTGTGCTTCTTCTCCGGTTAGGTCTCTCATTCCGCGGACAGGTTGGAAAGCAGGCATGTATTGATCTCCAGGATAGCTTAAGATGGGGCGATTATTCTTTTAAACTCTCGCACTGCAGAAACAAGGTATGTGCTTAAATCGTTAAGGGGTTAGTCTAAATTGGTGGTTTTTCAAGCCATTAACATGTTGAAAAGGGGGTATTATGGTTTGTACGCTTCTACTTCGAGCCGCATCATACCCAAATGAACCACACCGTCCGTGTCTGCGGGGTGGTTTTTGAGATAGCGTGCAGTGATTTCTTTAACGAACATATCCCGCTTTTCAGCAGGCAACCGTTCAGTATAGGGTAACCACGTGGTTCTTATCCAACCCGCCAATCCTTCTGCGCCCGCATGCTTCATGTCTCTAGGAAAAAGCTCAACACGCAGTGGCTTTAACCCTGCCTCATGAAGAAATTCTCCGTATTCTTCTGCGCTAAAGAATCCGTAGGGAAAAGAGAAGCCTTCAAAAAAATTTTTCCAAGAGCTATTGGTTAGTAGATCTTTTAGGATTGAGATTATGTCTTTGGCGTTGCCTTTGCCAGCCATCTGGACTATGAATCTTCCCTTTGGTCTCAGACTTCTGTGAATGCCTTTCAAAACTGCTTTCTGGTCGACAATCCAATGTAGAGCTGCATTAGAAAATATCAGATCGAATTCTTGGTCAAACGTGATTTTTCGGGCATCCATAACTTGAAAACTAAGATTAGGATACTCTTGCTTGGGGAAAGTGCTCTGTGCAAGATTGATCATTTGGGTTGAACTATCGATGCCAACTGCTTTGCCCTCTGGGAGGCATTTGCTTATTTCCGCGGTAATTTTTCCGTCGCCACATCCAATGTCCAACAGAGCTTCGTTTCCTATGAGTTTTAATTTTGGGATGAGTTCTTGTGCCCATTGAAATTGGTTCTGAGAATTCTTTGCGTAATCTTTTGCGTCCCAGGCGTAACTTTTGGATTTATTCATCTTGGTCCTGCTCTATCTTACTGAAACTCAGACGGGGAGACAGAGTAGTGTACGATTTCACCTCTACGGTTGATGACAGCTAAAATTAGCTCTTTCTTTTGGCTCTTGCACTTCCCCAATGCGTTTGCAAGGTCGTTTATTGGAAGCGGCTTACCCTCCTGCGTTCCCATAATCAAATAGGGCGCGATGTCTTTGCCGTATGTGCCTCGCTCATAGATGCGGAAGTCGATTCCACCTCCGAAGCCTTCCCTGACAACGTAGCCGCGACTTCGGAGGTCACGGTAAACCAAGTAGTTGACCCATGCGTTCTCGTTTTGGGCTTCATAACAGTGTAGTAGGCTCTGGAAATCGACGACTTTGCCTCTTTCTCCCTTTACTTCAAGCATTCCTTTGTCTAAAAGATAGAGTGACTCGTAAAAGGTGAGTGTGAAAACCTTGCTCTCTATTGTGCCGTAGCCTCGTGAAGAGAGTGCATCGATGTTGCTTTGCTCGGAGATAGTGACACCTTTCTCTGCGAGTACGCCGCTGGTTCTGAATTCTACTGAGGGTGCCTTTTTGTTTTCACTCATTACTTAATCGCTACTTTACTGTTCTGTGCTATACTTTTCCTTTTCTGAAATCGCCAAAATCCTTGCTGTAGATGACACGGCTTTCTGTTATGATAGCTGTGACGTATTTGAGGGGTGTCGGATCGAAAGAGGGATTCATAACCTTTACGCCGTGGGGTGCAACTTGGATGCCTCCGATGTGGGTAACTTCTTCAGGTTTGCGTTCTTCTATTTCGATGTCGGCGGCCTCTCGGGAGAGGTCAAAAGTGGATTTGGGCGCAGCTACATAGAATGGGATTCTGTGTTCATGAGCCAAAATTGCGACACTGTATGTGCCTATCTTGTTGAAGACTGCATCCTGCA
This sequence comes from Candidatus Bathyarchaeota archaeon, assembly GCA_963777155.1. Lineage (GTDB taxonomy): Archaea > Thermoproteota > Bathyarchaeia > Bathyarchaeales > Bathycorpusculaceae > Bathycorpusculum. The sequence goes on from CAVZPM010000039.1 coordinate 60,004, forward strand.
CGATTCGGTCGGCGCCAACAATCACCAAGTTGACTAGGTTTTTGCTCATGATATAGCCTGCCATATTATCAGTGATAAGGGTGACTGGGATGCCGTCGCGTTTTAGCTCGTAGGCTGTGAGTCTCGCACCCTGCAGGAGCGGGCGGGTTTCGTCTGCTATGACGTTGATTTTTTTGCCCTCTTCCCACGCTGATCGAACCACTCCAAGAGCGGTTCCATACTCAACCGTTGCCAACTCACCTGCGTTGCAATGTGTTAGGATGGTATCACCGTCTTTAATGAGAACCGAGCCGTTCTTGCCTATTGCGTGGTTCTGAGCCGCATCTTCGTCAGCGATTTTCTGTGCTTCCATGATTACAGCTACCTTTAGTTCATCTGCGGTCCCTGAAAAGCTCCGCGCCATGGTTAAGACGCGATCAATTCCCCAAAATAGGTTCACAGCTGTGGGTCTTTGTCTTTTGATAATGGTGCCTGCAGTTTCCAATTCCATCATCAATTTAGCCTTATCTTTTGCCTCAGAACTGTACGCTGCTAATGCCACGCCAAACCCTGCAGCTGCACCCAAAAGCGGCGCGCCCCGAACGCGGAGCATCTTAATGGCTTCTGCCATCTGATCAACGGTTTTAATTTCTAGAGTGACTTCTTGGAGGGGGAGCTTGGTTTGGTCCAGTGTTATGACGGTTCCCTTTTGCCACTTAATCATCCGCATGTACATACCTCAAATGTAACTTCAGTGTTAACGGTTAGTTGGGGATGGTTGTTTTAAGGATTTTCTATCAATGTGGTTTGAACCGTTGAACTAAATCAAACAGGTTGCCGTAGAGATCCTCCAAAACCACGTCAATGCCCCAAGCTTGCACCTGGGGTTTGCCGTAGAATTTAATGCCTCTAGCTTTAAGCGCCTTGTACTCTTTTCGACAATCATCTGTCTCCAATGTGAGGAACACATGGTCTCCTGCCTGCTTTCCCAGCGCTCTACGTTTTTCTTCGCTATCAGCCAAAATAAAGGTTAACTCAAGGTCCATCTGGTCTTTGGGCGAAACGGTGACCCAACGCATTGGTCCCAATGTGAGGTCTTGGCGTTTCTGGAATCCGAGTTTTTCCGTGTAGAATTTTAAGGCTTCATCTATTTCTTTTACAAGCAGAGTTATGTGGCCTATTTTATTCATCGTTACCACCCAACATTGGTTAATTGAAGAAAAGGTTGGCTTAAGTTTTACTTAAGCTGATGTATCAAAGGGTGATTTAAGGTGGGTGACGACTTCGACGGGTGAGTCTTCGCCTGACTTTAGCCGTTTCTTCCATTCTTCGCCGACAGCGATGAGTGAAAAGATGCCTGAAACTTCAGCCTTCGATTTCTTAACAAGATTCACTAGTGCCTCTTGGGTTTCACCGCTCTTGATCATGTCATCAACAATCAGTACGCTGTCACGTTTCTTAATCGATTCTTTGGGAATGTAGAGGGTTACGGTGACACCTGAATCGCGACCTAAAATGTAGGTTTCTTCTATGAAAGATTTGACGCCGACTTCCTTGTTGCGTTTGGCAACGATAAGGTTTACACCTAGCGAGTTGGCGACCATGGTGGCTAAGGGGATGCCGTCGACGGCTGCAGTTAATATTTTGGTAACACGTTTGCCTGCGAAATTGGCGAGGGCGTGGTTTGCAGCTTGTTGGAGGATGTTGTAGTCGCCGACGATTTCGGTATTGTCAAAATAGCCTATGTCGTCGAATTTTATTCTGCTGCGAAGTTCCGCTTCTAGACCGACAAGTTTGGTTAGGACACGCCAGAGTTGTTTGGCTCGGGTTGTGTTTGGGAGGACATGTCCTTTTGCATAGCGGCTAAGCACGGTGACTGGCAAGCCTGTTTTTGTGGCTAACTCCCTATAGGTGATGTTGCGTTTGTATTTTGCTGTTCTAAGCAACTCGATTGTCATTAAACGAAGTTTCAAATCCTCTGCGTGAGTGCTCATTTTCCCTTATCCCCAATTTTACATCTATTAGTTAATTATTATATGCTATCCACTATTGCATCTTGCTAATTTATAACTTTCCGTTAAAATTTGTGCGCGCTTATGAAAAGCTGATAAACAACTCGGGTTAAGATGAAAATTTTCCAAAGTAAACAATTTTGCCTTCTTTGAACGCTCGCAAAAGCTCACAATGACGCAAAATAGCAAATTCCCGTTCCATCTTCTCAGGAGTCAAATTCAAGCTGTTTATTAATTCTTCCCTGCTGATTTTTCCCCTTTTTACAACATTTTCATAAATCTTTTTTTGCAGCTCGGTCAAGCCTTCGGTTCCAGTTTGACCCAATTGCTTGCGAACCGATAAAGTAGATGATACTGCTAAAGGGTCACATACTTTTGGTGGATTCATAAGTTCAAAGCAACAATCTTCGCACAGAACTTTGCCTTGTAAATAATTAACCTCGTTTTCTTCAAGATTCAATCCACATTGGTCACATTTCACAAAAATTCCTACAATATCATTACCTATACGAATGCTTATCTTTCTTTCGCAGTTCACGCAGCAAACGAAAATTTTTGTTAACATTAAGCTTTTTAGATGGAAAAGTAACCTCCTATACACCAGAGGGGTACATCGATGCAGAGGCTCCAACGACTATTCATAATTGCGCTCTTCGGCGCCATAATCTTTGTCACCAACATGTTCCTGCCTCCTCCACTCAACTACATAATCATTGTCGTTCAAGCTATCCTGCTCGCATTAAGCGCACTGTTCATCCCAAAAGTAGGTGCCATGTACGTTGGTGCAGTCGGCGGGCTGTTAACAGCGTTAGTCAGTCCCGCTCTTGGTCCCTTCACATTCTTTTTTGCTTTTCTCTTCGGCGTTTTTGTTGATCTTTTCCTGTTCGCCTTCAAAATCAGAGGTACTCCTCAGGGCGTTAACCAAAACAGGTTAATCGCCGCGATGGCTGTAAGCACCCTGTTGATTGCTGTTTCCAGCTATTCAGCATTCGCGATTTTTCCCCAATACATCAAATCAGAAGGGTTTTCTATTGTCAGTTTATTTGTTCAAAGAAGTCAAATGCTCGATGCACTCGTGTTGTTTATGGGTCCGGTAACGGGTGCAGTAGCGGGCTATGCGGCTTCATATCTTTGGAATAAGTACCTGCGGCATATTAACGTCTAAAGGTGCAATTCTCTAATTTTTTTGGTCAACAATCTTAGCGATCGTTAAGCTAGAAAAACATTTTACATCGTAATCTTTAACGCTCTTCAAACCCGCTTCCTGCACAGTTAAAACTTGATGTTCAAAGTCTCCAAGTATTCCTTCAAGCCAACGTAAATTTGGTCAAGCAGAATCTTCATGGCTTTTCAGTTAACTCTTAGATTATTTGGCCTTTTCCAGTCTGCCAATGTCTAATCTATGAGTAATATTGCGAAGGATTCTGGATTCTTAGCGAATGGGAAAGTTACTACAATCCCGGCATTGGCTGCGGTTTTCTTTACGTTAACTCCAATTGCGTCTTCAGACCAACGAGCTAATTCAGGATGTCGACAAATCCTTGTTTCAGTGTTGCATTTCTCACAAAGTTGACAATGCCCAGAAACAAACGATAATGCTAAACTGTACCCTTTGTTCATCGCGGCTTTCTCCAAATCCACGACGCTTTGGAGCATTTTGCGTTTGTCGTCTTTCCAGTCCTGCCAAAACTTGGCCGCTTTCTCCCTAATTTCTTTAGAGACAGTTGGGTCCGATTCGGCAACCATTAGCTTTGCTAGCACTTCGGGTTCAGCTTGTGCGTTGGAAGTGAACTTCATGAACATGGCGTAGCTGTATTCTGAGACGATTTTGCGGAATTCCTCTGCTGTTGGCGTGTATGGTGGACAGGCGAGGGTTTTGCCGTAGTGGTTGCAGCCGACTTTGCATTTGAGGACAACGCGGTCTTCTACGACGACTTTGTCGGTTGGGATGATTTTTGCGTCTGCGGCTCCTTTTTCGAGGGCTAATTTGACTAGGAACTGGAATTTTTCAGCGTTTTCAGAAGACATTATTTCACTAACCTTCTGGGCTTGACGTTTCTTTTTGATATAAACATTTAGCGGTCAAGCTATATTTTTTATGATGTTTGCTGTAGCTAAACTAAAAAGTAGAACTGCGTTAAAAAACCTTATAGCTAATTACAAATAGCTTCTCTATTGCATGTGAGACTTTGGTAGCTAACAGAAAGGCGGTTTGGGCGGTGATCATCTTGGTGCTGTTTTGTCTCTTGGCAAACCCACAGTTTTGCGCCATTACACAAGCTCAAACCCAAACGGCTTTCACCACCGCAGATGAATTCAGCATTCCCCAATACAACAGTTCCATAAGGTTTGCCCTAAACGGCTCCTATTCAGCAGCGACGCTGGAAAACGGGTTCTGGACTTTTAAGAATTTAACGCTGTTTTCTCAAAATCTTAGTTTCTTGGGACTCAACGCCACGCAGGGTTCGGGAGAGCTAAAAATATCGGCTAAAAACTCTAATGTTACTGTCTGGACTTACATTTCTGTAAATTACTCTTTTCCAGTTGATTTACTAAGTTACTATGCAGAGGGCACAGGCAATCAGACCGTAAATCTGGGGTTGAATGCTTCTCGATCTTCAAGTGATGAGTGGAGTGTTATCGTTGCGGACAGCGTTTTTTTGCCTCTTGGTCAAAATTGGCGCCTTTTGCCTGACGACTCAGTACTTGTGTGGGACAAGACGGGTAACGTGACTGTTGCTCATTTTAGCTTCAATAATGAATACAAAAATTTGTCTTTCTTTCTTCAGCACTACGTTGGCATATTTACTGTATTACTGTTAGCATTCGTTATTCTTGTGGCAGTTGTAATTAGGGTTCGAGCAAAAAAATTAACAAAGAACCGTTAACATCTGTTAGAGTCTTAACCAGTTGACCTATTTCTATTCATGCAAGCGCAAGGATAATATAGAGAATCACTGAAATTGTGTGTGCACTGAAGGTGCGCGTTGCTATTAAAAGCAAAATCAGTACAATTGGATATGTTAACAAAATCCAAGAAAACATTATGGCTATCAAAAAAAGAGAACTTGCACCCCTCTATGAGGAGCTGAAGGCGGCGGACTGTGTTATCTGCGGAGGGTCAGGACGATCTCTCTACTCATTAAATGCTGCTATGAGCCAGATAGCATTAAGCCAAGCAGGTTGGCGAAATAAAGTTGTCTTAACACCTGACGATCCTGGGTTTCCAGGTAAAAGTATGTACGACGCCGCAGCCTACTTGGGACGTCGCTACAAAAAAATCCTGCTTCTAATGAACTCAGGCAGTGGCTACAGCGACGACCCACTTGTCATGGCACAAGACCTAGCCCAATATATCGAAGAGAAGAAATCCACCCATTTCTCCATGGGGCTCTTAACATCTGCGGTGGACTCTCCTTTAGCGGAAATAACCGCCAAATACGGCCAAGTTGTTCAACTTAAAGGACGCGGCAAATCCAAACCCGGTCAAGAATACGCTGAAACCGGAATGATGGGCGACATCTTTGAACTTGGTACACTTGAACTTCTCAATAGTATGATCGAAGCTATATTCTGTAACCTTGAAGTCGGCGACGTCTTCCGTCTCTGTGAAGAAGAATTCGAGAAAGTCGGCGACATGATAGACGCAAACGTCAACTCAGAAACCTACGCTCAACTCGTAGACATCATGGAGAAACGGACTAACGTGTTCCTAGGTGGGAAAGGCACAGGAAACGAAATCGCCAAAATGACAGGAGTAAGACTTTTCCACATCAAAAGCTTCCTCGGAGACAACGTATACATCACAAGAGGCGTTAACACTCCCCATCCAAGAGCGGGCGACCTCGAGATTTTGCTATCGTTCTCAGGTGAAACCCGTCCAGTCATCATATGGGCGGATGTACTGAAAAAATTCGGCGGGAACTGTCTTCGCCATAACTGGCAACAAAGACTCCACACTCGCCAAGAAAGCTGACCTCAAAATCATTTTGCCTGAAGAAGTCAAGCCATCTACGCCAAGACGTTTCTATACTAGAGCCGCATACGTGCTAAGCCCGTTGCCAGTGAAACTTGCGGAAAGGCTAGGCGAACGAGGACTTAATCTGCCAGAATACATTATCAGCTGGTACCACTCCGTAACCCAATAATCGCTCAAGAAGCCGAAGTTTACGAGTTCCTTAGCCAAAAGGGCTTGCCGAACAAGAAATCAGTGAGGAACTCTGCAAACTCTCCATTTTTATTATAAACTTCTATCACTTCGTTGTTAATGAGTACTCTGAAATTTTCACTGATTGTTTTTGCAATCAAATCAGCGATGCCGCTGTTTTTGCCTCCATCCACCAGCTTTTCTCTTAGAAGCGTAGCGGCATCGGTGGTTTTTCGTGGCAACTCAACTATCCAGCGTCCGTCTTCTATGTAAGGACCAGAAATTACCTGTTTACTTTTTGTATATTTAGTTAGATACTTTTCGCATTCAGCTTCCCGATCCAACGGCGGACCTAAATGCTTTTTGATGTCAGGCAGCACCTGCGCCTCAAGCTCAAAGACAAAGACGCTGAGGGTTTTCTCGTTGCTCCAGACATCGTCTTTAAGGACATTGTAATCGTTAAGCTCAAGAAGCGTGCGCAACGAACGCTTTGACCTATAGAGTTGCCCCCACAAAACATCAGGGACAGCCTTTAACTCACCTATGACCAAAAAAATGATAGATGAGCTACGGCTGGTCAATTGACTCTTCAATGTCTCAGGTGACAAAACCATTGGGTTGGGCGGGTAGAAGAAGTCTTGGCTTGGTTTTTTCAGAAATGCTCTTGATGCGCCGATAAAAGTGTAGAGTTTTTGGGGCTGCACTGCAGATGCCACGTTTCTTCCTTTGTCAACAGGGTCAACGATAACCAGAGGTTCGGGAAAGAGCAGTGAGAGTTCTTTTATTCTATCTGCATAAAAGCCCCCCAGGTCAATTACGACTCGCCGATTGTAACGGGCGAAGGCACGCACAGTTTCGGTGAAAGATCCAAACTTCATAATCAGAAGCTCGCAGAGGTAACCGCTAAAACCTCCAACCTTAATCTCTGCGCCATAGACATTTATGCCCTGCATGAACTTTTTGAGAAGCCTAACCTCGCCCAGCAACTGCTTACCTAAATGGGTTTTGATGTAGTCGGTATGGTAGGGTGTTCGGTCCGTTGCGCTTTGCCACTCTCCTGGCTTTGCGTCGTAGCAGGGAACAATGTCGACTCGGTGACCCTCTAAGAAGATTTCAAGGTAAGGGTGCTCAGCGAAACGTTCAAGCTGCTCGGCGTCGCCGGCTGCTTTTTTAGCAATCTTCAGCCCAACATCACCTAAGCTTTTGCGGGGAATAGATTTAGGCAACCGCATGAAAATGTCGATGTCAAGGCTGTCACTTAACCAAGTGTCCTTTGCAACAGAGCCTTCTACGCGAACGGTGGCTTTTACTCCTTCTTGTTGACAGGCTAAACTGATTTTTTGCTCTAACGCTTTTGTTAACGCAGTTACTTTGGCGTAGTCGGCTTTTGTAGGAGTTATTTTCTGTAAAACCTGCTTAGTTAGAGATTCTATTTCCTTCTCCATTTGTATCATTCTAAGGACAGTATTCTTTGAGTGTTGAGTAAATTGGACCTTTGGGTGAGAGCTGGCTTTTTTTGAGCCGTAGGCAATCTGCTCTTATGATGCCGAAATCATAGTTCTCTTGTTTCTGAACCAAATCAACCAGCCGTTGTTTGTTGGCGCCTGAGCGGACTCGTGCAATAGTTAGATGCGGCGTAAACCCATTGGGGTCTGGCGCGAAGCCAAGTTCGTGAATTTGGGGTTCAAGCTGCTCAAAGATGCTTGTCAGCTGTTGTGCGCCGTCTGTTATTCCTGCCCAAACTACCCTTGGATAATTAAGAGTTGGAAACACACCAAGCCCTGACAGCCTAATGTTGAAAGGGCTAAACTTCACATTCTTCATGACAGCATGGAGTTTCTCTACCATTTCTGGACTGATAGCACCAAGAAAACGAAGCGTAATGTGGATGTTAGATGGCTCTACAAGTTTTAGGTCTGCGTTTGTTTGAATCAACAGTTTTTGCGCAGCGGCAAGCCTGTTTAGTACACTGTCGTTTTTCATATCGAAAGCGATGAAGCTTCTTATTTGCTCAGACATTAATTGTTCCTTCTAGTATTTTTAACACATAACCCTCATAAATGCTTTTTAATCAAGGATGCTGCTATACAACCAAAAAAGGGTAAGTTAACGTGGACACTGACAAACTTGTTATTGGTTTAGCGGGGATGCCTGGCTCAGGTAAATCCATCGTAGTCGATGTGGCACATGAGATGGGTTATGCCATTGTAGTTATGGGTGATGTGATTAGACAAGAGACACTCAAACGTGGCTTGGAGTTAACACCCCAAAATGTGGGAAGCGTCATGCTTGAACTAAGAAAGGAAAGTGGGAACTATGTTATCGCTCAAAAATGTGTTCCGAAAATTGAAGAACAGCGCAGTCTAAAAGTTCTTGTTGACGGGTTAAGAAGCCTTTTCGAAGTAGATATCTTCAAGGAGCACTTTGCTAAATTCAGCTTAGTAGCAGTTCATGCATCTCCCCAAACACGTTTTAGTCGTCTATCCAACCGACGTCGAAGCGACGATCCAGCTGAATGGAAAGTCTTCCAGGAACGAGATATGCGCGAGCTTGGAGTTGGTTTGGGAAATGTTATAGCAATGGCTGAACACGTGATAGTGAACGATAATAGCTTCGAGCATGTTAAAGCTAAGGTTAAGGAATCTTTGGAAAGGATTGAGGGGAAATGGAAATAACAGTTTTTGCTCAAACCGAAATCTACCCGACAGAAAGCGAAGACAACGTTAAGGTAGCAGTCAATAATGTTTTGGACAATGTAACGCATGACCGTCAAACCCTCGGTTAAAGGTAGTTCCTTAATTGCGACTGCAAAAGGTCAAGATTCTCTAATAAAACTTCGTAACATGTTCCATAACGACCGAATCCGTGATGCAGCAAGAAGACTACTTTTCAAATCAATCAGAGGCAACATGGTGTCTTTCTGTTTAAACAAGCAGGTAGCGTTTGCAGGGCATGTGTCCTTTTCTGAAGAGACAGCGGAGTCACCTTTGGGACCTATAAAGATAGATATTGAAGCAGAGCATCCCCAGCAACTAGTCGAGTGGCTGGCAGAAAAAACTAGAGAAGGATAAGGTTTGGCGGAAAGGGCATTGGTTACTAAGAGTGGCGCTGTTTTGTTAGGTGACAATGTCGCCTGTGATGCACATGACCCTTCAAGACCTCTACGGGTTGTGACACATGCACATGCTGATCACCTTAACGGTTTACGAAGCAGTTTGAAGCGTTGTGAGAAGGTTTTGATGACAAAAGCCACCCGTGACCTTACAGAAACCCTCAACGGCTCGCTTAAACTCAAAGATACCCCCTCAGTTAAGACCTTAGAATACGGGAAAGTTCTCAAATACGGCGGCGAAAAAATCAGCCTCCTAAAAGCTGACCACATTTTGGGTGCATGCCAGGTGTTAGTTGAGGATGCTGGTGGAATACGTATTGTTTGGACTGGCGATTTTAGGCTTGAAGGCACCCCAGTTGTGGACTGCGACGTGTTAGTGGTTGAAGCTACTTATGGAAATCCCTCTTGTCGACGGAACTTTAGAGTTGACGTACGCGAGCTTTTGGTTTCTATGATTGAGAAGCGCTTGCGCGGCGGCGCCGTCTATGTTTTCGGTTACCATGGTAAACTCCAAGAAATCATGCAGCTTCTCAGAAATGCGGATGTTGCGGTTCCTTTTGTTATGCCTGAAAGAGTTTATGAGGTTACTAAGGTCTGCGAGAAACATGGGATGAATTTGGGTTGCCTCTCGCTTTCCACCGACAAGGAGGGGCATGAACTGCTCGACGATAACTTGCCCTGTGTAGCATTCTATCACATGAATCAACGTCAGCACGTGGGATTGCGTAACGCTCGGATTTGTGTGAGCGGCTGGGAGTTTCATTCGCCCTGCAGGCAAATCGGTGACCGAGAACATTTAGTGGCGCTTAGTGACCACTCAGACTTTGACGGATTAATCGAGTATGTAAGGCGCTCTGGGGCAAAGCAAGTTATTACTGACAATTACAGGAGCAACGGAGACGCTTTAGCAAAGGAAATCAACAAGCGCTTAGGCGTCTGCGCGGTTGCCATGCCCAGAACTAACGGTCAAACTACCCTGTAAGCATAATGTTTTGGGGTAAGGGTTGGTTAAAGTTTAAAAGCAGAAAACCAGACACTCACATGCTAAGTGACAGAAACATGGCTAAGTCATCAGTAATTTCAGGCTTCTATAAGCTTCCGCCGAAAGAGCGGCTCGCGATCATTAAAGATTTTGCAGGATTAACCGAGGATGAAGTTCGTTTATTAGAAAATACCGGTTCTTTGCCTATCGATGTGGCTGACCACATGGTTGAAAACGTCATCGGCGTCTTCCCTGAACCAATGGGGATAGGAGTTAACTTCCAAATCAACGGAAAAGATTACCTCATCCCGATGGCTACCGAAGAGCCAAGTGTAATTGCAGCCGCCAGCTACGCCGCTAAAATGGTTCGTGACGGTGGAGGATTCCACACAAGTAGCACAGCGCCTGTGATGATTGGGCAAATCCAAGTGGTAAAAATCAAAGATGCTGAAACAGCAAAAAAACAGGTCTTAGGTGCCAAAGTTGATATTCTCAAAAAAGCAAACGATCAAGACCCCGTCCTTAACTCGTTTGGTGGCGGAGCTAAAGACCTCGACGCCCGAGTCATCGAAACTACGATGGGGCAAATGCTAATCGTGCACTTGTTTGTTGACTGCCGAGATGCTATGGGTGCCAACGCTGTTAACACGATGGCTGAAGCGGTGTCTCCGATGATTGAGCAGCTTACCGGCGGACAAGTTTACCTGCGAATCATATCTAACTTGGCTGTTAAACGTCTTGCCAAAGCATGGTGTACCGTTCCCAAAGAAGCCGTTGGTGGGGAAACAGTCGTAGATGGAATCGCTTATGCATCTGCTTTCGCAGCAGCTGACCCATACCGAGCGGCTACCCACAACAAGGGAGCTATGAACGGCATAATCGCCGTTGTCTTAGCTACAGGCAACGATCACCGAGCCATCGAGGCAGGCGGACACGCTTACGCAGCGTTCAACGGACCCTACACCTCCTTCTCGAAATGGGTAAAGAATAAAAACGGCGACTTAGAAGGCTCAATCGAGTTGCCGATGGCTGTCGGGTTAATCGGAGGAGCAGTTAAAACCCACCCAATCGCACGCATCGCCATGAAAATTCTAAACGTGAAGTCCGCCAACGAATTCGGTGAAGTCCTCGCTGCTGTGGGTTTAGCCCAGAACTTGGCTGCACTTCGTGCACTGTCAAGTGAAGGCATTCAACGTGGTCACATGTCCCTCCACGCAAGAAACATCGCGGTAACAGCAGGCGCCAAAGACGCAATGATCGATTTAGTGGCGGAGCGGATGGTTAAGGAACGCAGAGTCCGCGTGGACCGAGCTAAAGAAATCCTTGATGAACTATGTACAAAACAATAATGACTACTCTGCCTTTAACTATTAGCGCAATTGCAAAAATGTGTGTGCACTAAAAATTAATTAGGAAGCTGATTTTCTTAAAGATGGAATAAACACTAAGAAAGACAGAAAATGAAGAAAAATGATAATTTATTCTAGTATTATTCGTGCGTCGACTGTTTTTGCGCCTTTAGAGTAAGCCATGATTGGGTTTAGGTCGAGTTCCTTGATTTCGGGGTAATCCATGATTAGATGTGATGTATTGCATAGTATGGCGACTAGGGCATCGATATCTGCTGGCGGCGTGTTTCTGTATCCATTGAGAAGCGGATAAGCCTTAAGTTGCATTATCATTTCTTTCGCGTCATCGGCAGTTAGTGGGGCAACGCGGAAGTTCACATCTTTTAAGAGCTCAACAAAAATGCCGCCGAGGCCAAACATGACGGTTTGCCCAAACTGCGGATCCTTGACCGCTCCCACGATAACCTCTGTTGACTGAGGCGCCATCTCTGCCACCAAGACGCCTACAATTTTTGCGTCCGCTTTGTACTTGGCTGCGTTCTCGATGATTTTTTTGTAGCCTGCGGCGACGTCGGCGGCGGTTTTGAGGTTAACGATGACTCCGCCAGCTTCGGTTTTGTGGATGATGTCTGGGGAAACAATTTTTAAAACGACGGGGTAGCCGATCTGGTCTGCTTGTGCTGCGGCTTCTTTGTCGCTTTTTGCGAGCATAAATTTGGTGACTGGGATGCCGTATTCGGCGCAGATGGTTTTGGCTTCGGTTTCTAAGAGTGCTTTTCTGCCTTCTTTTTTGGCTTGGTTGATGATTTTTTGGGTTTGATTCACGGGTTATTCTTCCTTTGCCGTATGTATGTGGTGTTTTGGGGGATTAAAAATGGTTTTGTTTGTAGGTTATTTTTGTTTGACTTGTGTATGTGTCGAACAGATTGACAATACTGTTTAGTGAGACATAATATTTAATAGCGATTGGAAGCCCAAAATACAAGTTAAAGGGCCCAACAATGTCAAAACTCAACCTCAAACAATCAATCAAAGAATCAATAGCTAAAACAATTACCAAACTAAAACGATCCAGTAAAGCTGACAAAAGCCCCCAAAAATCAAAAATAAACAAAAAAAGCTTCCTGGCAAACGCCACAGCACGTATAAAAAACATAAAACTCCCTAAAATAAAACTTAAAATTCCAAAAATAAACCTTAAGATTCCAAAAATAAAACTTAAACTCAACCTAAATCTTAAAAAGAAAAAAGCCGAACCAGAACCAATCCCCATAGCCAAAACGCTTCAAAAAGGCATAAAAATCATTGACAAATACTCACTTTATGAACCATTCGCCCAGGTAGCAATAGTCCAAGACCCCAAAACGGGCGAACACAAATATATTCTCGATGAGCTCCAGCTTGACCCAATGGAACGCGGAATATACAACCGCATCCTAGAAATCTTGCTGGCTGAAATCGAATCCCCAAAAGAGGAAATAGCTGACCCCAGAAAGTTTTTCGCTGAAGAAGCCAAAAAAATCGTCGATAAATACCGAATCAGCCTCGGTTGGCTTCCTGATGTTTCTTGGTACAAAATTCTCTATCATGCTGAACGCGATTTAGTCGGTTTTGGTAAAATCGATCCGTTAATGAGGGACCCCAACATTGAAGACATTTCCTGCGACGGAGTAAACAAACCCGTTTACATTTGGCACCGCGTCTTCGAAAGCATAGAAACTAACCTGCAGTTTGAAAGTGACGAGGACCTAGATAATCTGGTCGTCAAACTGGTTCACATGGCAGGCAAACATGTCAGTAGCGCCTTCCCTATCGTTGACGCTTCGCTTCCAGGAAAACACCGCTTAGCAGTAGCTTACAGACGGGAAATTACGCCATTTGGCACTGCCTATACCATCCGAAAATTCCGCGAAGACCCCTACTCAATAATTGACCTAATCAACATCGGCACCTTCACCGAAGAAATGGCAGCTTACCTTTGGATTTGCCTAGAAAACCGCGCCTCTGTCATGGTTCTAGGAGGAACCGCAGCGGGCAAAACAACCGCGCTAAACGCTTTGGGCTGCCTGATTAAGCCAGGTAGCAAGATTATGACTATCGAAGAAACCGCTGAACTTAACTTGTCCCATGAAAACTGGGTCTCACTCATCGCGAGACAAAGTTACGGCTTAGGTGGAAGCAGTGTCGGAGAAGTTGCATTATTTGACTTGGTAAAGACATGCATGAGACATCGCCCTGACTTGATGATTGTAGGCGAAGTCCGAGGCCAAGAAGCATACGTCTTATTCCAGGCTCTAGCCACAGGTCACGGTGGCATGTGTACAATGCACGCTGAAAACGTTCAGTCAGCAATCAGGCGTCTCACTCAAAAGCCCATGGACATTTCGCCAGCGTATATCCCGTTAATGAACATAGTCATGTCCGTTCAACGTGTTCACTTAGTAAAGAATGGCGAAAAGAAAGCTTACCGCCGAATACTATCAGTCAACGAAATCATTGATTCCGAAAAATACGTTAATCCATTCAAGTGGGATCCAATCAAAGACCAGCAGACGGTCGATATAGCTTCCAGCTTCTTGCTCACTAACTATGCAGAGCGCTTAGGAATAACGCGTGAACAACTTGTTGATGAGTTGAATCGCAGAAGGGATGTGTTGCATTGGATGATAATGAGTAATATACGGAGTTACAAAGAAGTCGCCTCAATCATCGCCGAATACTATGCTAGACCAAAAGAGTTCTACCAAAGAACAGTTGAAAGTGAGGAGGCTAAACCAGTTGCCAATGCTAAATAAGTTCGAAGCCTGGTCATTTCGTCTTTTCGGCCGCTTCGCTCCATATTTTCTGAAAAACGTCTTTCCACAAGTCAAAGGTACGCTAGAGAAGGGTCGAGTGAGAATTTACCCTGAAACATACATCTCACTTATGTTCTTCGTTGCATTGTTAACCCTGCCTGTATCGATTTTCGCGGTAGCGGTGGCTTTAACTTTTGGGTTCTTACCCATTCTTGCCCTAGCTTTCCTGCCTCTCTTTGTTATCGTAGGTTTTCTGATTGTTCCAATGAACAATGCCAGTGATAGATCCTCTGGTCTGGAGCGCGAAATGCCTTTTGCGGCAGCATACATCAGTGTTATGTCGTCAGGTGGTATAGCACCCTATACTAGCTTCAAACGTTTAACTCAAGTTGACCTTATGCCTACGATGAGTAAGGAAGCAAGAGACATCATAAAAGATGTGGAAATCTTCGGCGTTGATCCACTTTCAGCCCTTGATATAGCTGCAAAAAAGACTCCGCTTGACATCTTCAAGGATTTTTTGGGCGGCTACGCCTCCACGGTCATTATAGGCGGCGACATCGGACACTATCTTGAACGCAAAGCAGAAGATATCTTCAAAATACGTGCACTAAGGGTTAAAGCGGCTGCTGAACGTCTAGGCATGTTGCTGGAAACTTTCATAATCGTTATGGTTATGATGTCATTGTGTTTTTACATTCTGTTTGCTGTAAATGGCATCCAGAGTGGAGTCAGCTCAACTGCTGATATATCACAGTTCTCAGGTATACTGCTGTACACTTACATTTTCACGCCTATGCTTTCAGTAATGTTCATCTATCTCGCGCATAGCATGCAGCCGAAAACACCCCTTATGGAAATGCGTCCATACAAAATATTCGGTATATTCAGTGTAGTTGCTGTAATCGTGTTCCTGCTTCTCACCAACTTCTTGGGCGCAACTCAGCTTCCAATCTTTACTCAGTTGCAAGCGATAGGAGTTGACTTGCCAATAGCCTTAGCTGTGTCATTGTTCATTTCTGCCGCACCAGCCGCAATGGTACACATTAAATTAGCCAAAGTCAAAAATAGCATGGAACAAGGAGTCACAAACTTCCTACGAGACCTCACCGAAGTGAGAAAAACTGGGCTCTCACCGGAAAAATGCATCGAAAGCCTCTCTAAACGTGACTATGGCACTTTCACTAAGGAACTTAGAAAAATCAGCACCGAGATTTCCTGGGGCATCCCCATCAAGAACGTCATGATGAAATTCCTTCACCGGACACAAAGTTGGATGGTGCAAATCGTCATGTTTCTGCTAGTCGAGACCATAGATGTGGGAGGCGGAACCATCGCTATGATCGAGTCTTTAGCGCGGTTCAACAATCTAACTCAAGAAGTGGAAAAAGAAAAGAAAATGAATGTCCGCCCCTACGTATTCATGCCTTACTTAGCCTCGATTCTGCTGGTGGCGACTACCATAATGATGATGGGATTAACCACCGGAATAACTGTGCCTGGGGTGAACTCCGCTCCACAGGATAACAGTCTGATGCAGGTAGTATTCATCTCATCTGTTATCTTCAACAGCTATCTCATCGGTATTGTTGCAGGAAAAATCAGTGAAGAATCCGTTGGAGCGGGCTTTAAGCATGCTGCCATACTTGTCCTAATCTCAATAGTAGCTGCCAAGTTGATTCCGCAATTCGTAAAACTAGGATAAGGAGCGATGACAATGCGAAATAGTCAAAGAAGCTTTCGGAAAGATAAGAGGGCAGCTAGCCCAGCTATCTCAACGGTCATAATGATGGCTGCCGGAGTCGCCATGATTCTAGTTGCAATGACTTACGCAAACAACATGTTAGGAACGAAGATGGCAGAGAACGAATACAACACAAACAAGCAATTCATGCAAACTACGGGACAACAAATTGATGACATCGCTTGGACAGTGGGTCGTACTCAAACAGTCAGTTTTTCAAGCAAGTATGGCAACATGAAGTTCCAAGAAGTTGCGCTTAACTACACTTTTCAAGTTCAATACAGTTCAGGGGTATGGCAGAATCTAAGTTTGTCCGGCAAGACAGGAATAATCCTGTATAATATGCCTGTGGGCTACTACTCTTTGGGCAACAACTCGTTCGCACGCGTTCCATTTGCTTCCAATAGCTCATTTCTCCTGTCTGATTCAACAGCGCCGATAAGCCAAGTTATATGTGAACAGAGATTGCCTATGAGTGACGGTGGCTACGCGCGAATCGTTTTAGTTCCGACAATGAGGGTTCTTACTTCAACTATAACATCAACCACTGGGTCAACGAACTACTTTAAGTTCTATCTTCCAGACCTTGAAAACGGTACAAACCTCTACAGATCCCAATCCATAACTTTAACAGGTAATGGTATATCGAAAGTAACTCAAGATCACGTTGACCAAGTAATTATAAGTGTGAGTTTTCCTCAGGGAGCGTCTCTTGGATTTGATTCTTCTTTTTTCAACTTCAAAAGCAATACTATAACACTCAATAATACTTCCACTCCGAGGCTGCCAGCTGACTCAGTTGTTGAATTTTATGTTGGCAAAGTGGTTGTTACGATAGGGCAGGTATAAAACTATGGAGGTTGAATCGTGCCGTCGATAACCATTGAATACATGATAATGATTCCTGTCCTTATTCTACAGATCTTCCTTTTCCCTATAGCCGCCTCAGTAATCATGAACACTTGGGCGGATTCCAGCATGACACTTCAACTCCAAGAAACGGCAGGGCACATCGGCAGTTCTATCCAGCAGCTATACTACACTATGAATCACGCCTCAATTCCCAACGGTACAATGTCAATCACCTTAGATACACCACAATTAATAGAAGGACATGTTTACACAACGACCCTAAGTCATGCGAATAACCTTGAAACCTCAATCCAAATAATGAACGTCACGCTCAAGCTGTTAGGCACCAAAGACCAAACTTCAACATTAGTGACGCTTGGACAAAATGTTGACTGGCAAGAAAACTTGGCCTTCAATAGCACTGCGCATTCACTTAGCATAGTCGCCCACAAGACGTCTAATTCTATCTTGCTATCCTTCGGAGGAACATAACAATATGGCGAGTGGATCAATCGACCATATGATTTCCCTGATAATATTTATTGCAGCTATCACGATATTTATTGGTCTTTTCAGCCAAAGCATGCAGACCGGGATTACCTACGAACGTCACAAGGTGTTGTCTACTAAAACCAGTGACCTCTTAGATAACGTACTCTTGAATCCAGGTATACCTAGTACTTGGGGAAAAAGTGACGGTGCAATTATTGGGTTTGGGCTGCAGAATCCAGACTACTCACAATACAAATTGAGTTCGTTTTCTCTGATGCGGTTAGTTTCCACTCAATCGCCTGTTTATTATCCCAGAACTGGCACATACTATAGCAATGATAGCGTTAGATCAGGCAGCTACTTACTTGTGCCTTCCACAGAAAGCGTAAACTACTCTACCGTTTCCAAGATTCTAGGAATAAATGGTACCTACGGATTCCAATTATCTCTGTCTCCAACACTAACTTTTGATTTTCAAAAAATATCTGATTATTCGCCACTAACTATGCAGGTTAGCATATACGGCACGGGTTATCCACTTGCAAATGCACCAATAATCTATAGCCTTATGGTAGTTAACCCAGGCACAGGTAATTATCCCTCATACACAGTTGTCAACAATGTATCTACCACTGATGGAGCGGGATTAGCACAATTGGTATTTCCCCAAATCACTAGCGGAAGCCAATCTTATGCGCTAATAATATATTCAGACCTTAATGGACTCAAAGGAACAGGCTACTACGTAAACAATCCACCTAGCTTCTCTAAAACAGTGATTCCTTTAACTGATAGTTTCCAAAACAGAACAATCTTGCTTACCCACAGCGACTCCATAGGTCAGCCTCCACAGCCTCCAGTTTACTCAAAGTTGGGTTATAACGCATCATTTGTGATTTTGACTGAGGATTACACATTGCGCCAAGTACAATTAGACCAACAAAGTGCGGTTGGAAATCTATCTTATGCCTCCGGCAGCGAACCAGACCACGTTTCCATAACGGTTCCAGATAATGAAGGAATTTTAATTGTAACTTACAAGAGCACTTCAGGGCAGTGTGGGGTTGTTCTAATGCCTTGGGGGTTGGGTTCTCTGGCTTTCCCCCTAAAGTTTGGCGGTAATCCAGCGGGACAAGAATGGGTTACAACTGATATTCGGCAAGTTACTGTCGGCGGTATCGCTTATCAGGCTCAACTTAGCCTTTGGAATCTGCAAGGATATTCGGGGACTGGTTAAATGATTCGAACAATCGAAATCCTATTTGTTATAATAATTATCTCTGGCGCAGTGATTGCGACTTCATACTTTACTGTTCTACCATCGCCAAGAGAAGTCTCGCCAATAAACCTTCGACGCTTATCTTTCACGACCTTGCAGGTGCTTGATTCAGATTATGACTTAAGTCGAGCTGCTTTCCAAACGGATAATGCTACAGCTTGGAGCGGGCTGCAAGTTGCGCTTTCAGCTTCCTTACCTTCCAACGTAGTGTACAATCTAACAGTTTATGACGTCAATGATCAAGATGGGCAAGTCTATAGCTATGTGTCTTCTATCTCAAATGCCGCGAGCCTTTCAACCTCTGATGTTTCGACTTACACTGTGGCCTCTTCGAACGTTACATTTAATTTTACACCACAGAAAATCGGTGAAGGCAGCGGTGGAACTCTCTACATATTGAATTGCAGTGACGCAAATGGATGGTGGATTACAGGCTATACAGCGCAGAGCTTAGCACAAGACCTCTACAACCTGTTATCGCCATATTTTGTTAACACTATAATGGTTCAAAATACGTCCCAGCTTGCCCAGATTTAAGCGGAACATCCATTACAAGGAGAGTCTCTTCAGAACGCGGTTGTCATCAATACTTATGGAGAAGCGGTACCTATCCCAACGACTTATTGCCAAGCGCCTTATTCCCAGAACGCGTATGCGTATTACAGTTACTACTTAGGGCAACGGGTAAACCTTTACAATTGGACCTGGTCCAGCATAGTAGGCTACCCATTCTACTATGTAAGCAACACTGGGGCGTTTTCAGGTGTACAAAATGGTTGGGGTATTTACGGGATGCAAATGACGGGTCCAGGAGGCTCAAGGGCTTTCCTCGAGGGTATAAATAACCAAACCTATGTTTCTAACACTAATGCAGTTACTGATAGTGCTAACAGGCAGGTCACATTTACACAAAACGTCTTAGATAAGAGCAATTATTATGGAATTTATCCTTCGACATATCAGACTTCAACCAGAGCCTTATCCAACTCAACCTTGGCAGGTTACAACCTTAGAGTTGGACTCAACATATTCAACCCGGCTGGTGACTATTTTGCTGGAGCCATTTACAATCACTATGCAACTGGTTCATCAAACATTACTGGTTCACTCTTAGCCTTAGGATTAACTCGAACACCTGACGTTCGAGTCACAGGCATAGGTCTCCTGTCATATTATCAACCTAGATTATATGCATCAGAATATACAGCACAGGGCACTTCGCGATTGGTAATTTTACAGTTGGGTTTGGTGGGGAGTGTATAGAATGAACAACAAAGGTCAATTTTCAATCATAGCCGCATTGCTTGTTGCAGTGGTCTTAATCGCTTCAGTTATTGGCACTTACTCAGCCATTCGCTATAGTCCGATCCAAGAACAACCTCAAATCTTGAGTTCTATAGATGAAACCAACCAAGCGCTTAAACAGCTATTAGGTTTTACTGTAGGTTATTATGGTTCCGTTTTAAAGGTAACAGGAAATGTGACTTATGCTCAGAAGTTAGCCCAAGACTACTTTGATGGCGGCATTGGGAATCTGGGTTCTATTAAGCCTGAGTGGGGTTTGGCGTTGAATGCCTCTCAAGTGGAGCTTAAAGCGAATTGGTTTACCAACGATAGTTACAGTCAAGGTAGTATGAACGTCACTTATGATTTGAACGGTTTAGGAATAACGGGAGTAAGCTACTCCGCTTCAAGTCGATTAGAGGTACAAGTATCAAACATTAACTCAACAACGCAGGCACAGTTCAAAATATTAACAGACAACAGTGAACCACTAATCAACCTTGGAGCTAATAACCTGAAGTTCTTCCGATATGTGTTTGGAAACTTAACATGGGACTTTTCGGTTCCTACCAACGTAATTTCGCATGCAGATGGAACTTACATAGTTGACTTGCCTTCAGGAGTATCAAGCAACGCCTACGTGCTTCAAGTTGAAGATATCCGTGGTCTCTCAGTTTTAGCCGCATCTTACAGCCAATTCACTTCTTCGATTGCTTGGAATAAAACAGCGTACGGAACTGATTTGGACTATGTAGATAACGCCAACTTAAACGTTACCGGTACACATGGTAACTTCACTGCCCAACAATACGGACCCGACAATGTCTACGACACCTTGACAGAAGCAGCTTCAGGAATCACTCAAGTGCCAAGCTACCCCACAAACTACAACACCTACGGCTCAACCACATTAGCTAGTGGGTCCATAGGTAATTTGCAAGTTAACGATGGCAATTACCTTAGTTTTCACTCTTATAGTTCAGCCTATGGTGGCTCAGCTAACTTTGGATACACCTCAGTAGGCGGGACAAGCAGCGATTTAACTTACGTCAGAGGTTCCAGATTTACATTAGGTGCATCAAACGGTTTAGCAAATAGTGTAAGTGCATACCTGGGTTTCACAGGTTCTAGTAATACTTTCGGGAACACCAACACCGGTTCCTCGGGTAGTGCAATCATCGACACGATTAGGGGTCAACGTTTTACTTCTCCTGCCAATCCAGTCGTCGCCCAAAGCATATCCGCTTATATTTACTGCACAACAAGCGCCAAGAACATGAAAGCAGCCCTCTATGACTCAAGCGGAAACCTAATTGCTACAACCAACCAAAACTCTATACCTGCAAGCGCTTCTGCGGCTTGGCAGACCTTTATTTTTGCTTCTCCGCCAACCTTAACGGCAAACACCCAATATGTGTTGGTGGTTTGGTCCCAGTTTGGAACAGGAAGTGGCGATCTACGCTATAGCTCTGCAACTGGTGGTAACGGTCGTTCTCTAAGTCAATCTTACGGAACTTGGCCATCTTCACCGTCTTTTTCAACGGACGCTGTTCAATACTCAATCTACTGTAACTACCTAACAACATTCAAGGTGCAAGCCGCCATTTATTCTGGCACTGGTGGTGCAATTGTTGGAACAACGGAGGAAAAGACCTTAACGACAACCAACGGCTGGGTCACCTTCAACTTTATAACCCAACCAACATTAACTGCATCTACAAATTATGTTTTAGCCATTGAGTCTTCTGATACAAGCGCAACCATGTACTACAATAGCGGTGCAGAGTATTTCCGTGCTTCTAGGAACTATCCCACCTGGCCAACCACAATTGCTGACCAGGGCAGTCAACGTCGATATAGCATCTACTGTACTTATTCACCTGCGAACCAGCACACCGCACAGGTTGAGTTAATAGGCAATTCAACTGCGCCTTTACCGTGGAGTGACCTTACATGGGTTATAGACAGTTCAACTTCCACGAGTTCAGTTGCTACAACTTTCCAACTCTACAACTGGGGCACAGGACAATACCCCATTAGTGGCGACGGGTATATGACAGCATCACTTTCAAGTGGCGATACAACAAAGACACAAACGATAGTTGTTAATCCTGCTAACTTCTTGAACAGTAGTGGCTATTGGAAAGTAATGATTACTGCAGTCAAATCGGTTGCCACAGCCTTTGACCTCAATTTTGACATGGTGCAGTACAGCCCAGACGCTACCAATTACGCACTTAACCTTCAAGAACAATGGACAAATGTTAACGCGACGAACCTTCGCCAAGATCTTTGCATCAAAACAGGCACCATGGGTACAGAGCCTTTGTTAGTCCAGGTCTTACATAGTGGCGTATGGCAGAATCTGATGACGCTATCTCCGAACTATTTCAACAATGTTTCCCTCGCGCCATACATAGACTCTTCAACTCTCACAATTCGTTTCATAGGAACCAACGATGTAACCGATCCAACACAGGACAGTTGGAACATCGACTCAGTGTTCCTGCAAGATGAACCCGACATCACCTTCCTGGTCAATCAGCAACAATCTACATTTGCACTTGAGATCCTTCAGAACGGTACAATGCGCTGGCTGGGGCAAAATATGCAAATAACTACCCAAACCTTACCCATTCCACCCATTCCAGTGAAAGCAATTCATGTTAACCAGACAATAAACGGCATAAACCAGGAAGTTCCTTTCCAAATTGAAGACTGGGCGTCTAACTACCAAATACCCTTGGGATTAACGAGTAACACTACCCTCTTCGGAAATAGGCAAATGATTGTCTTTCTCTTAAATAGTAAAGTTACCGATTTTACAGTTTGGTGGAATGGAAGCGATATAGCAACCCAAACACCGCTAGCCTACACCAGTAGATACTTCACTAATGACAATCCAACCTCCTCGATACTTACGAATGGTAACGTTACTCTCCAATTCGGAAGCTTTAATGTTAAGACAACTGTTGCTGGATCGGGCAACTTTAGTACCGCAAATTTCATGCGTATTAACCAGGAAGCAAGCGTGTATGGTGCCGGCGCGGCATTTGTGATTCACCATGGTATAGTCAGAGATGTTGTTCAGCAAGAAGCAGAGTGGAACGATGGTGCAGCGGGTTCTCCCAACCTCTATGCAAACATCGTCTTAACACTTCCAGCAAACACAACCTACTACACGTACCAACTACGAATAATGTTTATTACTTCAACTCAGGCACGCTCTATCACAGATCTCTGTCCAATACAACTCACAACCTCTCTGTCCTCAGTGCAGACTCAAACAGAAAATGGCACACTCGCTGGCTTACCTACAATTCAGAATGGCACAGGAACCTTCATTAACTCTACAATCAGCAGTTGGACGCCGCATCACTTTAGCCAATTCATGTCAAGCGATGGAAAGGGTGCAGGATTAATGTTTTCAGACGTAGCTAACCAGAAGCTTTACGCATTTGATTCCTTCTCAGCAAGCACCTCTAAGGGTGCCTTAAAAGCTAGCAGTGGATTGCTTGAATTGTTGCCTGTGAGCCAATCGCAAGTTCAGTTTACCTACGCCTATGATACTACTTGGGTGGGTGCAGTAGCAACGTTTGATGGAACAACACCTATCGCTAATCTTTATAGAGGAACTACTCCTATGGGTCTTTGGATTTTAGTTGAGTATCCACCCACGTTAACCGTTACAGTAAATAGTTAAGTCTCCGAAACTGGTCAAGTCCATTGTACGAAGCAGCAATTACCAACAAAATCTTATTAGCCTAACCATCAACAAATTGTTGTTATAACAGAAAAGGATGCGACCAGCAAATACAATCATTACAGATCGCTTTAACCGCGGCAAACGTAATTGTCACCTTGGTTTTTCTGCTTTATGCTTCGTGGCGAGATCACAAAACAAGGGAAGTCAGTAATCGCGTTTGGGTAATTTACGGGCCTATAGCACTAACTCTGTCTCTCTCCGAATTACTATTCTTTGAGCCATCTCAATTACCCCTTTATGGTTTAAGTGTTGGTGTAACAGTTGGTTTTGCGCTTCTTTTGTTCTATTCTAGCGGCTTTGGTGGTGCAGACTCTAAAGCCCTCATGTGTATCGCTCTTGCTTTACCCTTTGCCCCTGTTGCCCTCACTATGCCCTTCTTAGCTGAGGGACTATCGCCCATTGCTCAGTATATTTATCCCATAACTATTCTAGGTAACTCCGTTTTTTTCGCTGCGGCAACCGCCATATATATGGCTCTGCGAAATGTCGTTTGGCACAAAAAAAACGGTGTTCAAATGTTCCAGGGGACACTAGCTTCCGAGTCCCTGGGCAAAAAATTTCTTGCGGCCATAACTGGTTATCCTACACCTGTTGACACACTAAAGAAAAAGCATATGTTCCCAATGGAAGACCTCGAGGAACAAACGGAAAACTTTGTGAAACGCAAACTTGTGGTGTTTCCACAGGATGAGGAGACACAAGATAAAACCCTTGAACGTCTATCTAACGCTGTGCAATCTGGAAAAATCAATAACTATGTTTGGGCAACCCCGGGATTGCCTATGTTGATTTTTGTTACTTTAGGCTTAATTGTTGCCTTAACCTTTGGCGACATTGTGTGGCTGCTAATCAGACTTATTTTAGGAGCCTAAAACTCCAAAATTTACTGTAGAATATTTTTACTTTTTTTAGAATAAGAAATCGAAGCTGTAACCATAGATACTGAGCCGAAACCCACGAACGCAAGTGCAATTCCTCGGTAGGGATAACTTAAGCTTAGACTTTGGTAAGAATAAAAGAACATTGATACCGCGAATAAGGCGATGGCAACCAATAGCAAACTAACTTCTGTCTTGAACTCTATACTCCTCTACTCCCCTTTCAGTATAACGAATTAGTATTCTAAATCAAAAGGTTATTTTAGCTTTTTGGAAAATACACTACTAGGAGCCTTCAAATGACATCAGCTGGATGTATAAAAGAACTGCAAACCTTCCTGCAACAAAAACCAAAAGAATGCAAAACGGTCGTTATGCCTGATTTTTTCCTTGACCGACTAATAAGCTTGGATTGGGACACCGCCGAGTTTTCGGAGCTAGTTGCTGAGGTTACTAAACGGAAAGGCGGCAGTATCGATGGAATCTCCCAAACTGATCAACGCGGAGGCAACGCGATCAACGTAGCATCAGCCTTGGCTCATTTAGATATCGAAGTCACACCCATCATTTGCACAAGCGAATTTGGCATGCAACAAATAAAATACCACTTCCAAAACGCACCTATTGACCTTTCTCACATAAAGACATCTGGCAAATCCTCAATAACAACCGCTCTTGAGTTCAGAAACAAAGATGGAAAAACAAACATTATGCTTCGCGATTTGGGGGCACTAGCAAATTTTGGACCTGCAAACATAGATGAATCCGATTACGAGCTTATTGAAAATGCGGATTATGTGTGCCTTTTTAACTGGTCAGGAACCGTTAGTTTTGGTACAGAATTGGCTCAAGCTGTTTTTGAGGGGGCAAAACGGGGTGGAAGGAGCAAAACCTATTATGACACCGCAGATCCGACTCCAAAAAACAAAGAGGTTCCTGCTTTGATGAATAAAGTGCTGAAAACCGACAAAGTGGACATTCTAAGTGTTAACGAGAACGAAGCCATCATTTATGCCAGTATACTTGACTTCGATCTGGAAGAGAAGAAAGAACATCTTGGGTTTGCTGAGTTAGCGTTGGAGGCGGCAAGAGTTCTAGCTAATCATTTGTCCGCGAGAATTGACTTGCATACAACTGCTTTCTCTGCGACCTTGAAAGGTAAAAGGGAGGTAGTGGTTCCTGCGTTTAAGGTTAAGGCTTTGCGTGCAACTGGTGCAGGTGATGCTTGGTGCGCAGGCAACATACTAGGTGACCATAACGGGCTCTCTGATGAGTGCCGTTTACTGTTAGCAAATGCTGTTTCTGCCTATTACCTCCAAGACGTCGACGGTCAACATCCCACTAAAGAAAAACTAGTTGGTTTCCTTGAAACTCAAGCTTAGGCAGTGACAAATTCTTTTTTAAGGAACCAATACACTACCATGCACTGACAGGTGCATATCTATGGCTAAGCTGTTCGGAAGCTCAGGCGTCAGAGGAATAGCAAACATTGATTTGACTCCAATTCTTGCTTGCAAGGTTGCTTCAGCGGTAGCGACATACGCAAAAGCGAAAAAAGCCATTGTTGCTCGAGACACACGAGTCTCAGGCTGCATGCTTGAAGACGCATTGGTTTCAGGTATAGTTTCATCTGGTACAGATGTTTTGCTTCTGGGTATGGTGCCGACGCCCGTCTTGGCTTATGTCGCTAAAGCGTTGGGTGCCGACGTTGGTTTTATGCTTACAGCTTCCCATAACCCCCCTGAGTATAATGGAATCAAAGTCTTCAATGGTAATAGTTTATCTTACACCGATGAGGACCAGGCTGCAGTGGAAAAAATCGTTGCAGAAAGAACCTTTGCCTTAGCGGATTGGCGCAGACCCGGCAGAGTAACATCCGTAGATGCGGAACAAATTTACATAGATATGGTTGCTAAGTCCGTTTCCTTGAAAAAACAGTGGAAAGTTGTCGTTGATGCAGGATGCGGTGCCGCGTTTAAGATTGCTCCGCAAATACTAAACTCGTTAGGCTGCAAAGTAACTGCCTTGAACGCTCAACCCGATGGATATTTTCCAGCCAGAAAATCTGAGCCAACAGCCGAATCGCTCCAAAACCTCGCCAAAACGGTAAAAAGCCTTGGCGCAGACATTGGGATTGCTTTTGACGGTGATGCTGACCGCGTTGCATTTGTTGATGAAAAAGGCGTTTTTGTAAGTTTTGATCGGTCCTTAGCAGCTTACGGTGCTTCCGCTTTGAAACGTAATGGCGGCGGAACTATAGTTACTACGATTGAGGCGTCAATGTGTGTAGAAACTATGGCACAAAAATACGGTGGTAAAGTTGTCCGCA
The DNA here is from genome assembly GCA_963777155.1 of Candidatus Bathyarchaeota archaeon. Taxonomy (GTDB): domain Archaea; phylum Thermoproteota; class Bathyarchaeia; order Bathyarchaeales; family Bathycorpusculaceae; genus Bathycorpusculum. Next base: position 87,004 of record CAVZPM010000039.1, read on the forward strand.
CAAAAGTTGGCGACATTTATGTTTCTGAAGCCCTCAAACGCAACAGAGGTGTGTTTGGGGGTGAGCCATGTGGCGCGTGGGTACATCCTCAAATGCATCTGTGCCCTGATGGACCACTTTCGGCTGTGCTTTTCCTTGCAGCACTGGAAGAGGAGGGGAAAAGTGTCTCGGAGTATATTGGTGAAGTGCCAGAGTACATAACCGAGCGTGTAAACATCACCTGCAAGAACGAGCAGAAATACAAGTTGATCGACCTTCTTGGCGGGGTTCTTAAAGTCGAGTTCCCAGCATACACCGCTTTCTCAGCTCTTGATGGGACTAGGTTGACTTTGAAAAATGGCTGGCTTCTAGTTCGCGCATCAGGCACAGAGCCGCTTATTCGTCTTACTGTTGAAGGTGAATCCAAGATGGCGGCAAAAGATATAACCGCAAAGGCAACAGCTCTAATACATAAACAAATCGAGGCAAACCAGACATGAAGGCTGTCCTCTTAGCAGCTGGCGCCGGCGAAAGACTCCTGCCCATTACGGCAACACGCCCCAAACACCTTATCAAGGTTACGGGGAAACCAATTCTTCAGTTCTGTCTAGAAGCGGTCAAAAAAGCTGGGATTGATGAAGCAATAATTGTTACTCACTATATGGGCGAATCCATTCGTAGCTACTTTGGAGACGGCGTAGAACTCGGCTTAAAACTCAGTTATGTGAAACAGAAAGCGATTCTAGGTACGGGCAATGCTGCAGAAGTTGCTGAACCTTATATTGACGGTGACTTTGTCTTGATTTATGGAGATTTGCTCTTTGGTCAAGACGCCGTAAAAGACGTTTTAGAGCAGTTTAAGAAAGGAAAAAGTTCCTCAGTTATAGGTGTAGTCCCTGTTGACCGACCAGAAAACTATGGCATAATCGAGAAAGACACCGATGGCAAGGTGAAACGTTTAGTTGAGAAACCCGCTACTGGAAAAGCCCCTTCTAATCTGGCAAACGCAGGAATTTATGCTTTCTCAAAAGATGTCTTCGATAAAATAAAAAAGACCAGTGCATCGGTCCGTGGTGAATGGGAACTCACAGATGCTATAACCCTGCTTGCCAAGGAAGGTAAAACCGTTTTGGCAGCCCAGCTTTCCAAAGATGACTGGTTTGACGTAGGCAGACCTTGGGATTTGCTTGATGCAAATATCTGGGCGCTCAAACGCATGGAACACAGAGTTCTTGGTAAAGTTGAGCAGGGAGCGCATTTAATCGGGCCTGTCACCGTTGCTGAATCTGCAAGAATTCGATCAGGTGCTTACATCGAAGGTCCAGTCTTCATCGATGAAGAAGCAGATGTTGGACCCAACTGCTACCTCCGTTCAGGTACTAGTTTGGGCAAGAAAGTCCGCGTTGGAAACGCTTGCGAAATCAAAAACAGCGTTCTCATGGACGGCACTCATGTAGGGCACTTATCATATGTTGGTGACAGTATCTTGGGTGAGAAATGCAACATTGGTGCTGGCACCATATTTGCGAACTACCGTTTTGATTCTGGATCCATCAAAATGATGGTTAAAAACCAAGTTGTCAATACAGGAAGAAGAAAACTTGGTGCAGTCCTTGGCGACAATGTAAAAACGGGGATTAAATCGCTTTTTATGCCCGGCGTTAAAGTCGGAGCAAATACTTGGGTTGGAGCAAACTTTATGGTTGAACGTGACCTTCCCTCGGACACAATAGTGGCGCTCAAGCAGAACTGCGAAATAAACGAAAAACACGCTTAGTTTCTTTAGGGCTCTACTTCCGAAAGGTTGTGAAATAGAGTTATTCCGCTTGGTTTGTTCAGTGCTGGCGAGTTCTGGGTTCTATTTGAGTGTCGTTGTGTTGTACTTTTCGCTTCATGTATTTAATCTCAATAAACAATAAAAGGGGGCTGAATAATATTCAGAGCGATACCCTTGAGAACTCATAAAATAACCCTCGTTCTTCTGTCATTATTGCTAACCAGCATATTCTTAACCGTACAAGTCAGCTTTCCCAGCAACAAGCTTGCCGCCTCGGGCGACGTGGGAACACAAGTAGGTGGAACAATAACAACCAACACAACTTGGACAGTAGCAAACAGCCCCTATATCATAACCGAAACGATACAAATCCCAGAAGACGTTACTCTGATAATCGAGCCGGGTGTAACAGTCACTGTTCAGTCATCCGTAAACAAGATGTTTCTAATCAACGGTTTCATCACAGCCCATGGCGACGTTAACAGCAAAATAATTTTTGATGGCAACGGCAACTCAAACTTTTTTATGACAAATCATACAAACGCTCCAGGATTCGCAGATTTGGATTACTGCATTATCAGAAATGGGTTGAGCGCCTTTTGGTTTGACAATACTGGCTCTTTTAATTTAACTAACTCAGAGTTAAGTAACTTGTCACAAGAATCTTACTTGTGGTACCCTTCGCAAAACGTATTTATTGAATATAATATTTTCACGAATACTTCAGGCATAAAGATAGGAACAGATGATTACTATACTTCCAACACCACAGGATTTGTCTCGATAACGTACAACCTGTTCCTTAACAACCAAGGATACATCATTAACAACTTTGCAAGCTATGGGTTAAGCAAAACCTATGTTAACAATAATTCTTTCACCAACACATTTGGAGTAATCCTCGAAGTAGAACAAACCTCAACCACTGCAGACATGGATGCTTCACAAAACTACTGGGGAACAGATAACACAACAATAGTCGATTCCATGATTTACGACATAAACGATGACACTGCATGCTCCAGCTACATAAATTACCTGCCCTTGCTTGATATTCCAGACCCCGACACTCCCATAGCGCCAACCCCAACACCATCACCAACGCCAACGGAAACACCTTCTCCTTCTCCAACCCCAGACCCCACAACCTCTCCTATTCCATCACCAACTCCAACAGATACCCAAATACCCACAACCGATGAGAACACCTCTTCTACTACTGAAATAACAACCCCTACATCTACAGGAACTCCAGATTCATCATCCAACCAAACCAGTAATCAGACCCCAAACACATTGAATGCCCAAACTATCCCAGAGATCTCACCTTTTGTCGCATTAGTAATTCTAATTGCTGGGGGTCCCATAGGCGCTATAGTGTTGCGAAAAACCAGAAAAACTAAGCATTCCTAAAATTAATGTAAGAATAATTGCTAAACCAGTAAATTGTTTAACTTTTTTCTCTTTATATTAAAGATAAATAGTTGAAATGCAATTTCATGTACCAATTGAAGGAGTAATAAAAATTGTCTGTAGCGCAAAGAAAATACTTTACTGAAGTTGCAGCGTTAGCTGAAAAAAACGTTGCTGTCGTCACTAATAATGGAAAAATGTTTAACGGCACATTGGTCGGCATTAACCCTGACAGTCTTAGCTTAGCTTTGGCTGAGGTAAAAGATGAGAATGGAAAACTTCTTAACCGTCTTGTAATCAACGGATCAGCCGTGATATCAATATCCAGCGCTGATAAACCCTTTGATCTTAAATCCCTCGCACACAGACTAGAAAAAGTTTTCCCAACTCTAGTCGAACTTAACGAGCAAGCCGGCTACATCGTAGTTATGCGTAAAGTTAAACTCACAGAAAAAGGCATCATGGAAGGCGCAGGTAGCCCAGCGGCTGACCGCGTACAAAAAGTCTACGACACTTTCATGAGCGAACCCAAAGCTTAACTTTAGATGAACCAGCGCAGCTGCTGCTCCTCTTTCTTCTTTTCTTCTGTTATACTCCGAATTACTCCGAAGGATTCGAGCATATTTTTGATTTCGTCACCGCTGGTTTCCAACCCTGACAAATCAACTTCTAGATACAGGTACTTGCCCAATGTGAGCAGTGCATAGCGTGCAGCGTTCACGTCAGGGTTCATGCCTGGAGTATCCACAAGTAGCGAGAAACCCTTCATGTCCCTGATCTGTGCCAACCCAATTGATAAACCCGCGATGCCAAAAACGTGTCCAACCATAACTTTTGTACCTAAATCAAGCGCTTGCTGCATAGTCTCCAAATCCGTAGCAGTGGTGTAGATTCCCGGCACAGGTTGTGCTTCATCCTTCTTGAAGCCGCCTATTGAAACGACAAAGCGGCAGCCAAACGATTGCGCTATATCCAGCACTTTGCCTACCAACTCATACTGCCCAACTGTGGTTAACGCCTGCGTGTTCCCGTACCAAATAATGAGGTCGCGTTCGCCATCCCGTTTGGCGTAGTAGAGTTCGTTTATGGGTGTTCTGGCTCCACCGTCGCCAGTTGTTATGGCGAAATCCTGAAAGGATGAGGAGAAGATTTGGACAAACCTTGTAGCTTTCAGCTCTTTAATCAGATGCAATGCTGCGATGTTTGCTACAAATCCGATGCCGGGTAAGCCTTCAATTAGGATTGGGTCGTTGAGGGTTGGTTTCTCGCTTATATCGATTGAGCAGACCATGACTGTGCACTTCGTTGGGTATTTAAATAAACAAAGCGATATAAGGATGACTAAAGGGCTAATGTTTTTTATAATAGAGCAATGTTTCTTGTTTAGGTTTCACTTTGAGCTTTGAGATTAAAGAAAAAGATTTGCTTGGCAGAATCGGCAAACTAAAAACTAAAAGTGGCACAGTGGAGACACCGCTGCTTTTCCCAGTCATCAACCCAAGCATTCAACCTATCCCACCCAAACGGCTCAAGGAAACCTTCGGATTCCAAGCCATAATCACAAACTCATACATAATAAAAAAACGCTATGAAAACAAACCCATCGAGATGGGCGGCTTGCATAAGTTTCTCGATTACGACGGCGCAGTTATGACCGATTCGGGTGCCTACCAAATCCTGGTCTATGGGGAAGTTGAAGTCTCTCAAAAAGAAATCGTTGCTTACCAAGAAAGCATCGGCAGCGACATAGCCACCATTCTGGACATTCCTACAGGCTGGAAAGTCACGAAGGAACAGGCAGAAATTACTGTAGCAGAAACTCTGCGGCGAGCCAAAGCTTTCTTTAAAGAAAAAACACGCGACGATATATTGTGGGTTGGTCCCGTGCAGGGTGGAAAACATCTTGACTTGGTAGCCAGTTCGGCAGTTGAAATGGGAAAGTTGCCCTTCCCAATACATGCCTTGGGAAGCCCAACAGAAGTCATGGAGAACTACCGCTATGATGTCCTGGCTGATATGATATTAACCTGCAAAAAGGGTATCCCCATAGAGCGTCCTCTGCACCTTTTTGGCGCTGGGCACCCGTCTATGTTCGCGTTGGCGGTGTCTTTGGGATGCGATCTCTTCGACTCCGCAGCCTACGCCTTGTACGCTCGAGAGAACCGCTACATGACAGAGAATGGTACCTGGCGACTAAACGAACTAGACTATTTCCCATGTAGCTGCCCCAGATGCAGTACAGAGACGCCTAGAGGACTAGAGCGGAAATTACCTAAAGAACGGGAAGTCTTCCTTGCTGAACATAACCTTCACGTTTGCCTAGCCGAATTGCGGCGAATTAAACAAGCTATCCGCGATGGCAGACTATGGGAACATACCGAAATGCGTCTCCACGCCCACCCAGCACTGCTTTCAGCCCTAAAACGGGTGCGCAACCACGAAGACTTCTTGGAGACGTATAGCCCAACTTCAAAGAGTAGCGGTTTCTTCTACTTCGACTCTGTGGGACTTGTACGACCAGAAATAACCCATTACCGCAAACGCCTCAGCGAACGGTACTCACCTCCCCAGGCTGCAAGGGTGCTTCTGCTTGTTCCTCAAACCAGAAACAAACCCTTCCATAAAGCACCAGAGTTCAAGAAAATTAGGCAATTGCTCAGAACTTTAGGCAAAGAACTTTCTATGCAGGTGCATGTTTGCGTCTACTCGGCTCCGTTTGGGTTGGTGCCTTTGGAGCTCGATGAGGTTTATCCGCTTTCCCAACACGAGACTGCCCACCCGTTCGATTGTGAAACGGTCGATTATGTGGCAACTCAAACTGCGGAGTACATCAGACGTTCAGCTTACAAAGGAGTTGTTTTGTTAAATGACCCTAAACACTGGAGCGACGCCGTCAAAAAAACCTGCATAAAAGCATGTAAATCTGCAGGGTTGCCGTTTGACTCTGTAGATGCCAACGTGCAGGGAAGTCGAGAAATTTTTAGCCGCTTAGAGAGTATTCTGAGAAAGCAGCTAACGGAAAATCTGAAATGAAAGGGTCTTGGCAAACTTTTTTTGCCACTAACCGCTGAAAGTATATTTAGTAAATCTTGCCCTTAGTGTTCATGGAGATGTAAATATAGAACCCCTATACGCCGACTTCCACATCCACACGATCTATTCTGCGGACTCCGTTATTCAACCTAAAACTCTTGTTGATATGCTTGCGGCACACAGTTTCATTAAGGTTGCAGCCGTCACTGACCATGACAGCGTACGCGGTTGTAGGGCGACAGTTGAGTTGGCTTCCGCTTACCCTGATATTTTGGTGATTCCGGGTGTTGAAATTAGCACTGAGCAGGGAGATGTCGTGGTTTTAGGTACTTATGAGTTGCCACCTAAGCCTTGGACGCCCGAGGTTGTTATTGACTTTGCAAAGTCGATTGGTGGGGTTTCTATTGTGGCGCATCCATTCAGGATGTATGGTATGGGTGAGCGTGCCAGAAACGTACAAGGTTGATGCTATCGAAGTCTTAAATGGTGGCTCCAGCCAAACTGCAAACGACGAGGCAAAGGAACTCGCTAAGAGTTTAAGTTTGCCTGGAACCGCTGGTAGCGATGCACATCAAGTGTCCGAATTGTTCAGCGTTTTCAACAAAGTTAGCGCTTCACTTGATGTCGACTCGGTCTTAAAAGCCATAAAACAAGGCTCTGTCTCGGCGCAAGTAAATCGAGGGTCAATACGTTTTTAAAACAGCTTAGTCCATTTTTAATCGTTAAATGTTAATAGTAAGGATTGGTCTGTTTGCAAGTTGGATTTTTAGGTGGAGCTCGCGAAGTTGGCAGAATTGGAATAAGCGTTAAGACTGCGAAGACTCAGGTTGTTTGCGATTACGGTGTTATGCTTGATAATGAACCAGGTTTCCCCATGCATGTTCCACCCAAAGAAGTCAACGCTGTAATTTTAACTCACAGTCACCTTGACCATTCAGGTGCCGTTCCAATCTTCTACATAAACGATAAGAAACCTCTTTACACAAACAAGCTCAGCTTAGAATTAACCCAGCTTCTCGTACAAGACTTCATCCACCTATCCAGCTACTACTTACCCTTCGAGTATCTTGAACTAAAAACCATGATGCATAACAACAAACACCTAGATTTTGGCGTTGAAGAATCCATCGGAGACATGAATATCAAATTGTTCAACGCAGGCCATACACCTGGAAGCTCACAAGTGCTGATGGAAGCAGAAGGCAAACGTGTCCTCTACACTGGTGACTTCAACTTGGAAGATAGCAAACTTCTGGCAGGTGCTCCTATGAATTATGGCGATTTAGATGCAGTGGTCATAGAAAGCACATACGCAGACGCCGACCACACGGAACGCTTGGAGCTTGAGCGGCAGTTCGTTGAAGCCTGCACCATTGTGGTTGAAGCAGGTGGAACCGTGCTTGTGCCTGCGTTTGGTGTGGGGCGTTCACAGGAGATAGCATGTGTCTTGGCAGCGCACCATTTTGATTACCCCGTAACCTTAGATGGCATGGCTCGCGAAGCAAGCCGCGTAATCATGAATTACAAAGAATTCCTCAAAGACCCAAAACTCTTCATGAACGCCATGCACTCAGCAGAGTGGGTAGAAGGCTGGCGTGACAGAAGAAATGCCCTCAGAACACCCGGAGTCATTATTTCGACTGCAGGCATGCTTAAAGGCGGTCCAGCAGCATTTTACATCTCCAAACTTGGCAAAAAAGCAAACAACGCGGTCTTCTTAGTTAGCTACCAGATTCCAGGTACACCCGGTAGGGAACTTATGGAAAAGGGCGTCTGTACAATCGATGGCCAAGTCCGCAAAATAAAGGCGCAATACCGCCACTTCGACTTCTCGTCACACTGCGGCGCAAGCAAACTCAAAGAAGCCCTAATCAAACTGGGCGGCAAACCCAAAGTCTTTGTGGTCCATGGTGCAGAAGGCAACTGTGAATTGTTTGCTAACTGGGCAAAAACCGAGTTGGGTTTGGATGCGGTTGCGCCACGAACCGGAGAAACCTACCAAATCTAGGCTAAGCATATGAAAGTTGGGATTTTGCAGGTTGGGCAAGTTGCCCCAGAGGTTCTGGCTGCGCTAGCTGAAGGCTTACCGAAAGTTTTCCCTGATACCACAGCAACTGTAATCACGGATGTCTTGCCTGTTTCCCAGGGCGCGTTTGACAAGAAACGCAGCCAATACAACTCGAGTTTACTTCTCAACGAGGTTAGGGTCTACGCGGCTAAAAGACAGCAGGATTTTCACCGTGTCCTGGGGGTTGTGGATGCTGATATGTTTGCTTTCGGGTTAAACTACGTTTTTGGGGAAGCCTATACTCTGGGTGCGGCGGCGCTTGTTTCGCTTTGGCGGCTAAAGCCCGAATTCTGCAGAGACCAGTCCTAACAAGTCGCTCTATCTGCTGCGGGCACAAAAAGAAGCAGTCCACGAGCTGGGGCACACGTTGGGTGTGAAACATTGTCCTCGCTCTCTTATGTGTTATGCACTTTTCCAACTCCATCTTTGATACCGATAAGAAGCAAAACTTGTTATGTGACGATTGTTACATGCAAGCGGCTATAGCGATTAGCAATTTAGGGTAAGAGACGTGACTGAACAACAAAAAACTGAACCACAAAAGCCTGAACAGAAAGAACAGGACAAATTCAAGTTCCAATTCGTCTACCTAGTTCCCATATTGGCAAGCATGCTTTTCGGTTTAGCCTGTGCATATTTGATTGCGCCTCAACAATCAGAAGCCATTCCCGTCACACCCATTCCTGAAACAACCCCAGGCGCACCATTCGGCAATGCACTGTACTTTGTCGTTCTAATCGCAATAAGCGCCACCATGTTCTATTTTCTGCTTAAACGGAAAAGCAAAAACATCATCAAAGGCTTAATCGTAGTGGCTTTGACTGCAGCTTCTTTGTTGCTTGTCGGTGGTTTATCTGTCGGCGATTTTAGCGTTCTTCCCCATCATAGATAACCTTTGGGTCCTGATTGCACTATCCATAGTCGTAGCGGTGCTCTTTGATCTCTCCATCTTCCGCTTCGGCAGTATAGCACGAAACGTAGCTGTGGTTGCCATAGGTGGCGCATTAGGCATCTTCTTTGGTTTCTCCATCCCACTCTACAGTGCAGTCATAATACTTGCCTTCCTCGCCGTCTACGATGTTTTCGCTGTCTACAAGGGTCCTATGGGGAAAATTGCGGCTTCGGGACTTGATCAACTGCAGGGTTTGAGCTTCTCGTTTAAAGATATCCAGATGGGACTAGGTGATTTGGTGTTCTATTCGATGTTGATGGGTGTTGTGTTCTTCAACTTTACCCCCAACCTCCTTCCAACCGTCATGGCGATAGTCGGAATTCTTGCAGGCTCGATCGTCACCTTCTTTGCACTGGAGAAGAAAGGAATTTTTCCAGGATTGCCTTTTCCTATCCTGCTTGGTCTAGCCTTCGGATTAGCCACAGGCTTCTTTTTGTAAAAAACAAGCACATCGACTCAATGAACATTATAAACTGACGAATGAGTTATAGTATCAGGGACAAGAATGATTAATGGTATAACCAAGCCTTTTGGCGAAAAAATTAGTACAACCGAACCTATTAGATGCCAAAAATGCAGAAACCCCATAGGATACATAACCGTGTTAGCTAAAGGATTAACCTCTTTTCAGCAGCCAATCCAGAACGTCAAGATAGTTGCTATCTGCATGGACTGCGCTCAGAAGAAAAAATAGTCAACAACTGCAACACTAAGATAAACGTTTAAAGGCAGTAAAAATCTCTAGAACAAAAGGTGTCTTTACGGAAAAAGCAACTGTTGCGATTGTTAAAGGTGAGCGTGGGCTTGACCCTGTTTTTAAAGCGTTAGATTTGATTGATTATGAGTCTGTTTTGGCTGGTTACAAGAAGGTTCTCATAAAAGTCAACTTCATCACCACCATGACATGGGATACCGGCGCCACAACTGACCCCATCGTGGTTGAAGCATTAATTCAGCGGTTAAAGAAACTGCCAGTGGAAATTTATGTTGTGGAATCTGACGCAACCATGACAAACGCAGACAAAGCCTTCGAAGCTACAGGTATGAATGAAATGTGCAAGCAGTACGGCGTGGAATGCCTCAATCTGCGACACGTTAAAGACAAAGTCAAAATCCCAATTCCCAAAGGTGAATGCCTAAAAGACATAACCGTGCCCCGCATAGTCACCGAATCCGCTATAATCAGCGCTGCAAAAATGAAAACCCACATGGCAACCAAGGTTACGTTGGGGATGAAGAACATGTTTGGGATGTTGCCCGATAAATTTAAGGCAAAGTACCACGCCCGCGGCATAAGTAAAGTCATAGTCGATATCAACACCGTAATCAAACCCAATCTAACAGTGATCGACGGCTTTGTTGCCATGGAAGGCAAAGGACCAACCGACGGCACCCCAGTAAAAATGGATCTAATCATCGCAGGTAAAGACCCGGTTGCTACCGACGCTACATGCGCACGTATAATGGGTTTAGACCCATACGAAATCAGCCATATACGCACTGCTAGTGAGAAAGGCATAGGCGAAATTGATGAAATAAAAGTGGTGGGTTCAAGTATTGAGGATGTAAAACGCCCCTTCAAGAAGGGTTGGTAGAGACCATTTTATTATTCGCCTAACCTTTGCCAACCTTAAAAATCTCTTAGAAATCAACTTTTAAGATTGGCTTCAAAAAGCTTAGGAATCAATAGACATATAGAAAATCATCTCCAATTTGCAGGTGAAAAGTCCTAATAAAGCATAAGAGCTCCGTTTCCGCTGGAAAGGTTTATCTCATTCAAGGGCACTATGATGTGAAATTGCAGGCGGACAACCGTGTCCGTTGGGATGTGGTCCTTCGGGACTGAACCGTAAGCAAACAATACAGATAGGATGAAAAACATATGGCATACAAATACATAGCCGAAGAATGGGCTCAGCCCGAAAAAAGCTTCGTTGAAGAACTCATGCGTCAACGCTTAGTGCAGTGGCGCAAACAACCAACCGTATTACGCATCGAGCACCCTACAAGACTCGACCGCGCAAGAAAACTAGGCTACAAAGCCAAACAAGGCTTCGTAGTTGCCCGAGCAAAAGTCCGAAGAGGCAATTTAAGAAAATTGCGTCCCCGGTCAGGACGCACGACCCAAACGTATGGGTGTCGCCAAATTTAAACCAGGAAAAAGCATCCGATTAATCGCAGAGGAACGAACCGCCAAAAAATTCCCCAACCTCGAAGTTCTAAACAGCTACTGGGTTGGCGAAGACGGCAAACACAAATGGTTCGAAGTCATCCTCCTTGACCCTAATGCACCAACCATAAAAACTGACAAAGACGTCAGTTGGATAACAGAACCACAGCACACTAGCAGAGTCTTCCGCAGCATGACCAGTGCAGGCAAAAACGTCCGAGGTCTCCATCACCGCGGCAGAGGCACAGAAAAACTGCGCCCAAGCCACAAGTTTGGCAATACAGGACGCCACGGCGACAAACAGCAAAAAGGAGGCAAATAGAATGCATCACATTAAAGCAGTCATAACCAAACAAAACGGCAAAAAAGCCACCAGCCAAAAAGGCTTCAGCCCAAACGAACTCAAAGAAGCAGGGATAAACAAGGAGCAAGCCCAGAAGCTTGGGATAAGAGTCGACGTTAAACGCAAATCGACCCACCAAGCCAACGTGGACTGCATAAAAGCCCACGCTAAACCAAAAAGCTAAAAGCAACCACAGCCAACACAAATCGGTGCCTAATGTCAGCTAAACCGCCAATAGCCTACATAGAAATACGAGTCTTCGCACACGCAACCGAAGACCCAGACAAAGTCCAAACTGCTATCCGCAACCTATTTCCGATGGAGTTGGCGGAAACCCTTGTTTTCGAAAAAGCAAGTTGCACAGGGCATCATGGGAACTCAATTATCCTTTTTACTGCCAAACTATGTGACAAAAAGCTGCTCCCAGCAGCCATCGAAAAAATTGGGTCAAGTCTAAGTGCAATCGATAAGGAGGAGCTTAGCCGCGAATTCAAACTGCACTTGGAAAAGGGCAACTTGTATTTACGTTTTGATAAGCAATCCGCTTTTTTGGGCTCAACAAAGTTTACGCAAAATGACCCGATTCACCTAAAAATCCACTTCAAAAATAAAACTTCGCAGGAAATTTTGGATTTTTCAAAGCAAACTGGGTTGCTGATATGACCCGAACTTTCGCGGATCTGCATTTACGTATAAATCCCAAAGACCAGCAAACCGCTCAACGGTTAATCACCAAGGCGGCAAGGTTTGGCTACCGCTATATCAGTATTCCATTCAACTCTTCACCCCAACAAGCTGAAGTTGACGCCCTAAAAGCCATGTGCACAAACGCAGGATTAGATTTTGTTTTACGTGCAGACTTTAAACCCCAAAGCCAAGAAGACCTAATGCGTTTTCTACGCAAATTCAGAAGACAATTCGAAATAATATGTATCGCATGTGACAGCAAAGAAATCGCTAGGCAAGCCGCCAAGGACAGACGGGTTGATTTGCTCAGTTTTCCAAGTCTAGATTACCGTAAACGGTTTTTTGACCGCGCTGAAGCCGAACTAGCAAGCTGTAGTTTGGCAGCTTTGGAAGTTGACATAAAATCTCTACTCGTTATGGAAGGGCCAGCACGGGTTAGGTTGCTTTCAAGTTTGCGCCGCGAGGTTGCGGTTGCGCTGGAGTTTCATGTACCTGTTGTGGTTTCAAGTGGCGTTGGCGAGGAGTCTTTGTTGCGTATGCCGCGGGATTTGGCAAGTTTGGCTTATCTGTTTGGGTTAGGTGAGGAGCAGGCTTTGGAAACGGTTTCTTCTAATCCAGTAGGGATTGTTCTGCGCAACCGAGAGAAACTGAGTTCACGTTTTGTTGCTCCTGGCATAAGAGTTGTTAAGGAGGGCAAATCCAGTTGAAACGTGTTAAACGCCGTTACCTTGCTCTGCAACTGGAGTGCGAAGTTTTGCCTAGTGAACGGGATTTTATGGATGCGGTTTGGTCTGCCGTCACCAAGTTGTATGGTGAGGTTGGGGCAAGTTTGACGGGGATGGCGTTAATTAATTTTGATGGGGAACGAAAAATTTTTGTGGTTCGTGTATCCCTTGCGTCTTTGCTTATGGTGAGAGCTTCGTTGGCTACTGTAACTAGTGTCGCTGGTAGGTGTGCGTCGGTGCATGTTTTAGCTGTTTCAGGTACGCTTAAAGCACTGTTCTCCAATATTTGCTAGTTAGAATGTAAACTTTTTGTTTATCTAATGACAAGTAATTTTATTTTAAAGTCACGTATGCCACTTGACAAATTTACAAAAAGTATGCAGAAACGTTTATCAATTACATTTAAGCGTTAGTTAGCATTACAAAACATACGTCTGAAGAATAAAAAAATAGACAGAGTAGAACAATAAATGGACATAAAAGACTTCTATTTCAAATTAAAACCCCTAAAAACGGACCCAATCATAGATGACACTACACTTCGCGACGGCATCCAAATGCCAGGCTTAGCAATAGGACCAAAAGACTCAGCAAAAATCGCACAGCTATTAGGCGAAATAGGAGCCGAAAGAATAGAATTATTCCATTATCAAGAACCTGACAAAAAAGCAGCCAAACTAATCGGCAACTTAAACCTTGATTTGCGAGTTGCAGGCTGGTGCCGCGCTGTAAAAGAAGACATTGACAGCGCTGTAGCATGTGGACTCAAAGAAGTCGGTATTTCTCATCCTGTATCCGACATACATTTCTTGGCTAAATGGCCAGAAAAAACCCAAGAACAAATCTTGGCTAACGTCGTTGACGTAACTGAATACGCAGCTAAAACTTGCGGGTTAAGAACCTTTGTTCATGGCGAAGATAGCACACGTGCAGACTGGAACTTCGAGAAACGCTTCATCAATGCAGTTGCAGATGCAGGTGCAGAATGTTACCGTATATGCGACACAGTCGGTATTGGGTTGTCGGATCCAGAAGCTCCATTGCCTCATGGCATTCCAGCCAAAGTGGTTGCGATCAAGAAAGAAACTCGTATAGGCGCTATAGAGATTCATGCGCATGACGATTTTGGTAACGCTGTTGAGAACACGATGGCTGCGATTAAAGCTGCTTCAGGGGTTTGGGACAAAGTCTACGCTAGCACAACCTACCTTGGCATTGGGGAACGTGCAGGCAACGCCGAGACAGAAAAAGTCCTCCTAAACCTCTACCTTCACTATGGAGTGAAGAAGTATGCGGGTAAAACCGAGAAACTCAAGGCAACCGCAGACTACATCGGTAAAGCCACAGGCTACATTGTGCCGCCTAACAAGGCAATAGTTGGCGACTACGGGTTCGCACATGAATCAGGCATCCACACCCATGGCGTCCTCAATGATCCATGGACCTATGAGCCTTATCCACCTGAACTGGTCGGCAACACAAGACGTTTAACCATAGGCAAACAATCAGGCAAAGGCATGATTAAACACAAAATCACTGAGCTATTAGGAAATGCTCCAGACGACCAAACAGTTGCTGCAGTCGTGGATACAGTCAAAGACATGTACGCCAACGGACGCAGGGCATCGCTTAAAGAGGAAGAATTCAAGAAAATCCTTCGCGTACTAAGAATCCTGCCAGAAAACAACAACTGCCACTAAACAACGAAAGGGAAAATAACCCTTCTCTTATTTTATCCACAGGGAAGAGTGACTGGTGATGGTTGATCTTTCGCTAATTGTCATAGTCAGCAATACTTTGGTTGTTTTTGCCACTTTCGTAGCTACACTTTACCGTATCAAGATTGAGCGAGACCAAGTACGAACTTTTAAGCAGAATGTTTCGTCCAGTCAATGTTTGGAATCTTTCCGCAAATACGTTAAAGCTGAGCGCGTCGAATTGGCGGATATGGATAAGGCTGAGCTGGAAAAGTTTCTAGACTACCTTGAGAAGTTAGGCGAAGGATAGTTAAAACTTAAATAATAATTTCTTGTTTTTCAAAAGCAAGAGAGTGGGAATCTTGAGCTTAGCCGTTGAAGCTATATCGTTAACTAAGCAGTTTGGTCAAGTGAAAGCGCTTGATGGTGTAAGTTTTAACATTAAACCTGGCGAAATCTACGGCTTAATCGGACCAAACGGAGCTGGGAAAACTACTACTCTACGTATTATCTGCACATTAATCAAGCCAACAACAGGCACCATAAACATCTTTGGTCAGGACGCAACACGTCAGCCTGAGAAGACAAGGCAAATCCTTAGTTACCTGCCCGAGGAATCTGGCGTTTACCCCAACCTTACAGGTTTAGAGTACCTTCAGTTTATGGCTAAACTCCAAAGCAAACCTAACACGAATCTGAAAGCCACCGTAGAGGAAGCAGCGGAAATTTGCGGACTCGGCGACCGATTAAAGGATAAAGCTAAAACCTACAGCAAAGGTATGAAGCGGCGGCTGCTTGTTGCAAGGGCTTTGATGACTAGACCAAAGTTGGCGGTTCTTGATGAACCTGCAAGCGGCTTAGACGTTTTGTATGCTTACCATATCCGTGAGATCATTAAACGCTACGTGAAAGAACATGGCGTGACGGTTCTGCTTAGCAGCCACAACATGCTAGAAGTAGAATATCTCTGCGACCGTGTGGCGCTAGTGCACAAGGGCAAACTGGTTGTTGAGGGCGAACCTAAAGTGCTTAAAGCCACATACAGAAGCGAGAACTTGGAAGAGGTTTTTGCGAAGGTGGTTGGCTTTGCTTAAAGGCTTCACAACAATACTTGTCAAAGAGCTAAAAGAGCTCATGCGCGACCCAAAAATCCTAGTCGGCATGATAGTGTTGCCATTGATTATGTTTCCGGTTCTGGGTTTAGTTATGGGTTTTGCGGTTCAGTCAGCGCAGGAGGAAGCTCAAAGGGCAACCTTGCTTGTGGTTAACAATGACAATAACGGGACATGGAGTAATGCGCTTGTAACTTTCTTGAACAGTACTATGAACGTAGAAGTTGTCAGGGATCTTTCGCCACAGAACATCGTGGACCAGGGATTGCTTGGAAAATATAATAGTACTATGTTTCTGGAGATTCCTTCTGGGTTTAGCACTAACTTAACTATGCATGCCGACGGCGCAAGAAATATTACGGGAATGGTTAATGTTTACGGCGTTTTCAACGGCGGAGGAGGAATTTTCAGCGGCATCGGCGGAACAACGGTCACTGCAGTTGTTGCGGGTTTTAACCGAGCAGTTGCTCCCGATGTAGTTGCGGTTTCCCAATCAAGCATTATTAAGGGTCAAATCGAGCAGGGCGTTGATGCCAGCACGCTTTCGAGTTTGATGCTGTCGCAGTCGATTGCTTTGCCAATCACAATTATGATTATGTTGACTTATGCGATGCAGATTGCTGCTACCAGCGTTGCGATGGAGAAAGAAGAGAAAACCTTGGAGACGCTGCTTACTACTCCTGTGGACAGGTTCGCAATTTTGATGGGTAAAGTCTCAAGCACTATAATTGTTGCTGGGGCTGCTTCGATAGCGGTTTTGGTTGGCTACAACTACATGATTGGCTCTATATCAAATGGTATTGCTGGAAATGTAGGTGGCAGTGTTGATTTGGTTGCTCTTGGTTTAGTACCTTCCTTTGGCGGATACGTCTTGTTGGGTATAAGCCTGTTTTTCACATTACTGTCGGCTTTAGCGTTAGCCGTCATTATGTCTGCGTTTAGCGAAAATGTCCGAGGTGCACAAGCGTTAGTCGGTTACATTTACCCGTTGATTTTCATACCTTCCTTAGCTCTGGTCTACTTAGATATGAATTCGCTGCCCCTTGCAATAAAAGCAATCTTCTATGCAATTCCATACAGCCACCCAATTATCGCTTCAAAAGCCGTAGTCACAGGCGATTATGGAACAGTTGTGTTTGGGATTGTTTACGTTGCAATCTTCACAGTCGTAATAATGTACATTGCATCAAGGTTGTTTGCAACGGAGAAAATCTTGACGGCAAAGCTCAGGTTTGGCAGGGGCAAAACAAAGCAACATAGCGAATAGACATCTCCTTTTTTTCCTTCGCACCTTTGAGAAATAATAGTTTGTTTGATAAAACAACAACACCTTTTTTTCCAGAATCCACGTGTTTTTGTTCTTCCAGTAATCGGATTTTAGAAGGAATGTCGAATGCAGGTTTTTCTTCTACTATTCCTCACGGAGCTTATCAATTTCTTTTTTCAGTTCCGCCACATCTGCATGCCCAGCAAAAATACCTGCGTAATCTTCTAATCTAGGAATGGGCTTAAAGATAACCTGTTGATCCCTTGTCTCGACGGCTAATTTATCGCCCTCTTTAATGCCGAGTTGTTTTCGGATTTGGACGGGGATGGTTGTTTGCCCTTTTCTCGTAACTTTAACTATTTTTTGCAATAATATCCCCCTTCTATAATGGTAATGAATATACCTGCTCTTTAAAATAAATCCTAATTGACGAATATGTACTACTTCATTTTTTGTAGTGCTGAATAAAAGGGAGAAGACCACATTCATGATATTTCTTATTCTGCTGGCGTTCTATTGGTTACTCTAGCGAGAACTTGATTGAAAGAAGAAGAAGGTTGCTGCACGGACGCTTCTTCTTCTACCCGTCAACTGATGTGTCTTCTCGTTAATCAGGTATCGTTTTGGTAAGAGGTCTTAGCTTTTCTGTGTCTGTATTCTTCTTTCGCCTCTCGGAACCAGATGGGTTCGTAGAGTGGATTACCCTATGAAGGTAAGTATCAGGATTCTTCGGGGGTTTGCGCCGAATGTGGCTTCTTGAGTTATTTGGCTAAAGTTGCCTGAGGCATAGAGTTGTTCGTAAATCTGCTGCAGGTTGAGCGTCGTATTGTAGTAGGGCACTGTGCCGCCTTCTTCGTAGGTAAAGAGGAATTTTACATTGTACTGTTTGCATTGGCTGATTAATTCAGTGATATTAAATGTGGGTGTGTATGTGTCGACTGGTAGGGTGGGGTATTGGTAGGTTTGGATTTGGTTGTTTCCGTTTTTCCAAAGATAAAATTTCACCATGTCTTGGCTGAAAAAATTGAAGGGAGCCAGAACCATTATTGTTTGATTGTTCTGCATGCGGTCCATCGCGTAAGTGGTGGCTGGTTCCAGCTCTATTTTAATGTTGAAAAAAGCGGTTATTGAGTAAGCGTCGTATACACTGTAAGCCATTGCTCCAGCGGCTAACGCGATTAATACACCAGCGGCAATCTTTGCATTCCGCTTCTTGCTTGCGGTCACTTGCCTCTTCCAAACCCCATCAACCTTGCCGTAAAGGAACAGAATTAGGACAGCAAAGGCGATGGCTAAGGCAGGAAACAGCGGCAGCACATACCGCCACTCCTTGTTATCGATGAAAGAGAAAAACACAAAGACGCTGACAAACCAGATGAAGCACAAACTGATCACTTTTACTGTGTCTCCACAAAAGAAAACCTAACCCTGCGAGAGCCAAGACGTAGATGAAGATGGAGATAGGGTGGAAGTTGCTGTAAGGCCAAACGACCTCTATCAGGTAAAATATGGGTGAGGGGTAACGGTCGCTGTAGACAGATTTTTCTGGGTTGCCTACTTGGAGAGCGTAGAGCCATTGGCTCAGGGTTTTTGATGCGTAAACTTGGTAGGCGATGATTATCCAGGGAACAGCCACCATCACGGCGGTGACGATTAGAAGCGTGAACCTTGAAAACGTCCTCTTAAGTTGCCCCCTTGCCAAAAACAGAATGCTCAGAAGCATGATTACGCCTGCTACAATCGCTTGGTATTTGGTGAGGAATCCTAAACCCACCGCTAAGCCACCTAAAACCAGATACTTGTCCTGCCTGTTTTGTTGCCACCGGAAGAAGCAAAAAAGCGCTGCCAAAACAAAGAACAAGAGCATAGTTTCCAGTAGTGCCAAGCGTGAGAGCCAAAAATAACCTGGCATAATTCCCAGCAAAATAGCCGAGAGTAATGCAGTTTTTCCGTCGTACAAGGTGTAGGCTAGCTCGAAGGCTGCCCAAAGCGAAAGAACCGAGAACATTGCCGAGACCAACCTAGCGGAAAACAAGCTTGTTCCGAGGGTTTGGAATGAGATGGCGGTTATTGTGTCGTATAGGGGTGGGTAGAAGGAGTTGGATATGAATTTGCTGTAGAGGCCGCTGTTCAGGTATAGGGCACCGTTTAGATGAGTTATTTCATCCCATTGCATGGGCATGTTAGTCAAATTCAACAGCAGAATAACGGCGTATGCGAGGGCAAAAATCAAGAAAGCTACTCGCCACTTGTTTAAGGCTGCCCCCAATTTCCATCGCGGTTGTGAACTTGACGGGTCAATCATGTTCTCAACGATTTAAAACCAGCTCTTTCTATTGTGAGTTAGGGATATAAAATCTTGCAACCTCCCACCAACCACCTGCGCGGTTCTTAGAAATACTAAAATGCCAAAGCACCATTCTTGTTTTATATGCCTTATAATGAACTTAGAAAAGATTACTTACTTGATCGATGGGTTGTAATCGCTACTGAACGGAGTCGTCGACCTACCGACCTCGCCAAACCAAAGCTTGAGGCCGCCAAAACCGCGATCTGTCCAATGTGCGTGGGCAACGAAAACATGACACCGCCCGCAGTAATGCTCTATCAGAAAGAGAACGGCGAAATAAAGAAAAGCGTAGACCCTTTGACTGGAGAGCGAGCGAGAAACTGGCTTGTCCGCGTAATCCCAAACCTCTACCCTGCTTTCAGCACACCCAAACAACCTGAAGACGAAAAACAAATTCATTAGGGGTGAGTATTTGTGGAATGCAATCGGGCACCATGAAGTTATAGTTGAATCGCCAAACCATGATGAGGGTCCAGCTGAGGCAGAGTTGCCACAGCTTGAACTGGTGATAAGAGCTTATGTTGATAGGTTCAACGAGTTAAGCTTAAAGTCTTATGTCAAGTACGTTTCGATTTTTCGCAATCACGGCTTGGAGGCTGGAGCGTCACTTTCTCATGCACACAGTCAGGTAATCGCAGCCCCCATGGTTCCCTCGACCATTCAGGCAGAGCAAAAAGCCGGCAAAGCCTTCTACGAAGAACATGGCAAATGCATATTCTGTGACATTATTGAGGGAGAAACCAAAGGTCCTAGATTAATCTCTGAAAACGGTGATTTCGCGGTTTTTGCTCCGTATGCTAGCATTAACCCGATGGAGTTCTGGATACTGCCCAAACGGCACGCCTCTAATATTCTAAACCTAACTGCAGGTGAGATTAGTTCTTTCGCAAGAACCCTCAAAGCAAGTCTCAAAGCCCTAAAAGACATAGTTAACGACCCACCCTACAACTTCGGCATACATCAAGCCATAAACCCTGAAGCGCAAGACAGCTACCACTGGCACCTGGAAGTTTACCCAAAACTGGCAACTTGGGCTGGCTTTGAAAAAAGCACAGGCTGTTTCATCAACACTGTGACTCCTGAAACAGCGGCTGAGAGCTTTAGAAAAGCAATTAAATTCTAAATTCCCAAAATTTCTTTTGCGTATTTTGGTTTAACCCGTAGAATGTCTTCCACGTAAGCGCGTAATGGTTCGGCGATGCTCCATGCTTGTGAGATGCAGCCGCGGGGTTCGTTTGGTGGGTCACAGTCGTAGATCTCGTTTATCGTTCCTAAGCCGCCCTGATGAATGCCGATGGCGAACAGGGGCAAGACAAGGTTTTCCATTACCTGCTGTCGTGCTTCTACGTTGTAATCGTTTACTTTTAGGTACGCCGATACGTAGGGACCCAGAAGCCAAGGCCAAATTGTACCGTTATGGTAAGCAGCATCTCTGCTTCTTACGTCTCCATAGCATTTGCCCACGAACTTTGGGTCATTTATCGATAAGGTTCGTAAGCCATATGGCGTTGCAAGTTCCTGGCTGACTATGTCTACGACTTTTTGGCTTTTGTCTTTTTCTAGCATAGAAAAGTCTAGTGAAACAGCGAAAATTTGGTTGGGACGAAGCGAAGCATCAGAGTCTTTTGTATCCACGGCGTCGAAGAGGCAGTTTTTCTGGGTGTTCCAGAACTTTTTGTTAAAGCTTAGGCTGGCTTGGTTTGCCATTGAAGCATAAGTTGCGGCTAAATCTTTTTGTTCAAACTTGCTGGCTAGTGTCTCCATGGTCTTCAAAGCATTGTACCATAACGCTTGGATTTCCACTGCTTTGCCGCTTCGGGGCGTGATTTCCTGTGCCCCAACCTTTGCGTCCATCCAAGTGAGCCCCGCACCATGCATCAATAAGACCGTCGTCGTCTACATGTATGCCAAACATAGTGCCCCTCTTGTGGTACTCAATTATCGCCTGAAGGCTCTCCCACAGCTCATCCTTGACAAATCCGAAGTCGCCGGTATATTTGAGGTACTGAAGCACCGCGTTAATGTACCAGAGGGTTCCGTCAACTGTGTTGTAGAGTGGAACACCTGTTCTGTCGCCAACCAAATTCGGAATCAAACCTGCTTGACAGTACTGGATAAAGTTTTGAAGAATATCTTTAGCTTCTCTGAACCTTCCAGTTACCAGAAAGAGCCCCGGCATCGAAATGAAGGTGTCCCTGCCCCAGGATTCAAACCAGTGGTACCCTGCGATCACAGCTTTCCTTTCAGCGGTGGTTTTTACGACAAAGGAGTCGGCTGCGAGCAGAATCCAGTTTAGCCAATCTGTCATGGGCACATTGGGGCGGTCATGGTAAAAGCTTGCAAGCAAATTGCTTCGCAAACTAAGCTCTTGATTGAGCGCATCCCTCACGGCGGTGGTTGTGTTTCCAAGTGAATCTAAAACTTCCTGCGCATTTTGGCTTTCATGGCTCACAGCGCATGCGACTGCGAATTCTTTCTCCGTATTAGCAGGAACCTGCACTTCAAAATATCCCGGTTGGAAACAGTCGTCAACATCTGCTTCTCCCCGCTGAAGCTCGTCGCGGTAGTGAATGTGGGTTACCCAATTTAATTTTTGTTTGAATTCGCCGTCAGTTGCGTGGCAAACAATTGTGGCTTGGGGTCCCTGAAAAATTGCTTGGAATTGTGTAGCGGTGCTTTTTAGGTTGAAATTCAGCGGGATTTTCGCTTGGTAAACCACGGTGTGGTAGTATCTGCATGTTAAAAGCGGATAAAGCCGAATTTTAACGTCTGAATCGTTATTATTTATGATTCTATAGGTTACTGCGACGGCGTTCTTGTTTTTTGGCATAAAAACCGATTTGTTAACATGGACACTGCTCACGTTATAGCTGTAAGTGGGAAAGGGAGCTAGCGAAAACTGGCTAATCAAATTGTAGCCTTTAGGATAAATAGTGTCATGGAACTCGTTTGCACCCAACCTGTAAACATCGTTGCCTACGATTATGTCTTCATCAAGTTTTGACACGCAGACAGTGCGGTTTCCAGGAGGATTCAATGCAGCCACGAGCAAACCATGATATTTGCGAGTGTTTATTCCCAGAACCGTTGAGGAACCGTAGCTGCCTAAGCCATTGGTTATCAGCCATTCCTTCTCGATTAAGTCGCCAAAATGCGAAAGAGCATCTTTTGGAAAAGTTAAAGCGGGCAAATTCATTTTACGGCATCAACTTGGCTATGTTCTTATCGCGTGGAACACAGAAATAGTTTGCGACAGGCACACATTTGGTGCGGAACATCAGCAAGTGAGGCTTGGTCAACTTGTACTCAGTAAGCGTTTCAGCGTACCCCATGCCCTTAGCAAAAACCAGTTCCGCAGCTTCGTACACTTTAAGGAACTCCGGGGAAGCTTCTTTTTTCTGTAAGCCAACTGCATCGCAGCCTGTTGTTATGACTTCATCGGCGAGTTTGTCGATATTAGAAATCTCCACGTCTTCCATCGTGGCATCATTGATTACAGGTGCGCCTTTCACAACATAGGTGACCTTTAAGCCCATGTTCTTAAGCTGCTCAACCAATAGCGCGTCGAAAACAATTTCGCCCGCGTTATCAGCCAGAAACAGAACGCTCTGAGCTTTCTTAGCCAACTCGTAAGCCTTGTCTATATCGTCAATAACAAGGTCTTTGGAGGCTTCGCGAAGAACACCTGCTAGGCTCTTCAGGGTGAACTTGTGTCCTGGAATATCAAACTCCATGATGTTGCCAACAATCGCGCAAAGACAGGCTTTTTTGAACCGTTCCTGCTGATTATAGCCTGATTCAACATATTTCTTTGCGTGGGGACGCATCTTCAGGGCTTTTTCGTTTGCGGCTTTTTTGTTGTACTTGTACGGGTCATTGTTGCTTGTTAGTTGCCTGATTATGCGGTCTCTCTTGGTGCCGATGTCTGCCGCTACTGAGGTTGGTTTGAACTCGCGATTTAGCAGCTTCACGATTTCAGCAAGGCACCTGAATCGCAATGCAGGGTTAGTGGTGGCTTGATAAGTTTGGGTTTGTGCTCTAGAAAGCAGGCAGGATTCGCATTCAGGTTCAACCTTCAAGGAGCTTCACACGCATTTACTTTAATGTTGAATCAGCAAAGGCACGTAGCACACTATATGGGTCTTTCGCCTTAACGATGCCGCTTGCTACCAGCACGCCATGAGTTCCAAGCTTCAAAGCTATGGAAACATCTTCTCCACGACTAATTCCTGCTCCGCAAAGAATGACTGCTTCGTCATTGACTTTGCGAACAAGCCTAATCGTGTTGGTGACGGCTTCAGGCTGCGCTTGAGAAACGGCAACGCCTGTTCCGATGAGTTCGGGCGGCTCAATTGAGATTATGTCTGGATTCAAATATGCAACTGCTGCACTGATGGATGGGTTGCTGGTACAAACGCAGCTTATTAGGTTTTTTTCTCGAGTTAACCTTACTATGGCATCCACTTCTGCAAGTTTAAGTTGCATTTCAGAGTGGTTAATTAAAGTTCCAACTGCACCCGCTTCCATGACGGATTCAGCAAGAATGTGACCTGTAGAGTTGCCCGGTTTAATGGGGTCGATGTGCTGAGCAAAGACTGGGATCTCAACCGCTTCCGAGACCTTGGCAAGATCCGCGAACTGTGGCACCACGATGATGTTGACGCCTGTTTCTTTAGATGCCTTTTCAGCTTGTTTGGCTAGTTCGATGGCTCTTTTGCCTGTGGATTCAAGGTAGGTCTTAAAATTAACGATAATCATGGGTGTTTGTAGGTTCAATAGAGTTGTGCCTCGCTTATGGGTAGCAGTATTTTGTTTAATAATTGTTTGCTTTGCAAAAAAGATTAAGGATGATTAGGGGTAGGCAGTCTATGGAATTGAAGTTTTAACCTTCAATGTCTTTTTGGTTGTCTCTTCAGTTAGCATGCCAATTAATTGCCCGTTTTTAACCATGGCTGCGCGTTTGTAGCCTTTTTCACTCATAGTTTTCATGGCGGTAATCATTGATTGGTCGCCTTCTAGGATGATGAGGGGTGTATAATTGATGTCTTTTGCAAGCGTCTTAATCGGGTCTTTTTGTGCGTTAACGATTTCTCTTAGCAGTTCCCGGTCGTTTATAACTCCAATGGGTTTATGTTCCTCAGTGATCAAGACTGAAGTGACGTTGTTCTGAAGCATTTTAGCAACGGTTTTAGCCACGGTTTCCATAGGCGAAATTTCAACGGTTGGAAGCTTGGTTCCTGCTTGGCTGCTGATTTCTGTTATGTCTATGCCGCGTTTCCAGATGTCGTCTAGCATTTCGCTTACACGTTCAATTTGGCTGGGGTCGCTGGAGTAGAAGGTGTCAGGTAAATAGAAAGCTGATTCTGCGCCTAAATCGGCTAGTGGTGGCGTTTTGAACATGAACAGGTGCTTGCCGTCTACAACCATCATAGTTAGGTAGCTTATGGGGACGTGTTTTATTTCGTAGTTTTTTGCGAGTTTCTGGGCTGGTTCCAAGTTATCTAAGTCGATGGATGCCATTATGCGGGTTTTGATGCCTTTTTTGAAGTATTTGACGATTGGGTCGTCTTCGGCAAGTCTGTTGATGCTCTGTGAGGAAGTGATTACTACGATGTCTTTTTTGGCTGACTCAAGAATCTTGGTTACTTTGCTCCATGCTTCTTCGCCGCCTTTGATGACGAGGGTTTCTCCGATGGGTATGCCGCTTTTTAGCTCATCTATGCGTCTTGAAGCATCGACGCCGCTCTGCCACATTTGCACAAAAAATGCTTTCAAGACAGAGATGAACATTTTATCGTTAATCCATAAGCCTTCATCTTCAAGGTTAAGCACAGATGCTTCGTTGCCGAAGGGTGCATATAGGATCGCTTCTTCTTCGTCTTTAATTAGGAAGCGTGGGAAAAACTTTGAGCTCATGTTGACATGGCGAAGTTTTATGTTGAGTTTATCTTCTGCGATATTGCGGTCTATTCTTTCGACGGCTTTTAGGTTTTCTGGGGCAATTTCAGTGATTATCTGAGTTTGAACTTTGCTTTCTTTAGGTGGTGCGAGAACTGCATCGTAGATTCCTGCGATGTCTTCCTGAATAATTCCTAAGGCAGTTGTTAGAACAGTTACTTCGGATTTTGCTTCCTCAATCATGTTGATCATTTTTGAATGAATCTTTTTCTTGCCTGTGATGATTGAGAATTTTGCAACTGGATATTGTGATTCGGGTGCGCTTATCGATTGCCAAGCGGTTAGTAGATTTTGCTTTTGGTCGTTAAGGTTGACGACCTCGACCTTTTTTGCATTAATAAAATTATCAACTAAGGCTTCAAAAGGAACAATCGTAAACCTGGTTGGCCGTTCCAATGTGGCTTCTATGAAACCTTTTTCTTGGAGTTTCTTGAAGGTGCGGTATGCTTGGACACGTTCCATTTTGAGCCGTTTAGCAACGAAGCTGGTTGATTGGACACCGCTTTTGGCCAGGAACATGTAGACTTGGATTTCTCTTTTTGATAGACATAGGTTCTGTAAAAATTTAGTTACGTCTTTTTCGCTCATCAAGTTACCGCCATATAAAACCCGATTGTTAATAATTACGTATGTTTGTTGGTGTTTATAAATTGTATCTTATTAGACGCAACAAAACACAATAACTCAAAGTTAAATTAGTGTCTTCTGCGTGGTTCCCAGTTCGCTTTTGGCTTTTTGGGCAGGCTTCCAAGACTTCCTAATGCAACTTGGGAAGTCACCATCCCTCTCAAGCAGCCGCTTCAAGAAAACCATGGTTTTATCGTCAGTTAAGTATCCAGTGCCGAAGTCGCCGTATTTTACCTTCAGCTTCGCAATCTCCCCATCCCGCTCCACCTTAGCTATTATAGAGGCTGCGGAGACAACGGGGTAAGTTCGGTCGGCTTTGTGCTCCGACACAATCTTCGTCTTGAACCTGAGGCACTCGCTGATATGGCTGCCGAACCGCCGCTCAAGCACGTCCGCGGCGTCAACGTAAGCTTCGTCGGGTTTTAAGGCATCAATTATCTTGGCCATGGTTTGGGCTTCGAGGCGGTTGAGTTTGTGGAGTACTCTGCTGCTTCGAACGACTTTGTCAATTTGGGCAGGTGGAACCTTTATGATATGGTGGTTTTGGGTTAATTTTATGATTTCAGGATACAAAGCTTCGCGTTTCTTGGCTGTTAAAAGTTTGGAGTCTTTCACACCTAACTCTGCTAGCAACTGCAAGTTCTCAGTTTGTACAGCTACGCCAGCAACCACTAATGGACCGATAACGCATCCACGCCCAGCTTCGTCAACACCAGCAATCAACATGTCTGCTCTTCTTCCTAAACAGTGAAGGCTTTAGTTTTCTAAGCTATAATGCTTTTCTAAAACAACAATCAACACAAAGAAAATGAGGCAAAGCAGAAAAAATAGGTATACAGTGGTTTGGAAAATCAAGTTTAGTATTGCGATTTCCAAGAACTATATGTTATTTAATTGATGACTTCTTGATTGAAAGACGCCAGAAACTCAGAAAGAAAGACTTTGTGCTTGTAACCGATTTCATGATGCACCTCAAGATGGGAAAGAAAATTCACTTGAAAGAGTATGAGACTGACAGTTTAGCTGAGGCTTTGAACGCATTGTTTGACCGAATGGTTAAAGTTAACCGAATTAAAGTTGGCAAAAGACAAACTATTGACACGTTGATTAGCGAAGAGGCTCTTTTGTTTGCTAAATATCTGAAAAATGAAAAGAAAGAATGGGTTCCAAGAATAGCTAATTTGTAGGTTTGCTCAAGTTAGTGGTTTTTCGATGCCTAACAATGACAGCAACTTAAGAGGTTCTTTGCCTTCAGGTTGGGGGATTTGGATACTGAAAGTCTTCAGTTATTTCTTTTTGTCCAGCCGCTGCATTAACAGTAAAGGTTGTAATGAACTCTTTTTCTACTTCACCTTGAGGGTTCATGACTGAGAAGCTTATGTAAACGTTGTAGGTATGTCCATTCTTTAAAGTAACTGAATAGTTTCCAAAATTAACAGCACCTTGCGGAGCAGAAGCAAAGTGGAAAGTAATCATGGCGCCTGTTTGTGTGTCTTGAAATTCTATTGTTTTAATAAATGGCGCAAGAAAAGCAGCACCACTAACTCCTGCGCTCCCTGATACCGTCACATTATCATATGTAAAGAGATAAAATAGTGCTCCAAACGATGAAACTACAAGCACCGCTACAATTATTGTGGCTTTCATGATGTTTCTGCGTTTGGTTGAAGTTTGAGCCGTGTTAATCAACCTGATGCCTCTTTTTGTTGTTGAAGCGGTATCTAACTGCAACTACACCAACTATTGTAAAAACAAACAGTGGCAAAATCACCAACCAAGAAAACTCTGGAACAGTAGGAGTTGGCGTTAGGGCGGTTGTTGATAAAACAGCATATTTAAGGTCGTGGCTCTGGGGGTCTATGTAGCTTACATGCGGTCGATCGTTTTTATCTAACGCTAAAGAGAAATCGCCGAAACCAGAATCAATTGCCGTTGTTTTCCAAACGGTTCCTGAAAGCCAAGCGTACTTGAGCATGCCACGTGAAGTGTCGTATTTGATACCATTCCCTGCATCATAGGTACTATTTGTAATGTCACAGTATACTATGTGAGGTTGGTCATTACTGTCAAGAGCCAGAGACGAGAATGTACCAACAAGGGTTGTTGGGTCGATCTTTGTAATTCTCCATAGACCCTCTTCCAAAATAGCATACTTTAGACTATAAGGTGCATACTTGTTGCTGTAGCTTATATGCGGTTGATTAGAGTGGTCAAGCACTAAATTCATGTCCAAACCATCCACTTCATTATCAACCGTGGTTGTTTGCCATTCTGTCCCTGAAAACCAAGAATACTTGAGAGAGCCATCAGTGAAGTTCTCGGTATTCTTATATTCAAAGTAGCATATGTGGGGTTGATCGTTAGTGTCCAGAGCTAAAGATAAGTATTGACCAACATGATCTTTTGTAACTGAAGTCTCATTGATCCAAGAGTTGCCGTTCCAAAAAATATACCAAAGAGAATCACCAGTGCTATAGCCTATATGCGGTTGATTATTGCTGTCCAGCTTCATAACCGACGAAACAGCATTACCAACCGTTGTTATCGTCCATGAATTGCCTTCTAGAACTGCAATTTTGACATAATCTGTTTCCATATTGAAATGGGTGGAATCAAAACCATGTATCCAACGAACACCATAGCTTATGAGTGGTTGATTGTTGCCGTCAAGCTTTAGGGATGGGTTATAACCAGCATAGTAAGTTGAATCAACCGTTGTGGTTACCCAAGAGTTGCCATCCCAAAAAGCATAATTAAGATCAAAATTCTCGGAACCAAGATCTTGGTAGCTTACGTAGGGTTGTCCATTGCTATCCAACGCCAAAGAGGGATCATAACTGCGGGAATCCACAGTCGATACGATCCATGTTGATGAAGTCACCGTTGACCAAGTTGAGGCGTTCAGGGGCAAAGCAAAACCTGCTATAAACAAGAAGAACAACGTAAGCAGTAAAGCAGAGCTCTTTCTTTTATTGCCCATAGTCAGTATAGGAGTATGTTTTTGTTAAAAGGTTATTCGTAAAGCTTCCTTAACTAAGCTAAGTCAACGTTTCTTGACCTACTTATTTCTTGTCTGTCTGTGTCTGTTTGTCTTTGGTTGTTTGTTTGTCTGTGTGTGATATCTGTCTCTGTGTGTTACGACTAAAATGTTTTTTTTATAAGAGAGAATATAGGAAAGGGAAAAGGTATACGTAATCGTAAGCAGTCGTATATGCGTAGATTTGAAAAAACGAAGAGAGAGAAAATTAAATTTTAATCCACCATTTAGTCATTGGTGGCGTCCTAACAGTAAATTCAGAGAAGAGGGCTCATCAACTATTTACTATGATTAGTTAGTTTTTGGGTTTCTCTTCATTTGAAATGGGTAAAAATGTCTCGATTCTTTTGTTGGTGTTTTGATTTTTCTTTTGGACCTCTTTGAGTCTATATTTGAAGTCTGTTTTGTGTGTTAAGTCATATGTTTTGGATTTTTTCGTTGTCATTTCTTTTCTGCCTCTAAAAACTTTTAATTCGAAGAATTTGATTTCTCATCGGGCATGGAAACATTGTTTCCATTTATCACTCATATGAGGTGGTAGTGTATAAGCAGGTTTCGGTTTCGTATATTTCGCAGTGAAGAGGAAGATGGAGGATTAATTTTTTAATTCACAGATCGTTGACCTAAGTTACGCTTTCATTTTCACTCTCTTCAGTTAAGCTATGGTTCAATTCCTTGTTCCTTAACTCAGCGAATAATAAAGCTGTCACAGCAGGAAGAAAAAACTCGGAAATACTATAAGGTAGAGCATTCAAGAGAAAAGCCTAGGATAATCCAAAGGGTGCCGTTCCCCATGTGAGAAAAACATAAACCATGGAACCCAATAAAACCCCAAAAAATAGGGCTAAAGTTGTCGATTTCCCGGCTGTAATTTTGCTTGTATTTGCTAAAAGATAGAATGCTGCAAAGAATAATCCAATTTCTACTAAGCTAAGAGCAAAGTTTGAAAAGGCAGAATATGAGAAGCTGGCTGGGATTGCTAAAGAGAGAAACGAAAATCCCACTGTTAATCCAAAAGCAATTAGAAAGGATATCAAAGGTTTTTTCAAATTTATTCGCCCTTTAGCCGTGTTAGCCATTGGATTATTAACGGATAAAAGGTTTTCTTGACTTCTCCCTAACAGGCATAGTAATATTTAATTTCAGGTTTTAAATACCCTAATTCCGTGCGAGGAATCCCACTTCTTATTCTAATATCTTCTGTTTTTTTCTTATTCATAAGTTACTTGCTTATAGCTCCCAGTTCTGAACAAATGATGATGAGTCCCACCCCTACCCCCACTTCCACGGTAAATAACTCGGGAGTCTCCTTTGTCTTAATTGGGATAACAATAGTTGTTTCCATTGCAATTGTTGCCCTTTACTTTTTCTATTCAAAAAATAAAACCAAAAAAAGAGAAGTATCTCCTGAATCAAAACCTGCAACAATCGCAGGAAGACAACCAGTCGGTTATTCAAGAATAGATGCCAGCGACAAAGTCTTAAGACCTTTCGATGTCTTCTTGTGCTATAAAAAGAGTTCAGGAAAAGACTACGCTGACCATCTAAAAACAGGCTTAGAAGAGCTTGGTTTACACACGTTCGAGGACTGCAAAGACATCCCTCAGACCGTCGACACTGAAGAAGGCTGGGCATGTTCTCGCGATAAAGCGTTGGAGGAAAGCAAGTATTTTGTCCTCATTATGACTCCTGGCTTTGATTTATCACGTGAGGTGACTAACGAAATTGGAATGGCTAGAAAGCAAACCAATAAAACATTTATTTATTTTAGACATCGGAGCATGGGAAGAAACATAGTAGTTAATTTGGAAAATGATTCTTTAGACATTGGAAAACTCGAACAAGTATCTTTTGAAACAAAAGAGGAGCTACTACGGCTTGCACATAACATCCTTTTGAAAGCCAAGACTCCTTAGTTCCAGCTTCTATTCTGAGCTTCTAACCCAATCGGAAACAATTATTTCGTTAGTATTCCCAAATTCCTTAACAGTGACGATGCCGCGTTGGGCAAAACGAGCTACGATTCGATGTGTCTTGAGCCTGCTAAGCCCGGCTTCTTTTCCAACATACTTTTGAAGGTACTTTCCTTGATGCGTAACCAAAACATTCAGAACTTTCTGTTCTTCAGGCGTCATAGTCCTTAACAACACACCACAGGTATTAGATGCAATTTCTGAATTAGCGACAGGTCCCGAATCACTTTTGTTAGTTTCCATAGAAACGTTGTTTGTATTTGGCATTTCACAGGTTCTTTTAACGTATCTAAGTTGAGGATATGCTAAGTAAAAAGCAACTCCAATTACCGATACTGCGACTATGGCAATTAATGCTGTTGGGATTAGCCACAGATAAGAAGTTGATGTTCCATTGCCGTCGCCCATCATTCCGCCCATTCCTCCATAGTTTCCATTAGTACCCAAATGGGAACCCCACATTTGGCTCATCCAACTTGACCCGTAATAAGACGGGGAAGTAGCAGCTAAATACCAACCCACCAAGGCAAGAGACAGAAAAACGCTGAGTGTAATTATGAAAATAGTGAGAAAGATGTACAATTTTCGCATAATAAAGAAGACTTCATGGCTGAACATTAAGTTTTACCCAATAAACCATTCATCCACTATATTTCTCCATCTTGGACTGTTTCAGAACTGTTTCATGTTTGTTTCAGCCAACTGCCATAAGCCTCTATTCACATATTGTAATATGGTGATAAATCAAATGCAAAAAACAAAAGTAATAATTGCCTTGGTCGCCGTTGCAGTATTAACGTTGACCATAGTGGGATTAGCCACAGCCCAAATAACCGCCAATCAACCCTACACTGCCACAGGCTCCAACAATGGTTTCTGGGGATGGATGGGAAGATGCTTTGGATTCACAACCAACCAACCTTACAACAATCCATATGTCGCTCCACCAACCGCAAACAGTCCAATTCCCACCCCAAGTCAAGGCAACGGCAACTACTATGGATTTGGACCGTGCTGGGCACGACTTAATCCAATACCATAATTTTTTTGTGCACAAGAATCTAATCTTTCTCTCTCTGATTCTTCAACAACTGCGAGTTCTTCTTATTCTTCTATCTTCTCACTTACAGCACTTACTCTACTCACTCACTCGCATCTAAGGACTGTGTTTTTGCAGCCTATTTTACCACAGCATGTTTCTGTGATTTCCTCAAAAAGAGTACAGCTACCACTACAATGACAAGAACTAACACTATTGCTACAACATAGATAAAGTATGGAAAGCTGTCTGGTTGAACAGGCACAACGGTCTCTTCTGGAGTTCCTAACACATAAACTACTTCGGGATTAATTAGCTGCCCATCGGCTGTCCAAAGGCTATTATCGTAACCTTCAGCTGTCACGTCATATCTGTAAATCTCTTCCAATCTGCCTCCTTCATTAAACCCGTTTAAAGAAACGGAAAAAGGACCAGTTTCATTAGGTGCTAAGCCTCTGCCTCCTTCCGCTGAGACAGCCAATACATCTCCATTCTCTTTGTAATAGGTTACATAGACGCTAAGGCTGTCCATATTTGTTGAGCCCGTGTTTTCTACGTTACCTTCTACATATAATGTGCTGTCAGCTTCATGGGAACTGTTTGATGCAATCACAAGGCTAGGGTAATACGTGTCAGCTGGCGAAACTGTCAATACCAAATCGTAGTGGTCAGCTACTCTGAAGTTGCCTTGGTCATCAAACCTAGAAAACCACATCAGAAAAGGGGATTTTTGACTTGAAAGCAAGGCATGAAGGTAACAAGCGGGAGCATCAGGTAAAGAATCAGACAGATATGAGGCGCCAAGAATAGTTCCTGATGCATCGTAGAAGGTAGCGGTCAGATTGAATTTTTGTGCTTCTGACCCAAGATTCTCAACTTCACCAGCGACCAGGTAGTCGCCTTTGCTAACGGAAAAAGGTGCAGAACCATATGTTTGATAAATTGTTGAAGACAAAACTCTAACATTTTCTTCCCCACTTACTTCGCTAGAAAAACCGACATATAATAATGATGTTGCTATCAACCCCAACAAGATTAAAGCTCTAATTCTCATTTTGGCACCGCTGCTTAATTTGGAGTTAATTCAGCATATAACAATTTCGAGATACAATAGACTCTGTATTTACAAATTGCAGCTGTTAAATACAAAGAAAAGTGTTCATCGCTACCAGTTCCTTCTTACTTCGGGAATTACCCCACCGCCTCTAAAGGATAATTGTAGTATAT
This sequence comes from Candidatus Bathyarchaeota archaeon, assembly GCA_963777155.1. GTDB lineage: Archaea > Thermoproteota > Bathyarchaeia > Bathyarchaeales > Bathycorpusculaceae > Bathycorpusculum. The sequence continues at coordinate 120,438 of CAVZPM010000039.1, forward strand.
TTCACATCTTTTACCTCTAAATTCCCATTTCTCTATCTTAGAGAACACATGGGTTGATACCTCAATCTTAGGCATGATTAGCTCTTACCCCAACTACCACTCCAGCAACATCGGAATGTCCATAGGTTGCATAGATACCGAAACGGAACCCGCCGTAACGGGCGAAATCGTCTGTTTGCACGAGGAGAGATAATGGGTGACTACCTTTCAAAACAAAAACAATCTTCTCTAGATCTCCTTTTCCTTTTTTTAGGATAGCTGGTCCTGCGATTTTTGTAAGTTTTCCCTTCTCATTGAATGAGTAAAATCCTGACAATTCAGAACCTTTTTCTTCCAGATATAGCCATCTGCCTTTCAACCGCTCCTTTAATTCTGGGTTCTGGTCTATCTTTGTAAGTGCCTCTTGATAGGTTAGTGCTCTAAAACCGTTCTGTTTTAGTAGGTTCATCGAGTTTTCCTGATTGACTTGTGTGTAAGCCAGAAATACTCCAGTAGTGCCAACCTCTCTAAACTCTACTTGTATTGTTTCTTTTGTCATTAGAACCACAGAATAATTGTGAGCTTGCTTCCTATTTAGTTTGTTTCTGGGATTATTGGTGGTCTTTTTGCTGCATTTAGGATTTAGATAAGGCTTATAACTAGAAATATGCTTTCAATTTAGTCCCAGAAAATTACTTTGCCCTAAGGCTGAGACAGCGATATAATTCTCTTCCTGGCATCAAAACTTAGAGGTGTTGTGCTACTATCATGGCGTGTGCTTTGTCGTAGGGTTCCAAATCGACGATTTCTTTAACGTCGAAACCCCTGTTTCTTAGGATGTTGGCTTCTTGGCGATAGACTGCGTTGGGGTCCATGGTTACGTCGATGCTTTGGGATTTGCAGGCTAGCATTACCCAGCCTTGGGATTTGAGGAAGACATCAGCGTTGTCCGCCAGCAATTTGGCCTGTTCAGGTTGTGCTACGTCGCAGTAGATTGTGTCTACTTTTCCTGAGATGAACATGGCATAGCGTTCGGGCATCCGCGCATCTTCCAACATTGGAGAGATGTTGGTTCGGTAAGCAGCAACGTTATTGACAAGGTCCCGAAGTGAGCGCTGCGCGAATTCAATGCAGTAAACATGTCCGCTGTCGCCTACGATGTCTGAGACGTGGCTGGGAGTGGTTCCCGAAGCAGCACCCAAATACAACACCTTAAAACCAGGCTCAATAGGAACGTTTTGCACGCCTTTAATGATGCCTCCAGCAAGTTTGCTACGGAAAGCGTCCCAAACACGGTATTCAACGTATTTGAATTTGAAAAGCCGTTCACCATAAACCCTTAAACCAGGGGTTAAGTTTTTTGTAGCGAGACGTTGTGCGCCGTCTTCAAGCATTACTTGGTAGATCTCTTTGAATTTTGGGTGCGGTTTAACTTTGAGGTGCACGCCTGTCTGGTCCCCGGTTTTGACCGCCACCGCTACTGCCCCCGCGTCGCTCGCCTCTATCTCGCCCGCCGCCGTAACCAAAATTGCGGCCTCCACCTCCGCCGCCACCGTTTCGTGGTGGTCTTGGACCTCGATCCCCGCCGCCAAAGTTTTTACCGCCACCTCTGAATCCTCCTCGATCGTCTCTCCGTGGAGGTCGTTGTTCTCGGCGTTCAAATGACCCTTCAGGTCTCGGTTTAGCTTCTTTTGGTGCTGGCGGTTCCTTGTATTTTTCATGGATTTCTTCTATGCGTTTGTTAATGTCCGCTTTTAATTTGTCTCCGATGTAGTGTCCTCCTCCGAAGGCGTCTGCTCTGGCTGCGATGGCTAGTTTGCCTGCGATGACTCTAGCGATTTTTCCTCGTTGCCACCTTTTCGCGTCATGGAGCAGGGTGTGCTGGAAGATTAAGCCGTGTTTTGGTGGTCGGGCTCCTGTTTTTAGGCTACGGAAGAGAGCTTTTTCTGCGCCTATGACTTGGATGGTGCTTGCTGGTCTCATAGCCAGATTCTGTAAGCTTCCAGCCATAGCGATTAAACGTGCACCCAGAAGGGCACCTGCAACTGAGCGGACGTTAGGTGCCAGTTCCTCCATGGTGTGGTCAACGTAGTCTTCCATGTTCTTGCGTAACAAATAGAAATCAAGTACGTCCTTAGCTAAGGCTTGTATCATCTCAAGGTCGGCTTCTGCAATGTCTGCGCCCATGGATGATTCAGCTGCTTTGGCAACAAGTTCGCTTCGTTCTTTCGGAATATTCTCTTTTTCCAGATTGTCAACGGTAAAGTCTTCCCTATCACCCAAGTTCAAAACAAGCCGTGAATAAGTTTCATGTTTCTCAACTAAGCGGTCAAGTTCAGGGAAGTACACGCCATACCATTCACGGAGTCTACCCATGAATAGGTTAACGGTTTGGTCTAAACTATCGAGCGTTTGAATGCCTTGAGCAACAATTAGATCGCGCTTTCCAGAGGCACCTTTAATCCTTAGCTTAGCAAGTTCCAAGCTGACATTGCGATTCCACGTGTTTAGTTCTTGTTCGTCTTGGGCAAAACCTGTTTCGATTGCAACCTCTCCCATACGGGAATGCAACACTGCGGTTTCTGCTGGCTTGGCAACTTCGACTGCGATTTTCAGCTTCTTTTGAGCTTCCTCTGCCAATTTGGCGGATTCAAAAGCAAACGTGTCATAACCAACGCTTGCTAAAAGTGTGATTAGTGAAGAGACTTGGTCGGATATTTTTCCCGATTCGGTTCTAAGCAGGCTCTTTGCTGCCGCCTGCGCCTTTTTTGGAAACAATGCTTTTTCTACTAAGCCGTTATTTTCGTCAAAGGCTGCTACGCCGAAGGGAAATTGAACTATGAATAGTTTCATTTTCTTGGCCCCGATAAACTATGTATTGTCACTGCATTGTCTTAATAAATAGTTTCGCTACCCTAAACTTAAAAGAACCGTTTTCTCCATGTTAGGGCTCACGGCAGTTCAGGGAAACTCGCCCATTATTTAAGGACAAAAACACGATCGAGATTTACCCTTTTCTTTAGCGGCCATTTGAATCGCCATAACAGTTGAAAAATAAAAAAATTGGCAGCCACAGTTTTCGGGGTCTTAATGTTTTTTATCCTCAAAAAATTTAATAGAACAGCTATAAATTAAGTTCCAACAAGGATGGGCAAACACATACCCGCTCAGAAAACAAAACAAAAAGCAGCTGAAGCCAAAAATAAAACAGTTACAATTGGGCTTATCCAAACCGTCGTTTCAGAAAACATAGCGGAAAACATGAAAAAAACTGCTGAAAAAATTGAACAAGCCGCTAAATTGGGTGCCCAAATCGTGTGCCTCCAAGAACTCTACCGCACAACGTACTTTCCACAGCTGGAAAATCAGGATACAAAGGGCTTAGCTGAAACCATTCCCGGCAAATCTACAGAGATATTTTCTGGGTTAGCGAAAAAGCATGGAATAGTTATCGTTGCGCCCTTGTTTGAGAAAAGCAGAGAAGGAAAATTTTACAACACGGCAGTGGTGATTAACTGCGACGGCGAAATAATGGGCACCTACCGGAAAGCCCACATACCTTACGACCCCTACTTCTATGAGAAAAACTACTTTGAAGCAGGCGACACAGACTATCAGGTTTTTGATACAAGTTATGCTCGAATTGGGGTGCTCATCTGTTATGACCAATGGTTCCCCGAAGCAGCCCGCATCAATGCTTTGCGAGGTGCAGAAATCATCTTTTATCCAACCGCAATCGGTTACGTTAAAGGCTACACCTCCGCAGATGGAGACTGGCATGACGCCTGGAAAACCGTGCAGCGTGCCCACGCCATAGCAAACGGAATCCATGTCGCCTCAGTCAACCGAGTAGGCGAGGAGGGCGAGTTGGAGTTTTGGGGTGGCTCTTTTATCTGCGATAGTTTCGGCAAAGTTGTTGCTGAAGCCAGTACTTCAAAAGAAGAAGTGTTGATTGCAACGTTGGATTTGGGTAAGAACAAGAAAATCCAAGAAGGCTGGGGGTTTCTGCGTAATCGACGCCCCGATACATACAAGCAGCTAACCATGGGCGGCAGGAAGGGTGCAGAAGATGAGTAACTCCGAAAAAAGCTGCCGTGAACAGGGCTTTTGTATGCCTGCAGAATGGGAAAAACACGACGCTATCTGGCTCGCGTGGCCGTATGACCCGACAACTTTTCCGGACCGGGTGCATCGCGTTGAAGCCGTTTACGTCCAAATAATCAAAGAGATCCATGAGGGTGAACAAGTAAACCTCTTTGTCATCGATCAGCCTACTAAACAGAAAGCAACAAAGTTGTTTAAAGAAGCGAACATCGACCTAAACAAAATCCATTTCTACGTTTCCGATTATGCTGACGTCTGGTTTAGGGATTATGGCCCCATATTTGTTAGAAACCAGAACCACGAGCTTGCAATGGTTCACTGGGATTTTAATTCTTGGGGAGAAAAATACGAAACGCTCTTAAAAGACAAGCAAATCCCTGCCGTTATAAACCAAAAAATGTCCATTAAATGCTTTAAACCTGGCATCGTTCTGGAAGGTGGCTCAATAGATGTCAACGGCAAAGGAAGCTTGCTGACCACAGAGCAATGCCTGCTTAATAAGAATCGTAACCCGCATCTTGGCAAAAAAGACATTGAAAAATTCCTATCCGAATACTTGGGAGTAACCAATTTTATTTGGCTCAAGAACGGCATTTTGGGCGATGACACCGATGGCCACATCGACGACCTAGCCCGATTCGTCGACCCAGCTACAATCGTTTGCGCTTATCAAGACAACGAAAACGACGTAGACTACGATGCTCTAAAAGAAAACTATGACATCCTGTGCCAATCGCACGATCAAGACGGCAAAAAATTCCGTATTATCAAGTTACCCATGCCCAAAGTCGTCAGCGACGAAGATGAACGACTGCCTGCAAGCTACACAAACTTCTACATCGGCAACCAAAAAGTTCTGGTTCCAGTTTTCGATCACAAAAACGACTCAAAAGCTCTCTCGATTTTGCAAAAGCTGTTCCCAGCCCGTAAGGTGGTCGGCATCCGATGCGTTGACTTGGTTTACGGCTTTGGCACAATCCACTGCATTAGTCAACAACAGCCCTGCGGTGTTTAAGAGTCAAACATAACATGGCAAAGTCCATTTTTAGTTAAGTTTAAACCCTTAACCTCCATAATAGGTAAACCCCACAGTTTGAGGAGTTCTGGAGAGAATAGGGCATGGTAAATCAACCACCGATTCGTGCACGCGGCGTCAAAGTGCTAAAAGCCGTTTCGTCACCGCTTAGGCTGCAAATTCTCAATTTACTCTTCGACAAAAGCGCCCTTAGCTATACCGAACTTATGAACCAACTCAAAATGAACCCCAGCCGAGACGCAGGCAGATTCGCCTACCACCTAAAATTCATGCTTAAAGCTGACTTGGTTGAGGCAGATGTGGAAGCAAAAAAATATTACCTCACTGACCTCGGCAAGATGGTTTTGGATGTGGCTGACCGCGTGGAGAAAAAAGCAGTCAAGCCACGTGGCATGTTGGTTCGTACGTCACATTTGACGATGGAAGAGTTTGATGTTAATAAAATCGCAAATTCACTAATCAAAGAGGCGAAGGTTCCAGCGGAGTTGGCTCAGAAAGCCGCTAAAGAAGCCGAGAAACGCCTTATCAAATCCAAAACAAAGTACCTGACGGCAGCCTTGATCCGGGAAGTCGTGAACGGCATTTTGGTGGAGAAGGGCTATGAGGATTACCGTCATAAGCTTACCCGAGTCGGGATGCCAATCCACGAAGTAACTTCTCTAATCGAAACTAAAGAGGGCATGCAGGACTGTCAAGCTACAATTAGCAAAGCAGGACAAGCAGTCTTAGGTGAATACACACTCCTGAATATTTTTCCAAGAGACATCGCTGACGCCCACCTGTCAGGCGCTATCCACGTCGACAACTTAGGCACCTGGGTCCTAAAACCCAACGAAGTAATCCATGACATACGATACTTCTTTCAACACGGTGTCAAACTTGACAACCTACTTCAAGTTGCAATGGAACCGCCAACTGACCTAAAATCCGCTCTATCTATCGCCTTTAACGTGCTTTTGCACGCCAGCAAAGAAACCAATCGGACTCAAAACTTCAACTACTTCAATGTATTCCTCGCGCCTTATATCAGAGGCAACGAAGTGGCAAAAATTAAGGAAAACCTGCGGTTATTCATACAGAGCCTTAACCAGCACGTAGATGCAACATTAGGTCTTGAGATTGCAGTTCCCACGTTGTTGTCGGAAAAAGAAGCTGTGGGGTCGGGAGGCAAACTAAACGGTAAGTACAGCGATTTCTCCCAAGAAAGCCAACTTGTAGCCTCACTTGTCATCGATGTCTTCACAGAAGAGAGTTCAGTTAAACCTCTTCTAAGCCCCAAACTAATAATAAAAATTAACAGTTTAGCTTTGGTTGATGAAAACGCCAAAGCGATTCTGCTTAAAGCTCACCAATTAGCTGTGAAAAGCGGTGTTCTATACTTTGCCAACATGACCAAAAAAGAAACCGAAAACATAGCATTTTCATCCTCAGGGGTCAAGCTAGCTGCGGATTTGATAGGCGACTGGGAAACGGATACATTGCGAACCGGTTGTTTGGGCTGTGTAACCATAAACATGCCTAGAATTACTCAGGAATGTGAGAAAGACAAGAACAAGTTCTTCGATTTGATGCGTGAACGCTTCGAACTCGCCGCTCGTGCGCTGGGCATAAAGAACAATGCACTCAAGCAATTCGGGAAGAACTCGCTTCCATTTCTGTTGCAGAAATCAGACCGCGACACTTATTTCCGTCTTGAAAACTGTAGCCGAATCGTAAACTTGGTCGGGTTCCGAGAAGCCATCGAAGCCTTCACAGAGAAAACTGTCAACTCAGAGGAGAGCCGTAAATTCACAGAAGAAATCATAAGCAACCTGATGGCTTTTAGGCAGAAAATCGGCAGAAAATACGGGAAACGACTTTACCCCGTTATCCTCGGCAGTCCTGAAGCCTCTGAGCGGTTGGCACAACTGGACATTGAACGGTACGGTGTTGCTAAAGTGAAGTTTTCAGGAACAAGAGACAAACCCTACTATTCAACGGTCAAACGGTTCCAGCTGAAACCCTCTGATTTTCTAGCTTTGCAGACGGATGCATTGGAGACAGCGAAGAGACTTAAGGGATTAAGCGCAGGGGGAAACCTGAGCATCATTGAACTTGAAAACGTCGAGTACAAGCCGGAGGCGCTCATGGATCTGACGGTGCGTTTGATGGAGAACTACGCACTGGAGTTCTTTACGTACAACCGCCAAATCAGTGTCTGCGATAACTGCAAGAAGAATTGGTTTGGAACATTGCATAAGTGTCCTTCGTGCGGCTCTATGAGCAACCTGACAACGTTCGACCGGTTTACTTCGATTTGATTATTTGACTGCGCCAAGCACAAGAGCTAGCAATGCCATGCGTACGACGATACCGTTCCAGACCTGTTGGAAGTACCGTGCCTGCGGCGTGTTGTCGACTTCTGAGGCGATTTCATCCACGCGCGGTAGCGGATGCAGAATAATCATGTGTTTCTTCGCGTTTTTGAGGGTTTTTAGGTCTATTTTGTAAGCGCCTTTGACTTTGGCATATTCTGCCGCATCTGGAAAGCGTTCTTTTTGGATTCGGGTGACGTAGAGAACATCGATTTGGGGCATTATGGTGTCTAGGTTTACGTTTTCATTGACTGGGATTTTGTTCTTTATTGTTTGGAGGATGTCTTTTCTCATGCGAAGGCTCTCGGGCGAGACAAGGTAGAGTTCGATGTCATAGAGCGCCAGCGCGTAAGCCAGCGAATGCACGGTTCTGCCATACCGCAAGTCGCCAAGTAACGCAACTTTTAACCCATCAATTTTGCCCTTCTCTTTGCGCATGGTGTAGAGGTCGATTAGTGCCTGCGTGGGATGCTCCTCAGAACCTGAACCCGCATTAATGACTGGAACTTTAGAGAACTCTGCCGCCAACTTCGCAGAACCTTCTAAACTATGCCGAAGAGCAATCGCATCCGCATAGTTTTCGACAGTGCGCACGGTGTCGGCGAGGTTTTCGCCCTTGCGAGCAGACGTAACGTCCGGTTCAGCGAAACCGATATAGTTTCCGCCAAGTTTCAACATTGCTGTTTCGAAGCTTAGGCGTGTGCGAGTACTGGGTTCAAAGAATAGGGTAGCGAGGATTTTTCCTTTCAGTATGTCTGAGCCACATTTGGCGATGGGCTCCATGGTTTTGCTGACATCTAATATGTGGTTAATTTCCTGTTGGCTAAAATCCTCGATTGAGATGATGTCTCTTCCTTTGAACTCCATTTAGGCACCCAAAACAACAAAGCCCAAAACTGCTAAATAACACTTTGTATGCATGATCTTTAGTCAAATGGCTCGAGTAGTTTTTTCTTTGAGTAAGGGACGAGGTTTTATGAGAAACTCTTTTTTTATGTAACGCTAACCTGACTTTTATTCACGGGGTTATCGGAAAAAGTCAACGACGCCAGCTTAAAAACAAAAATCGCCTTAAGAATTGTCTTTACGTAAACTTTTTTCTCTCACCCAGTTAGCGCTTATATGTGTTTGTTGTTGTGCAACGACTGTAACACATTTTTAATAATCGGAAGCAAGCAATAGTATTTTGAATTCAAGCAAGCGAAAACTTGAAGGTGTTTTTGAAAATGGAAGTAATGTTAGAAAAAGTCTCTAAACGAGCAGCCCCTCAACAAAGAGTCGTTTTACGCGGATACATGCCAAGAATCCATGAAGTTCAGGCGCCATGCCAATGGCTAAATAATTGCTATGATGGGAAATGCCCAAGCTTTGTGAGGCAGAACGGGAACTTTTACTGCGCTAAAATCAAAGCTCGAATATAGTCTTCCTTTAGGATTTTAGCTAACTCTTCAAAGCCGCTATCGCTTCTTTTAAGATAGCAACAGATTTCTCAAATTTCTCTTTTGTTTTCTCGGATAATTCTAATTCGATTATTTTTTCAACGCCATCTTTCCCTAAAACTACAGGAACTCCAATCGACAATCCAGAGGCACCATACTCACCATCAAGTAGCGTGGAAACACTCATGACTCGATTTCGCCCAGTCAAAATCGCATCGGCCATAATCGCAATAACCGTTCCAGGTGCATATACTGTACTGCCTTTAAGTTGGATAACATCTGCACCAGAAGTCACAGTCTGATGCACGATTCGCTCAAGTTGCTCATTCGTAAGCAGACTCGTAACTGGAATTCCAGAAACAGATGCATACTCAGTCAGCGGAACCATGCTATCCCCATGTTCTCCAATTACCAATGCACGTGTATCTTCACGAGACACGTTAAGCTCGTTTGCGAGGTAGGTTCTAAAACGCATCGTATCCAAGATGTTGCCCATACCAAAGAGGCAGCACCGCGGACGGCCTAGTTCCTTAAACGCAATGTAGGTCATGATGTCCACTGGGTTTGTTACCATCATAAGTTTGGCTTTGGGCGCATATTTGGCAACTTCTCTAACGATGCCGCGTACGATTTGGGCGTTTGTATTCATGAGGTCAAAACGTGTCATGTCTGGTCGTCTCCCCAAACCAGCAGTCACAATAACGAGTTCAGAATCCTGCATTTCCCGGAAATCGCTGGTTCCGCGGATTTTGCCATCGAATTCGATGGCTGGCGCAGCCTGCATCATATCCAGGGCTTCTCCCTGCGCTGCCTTCTCGTTTGTGTCGATTAGAACGACATCACTTATTTTGTATCGTAAAATATCAAAAGCCGCCGCACTTCCAACTTTGCCTGCTCCAACAACAGTTATCATACCATAAAACCCAACTTAACTATGAGTTGAACGTTAAATATAAAACTAAAGCACTTTAGATATTTTGGAAAGTCCAGTTATCTTACAATTACTACTGGGCAGGGCGCTAAATGAGAAACCTTTTCACTAATATTCCCCAAAAAAAGCTCCCGCATCCTACCCTCACCCCTATGCCCAACCACAACTATATCAAATGCAGATTCCTTCGCTTCAGCAACAATTTCAGAAGCAGGGTTCCCCTCACGCAACTTTGACAAAACCGCCACCTTAGGGTTTACCTCTTTTGTATGGGCAACAGCTTTGCTTAGAATATCTTCATGAAGTCTCTGCAAATCCTTAGCAAATAGGACCATGCTGTCTCCTGAAACAGTCGTTGGTTCCAAAGGAACCGTGCCCATTACTGGTGGCTCACTAACGTTCAAAACTGTGATGGCAGCATTGTATTTTTCTGCCAAATCAATAGCAAAATCCAACGCTCTATTTGAATTTTCTGAGCCATCAACTGCCACTAAAATATTCTTAATCACAGAGGCGCTCTCCTTGAAAGAATTGTTTTAAGAGTCATTAAACTTTTCCTCAGAAATCCAAGATTCAGATACTGCTGAATAATTCGGGAATCTTCCCATTATCCTTTAACCATATAAGCTTAAAGTGATATTTTATAGCAAAGAAAGCTCGCGAGGGACAATCGATACATAAGCATATTCAAATCTTAGTCATAATGCTTATTGCATTAACCCTTCTCCCAGCGCTTAATCTCAACTTACTCTCAGCTAGAGCGGCTACCACATCCTCATGGACCACCATGTCTCCTATGCCTACTGCGCGTGGAGGAGTTGGAATAGCGGTGGTAGATGGAAAAATTTATGCAATCGGTGGCTTAAACGGAAACAACCAGCCTGTTAGCACTACAGAAGAATATGATCCTCAGACAAACGGGTGGACCAGCAAAATGGCGATGCCTACCCCTAGAAGCGGTTTTGCCATCACTGTTTACCAGAACAAAATCTACTGCATAGGTGGAACTGTTGGTAATGGGTACGTTGGAAACAATGAGGTTTTTGATCCTGTAAGTAACATTTGGGAAACAAAAACATCGATGCCGACACCTAGGGCAGATTTAAGTGCGAATATTGTTGATGGTAACATCTATCTTATGGGCGGAAAAAGATACTCAAACATAAGTCCATTTTTCAACGAAACTAATATTAACGAAGCCTATGATCCCACAAATGACAGTTGGGCAACAAAAACACCCATTCTGACGGCAGTTCAGGGTTACGCGTCAGCCGTTGAAGACGGTAAAATCTATCTTATGGGTGGCTCTGTTGCATCCTTATCGCTGCAAAATACCGTTACGACTGATGCAAACCAAGCGTATAATGCTCAGAATGACAGTTGGAGTTTAGCTGCAAATATGCCCAATGCTGACACCTATTTTGCGGCAGCGGCAACTGAAGGCTTTATGGCTTTTGCAAGTATCTACTGTGTAGGCGGTTATTCGGGTGGAGACTTTTCTTCGAAGGTTCAAGCTTATAATTGGATGAATAATTCGTGGAGCCTGGCTGAATCTATGCCTACTGCCCGTGCTTATTTGGGTGTAGCTGTAGTGGATGATGTTTTGTACGCCATCGGCGGATTTGACGGAACCAATTGGTTGGATGTTAATGAGCAGTACAAACCAGTTGGTTACGGAACAGTTCCGCCCAGAATACAGATAACATCCCCTGAAAACGAGACCTACTCTCAAGTGCAGTTAGCCTTTACCATTAATAGGGGTACTCAATGGATGGGTTATAGCTTGGATAATAAATCAAATATGACCATTGAGGCAGAAACACGACTTTTGGATCTTTCACAGGGAATCCACAACGTAACAATGTATGCAAACGACACTTTTGGGAACATGGGCGTTTCCAACACCGCAGTCTTTTCTGTAGATACTCTTCCCCCCCACATTGAAATTTCGCTTCCACAAAACAAATCCTATGATACAGTCGACATTCAGTTGATCTTTACATTAAATGAAGCTGTCACCTATTTGGCTTACAGTTTAGATGGGCAACAGCCTGTAAAAATTAATGGGAACCTTACTTTACCAGCCTTAGCGAATGGGCCTCACAGTTTAACGGTCTACGCCACTGATGAAGTCGACAACTCCGCTCAAAAAATGATTTCGTTTGATATTGCGCCTTTCCCAATTGTTACATATGTTGCAGTCATCACGGTGACAACCATTCTTTTGGCTACCTGTTATTTGCTTATTAAACAGAAAATGAAAAAATAGGCCGCCTAACCCCATTTTACTCTTTTAAAATCAAGAGGCAATCGGCCCAGAGCGACTAAGGTTTAACTTGTTTTATGTATTCATCCGCTCAGAGGTATTTTTCTTGTTTTCGAATCAAAAATTTTAAGTAACGATTAACCTACGCATTCATAGGGATCTCTAAATAATGGTCTTTGAAATCGATTACAGTGCTGGCGAACAAGTAGGTTGTTCCTCCAAAATAATTATTGCCGACCGAATCTTCTACGTAAAACTATTTTCTAGTGGGCCTTCAAGGTTCTTCTCAGGAGACCAACAAGGCGTAATACAGAAGGAAATCTCAGAAGCTGAGTTTAACCTGTGGATTACCATCTTGGCTGACTGCGAAGCAGATGTGGGAATGATACAAAAAAAACTCAACGTCGGAAAAAAATATTAACCCTTCAGATATTTCCGCCAAATCTCTATGATCTTTGGACCATTGTTAAGATTGTGGTATTCCAAGTTGCCAATTGATCAATCTGCTTGCAAACTGCATTAGTATTGTTTTACTGACTGAATTTTCTTCACTAAATATTAACCCAATCAACACCAAAGTTTATACCAACTTTTCAATACAACATGAGGTAGGAATAGGGTTATGACTGTCCATTTAGTTCCATGGAATACTGAACGCAATTTGCTTGAAGAAACTAATCGCCTCTATGAAGCAGCAGGAACCTTTGATTGTATACAGAAAGGTGACCTCGTCGCCGTTAAATTGCATGTGGGTGAATTGGGCAACCCCTACTATGTGCAACCATTCTTCGTTCATGATATTATTCGTCGAGTTAAGGAGGCAGGTGGCAAACCCTTCCTAACGGATTCAAATACAGCCTACCAAGCGCATCGAAGCAACGCATATGATCATATGATTAATGCCTCATTAAACGGGTTCGGATCAGAGGTTTTCATCGTTGCAGACGGATTGAAAGGCGAAAACTATAGGCTTACAAAAACCAAGGGTATTCTCAAAGAAATAGAGGTTTCTGGCGCAATCGCCGAGGCAGACGCCATGATTGTAGTTACTCACTGTAAGGGACATGAACTCAGCGGGTTTGGTGGTGCTATCAAGAACCTTGGTATGGGCTGCACGCCAAGCGACGGCAAAATTAGGCAACATCGAACTGTCGGCTTAGAAATCGATGCCTCCAAATGTGTGGGTTGCGGGAAATGCAAAGATGTTTGCCCCAAAAATCTGCCTAAAATAATTGAGGGGAAAGCGCACAATTCTTCACTGCAATGTATGCGGTGCCCAATATGTATTGGTGCCTGTCCCATGGACGCCATAAGATTCTTGGATAAAGAAAACCTCTGCAAAGCGCTTGCTTCAGCAGCCTATGGCGTACTGTCTACTTTCAAACCAGGTAAAGTTGCATTCGTAAGTTTTGCTAAAGATATCACCCAATACTGCGATTGCTTGCCTAATCCGGGTCAAATTCTCCTCAAAGACGTCGGTGTTTTCGCTGCGGATTCACCTGTTTCAATAGATGCCGCTTTTTTGCATTCGGTTGACTACAAAATATTAAACGATGCGTCAGAGGTGGATTGCATGGCGCAAGTGAAAGAGGCAAAAGCTATAGGTATCACAGGTGAACTCAAGCCCAAAATAGAAGTTTTAAGTTAACTAGCTTGAATTGCTTGCCTTTGGGCTTTTTTTATTCTTTTTCTTCGCCTAATTAAGTAGACCGCAAATATTGCTACCAACGTTGCCGATACAGCTATGATAAGGTAGTGAGAGACACCTGCGACTTCTTCCCACTTGTTACCTAAATAGTAACCCACGTAGATGAGCAGACTATTCCAAAGGATGCAGCCAGCAACGGTAAAAGTCAGAAATTTTGCTAATGGCATCCTTACCGCACCAGCGGGGAATGAAATAAGTGTTCTAACTGCTGGAATTAGTCGTCCGACGAAAACCATGGCTGAGCCATATTTGCTGAAATAACCAACTGCGATTTTTAGTTGGTTCTCTGAGAATATTACCCTGCCTAACAGACGGTATTTTGTTAGGACTTCAACACCCTTCAACCCTATGAAGTAGTCAATCAATGAACCTGCTACTGCAGCTGTGGTTGCAACGATGAGTGTTATCCAAAAGTCTAGGTGCCCCAAGGAGACGAGGTAGCCTGCGAAGGGTAGTATAACTTCGCTGGGTATGGGTAGTGAACTGGCTTCGAGTATCATCAAGCCGAAGACGCCGCCGTATCCCCATGAACTCACTGTACGGGTGAAGGATATAGGTTCACCTTTAATGAATGTGTCAGCTAAAACCTCAAGCAGCACATAGGTACACAGTATTATTGCGACTGCAACAACAATGATTTGCGGCGCTTTCTTTCGTATCTGCGCAAACTTTGAGTTAGGTGCATCCAATCTAATCGGTTGAGTTTAATGTGTAACTTGAATTTATCTTAGCCTCTAGAAAATTGCAAAATAAAACGCAGTCAGTCTGAGCTTGCGAAAGGCTAAACTGTATAATTTGGGTTTAACCTTAAAAGCGTGTGATTGACGCAACTGGCTAATGAAACTTTCTACGGTTACACTTTTTATACTTGCTAACTCTAAGCCTTCTATGTTAGACTCGAGGCTGTTTTATGGAAATCATCGAGGGAATCCACAGAGTAGACGAAGCCAGCGGCAACATAGCACACAGTAACGTATACCTCATAATTAACGGACAAGAACTGCTTATTGTTGACACCGGAACGCCTGGAAACGCAAAGAAAATCGTTGAGTACATCCAAAAAATTGGGCGACAACCCATCGAAGTCTCAACAATTATCTTGACGCATTACCACATGGACCACGCTGGCAGCGTTAAAGATCTAAAGGATTTAACAAACGCAAAGATCGCCGTAAGCGCAGAGGACAAGGACTATGTTTCAGGAGCTAAACCTTACCCAAAACCCAAAAATATTTTCGTGCGTGCAGCCTCATCATTCATCAAAGTATCACCCGCTAACGTTGACATAACGCTTAGAGATGGCGACAAAATAGGCGGCCTAACCGTTGTTGATGCTGCCGGTCACACACCTGGAAGCATATTTCTCTATGACCCTCAAAGAAAGGTGCTTTTTGCAGGTGATACTTTGCGGTTGGATGGTCGCAAGGTTGTGGCTGGACCTAAACAATATGTTTGGGATGAGAACAAAGAGAATCAATCTATCGCTAAACTCAAGGGTCTAGATTTCAACATTATGTTGCCTGGTCACGGCGACGTTTTGATGACAAACGCTTCGAACGCAGTAAAAGAGTATCTTAATTCATCTGCAAAAGCCTAAAAAATCGATCCAGGGGTCTATGGACATTCTGGTTCCATATGAACGGTAACCACCGAATTAGCAAAATGCTCCTTAGTTTCCTTTTCAATCTGAGAAGCTATCCTATGTGCATCTTTGACTTGAACCTGCTTGGTAAAACAGCAATCAATGTTGATATAACGTTTTCCAGTTGCGGCGTAGGTCACTACTCGTTTAATCCGAAGGTTGTTGGCGATTTTTTTGGCGACTTCAGTTACAATTCTTCTTAGTTGTGCCTCAGTAACTTCGGTAGCTGGAATTGCGACTCCTGCAGGCTCTACGTGAACTGTAACGTTCTCAATCGCCTTTATGTCTGCTTTTATATTGCTTTCAATGGTTTCAGCGATTCTGTGCGCTTCTTCAACAGAAAGTTCTGGGTTAACGTATGCATGTAGGGTAATGTAGAGTTTGCCACCGAGAAAATTGGTGGAGATTTCATGGACTTCTTTGACGCCTTCAACTGTTGCCAATTTTTCAACTAATTTGTCCATTTTTCTCTCGGTGTCGGAGGGTTCAATGTGGATTGTGGCATCTACGTTGCCCAAGTTTTCTTTTAAACAGGATTCAATCTTGGAAGCTAATGCGTGGGCTTCTTCTAGACTCATAAGGTTGGGTACCTGAACTGATGCTTCAACAAAAATCTTTGAACTAACCTTGCGGACTTTCAGATTCTCAGTTTTGAGAACACCTTCGCAGGAAAGAATAACTTTTCTTGTTTTTTCCACAAGATCCTTAGAAGCAGTATCGCTTAGCTCCATAACGCTAAACTTTACAAGTTTGAGACTCAAGTAAGTAAGCATGGCTCCAAGGAAGATGGAGGCGAAGGCGTCTCCTCCTGTGAACCCTAAAATTGCTAAGCCGAAACCCAAGAGGGCGATAAGGGTTGAGCTTAAATCTGAAATAGCATCATAAAATCCCGCCTTCATAGATGTGCTTTGAGTGTGCTGAAACTTCTTAAAAACTGTGACTCGTAATGAAGCGACGAAAAGAGCGTAGCCTATTGCAATGAAACCTGCGAGTTCTACTCCAGCGTTAAGTTGGGGAGGATTAAGAAGACGCATAGCAGCCTCGTAGAAAATTAAGACCGCAACAGCAATCAGGACTATGCCGCCGATTAGTCCTCCTATAGTTTCAAACTTTTCGTGTCCGTAAGTGTGGTCTTCGTCGGCTGGCTTCATCGCAGCTCGGACTGCAAAAAAAAGCATAACACTCGAAAGTGCATCGAGTAGGGCATGTAAACCGTCACTTATTATCGCTAAACTGTTAACCAGATAACCAACCGTAACCTCAGCTATCACAACGCTAAAGATTGCAACTGCTGAGATCTTTAAGGCCTTAAGCTTTAAGTTTCCAACTCGTGCATCTTGCATTTTATCTGGTCTACCTAAGCTCATAACTAGGGCGATTTAAGATTTGCGGGTTAGCATACATAAATTGATTTTCTAAAAGTCTGTTTGGGGCACTTTTAATCGAAATAATTCTCAGCTGATTTTTGGAATAAAGATTTTCAGCTTCGCATTTGCAGGTGACTAAGATAGTCCCATGAAAGATAAGTAGATGAGTGTTAGTGAGGAAAGGGTAACACCCATGGTTATTGCTGTTTTGGCTCGGTTCCAAGCATTTACAAAGTTTTCTTTGTACACTTCAATTATATTCTGGTCATTCGTGCAGAGCATGCATGGATGGCCTGTTTCAGTTATTTGTTGAGTAGCTATCCATATTTCTTTGTTATCAATGATTTGGTAATTTTTACACGCTGTCTTATCTATAGATTTGGCAATAAATTGACCAGCAAATGGCGCTATCTTTTCTATGGCTTCCTTTGTTACCTCATCATCTTCTTTTGTGACTACTATTAGTCTCGTCGCGGCTTTAGTTTGAGCTATGGTTTGGAGGAAATCGCGGAAATTATTGGACCGCGTTTGGATATTCTCAAGGGAGGAGACTAACTGTGCTTCTTTTTCTATTTTCTTAAACGTTAGAGTTCTTCGGTTCTTTATCGCTTCATCGGTGGTCAAAAGACTGAATTGAGTTTCCTCTTTAATCTGCGGTTGGTTTTGAATGGAATCTACCATTTCTTTAAGATTGTTCTCTAAATGAAGAATCCTATCTTCGGATTTTTTTCTTTCTTTCAAAATCAACGTTTCAAAGGCTTCTTCTATCGGAATAGATTCAATCATGAAGGGTTTGTCAATGGTTCTAGTGATTAAACCCATTTTTTCAAGTTTAGGTAATAGCTTGTAAATGTCTTGTCTATGTAACTGGGTTGTCTTGGCGATTTGTCCCACCCGAGTTTTTCCAGATTGAACAATGCACAGATAGACTTTGGCCTGATTGACTGTGAAACCGAAGCTTTCTAATTTGACAACCAAGTCTTCTTCCATAGCTGCTTTTTCCTTTTTCTTCTTAAATGCCCTGCCAATTTTTCTATTTGTCTCCGAAGTCTTTCATAAGACTTTCGGAATTCCCTCGAGTGTTTAGGCAAAGTCCAATTCCCCATCAGCTTTTTTAAGATTTGACCTAACAGAATCAACAAATATTGGGCAAAACACGTTTTCATTATCATATTGTGAGCAATTATTCTATTTTTGCCCAAACACAAGATTCTTCCTTACCCAGCTATGTTAAGACAACAACAATCGATAGGCATTTAGGGTTGGAAACAAGTAATACAGGAAATAGTTGATGCTCGATGGCTTTAGTTAAAATAAACGAAATATTAGAGGGCAAACGTACTGACCAAAAAGTTACGGTTCGCGGTTGGGTTTACCGCAAACGTGAAGGCAAAGAACTCATCTTCATAGTTATTCGCGACTCCACAGGCGTTATCCAATGCACCTTGAAGAAAAACTGCCCCGGCTGGAGTGAAGCACAAAAACTAACAATAGAATCCTCGCTCTCGCTGGAAGGCATTGCAAAAGAGGATAAACGAGCTCCAGGTGGCTTCGAAATCAGCGCAGAGAACCTAAACACCATCGGTTTAGCAGAAACCTTCCCGATTTCAAAGGACAAAAGCGAAGAATTCATCCGTGACATGCGGCATCTTTGGCTAAGAAGTCGAAAAATGAACCTTGTTATGAAGGTTCGAGGCGATGTTTTAGAAGCCTCAAGGGAATACTTCAAAACCCAGGAGTTCACTGAGGTATCGCCTCCCATGTTTATTTCTGCAGCAGTTGAAGGCGGCTCAACGCTATTTGGCTTAAAATACTTCGACCAAGACCTATACCTAACCCAGAGCAGCCAGCTTTACCTAGAAATACTGATTTACTCCTTAGAAAGAGTCTACTGCATCGCCCCCTCGTTCCGCGCGGAAAAAAGCCGAACAATTCGCCACTTAACTGAGTATTGGCACATGGAGGGAGAGTGGCCTTTTGCAGATATGAATGATTTGATGAAGTTTGAGGAAGGTTTGATGACGCATGTTTGCCACTCAATCGCGGACAAATGCCAAAAAGAATTCAAGGAACTGGGCGCAGACATAGAGAAATTAAAAGCAGTCAAGACGCCTTTCCCAAAAATAACCTACAAAGAAGCCATTGAACGCCTAAAACCCAAAAACCCAGCGTTGAATTGGGGCGCTGACCTTGGCTATGAGGACGAGAAGGTTTTAGCTGAAGACTTCGGCAAACCCTTCTTCGTTTACGATTACCCAACTGAAATCAAAGCCTTCTACTGCAAAACCTACAGCGACCACCCAGAAGTTGCCATGTCTGTGGACATGATGGTGCCCCGTATCGGCGAAATCAGCACAGGCGGCGCAAGAGAAGACAACAAAGACATACTCACCGAACGCATGAAGGCGCAGGGCCTCAAGCCTGAAGATTACGAGTGGTACCTTGACCTAAGACGCTACGGCACCGTACCCCACGTAGGCTTCGGCATGGGACTGGAGCGGCTGCTGGTTTGGATGCTTGACTTAGACAACATCATCGACGCTATCCCGTTTCCAAGAACCACCCGCAGGTTCTACCCTTAAACCCTTTTTTTGTTAGTAGCCTGAAAAGTACTCGCGCTTCAATTTCTCTTTGGACAAACCTAAACTCTCCACGAGTTTTTCCATAGCTTCAACCATCGGCGGTGGTCCACATGTATAGAACATGTTCTCTTGGTAGTTGGGTAATTGCTCCTTTATCATGTCAGCGTTAATTATGCCTGTTGCTCCCTTCCAATCAGGGGTAGGTTGGTTAACTATGAAGACTAGCTTGATGTTCTTGTTTATTTGTGCTAAGTCCTCGAACTCCTTTTTGAAAGCTATATCTTCTGGTGTGCGGCAACCATAAAACAGAGTGATTTTGTTGCTTAGACCCTTGTCTGTAGCGTTTTTACAGTAACTCATAAAAGGAGTTATCCCGATGCCTCCACCGAGCAAAGCGATTTGTGGATATTCGCCCTCGAAAATGAATTGTCCAAATGGTGCCTCTATTCGCGCCCAGTCGCCTACTTTTGCCGCTTTTAGAGCGAGTGAATATTCGTGGTCGGTGAATTTTTTAGTAAATTCGATGTGTTCTTTTTCTGTTGGGCTACTGCTGAAGCTGAAATGTTTCTTCAATTCTTTATCGCCTTGCTTTAGGGTGACAAAAAAGAATTGCCCTGGTTTATAAGCTAACTCAGCAGGTCGGGGAAATCTAAAGCTAACTACATCATGTGTTCGCTGAATTATTTCTTGGAAATTAGTTTCAAAAATCATTAGAGGCACCTAAAAAGTACAGTTTGTTATATGTTTCTTTGTCATTATAACTTTTTTGGCTAAAATAAATCTGAAGCAACCTTTCTATCTTTTGAAAACAGATATATCGTTTAGATGCACTAAATCAACGTAAAGCTAGGGCACATCAATGAATGACAGCTGTCTAGAACAAACAAGTTACTCTAACAGGGTTTCCAGTTACGCTAAGAGCCATTGGGTGTCGCTTGGCTTGTTTTTATCAGCTTACGGAGCACTATACCTCTCCTCAGTAATTCTCAACCGCCACACTACAGCTGACTGGGAAAAAGCCATCGCAATTTATTCCCCAACATCCATTAACCCCGTGTTGCCTCGAAGTTTAATCGACCCATTATTCTTTGCCACAAGCTTCCCAGCCTTAATCATAGGCCTCAGTCTGCTATGCTATTACAGTATACACGGAACAGAGCCCAAGACAGATGCCAATAAACAGTACGTCGCGATATTGCTGACCGTTTCGGGATTCACCTACCAAGTAATCGGGGCTTGGCCGCTTCAACATCAAACAGATTTCCCCTGGCAATGGCAAAAACAAATCGTCAGCTTCGGACCAATTTTCGCTTGGGCCCTCTACATTTCTAAGTTTAACAACTCTGGTAATAGGCGCTTTTTCACTATACAAACATAGTGTGGTTTACCATCAAAAACACTCCTACGAGGAAAACCAAAATGGCGAAACAGTGGCATAGCAAAACCGCTCAAGAAGCGATGAGCGAATTAAATATAACCAGCAAAGGATTAACTACCCAGCAAGCGCAAGAACGCCTTGCACAATATGGACTTAACGAACTCAAAAAAGAAAAAGGCAAATCACCCCTCAAACTTCTACTCGGCCAATTCACCGACATACTCATGATTATACTTCTCATCGCCATAGCGCTCTCGTTTGCGGTTGGGGAAGTCACCGATGCAGCCATTATCTTAGCCATAGTCATCGCAAGTGCAACGTTGGGTTTCACACAAGAATACCGCAGCGAAAAAGCTGTAGAAGCCCTCAAAAAAATGACAGCGCCCACCGCAAATGTCCTACGGGATGGAAAGGAAGTAAGAATCCCGGCCACTCAACTGGTTCCCGGAGACGTAATTCTTCTTTATACAGGTGACAAGATTCCTGCAGACGCCCGACTTCTAGAATCTTTCACCATGAAAACAGATGAAGCCTCCCTAACAGGCGAATCCTCACCAGTCAACAAATCAAGCGGTGAGCTGCCTGAACAAACCCAACTAAACGACCGCCGCAACATAGTTTATACAGGGACCGTTGTCGTTTATGGCAGAGGAAAAGCTGTAGTTACAACTTCAGGTATGAATACTGAGTTTGGAAAAATTGCTCAGATGGTGCAAGCTGCCCCTGAAGCTCAAACGCCCCTGGAGAAGCGTTTGAGCGGGGTGGGTAAATGGATTGGCATTTTGGCTTTAGTGGTTGCAGTAAGCGTTGGTGTAGTTGGTATAGTCGTTGAACAACGCCCAGTTTTAGACATGGTCTTGTGGGCTATCAGTTTAGCTGTCGCAGCTGTGCCAGAAGCGTTGCCCGCTATCGTTACAGGTGCCCTCGCTATCGGTATGTACCGTATGGCTAAAGTCAGCGCCATCGTTAAACGTCTACCCGCCGTGGAAACTCTTGGAAGCACCAGCGTCATCTGCAGCGACAAAACAGGCACTATGACCAAAGGCGAAATGACCGTCCAACGAATCTACGTAAATGAACAAGACATCAAAGTCACAGGCATAGGATACGCTCCAGAGGGCGAATTCCAAGATAAAGACAAAAAAGTAACCACTGACAAGAACCTCGCAACCCTTCTTAAAGTCGCAGTCCTATGCAACGACTCAGCCCTTGAACAAGACACCCAAACAGGCAAATGGATCATAAGAGGTGACCCAACCGAAGGCGCACTAGTTGTTGCCGCCGAGAAAGCAGGCATAAGTAAAGACGACCTCGAAGACCAAGAACCCCGTGTCTCTGAAGTTCCGTTCTCTTCTGAGCGAAAACGCATGACCACCATCCATGCCAAAGATGGCAAAAAAATTGCCTACATGAAGGGTGCCCCAGAAATGGTCTTAGAACGATGCAGCAAAATCGTCTTAGACGGTAAAGTCCAGCCGTTTAGCAGAGAGAGCCAAGCTAAGCACTTCAAAGTCACCGAAGATTTAGCCCTGCAAGCTCTCCGTAACCTAGCTTTCGCATACAAGGAACTCCCCAGCGGAGCAGACGAGTTCAAGGAAGAGATGGAGGAAGGCTTCGTCTTTGTTGGTATCATGAGCATGATTGATCCACCGCGCCCCGAAGTTAAAGACGCCATAGCAATCTGTAAGAAGGCAGGCATACGTGTCGTCATGATTACAGGCGACCATAAACTCACAGCCACCGCCGTCGGCAAAGAGCTCAAGTTGCTTGAAGAAAAAGACATGGCAAGTCACGTATTAACCGGACAAGAACTCGAACAAATGACTGATGAACAACTTGCCGAGGTAGTGGAAAATGTGGTAATTTATGCGCGGGTCGCTCCAGAACATAAAGTTCGCATTGTGAAAGCTTGGAAACAAAAAGACCAAGTGGTCGCTATGACAGGTGACGGCGTTAACGATGCTCCAGCGCTCAAAATGAGTGATATAGGAATAGCCATGGGCATCAGCGGCACCGAAGTCACCAAAGAAGCGGCGGATATGGTTTTAGCAGACGACAACTTTGCAAGCATCGTTAAAGCCGTTAGAGAAGGGCGTGAAATCTTTGATAACATCAAAAAATACCTCACCTATCTGCTTCAATGTAACATCATGGAAATTCTAGTAATGTTCATTGCTGTGGTGAGCGTGCCCTACATAGCCAGAGTCATCTCACCGGGCTCAAATGTTGATTTAATAAATGATGCAGCTATCGCTTTGACAGCTGTGCAGATTCTTTGGATGAACCTTGTTACCGATGGGCTGCCTGCCATCGCTTTAGGCGTAGACCCCGGCGACCCCGACTTGATGGCGCGTAAACCACGTAAACCCAACGAGAGCGTCTTTAGCAAGGATGTCAAGGTTTACCTTAGCACTATACCAATACTCATGACGATTTTGCTTTTAGTTGCGTTCTACTCACATCTGCCGTGGCTAAGCGAGTTCAGATTACTGGAAGCTAGAACACAATTGTTAACTGCAATGATAGCGATGGAATTAGTCATCGCCATATCGATGCGATCGTTGAAGTATCCAGTATACAAGGTTGGAGCGTTCAAGAACAAGTGGTTATGGTATGCAATCCTAGTGTCCTTCGCATTGCAATTGGTAATCCTATATGTGCCCAGCCTACAAACTCTCTTCGACGTGCACTCCCCAGAACTCATCGATTGGGCAATCGCTGCGTTGTATGCAGTTATAGTATTTTCATCTTTAGAAGTTGGTAAATATGTAGCTTCAAGAAAGCGAAACGTATCGGTCTCCAAAGCTTTATAAAAAAGCACGCTGAATTCAGTTAAAACATTAAATCGGGGAAATATAGAAATGAGCATAATACAGAAATTAGCTAATCCTGCTCCTCTAGGACTCTTGGGCTTCGGATTAACAACGGTACTTCTGAACTTACACAATGCAGGCTTATTTGGACTCAACGCCATGATACTTGCCATGGGCTTAGCGTACGGTGGTCTCGCACAAATCATCGTCGGCATTATGGAATTTAAAAAAGGTAACACTTTTGGCATGACCGCGTTTCTCAGCTACGGCTTCTTCTGGTGGTCTCTTGTCGCATCTGGTTTTGTTGCCTGGAACAACATTCTTCGGTAGTGTCCTTGCCGCTGACTCAACCGCGATGGCAGCATACTTCATCATGTGGGGACTTTTCACGTTTGCAATGTTCTTTGGCACACTAAAAGCAAATCGTGCTCTTCAATTCGTCTTTGGCAGCCTATTCGATACTCTTCTTCATGCTCGCAGCAACACGACTAACAGGAAACGCAATGCTTGGACAAATCACAGGGATCGAGGGTATAATCTGCGGCGGCAGTGCAGTGTACCTTGGTCTTGCAGAAGTATTGAATGAAGCAAACGGAAAAACCGTTTTGCCAATACTACCAGTACAGTAAAAACTTTACCTTCTTTTTTATATTATTTTTAGTTTAGTTTGAGTGCAGGGCACTTAGGCTTTAACGTAGAAGCGGATTAATTCGTTTTATTTTTGTTGAAAAAACTTATATTCTCTAGGGCTCACTGTTCCCAACATCTATAGGAAATGATAGCATATGGCAGAAGCTAGTTTACCTTTCAACGAGAAGTATAGTCCAAGTATTGCAAAGGTTTCTTCTGGAGAAATACGCAAAGCAGAATGGGAAAAATCCATTAAAAACCCCACCGAGTTCTGGGCAGAGAAAGCAAAAGCCATCGACTGGTTCAAAGCACCCACCAAAATCGTGGATGACTCGAACCCGCCGTTCTTCAAATGGTTCCCCGATGGAGAACTCAACATCTGCTACAACGCAGTTGACCGACACGTAAAAACCGCACGCAAAAACAAGCTTGCCTACATTTGGGAAGGCGAGATGGGTGAAGTAAAAACTTACACTTATTACCAATTATACCGTGAAATAAACAAACTTGCAAAAGCACTAAAGGACCTGGGCGTTAAAAAAGGCGACCGCGTCGCAGTTTTTCTCCCAGTCATCCCAGAGTTGCCAATCGCTTTGCTTGCAACCGCAAGAATCGGTGGAGTCCACACAGTTGTCTTTTCAGGATTCAGCGCTGAAGCATTAGCTGACAGAGTCAACGATTGCGGAGCAAAAATCCTCATTACAGCAGATGGCTCTTTCCGTCGTGGCAAACCAGTAGGAATCAAAGACAACGCAGACAAAGCATCACCCTTGATGCCGAACATCGAGAAAGTCCTCGTTGTCAAACGCACAGGTCAACCAATCCAAATGAAGGAAGGCAGAGACATTTGGTACCACGATGCATTGACAGCAGCAGGCGCAAGCGCTTACGTTGAACCAGAAAGCATGAAATCAACTGACCCACTGTTCATACTCTACACTTCAGGAACCACAGGTAAGCCAAAAGGCGTACAACACGGCACAGGCGGTTACCTGGTTTGGGCTTACTGGACTCTTAAATGGGCATTTAACCCCACAGACGAAGACATCTACTGGTGCGTCGCAGACATCGGCTGGATCACCGGTCACACATACAACGTTTACGCACCCCTTAGCCACGGAATAACCGCGTTTCTCTTCGAAGGCACACCTGACTTCCCAGCTCAAGACCGCTGGTGGAGCATGATTGAAAACCACGGCGTCACCATACTCTACGGAACCCCAACCGCAGTCCGCATGTTCATGAAATTCGGCGAAGAATGGGTTAACAAACACGACCTAAGCACCCTGCGTGAACTCGGCTCAGTCGGCGAAGCCATAAATCCGGAAGCATGGAAATGGTATTACCGCGTCATCGGCAAAGAACGCTTACCAATCATCGACACTTGGTGGCAGACTGAAACAGGCGGCTTCATGATTTCACCCGCAGCAGGCATCGAATTAACACCCCTAAAGCCAGGAAGCGCAACCCTTCCAATGCCTGGAGTGAACATAGACATCTTCGACGACGCAGGAAAACCACTCCCAGCAGAAAACAAAGGCTACCTAGTAATAAAGTCCCCATGGCCAGGAATGTTGCAGACAGTCTGGAAAGACCCCGACCGTTACAAATCAGCATATTTCGGCAGATGGCCAGGAATCTACGTTACAGGCGACTACGCAATCCGCGACCAAGATGGGTACTTCTGGCTCTTAGGAAGAGCAGACGAAGTCCTCAAAGTAGCAGGCCACAGAATCGGCACCGTCGAACTCGAAAGCGCACTTGTTTCGCATCCAGCAGTCTCTGAAGCCGCAGTCATGGGCAAAGAAGATGCAGTCAAAGGCGAAGTCCCAGTAGCATTCGTTGTGTTGCGCGGCGGATTTGTCGCATCAGACGAGCTACGAGCGGAACTAACAAAACACGTGCGAACAACCATCGGTCCAATCGCAACCCCAGATGCAGTCATTATCGTCAACAAACTACCAAAAACCAGAAGCGGCAAAATCATGCGTAGACTCCTCAAAGCAGTCCTCACAGGTGCACCACTAGGTGACACATCCACCATCGAAGACGAAGGCAGCATCGAAGACATCAAAGCAACCTACGCAGAACTACGCAAGCAACTTGAGAAAAAATAAACCAACCTAACCTCTCTTTCTTTTTTTATCTTTTTGTCAATAGTCTCTTCTTATTTTAAACTAAATATTCAATAATTTCTAGGATTCAATGAACGATAGAATTAAGACAGATATGTCTTAACTGCTACTCCAATTCAACAACATTACTTAAGATCTCACTATTCACTCTTCTTAACTTTTGACATTTTTTGGTTCATAAAATAAATGTAGATACCGCCGTGATAGCTTTGGTTTTTAAGAGCCGTTTTGGTATTGTTCATTTTCTATTCCTTGGTTGCACATAAGGTCCCAGAGCGTTGTTGTAATTTGGGGCTTGATTTAATAGCTCAAAGTTGCTTTCCATTAACTCAACCTGATAGCAAGCTATCTTTAGGGTTAAATAATGATTCTTGAGAACGCTAGTTTGCCAACTCTGCAAAGCACACGTTGCTTTTTGAGAATTTGGCTTTTCAATTTTAGCAAACTTTTCTTGGCATTGAACTAGAGACTATAGACAAAGGATGTTTCTAGAAAGGGTTGGTTATAGGTATCAAACCTGCTCCGATGCCGATTAACGCTAGCACAAAGACTATGACGAATAGGATTATGATGGCGATGATTACGGTGATTATGGTTATTGCCAAGGCTTTTGGCCACCCGCAGTCGAAGAAGTGCTTGATCAACGCAAGCCAAATAACGAACATTGCGATGTAGGCGATTATATTGGCGACCCCTGAGAGGGCATCCGTTAACAAGTAGTTGAAGAAGTAGAAAACCACGGTGCCTATTAATATGATCCATAGGGAATCAGTGAATTTAGCTTTCTGTTTACCAGCCAAGAGCCTGCCAGCAATCCAGAGAAATGGCGACACAAAAATCAGGTTCACCAAAATATTCACAATGAGCTGAATCAGTGCAGTCTCTATGTCGAATACCATTTTATTTCTTCCTAAAATTTGTGATAACTAGTATCTCTGAGTTGATTTAAAAATTTTATGCAAATGCCAACTTAGAGGTGGAACTTGCGGTTCTTCGCTGCAACGTCATTGCCGAACTCCTTAGCCAACTGTTCAATGAGAACCCGTTGTTGATTTGTAAGTTTTTCGGGAATAGAAAGGCCAATACGCACTAGCAAATCGCCTCTGCCGTAACCTCGGAAATGCGGCATCCCCCTGCCTCTCAAGGTTACAGTTTCCCCAGGTTGGGTACCAGGACGCACCCTAATGATTGTTGGGCCTTCCAAAGTTGGTATAGATATTTCTGCACCCAAGGCCGCTTGAGGATAAGTGATAAATGCAATGTGCCAGAGGTCGTCGCCTTCCCGCATGAATTGGGGGTTTGGCTTCACATGCACAATGACATAAAGGTCGCCTGCTTCGCCGTCAATAACTTCCATCTCGCCTTCACCGCGGAGCCGTAGCTGGTAGCCTTCGTCTATACCCATTGGGATTTTAACGGTGATTTTACGTCTACGCCGGAAGAGGCCTGCACCGTGGCAATTGGTGCAAGGCGAATCAATGAGTCTGCCTTTGCCTTTGCATGTTGGACAAGGTGCAACCTGAACGTACGTGGCAAAGCCGGCTTTGCGCATGTTCTGAATTTTTCCTGAGCCACCACAACGGGGACAGGTACGTGCTTGGGTACCTGGATTTGCTCCTGAGCCGCCGCAGACTTCGCAGCGTTCTGTTCTGGGTATTTCGACTTCTTTTTCGGTACCTTTAGCGGCTTCTTCTAAGGTGATTTCAAGGTTGTATGCGAGATCTTGTCCGCGGTTGCGTTCTTCGTAGCCGCTAAACCCACTTTGACCTCCAAATATGGTTCGAAACAGATCGCCGAAGCCCATGTCTCGGAAGACGGAGTCGAAGTCTGCTCCGCGGAAAATGTCTTCCGAAGTATAGCGTTGGTCAAATCCTTGGTGTCCAAGGTTATCGTATGTTTGACGTTTCTGGTCGTCGGATAAAACGGCATAGGCTTCTGAGATTTCCTTGAAACGTTCCTCGGCGCCAACGTCTTTATTACGATCTGGATGAAACTGCATGGCAAGTTTCCTATACGCGTCCTTGATTTCGTCCTTGGAAGCACTTTTCTGAACGCCTAAAACCTCGTAGTAGTCTCTTTTTTCAGCCATGTGACCTTACCGTTAGGGTGATTTTTTGAACTTTGATACAATGCTTTAGACTGAGATTTAAGGTATTTCCCAGCTTCTACTGTTTTAGGGTGTTGAGCATTTAGACGCGATTTCTTCTATAGCCTTTAAGATAGACGCGAATACAAATCGGTTTGCGTTTGTTAAGTTGCAGAACTTTTTGCTATGATTGGTATTCTGGAGACGCTGAAAAACCTTAATTGACCAAAGAGTAAATTCCCCCAGTTTCTACCACTTAAAATTGTACTATACACTAGTAAGTATCGAGTTGTAGTTAAAAAAACTGGAAATTAACTATTTTATGCAAGGAGAGGAAATTTAGCTTAGGATTACTCTATAGAATTTGCCGCCGTCAAATTGGTCGAGAAGGTTTGAATTGTGGATCCCCGAATCCATGCGTCCGGGTTTTGATATTTCACAACCGGAGTTATTTGTCTAAGTCTGTTTGCTTCAGTTTGTTCCAACGCAAAAATAATCTCAACCAACTCTTCTCTATGTCGCTCTTTTTCTTCAGCGATTTTTTCAAAGACCTTGGCAAAATTCTCAACGTTAGCATTTGAGTATTTGGTTACTTCTTGAGCTATAGCATTAGTTGCTGTTGAATGCGCGTAGCTGCTGTAGGCGTCTGTTAGGAACTTTTCGAGTTTGGTTAATTCTTTTAGTACTTCACAGCTTGATTGATAGTTTAGGCAGTTGATTCTTTGGATTTCTTTTGAGAAGATTGAAAGTTGCGTGGCCAAGTCGGTTAGGTCTTTTTTGGTTTTTACGTTTTCAGTATTAGTTTGATCAAAACAATCGAGAATAGCTTGCATGATTTTCGAACATTTTAGGCTATCGTAAGCCATTCCTAAGACGAGGCTGCTTTCTGGATGATTTATTTTCTTTGATAATTTGTCGTAGATGTTGAAACACTCGTTTTCTATGAGTCCAAAACCTCGTAGGTATTGTGTACTTTCTTCTAACTTCATTTTACCCACAGAATAAGGTTCTATCGTGAATATTAATAAACATTATTGTTCCGAGAAACAAACAAACACCTGTTCTACAAAGCAACTTACTGGACAAATTGCCTGTCAATATAAGGAGTATCTTAAAAAAAGGTAAGATTTGTAGCCTAGGGCTACTTTACCTTGTAGTCTTCTGAGTCAACTACGTGTTCGCCTTCGGGTCCTGCTTGGGGTGCCTCGCTTTGTTGTGGTTCTGGTCCTGCTCCAGGCTGCGGTCCCGCTTGCTGACCTCCTGGCTGTTGTTGAGCATATTGCTGGGCGGCTTGCTGATAGACTTTGGTTCCGACTTCCTGCAGAACCTTCTGTAATGCATCGGATTTGGCTTTAACAGCTGCCATGTCGTTGCTGGCTAAGGCATTCTTAAGTTCAGTTACAGCTGCGTCGATTTTGGCAACCTCTTCAGGGCTGATTTTGCCTGCAAGATCTGCTTTAGTTCGGTCAGCGGTATAGACAAGGCTGTCGGCGTTGTTGCGGGTTTCGGCTTCTTCTCTCTTTTGGCGGTCTTGTTCTTGGAATTGTTCGGCGTCTTTGATTAGGCGTTCCTTTTCTTCTTTGTTGAGCTTGGTTGAGGCGGTTATACGGATTTTGTTTTCTTTGCCTGTGCCGCGGTCTTTAGCGGTGACATTTAGGATGCCGTTGGCATCTATATCAAAGGTGACTTCGATCTGTGGGACGCCTCTTGGTGCAGGTGGCAAATCGACGAGGTTAAACATACCTAGTGAGACGTTGTCAGTTGACATGGCGCGTTCGCCTTGCAACACATGGATAGTGACTGCAGTTTGGAAGTCAGCGGCTGTAGTGAAGACTTGGCTGCGTTTGGTGGGGATGGTAGTGTTCTTTTCGAGGACTTTGGTCATGACGCCGCCCATGGTTTCAACACCGAGGCTTAGGGGGGTAACATCGAGGAGCAGTAGGTCTGTGACTTCTCCAGTGATGACGCCTGCTTGGATAGCTGCGCCGATGGCGACACATTCCATGGGGTCTAGTCCGCGTTCGGGAGCTTTTCCGAGGATTTGCTCTACGAAGCGTTGGACAAGGGGCATTCTGGTCATGCCGCCGATGAGGATGATTTTGTCAACTTGTGTTGGATTCAGTTTGGCGTCTTCTAAGGCTTTTAGCAGGGTGGGCCTTGTGCGCTCGACGACGGGTTGTGCAAGGGATTCTAGTTTAGTTCGAGTTAGGGTTAGGCGTAGGTGTTTGGGTCCCGAGGCGTCTGAGGTTAAGAATGGTAGATCGATGTCGGTGCTCATGAGAGTGGAGAGTTCGATTTTGGCTTTCTCTGCCGCTTCTTTTAGTCTGGACATGGCCATGCGGTCGCCTGATACATCCACTCCTGACTGGCGCTTGAATTCGTCGAGGATATAACCCACGACTGCTTTGTCCACGTCGGTTCCACCCAACTGAGTATCGCCACTGGTGCTTAGAACCTGAAAAACGCCCTTGCCAAAGTCCATTAAGGTGACGTCGTGAGTTCCGCCTCCGAAACTGAATACGAGAATTTTCATTTCGTGCTCCAGTTTGTCGATGCCGTATGCGAGGCAGGCTGCAGTGGGTTCGTTGATAATGCGCATGACTTCGAACCCAGCAATTTCGCCTGAATCTTTAGTGGCCTGTCGCTGGTTGTCGTTGAAGTGGGCGGGCACTGTGATGACGGCTTTGTTTATGTTTCCGCCAAGGTAGGTTTCGGCGTCTTTCTTTATCTTCTGCAGTATGAACGCTGAAATCTGTTGTGGGCTGTATTCTTTTCCATATGCGTTCACTTTCGCATCGCTGCCCATTTTGCGTTTTATCTCAAAGAAGGTGCCTTCGGGGTTGGTGGTTGCTTGGCGTTTGGCTGATTCTCCAACTAAAAGTTGCCCATCCTTTGTGAAGGCAACAACTGATGGAAACATTTTCCCAGCCATTGTGGGGCCTTCCGCACTCGGAATAACTGTTGCGTGTCCCCCCTCGTAGATGGCGGCTGCTGAATTGGTTGTTCCCAAATCGATACCTAATACTTTTTGATTTGTTTTTTGATTACTCATTCTTGTTTTTCCTCCATTTTGTTATTCTTATTACTCTGATTTTTTGGCTTGACTGCCACACGTACAATACTGGGGCGAATTACTCTACCCCTTAAAGTATACCCTTTCCGTATCTGGTCGATTACGGTTGATTCTGCAACATCCTCTCGTTCCTCGGTTGCTATGGCGTTGTGTAATGAGGAGTCAAAAGGTTTGCCTTGTGGGTCGGGTATTTCACACACTCCTTCTTGCTCAAGAGCCTTTCTGAGCTTGTTTAGCGTCATTTCTACCCCCTCCAGTAAGTTCTGGGTAGATTGGTTAGAGATTTCCCCATTCTTCACTGCAAGCTCCAATTCATCAACTACATCCAACAGCTGCATAACAATACGTTCGTTGCAGTAGCATTTTATCTGCTCAGTCTCACGATCGAAGCGTTTTTTAACGTTTTCGAAATCTGCTTGCAAATATTTTAGTCTAGTCAGGTAGTCCTCGGATCGTTTCTTCTCGTTTTCTAGTAGTTGCTCAAAATTTTCAGGCTGAGACTCTTTGGCGTCGGTCATGATGGATTTGTCCCTCTTGGCTTATTCTATGCGATGTATTTTTCCTTTTTTGTGTCTCTTGGTTTTAGTTGTTCTGCAGGCAACGCCGGGATTTGTTCTTGTTGGATTTGATTGTATGATGCTTGGCTCGTTTGTTCTACGAATTTTTTGAATATTATTTCAGCGACTAGGTCTCCGACTGCTTCTTCTTTGAGTTCATTATTGAAGAAGTGTTTCTTGAAGGATTCTGTAATTTCGTTCTTGTCTACGATGACTTTTTGGTTTGCGCTGTCATTCCATGCTTGGGTCATTAGCTTGTAGCCTAATTCTATGAAGATGTTGACCATCGTGGTGTAGTCTATATCGAACGGAGCGTCTCCAGTTAAGAAACGCCCTTTTGTGAGCAAGATTTTTTTGTCGTTTTCTGGGGTTACTGTTAAGCTTCTGCGCATTTTTTCACCAGTGTCATGGTGCATTTTGCACCGCTTCACCTAAAGCACACCTGTGCATGCTTGCTTATATATTTTCTGCCAAAAAACTCGAAAAAGAATCAAAGAGTGTCCAAATTACATCTCGTTACATCTAATGGATTCACTCGAGTCGCGAATCTCACTGACCAAAAACAAGTAACTAAAGAAAAGAGGCTAGGCTGACTCGCATTTCTGCAAGAGCCGACTCCAACGCTCATCAGTTGCATCGTTGCATCTCGTCTAGGATATGGCTATTCTGTGGTGTAAACAGGTGCCTGAACCTACCCTGCCCCTCCAAGTACGCTTTCACCGGCTTCTTTTTCTGCGGCGCCAAAGCAATCAGTTTACTTGGGGTTGAGAGTTGTCGTTTGCCGTTGACGGCTTCCCAAATCGGGAATACGCAGGATTCCACTGAGAGTTTGCTGTACTCCATTGTTTTTGCGGGTTCGCTTCTCCAACCTCGAGGGCATGGAGCAAATACATGCAAAAACGCTGGTCCCTCAACCTCTATGCCTTTGCGGACTTTGGTTAGCATGTCTTTCCAGTAGTAGGGTGTTGCTGTGGCGACATATTCCATTTCGTGAGCGAGCATGATTTCGGTTATGGGTTTTTTCTTCTCGAGTTTGCCTGGGTTTACTGAGCCTGCGGGGGTGGTTGTAGTTGCTGCACCTGTTGGGGTTCCGCCACTACGCTGGATTCCAGTATTCATGTAACCTTCATTATCGTAAAGTATGAAGAGGAAATCATGTCCACGTTCAACTGCACCCGAGAGAGCTTGTAAACCAATATCTATGGTTCCGCCGTCACCAGCCAACGCGATGACATCGACGTGCTCCTGCTTGATTTTGCCTTTCTTACGCATAATTTTCAGAGCAGCCTCAATGCCTGAAGCATTTGCCGCAGCGTTTTCAAAGGCGGTATGCAGCCAAGGGAGCGCCCAAGATGTGTACGGATAGATAGAGCCGACGATTTCCATACAGCCTGTTGCTTGGGTTACAATGGTTGGTCCGCGGGTTGCTTTCATTATTAGCCGTAACGCTGCAGCTGGTCCGCAGCCTGCACATGCACGGTGTCCTGAAAGGAACAGGTCGGGTTTTAGCGCGATGTCTTTTGCGGTAAATTTCCATTCTTGAGTGGTCATTTTCTTATCTCCTACTCCCTTAATCCAAAATAATGCACGGTTTTCTCTACCTGTCCAGTTTTAGCTATGCGGATGAGGTCCTCAAATATGCGGCGTAGGTCACGTGGGCTACTGTCTCTACCACCAAGACCAAAAATGTAATCCACCATTATTGGGCGTTCTTTTAGATCGTAGAGTGCGTTTCGGACTTCATGGAAAACTGCGGCGCCTAAGCCACCGGGACTCATGCTCTTATCCATAACTGCAACAGCTTTAATGTTTTTTAGAGCATTTTTAAGATCTTCGACGGGTAGAGGCCGGAACGTTCGAAGTCTTAGAACACCTGCTTTGATGCCTTCCTCTCTTAGTTTATCAACAATGACTTTCAGGGTTCCAGCGGTTGAGCCTATGCAAACAATAGCGATTTCGGCGTCGTCAAGCTTATATTCGTCGATCAGTCCGTTGCCGTAACTCCTACCGCTGATGGTTGCGTATTCGCTGTTGACTTCTTGGATCTTTTTTAGGGCGTTTCTCATGCCTTCTTCCTGTTGCCGCTTGAACTCAAAATAGTAGTTTTGTAATGCATTGGGTCCCATGGTCATTGGATTTTCGGGGTCAAGCTTGAATGGAACTGTTTTTCCCTCGTGAGTCAGCACCAAAGGATATTGGCGTTCCCCGACGAATTTTTTGACGGCTGTCTTCGTTGAGCACGTCAACTCTTTCCAACGTGTGGCTGATAGTGAATCCGTCTAAACCGACTATTATCGGCAGTGAAATCCCCAGTGTCTTCGGCAATCTTGAAGGCTTGAATTATGCAGTCGTAGGCTTCTTGGGCGTTTTCAACGTAAATTTGTAATCCACCCGCTGTCTCGTTCAGCCATGCTGTCTGAGTGGTCACCATGAATGTTCAGCGGTGCAGACAGATGCTCGGTTTGCAACAGCCATTACAACTGGTGCTCGTGAACCTGAAGTCACAAATAGCATTTCATGCATCAGCGCTAAGCCTGCTGATGCGCTGGCTGTGAAGGTGCGCGCTCCTGTGGCTGCCGCTGCAAGACAAGCCGTCATGGCGCTGTGCTCTGATTCAGTGCAGACAAATTCCGTTTGGACTTCTCCGTTTGCAACATATTCGCTGAATTTTTCGACGATGATTGTTTGCGGAGTAATGGGGTACGCTGCAACAACGTCAACGTTACATTGTTTAACGGCGAAGGCAACTGCTTCGTCTCCGTTCATAGCAATAGGTTCTTGTTTAGTTTGTTGAGTGTCATTTTTATTCCTCGGGCATTTTCATGGTTATTGCTTTGGTTGGGCATTCGTTGGCGCATATTCCACAACCTTTGCAGAAGCTGAAGTCAAACTCGATTTTACCCATTTCTGGACGCCATTTTATCGCGCCTTCTGGACACATCATCACGCATGTCAAGCATACAGTGCATTTTTCTAGGTCGCGTATTGGCATGTAGGTTTTCCAGTCGCCGGTCATAAATCCGATGCTTGATTTTGGAGGAACACCTGCTATCGAGATTTCTTTCCAAGTTTTTTCTTTGCTGCTCATATGACTTTTGCCTCTTTGTATGCTTCTTGGATAACTGCAAAGTTCTTCTCAGCTAAATCCGGTCGGAAACGTCCCTTGAGGGTTTTCTCGTATCCCTTTAAGCGTAACGATCTCGGTTGCTTTAGCTACAACACCTAGTAATGCAGTGTTGGTTATTGGGGCACCGAGGATTCGCAGGGCAATTTCGGTGGCGGGAACTGTCCACACCTTGCCTTTGGTCACACGCAGGTTTTCTTTAAGAACTGCTGGGTCCTCACTGGAATTAATGATTAAAGAGGCTTCATCTCGATTTAATCCAGCGGTTACTGGGACAGTTTTCAACAATGTATTGTCTAGAACCACTACAACATCTGGGTCGTAGATTGCACAATGTAGCCGTATTGGTTCAGTGCTAATTCTGGTGAAGGCAGTTACTGGTGCGCCCATTCTTTCGGGTCCAAACTCTGGAAAAGATTGGATGTACTTACCCTCGTCGAGGGCTGTTCTTGCCAAAAGTTCACTGGCTGTCCAAGCACCTTGCCCACCTCTACCATGCCATCTAAACTCTACCATAGTTTTCAAAGCATTCCCCTCACTAAAGTATGTTCTGAAGTAAATTGACGATTACCTTGATATACATTTTTCTCTGAATTCTTGACATTTCTAAGTGTTTTGGGCTTTTTTCTTTCCAATCCTATTTCTTCTTCTTGAAAATCTTAACGCTTTCTCCGCCATTCGACATCTTGGAAGCCAAGTTCTGTAAACTTATTGACTACAAAATTGTTTGGGGTCAGGTGGTTGCGTAAACTGTCGGTTGGTCTTTTTCAGGCAGGTGATATTCCAGCTTCATGAAGGACCTTTAAAAGGTCTTCTAGGATTGACTGCAATGTACATAAGGTTAGAGGCGAAGGCTACGAGTAAGCTTAAATACTTTTGTGGAACTGAAAGTGGCAGAGCACTGATGGTTTGCCGCCGTTGCACAGCCCGGTAGTGCAACTGACTGTTAATCAGTAGGTCAAAGGTTCGAGTCCTTTCGGCGGCGCCACTTCCCAATTACATTTCAAAACGTTTTCTCTCTTCATTTCCAATCTTTGCCTTTTTAGGAGGTAGTACCTAAAATAGATAAATTGGTTTTTTAGTTTTTTTAGGGTTTACGGATAAGAACTGGCTTGTATCTCTTTTATGTGCTAACAAAGTAACAAATAAGGAGAAAAAGTATTACAATGTTTGAATCTATAAGGCATGCCAAAAATAATGACAAATCCCGCTTCTATGAAAAGAGAATTGCAAAAACGTGAGCTACTTTAGAAACTAATTTTAGACAAAGTTTATCAAAACATGGCTTAATAAATATCATTTTCCACGCAGTGGATCAAACAGGTGCTTAAAGGTAAAAAACCCTTGACTTAGGTTTTTTTAACATAAACAATGTGCAAAAACGCCATTCAAAAATACATCTTATTATTAATTTTTATAGACAAAAACATTAATTAAATTTCACATATTTGCGCTCTTTACAAAGTTTTATAAATTGAACTGTTGACTGTAGAGGCACCGAAAAAAGGAAGAGAAGAAAAAAATGAATCAAAACCTAAAACAAATATTCGCAATATGTCTACTACTATCATTTGCAGTTTCAATAGTGGCAGCATTTCCACTAAGCAATGCGCAAACAACAGCTAAAAAAACCTACGCATTCATTAACGCTACACCCAACCCCGTCGGTGTCGGCCAAGAAACGCTGCTTCACATCGGCATTTCAGAAGCCACCAACGGAACATACTTTGGCTGGACAGGCTTGACAGTAACAATGACCAAACCCGACGGCACTGTACAAACCTTGGGTCCTTTCAAAACAGATGCAACAGGAGGCACAGGCTACTCAATTACACCCGACCAAGTCGGAACATACACACTTCAGACACACTTCCCAGAACAGAAAATGGTCCCAGGCTTTGCCTTCCCACCAGTTGAACGAACATACGCCGCCAGTGACAGCCCAGTGGTCAACCTCGTCGTACAACAAGATCCAATCGCCTACTTCCCAGCATTTCCCACTACCGACTGAATACTGGAACAGACCAATCAACGCACAATTCTACGAATGGGCTCCATTGACAGGTGACTGGCTAAGACCCGCTGGAAGCTACACTATGCCACCAATTGACAAGTACCATGATGGCAACGCAAACGCACCCGAAACAGCCCACATTCTCTGGACTACTCCGTATGCCGAAGGCGGCATGGCTGGAAGTGAACAGGGTGTAATGGGTTATGAAATGGGTGACGCATACGTTGGCAAATTCTTAGGAACAGTCGTAATCAACGGCGTAATGTACTACAACAGTTATCAAGCAACAGGCGGAACTGCGGTTGAACAAACCGTACATGCAGTAAATCTAAAGACTGGCGAAGAACTCTGGGTTAAAAACTGGAACAATTCAAGACTAGCCTTTGGTCAAGTATACAACTTCCAAGGATTCAACTACTACGGCTGCTTCGCATACCTATGGACCGTATCAGGCACCACTTGGGATGCATACGACGCACTCACTGGACGCTGGGTATACGAAATAACAAACGTACCTGCAGCAAACCCCAACTATAACTACTATGGAGAAAGAGGCGAAATCATAAGATACACTGTTAACCAACAAGCCGGCTGGATGGCTATGTGGAACTCAAGCAGAGCTACTAACCCACAGATCGCACAAGGCGTTGCAGACGGCAGCTGGGATATACCTGGAAGCAAATTCGACGGTTCAAGAGGTATACAATGGAACGTAACCATACCCACAGGCTTACCGGGCGCTGTTTGCCACGCAGCAGTCAACGATTGCGTACTTGGATCACAATCATCAGCCTTCCCAAGCTTTAGCGGCGCAACAATCACGTCATGGGCAATAAGTACAAAGAACGAAAACGCAGGAACACTGATTTTCAAGAACACTTGGACAGTACCATCAGGCGAAGAAGAGGCAACTTGGGTTTGGAGTGATGTAAGCTTTGATGACCGCGTCTTTATCATGTCATGCAAGGAGAATCTCAAATTCTACGGCTTTGACTTAAACACTGGAAACTATAAGTGGACAACAGAACCAGAAAGCTACCTACAATACTACGACAAATGGTATGGACCAATGCACGCATACGGAATGTTCTACAGTGAACGCATGAGCGGACAGATAATTGCTTATGATATACAGACAGGTCAAAGAGTTTGGAACTTCAACGTTACTGATCCCTACTCCGAAATTCTGTGGAGTGAGAACTTCCCAACCGAATTCCACTTCGCTACAGACGGAAAAATCTACGCTTCCTACGCAGAGCACTCACCTAACCTCAGCTCACGAGGCGCACCTATGGTCTGCCTTAACGCAACAACCGGTGAAGAAATCTGGAGAATAAGCTGGTTTGGTAACTGGTGGGGCGGAACTAATGTTATCGGTGACAGTGTAATGGCAGGACTCAACGCAGGCTACGACAACCGTATATACTCTTTCGGTCAAGGACCAAGTGCAACATCCGTTGAAGCATCACCTAAAGTCTCAACCAACGGCGACAAAGTCTTAGTCGAAGGATACGTAACTGACATAGCTCCAGGCTTAAGCAAATATGACATCGCTGCAAGATTCCCCAACGGAGTTCCAGCAGTCTCTGACGCAAGCATGACAGACTTTATGCAATACGTTTGGATGCAATACCCCACACGCCCAGCAAGCACAGGTGTCCCAGTTACTATATTCGTAACTGACCCCAACGGCAATAGTTACCAAGTAGCCACAGCGACAAGCGACGCAAACGGCTTCTACAGCACTAACTTTGTACCCGAAGTTCCAGGTCAATACACAATCATGGCTGTATTCGAAGGCACTAAATCATTCTATGGTTCCAACGCAGTAACAGCCATAAACGTTGGCGATGCTCCAACAGCTACTCCACAACCAACACAAGCCAGCTACATCAATGGCTGACCAATACCTCTTACCGGGTATAGTTGGCATAATTGTCGCAATCGCAGTCGTAGGCGCAATACTAGCATTCGCTAGTCACAAAGAAAAGACCATAAGAAAAACAACCAAACAACAAACACCTTTCCTTTTTTTATTTTCCAAGAAGCAATGCCTAATAAATGGCTCTAAGTGGGTTCTAATAATATTCTCAAATAGCTACTAACAAGAAGGACTTTTACATCTGCTCTTCTCCTTAAAAAGCCAGAACCTCAGTAAACCCCTAAAGATACTTGTGTTCGGAATCACAATTGTCATGTGCATAAGTCGCTGGGTTGTGGCTTCAGGTTCTTATTTTTGTGAGTCAATTTTGGCGTTGGCTATAGCCTGGCTTTTCTCGCTTAACATAGTTCTGTAGTTTGGGCTG
Source organism: Candidatus Bathyarchaeota archaeon (assembly GCA_963777155.1). Lineage (GTDB taxonomy): Archaea > Thermoproteota > Bathyarchaeia > Bathyarchaeales > Bathycorpusculaceae > Bathycorpusculum. Next base: position 159,962 of record CAVZPM010000039.1, read on the forward strand.
ACTGGAAAATCAACGTTGTTAACGCAGGAAAATTCAACCCTTTGTATATTAGGTGCTTTTCTAGCTTCTTCTAACAATATTTGAATACTCTTTAAGTCTGTAATTGGAGCCATTACCATAAGGTCATAGGGTCCGATGGTTTGTGTTACTATCAACACATTTTTTATGGTACTAAGATATGTTATTGTTTCTGATTTACTGCAGTTTGGAGTTAACGTAATCAACAAAAAGGTTTTGCCCTGGAAACCTAATTTCCCTAAGTCTATTGATACCCTGCATCCAAATATTATACCCTCTTTTTTCATCCTTTCGAAGCGTCTTTTAACTGTGCATGGGGTTGCACCAACCTTTTTGGCAATATCGACAAAAGAAAGTGCCGCATCTCTCTCAAGTTCGCTCAGAATAAGGTAGTCTGTTTTATTCGTGTTATTTTCCCTCTTTAAGCGGAAGATTAATATTATCAAAATTTAGGCAAGGTATCCCTGACCAAACAGACACAACTACCCTTCTAATTCCAGGAAGCCTTTTTACCAAATCCACGCGCTCGTTCAATTTTGTTAAATCCTCTGCATAGATTACTGCTTGGAAGTCATATTTTCCTAAACTAGTTGAGGGTTCAACCAAATAGGTATGTTCACTAAAAAATCTGAAGATTTGTGAAATATTAGCGTCAGAATCAAGTTCCATTCCAATTGAAGCGACAACTCGAAAGCCGAAAGTATCTAACGATGCGAAAAGTGTTGCGCCGGTTATTACACCAAGCTCTTTAAGTCGTTTTACTCTATTTAAGACCGAAACTGATGAAATTCCACATTCTTTACCTATATTTTTTAAACTTCTTCGGGCATCTTGAATAAGAATGTGAAGAATTTGTTATCTATTTGATCTATTTCAACGATTGAGTTCATTTTGCACATTTAAGGGCGGCGGATTAAATAAATTTTAGCCTAAAATTGACACTGCAGGAAAAATAATTTTTTCAACGCTTCTTGAAAGCAACTCTGTTATGTCTAGAATATTGCTTTATTTTTCTAGAAATATTTCGGTTTTAGAACTATCTTTATATATGTTTTTTGGAGTTGTTTGTACTACGCCTAAATTGTGAATTAGGTTCGCGGAAAGATCATAGATGTAACGTCAAGAAGGACCTCTCTTGCCGTTTGATTGCCCTTTCGATGAATTCAAAGGGAAACATGGTTTAAAGTTTGAAACCCTAAAATTACATAATGCTTACTTGTCCGCTTCCTTCAGGAAGGGATTTAAATAGTGTTACTTTTGCAAAATTGTGAATCATAAATTATTAGAGGATGAAGTATTTGGGCAAAAATCGCGATGGTTTAAGCATAATTGCTGCCATTTTGGATGCTTGTAGTACTCAAACAAATAAGACCCACATTATGTTTTCGGCGAATCTGAGTTTCAAGTTACTAGAAAAGTACTTAGAAACTCTAACTCGGGCAAGGCTAATTAAAGTTGAAGGAAACAAATATGAATTAACAGAAGAAGGCCACGAGTTTATTGCTAATTTTAGAAATGTTCATGAGCGCTACATTTCTGCTCAAAAAACTTTCGAGTCCGTTGAATCCGAACGAAAAAAATTAGCATTAATGTATGAGGGAATCAGCTGATTCTCAGTTTCAGTTAATATGTCCGGTTCAGAAGACCAGCTTTTTGAAGCAGAATATGGTGTTTCAAAAGATCAACGACACTGATGCGAAGCAACAAATAGATTGGAGGTACAAAAAATAAGAAACTGCCACAAACTTCTCGTTGTCACATTATCCATTTTGACGTTTAGCTATTGCCTTTGCAGCGAGAATTATGTTTTTGCCCAAACTGATTCGTCTGCCTTGAAACTGCAGGCGGCCAACAGCGTCGTCGGAAAGGCTTTCAACTCTGTTTTGGAAGCTGAAAAAGTAGGCGGAAACGTTTCCCAACTCTTAGTAAAACTAAATACTGCTGGAAGGTTTTTAGCAGATGCTCAAAACGCTTACAACAGTGGAAATTCAACTAATGTTACATCCATGGTGGAAAATGCCCTTCAAATAGCCAATGAGGTTAATGCCGATGCGGTTAATTTGCGTAATGCAAGTCTTGTTGAATCTCAAAATAGTTTCTGGTTATCCTTGACTTTTTCCACTGTTGGCGCTGTTGTTTTTGCTGTCTCTTTGTTGTTTATTTGGCGACGATTTAGGCGCTCTTTCATAAAGAAGTTGCTTTCTATGAAGCCTGAGGTGGCTGAAAATACAGCTTGAAAACATTCGAATTATCTTTATCACGATTGGCTTAATCGGAGTTTTACTGTTTGCATCACCAACTATAAGCTTTTTAATAAAACCGCCTGCAAACCAAGAGTTCTCTGAACTCTACATACTTGGACCCAATCACACCTTTGAAGACATTCCATTTAACATTAAGGCTAAAGTGAACTATTCGGTTTATTTAGGTGTAGTCAATCATATGGGGACCTCATTTTACTACACATCTTTTGTTAAAATCACAAACCAGACCGAATCCCTTCCTAATGCAAATCTTGGTACACCCAGCCAACTTCCTGCTTTGTATGAATTCAAGTCGTTTATTAGCGATGGGGGAATATGGGAGGTGCCATTAACATTTCGAGTTAACGAATTAACCTTTACTGATGGGACGTCGCGGATCTCCAGTATAACTATTAATGGAATAGAATTATCTGTTAACCAAACATCTGCATGGAATTCAGACAAAGCAGGATATTACTATAATCTTTTTGTCGAACTTTGGATATATAATTCTTCATTGGGAATCTCACAATTCCATAACAGGTTTGTTTCTTTACTTCTCAACATGACACAATGATTTGAAATATTGTGAAGAATCCTGCTTGAGTCAAACTGCTAGAGATAGTCAAATGTTGGAATGTTAGATTAAGGGGTGTTGATAAAATGAGTATTATTGAAATATTATTTTGGTTATGTCTTGGGGGACTTACATTATTTTACGGTACTTATTCAAGTTTGATGTATAAGTCAGCAAAAAGAAAACCAATTAAAGTTCATGAATCAATCATCAAATTCCCAGAGAAACAGGGATTCACTCCCAAAGTATCCTTAATTGTTGCAACATATAATGAAGCAAAAGTTATTCAAAGAAAACTAATGAATATACAAGAATTAGAATATCCAAAAGATGACTTGGAAATCATAATAGTTGATAGTGCTTCCACTGACAACACTGTGGAATTAGCTAAGGCTTTTTTGGAAAATCAGAGTACTCTCTCTTTTCGCATTTTAACTCAAGCAAGAAGGGAAGGGAAAGCTTCAGCGTTGAATTATTGTCGACCATTTTGTAGTGGCAATATTGTAGTACTGACTGATGCGGATGTAATTTATGATAAGTGTGCATTAGCTCTACTTGTGGCTGGTTTTAGAGATCAATCTGTTGGAGCGATTTCTGGAAAAATAGTTATATGCAATCCCGACGAGTCATCGTCAACCAAATGCGAAAAATCATATAGAGGTATTTTCGAGATTCTTAGGATAGGCGAATCCAATCTTGATTCAACACCGATATTTAACGGTCCAATTTCTGCATTTAGAAAAGAACTATTAGATGACCTTAATCCTGCAACAGTTGCAGACGATACTGAATTGTCTTTGAAAATACGAGAAAAAGGCTTGGAAATCTATCTACGAACCTTTCGCTATAGCTTATGAATATACTCCAGACAATTTCAAGTCTAGAAACAAACAAAAAATCAGAAGAGGTCAGGGCGTCATCCAATCATTTTTGTGGCATCGAAAAATGTTTTTCCGCTCCAAATACGGCTTTTATGGACTATTTATTTTGCCAGCTGAAATTTTCATGCATGTTATTTCTCCACTACTTGTCGTTGCGACAATTTCGTTAGGATTTTTGAATTTAGCATTTACACCAGGTTTTATTTTGTTTGGGTTACTGGCAATAGTTATATTGGCTTTATTTAGCCTTATTAAATTAATTCTGAAATTCTTCGAGCCAAAGGAATATTTTCGACCCAATTGATGCACTTATTACTTTTCTAAATATCCAATATAACCTTATATTCAGTATGATTTCCCTCGTTTCAAAGAAAAACGGTTCTATGTGGGAAAAGATTGAAGATGTCAGGCACTAAATTAAATTTTCTTGGTGTTTGAATTAATTATTCTTACTCGATTGGAATGGTTCATTTTTGATTGTTTTAGGATGCATTTTTGTTGCGTGAAAATTAATCGCTCAAAAATGGAATACGACATTTTACAAAAGAATAATGGTCTGTTCAAATCTTGATTTAAGGGTACTCGAAGATATGCTGGAAAATAGTAAAACATTTCTTTGCATATCTGTACTCAAATAAGGTTCTCTTTTAGACTTTCTTATTAAGAGATTTTATTGAGTTTGGTCGGACTTACAAAATCAAACTATGACAATGTTCACGAAAAGATAAAATCGCTGATAACTGGCGGGGCATGAATCTTGAAAATGGTGATACCGTAGGTCTAAGATTAATTTGTGTGATTTCTGATTGACCTGAGACTGGAGCTGTTACTCACCCGATGTCTTTCTTGATGCTACATTGAGGTATCTTACGATCAGAATTTAAAAATTTGAACATTTTGTTGTTGAGAGTGATGCATCTATGCTCGTCCAGATCTTCTAATTAAATGGCTTGGATTTGAGAGTATTCTCAAGAGGAATAATGCAAAATACATCAATCTTTCAAAAACTGCAACATTCCAAAAAGTCTATAAATGGGCGGTATTTCAAAGAAATGGATATTCCAGCACTATTTGTTGGCTCAAATTATTTTATTTCTATGGCCAAACTGAAAACAGCCATGCTTACAAAAGTTACATGTTGCTTGAAAAATCAGTTTGGATGTATTCCTTATCGAAAAAAAAGTTTCATACTAATCTGGATGACGTTATTGTAGATTCTAACCTAGCAATGAAACCGGATTTTTGTATTGTAGATGGAATTGTAGCTATGGGCGGAACTAAAGGACCAAATGATGGAGTTCCCTAAATTATGGAACAATAATTTCTGGGAAAGATCCAGTAGCTGTTGATAGTGTATGTGCAAAAATTTTAGGATTTTAACCCTTATTTTGTTGGTCACATTAGAAAAGCTCAGGGATCATCCTCAGGACGTAAAATGTAAGATAATCGGTGAAAATCTTGATGCAGTAGCAAAGAATTCGGAATATAGCGATTCATATGCAAGAATTTTAAGGTGGACCATGGGTTTAAAAAATAGTATAGGGTGAAAAAAATGAAAGTTGGTGTAATTGGTTGCGGGATGATCGCAAAAAAGGCTCATTTGCCAGCTTATCGGAGCCTTGAAAATGTTGACATAATAGGCGTCTCTGATATTGAAGAGGACAAGCCAAATCAATAGGCAAGAAGTTCGGCGCAAACAAATGGTTTACAGACTATCATGAGTTGTTAAAGGAAGATTTAGATTTAGTGAGTATTTGTACTCCTATTTCTACTCATGCTCAAATTACCAAAGATGCAGCTGAAGCAGGTGTAAACGTGCTTGTAGAGAAACCGATGGCGACAACCACTCAGGAAGCGGATGAGATGATTGATGCATGCAGGCAATCTGGCGTGCAACTATGTGTTATGCATAACTTTCGGTTTGTTCCATGTCTTCTGGAGACTAACAAGAGAATTGACGATGGTCGGATAGGTCGTATAGTCAGTATTCAAGCAACTAAATATGACCTGATTCCAATGTCTTGGAGTCATAGTTCGTGGTTCTAATTATAAATGGGGTCTTCTAGAAGATGTTGGGATTCATATGATTGATGCGATAAATTTTTTATGCAACTCTGAACTTGAAGATGTTAAAGTTATTGCAAGAGACTATACCGATAATATGGGTTGCTTGAACCACGTCTTATCAATGATGTTGTTCAAGAACAAAGCCACTGCATCTCTTGATCTTTCATGGGTTTCAGGTTGCGTTGAAAGCTCATTGAAGGTACAAGGTACAGGAGGAATGTTAAATGTTGATATTAGAAATAACCATATGCAGGAAATTCACGGATATTCTACTCCTTTGGAAGACTTGAAGAGCCAGACAAAGAAATCATTTAGAACCATGAGGAGTGCTCTCAATAAAACATACTTTAAAGGCACAATGTTATATCACAGGCAAATTATAGAGGATTTTATTTCAAGCATTACAGAAGGAAGAGAACCTCCGGTAACTGGGGAAGAAGGAAGAAAATCGATTGCGATCTTGGGTGCGATAAAGCATTCTCAAGAAAACACCTTCGAAAAAGAATCAGATTGCAGGCTTTCATCTTGATTGTCCAAGCAATAGTCAATGAGACGAATAGTAGTTCTTTATAATGTTTCCGTATGGTGTTGGGGTTCCGTTCCAATCTGCTATTAGCATGTCTGCGTTGTCGTAAGCTGATGTACTCCATCTCCAAGCAGTATATCCACTGTACCCGTCTGCATCACTTACCGCCATGAAATTATTAAGCCATGTAGTAACGAAAGCATTAGGGTTGCCTGTGGTACTCCAGTCTGGACCAAATTCAGTGAAGATTACGGGGTAACGTGCTTTTACCCAATCAGCATATAAAGTGTAGTCGCCGTTGCTACCTAAACAATATCGTATGCCTGACTGAGAATTATCTGTTTTCCCTTGTGCGTATAGATGACCACAATAAACTATGTTAGGCCGATTTATAGCATAAGATTGGACAAACTGTAAACTTAATGTGTCCCAATCCCCAGAACCAGCAGCTTGAACAACAACTATGGCCTGAGAGTCGTAAGCTCGTATTGCATCAATCGCCGCTTCATTTTGAACTTTATATGTTGCAAGGTTACAATTTAGTGGTTCATTATATAGTTCATACATTACGCCTTTGCCAGCATATCGTTGTGCTAACTGTGAATAAACTGAAGTATAGTCAGCCCATGTATGATGCACAGACATATAGTGAGCAACGTTCATCGTGTCTATACCGTGAGAACATTTTCCCATTGTTGCCCAGCCGCATATGATTGGGTAGATGCCGTTTGCTATTGCTGCGTTGACTTGGCTGTCAAGACGTGTCCAGAAAGCAGAATTGCTATAGACGCCAAGATTTCCTGGTGAAGTTCCGATGTCCCAATCGGAAATTGTGAGGCGTACCGCGTTGCATCCCCAGTTCTTCATGTAAGCGTATTGTGCTGCGTCGTAGCCTACTCCTGCATCCCACCATGTTGTAATAGAGTTATCTACACCTCTTAGAATTACAGTGTTGCCGTTTGCATCTTTGATTTTGTTTCCATCAACATGTAAACTAGAGTATTGTTGTGTTGGGGTAGGAGTCGGACTCGGTGTCGATGTAGGACGCGGAGTTGACGTTGGCGTAGCTGTGGGTTGAGGTGTCGATGTAGGACGCGGAGTTGACGTTGGCGTAGCTGTGGGTTGAGGTGTTGAAGTAGGAATCGGGGTTGATGTCGGCGTTGGTATTGGCGTTGAAGTTGTACTTGGCGCAGGTGCCAGTGTTGGTGTCGATGCTACAATTTGGGAATAAATAATTGATCCGTTGGATAAAATATTCGTGGATGTGCTTGCATTAGATTGTGCAACTATAATCGGCAATGACGTTAGGAAAGTAACAGAAATAAGAAACGTGAACAGCAGAGTTACTGATGACTTGTGACTGTGTTTTATCTTCTCACCCTTTTGTTATTGTGTATTAAGATATAATATATATGTTCCTTTTTGTCGTTTCAAATCTCCAATGTGTCCAACTTGTATACAAAAGGTGGCTGAATACTCAATAGCTCGAAAAATGCCTATAAAAGAACCGAATGCACATCAAAGAGAATTAATACAAACTAAAGGCTATGCGCTTCTGCTTTTAATGAAATATTATCTTCAAAGAAACAAAACAAAATATTTAGGTATCTGAGGTATAAGAAATAATGGATATTATCTACTCCTGTCAGCAGGAGATTATTAGATCTATCTTCATCTTCAATTTTTCAACTAAACTACAATATAACGGATTTCTTGCTGTAGCCAAGATAGATTTGAAATACGCAACACTAACGTATTTTTAGATCGCTAAAAATCTAAGAAATCGTTGATGAAAAAAAGTGATTTGGATTTTTGGTATGATTGAGTAAAAAGCAAATATGCCTGATTACAAGAGCTTTGAAAATGATGAATTACTAGCTGTTTCATGCAACACTGAACAGAGAACGCAAACCATTTGTACCCTCAACTTCACTTAAATATTGCTGAGGAAGCTGCGAAGTTGTTTTTCAACGTGCCCTTTTGAGTAATCAAAAGTGTCTCAACAGAGGCTATTTCAAGGTGTCCTCAATTATTATAAACTGAATGCGGGAAGATTCTTCCAGCAAACCATCTCTCCTGAATGCCATAAAGCAATCATCAACTATTCAGAGAAAAAAGAAAAAAAATAATTACCGCGTATTACCCGAGTGACAGCATTATGAAAACTTTGGACTCTCCGACGCCAACAGTATCTGTAATTATCCCAACAAGGAATGAGGAACAAGGTATTGCTGAGTGTTTAACTGCTGTTTTTAATCAATCATTTAAACTCTTTGAAGTTATTATTGTTGATGGACGATCAACCGATAATACCATAAAAGTGGCTAGCAAATTTCCAGTAAAAGTATTTACTGAGTCTGAACCATCTTCTCTGCCAAATGCAAGAAACATTGGCGCTGAGAACGCTCAAGGCGACATATTGTTCATTATGGATGCTGATGTCATAATAGACAAAGATTGTATAATGAACGCTGTAAAATATTTTGAAGACTCACAAATAATAGGTGTAATCCCTATGGAAAACAATATAGCTCATTCCAGACTAGAAAAAATCCAGATTGACTGGTATCGAGGTAGCGCAAATCCAATTAGAAGTGGTATTGGTATTTCAGTTTTTGCTGAATTTTTGCGAAAATCCATATTTGAAAAAATAAAGTTTGATCCTTGCCTCGGTTACGGGGAGGATGGCGATTTTCAACGAAGAATGCTTAGTTCTTATGGCAACTCTGGCAAAATAGTGCGTTCTTCTGATAGTAAAATATCAGCCCATTATTGTCACACGTTAAAGGATTTGTATTCGCAATACTGTTGGTATGGCAGGACTTTTATAGGATACTTACGGAAGAATTTTCAGCTAAAACCAATCCTGAACCTTGGAAGTTTACTTGCTCCTGCATTATTAATAATCTTAGGATTGATCACTATTGTTTTTCCTATATTGCTCCCCCTATTCATAGTACTTGCTGTTCTTATATCTGCAAGAAACCTCATGGTATGCATTCGCTCCCGAAGTTCGACCTTTTTTGAGTTTCTAGGATTCGAATTCTTGAGATCTTTATTCTTCTTAAGAGGTCTTCTCCAAGGCTTCATTTTCCAAGAAAAGAGGCAGATAATGGACAGATGGTCCATTTAACGAGAGTGCAACAATGAAGGGAAGAACTACTCTTTGGATAGTAGGGATTGCAAGCGTTTTACTACTTTCCTTTCAAGTATTACTTTCAACAAAAATAACTAGTTATAGTTCAACCGATTGGGGGCTAATATTACGATTACCACCGACTTTTTGGATAGGCTTATCTCTTCTTGGGGTGCTTCTCTACACCGGCAGAAAGTCTGAACGTGAAACAGTCATCGCCACAATACTGATCTTTTTCTTTTTATTCGTCATACCTATACTAGTATTAGAGAATAGAGCAGCATGGCTTTCAATATCCTACTATCGCGCTGGTCAAACGGATTATATTCTATCATCTGGTCACCTTCAATTCAATGACATCAATCCTTGGGAGCTACTTAACTGGCCCGGATTCTTTTTTATTTCAGCTTTTGTGACAGCAACAACCGGTTTGCCAACAACATTGATGGCAGAAGGGTTTCCCCTTTAATCTCTAGCTTTAATAGGGATTGTAACTTATGCCATTCTAAAACTAAGATTCAACAATATTTACTCCTGCCTCGGCGCTTTATGGGTTATTGCCAGTTTTTATACTGGTCAACAATATTTTTCTCCACAAGCAACCGCTTATGTATTTTACCTCGCAATTCTATTGCTTGTCGGCAGACTTTTCTTAACAAAGTCTTGGAGCACTGCCTTAACAGCAAGCATTTTGATACTTTTCGTCGCTTCTGTAACCACACACCTGCTTACATCTTTCTTAATTATGGGTGGCGTTGTTGCAGTTTATCTTCAAGAAAAATATTCCTTAGAAAAGTCAACTTATCCCCTTTCTTCTCCATAACTATTTGTCTCTTGCTCATGTCAATATTCTTTGTCTATCAAACAATGATTATAAAGGGTAGTTTTATTGAACTCACAAGTTCTCTTTACGGGCAGATTATGGGTCAAGATACTCATATAACCCAAGTAGCTGGGATATCGCAGAATCGAGTGATTGGCTCAACTGCTTATACCTTGGAGATATTTGGAACTTACAGCATAACTATACTTTCTGTAATTATAGCAGTTGCTTCAACTCTAATCGTGTTATACGGTCTATTAAAGCATAAGACAGGGGCCAAATCAGATGTTTTCTGGATAGGCTGGATCATCATCGCTGCCATGCTTGGCCTTTCTATAAGTTACGGAGGCGAGGGGATAGCTCGTGCTTTCATGTTCATTCTAATACCAACCTGCTATTTTGCCATAAAATACTTAAGGAAAAAACCCCGAATACTAATAGTTATTATTATTCTACTAATATTCATTCATTTTCCTGCTTCATACGCACGCGAAAACTATATTTACGTTCCAACAACTGAAATCAAAGGAGCAACCGCATTATCGCAATATACACCTCCAACTGCACTAATATTCTATGAGTTTCTTGCGCCAATGCCTTTTTCAATAAACGAAACCCGTCATTTTGTTAACATTCAGGTGCTTGTAGGTTTTTACTCGCTGCCCAGTTCCGAGATAATCAACGCTGCTTTAGGTGAAGCACAATTCGTTGTTTCCTCAAGTCTACAAAACAATGTATATCAATACTTTTTCGGAACAAACATCCTCGCAAAATACGACCTTAATCAAAATCAAAGTCGTCTCTATGATAACGGGGAATTCACAATATTCAGCAAAACTATACCAACCCCATAGCATTAAACTAATAAAAAATATTTAGAAAAAAGATGTTAATAATGAATAAACTCGCCGCATACTTTAGTTGTTCGAAAAATATTAGTTCTAATGAGCCTCAGGGACTATTCCTCTCAAACCGGCTTAGTGGCTCAAGCGTAGTGCTAAAAGGCAAGCTACTGGCCGAGTATTGGACGTTTCGGATGAAAATATTTGCTCGTTATCACAAATCTAAGCTTAAAAACAAGGAATTCTCAATCATATGCAACAATTGTGTCGCAGGCTTATTATATCAAAAATTTGGTCTCCCTTACTTAACACCCACTGTAGGCCTTTTCTTCTATTCTGAGGATTACATAAAATTCCTGCAAAACTTTGAATACAACATACGGCAACCTCTAAAGTTCGTGACAGCTTCTAAACATCCTGAATCGAATACTTTATTGAAAAAGAAACCCTATCCAGTGGGGCTCTTGGGCACCGATGTTGAAATTCATTTTATCCATTACAAGACTTCAGAAGAAGCTCTTGAAAAATGGAACAGGCGAAAAGAGCGCATAGATTTCAAGAATCTCTTCTTCATCTACTCAGACAGAGATAACTTCCATGAAGAATTCTTGCAGACATACAAAAAATTGCCATTTAAGCATAAGATATTTTTGTCATCAAAACCCCGAGGAAATAGCGACTTGGTAGTTTTCGTCAAAGATTATGAGAAAGAATCTCAAGTTGGCGAGTCTGAACATAATGGCAAATATCTTAAATATATTGACATAGTGAAATGGCTTAACGGAGAACCAGATTATATCATAAACTAAAGTTCTGATTAGGCTTTAGCAACTCAGTGGTCAAAAATATTAGATCTGTAATGGAACTATTTAACGGGGGCTCTTAAGAAGAGTATGAAAGAATGTAGAGTTACAGTTGATGTCAGCATTGGCATTTGCGTTAAAGATAGTGAAAGAACTATCAGAGAAGCTTTAGTAAGTATATTAAACCAATCTTTTGACAAAAAACGAATGGAAATCGTAGTTATAGACGACGGCTGCAAGGACCAAACAATACCTATTATTACTAATGTTCTCTCGAAAACTAATTTATCACTTCGCATGTTTTCAACGAATGGAGGAGGATTAACCAAAGCTAGACAAATGGTTATAGATAATTCATGTGCTTATCTCGTCATTTTTATGGACGGTGATATGGTTTTCCCGCAGGATTTCGTCAAAAAACAAGTTGAGCTAATGGAGAAAAACCCCTCGATAGGTGTGGCTCAAGGCGCCATGATTGGCCAAAAAGCAGAAGTCCAGTTGTAGAACTCGAAGATTTATCTTTTTCCAGTTCTTTTGAGATTGGTATTCACAGAACCTGGAGACGTAATCCTCAAGCTTTAGGAACCGGTGGAAGCATATTTCGCGTCGCAGCGGTTAAGGCAGTTGGAGGTTTTGATAAACAAATAAAAGGTGCTGCGGAGGATGCCGATCTCACAACAAAAATTAAGAATAAGGGGTACTCGCTTGCTATAAGCGACGCTGTATTTGAGCATGAATTTAAAAAAGACTTGAAGGCTTTATGGAAGCAATATACTTGGTATGGTTTTGGGATGCATTATTTTTATCATAAGCATGGAAACATTAGAGAAATGATGCTGGTTTATTTTTGGCCCGTTAGCTATGCTTGGGGTCTTGTTCGTGCAGTATTGGTTTTCAGAGCAACTAAGAAAAAAATAGCTTTTTTTCTTCCTTCGTATAACTTCTTTAGGGCCACCGCGTGGTGGTTTGGTTTTTTGGATGCTCACCTCAAAGGTTACGGGCATGAATAGCTGGTTGCATAGAAACAAAACGTTTAATTGCCCAAAAATGACTTAATGAGAATAATCAAGTCGAACATTCAAACGGGCACAACTATGCTTAAAGAATATGTGAAAAAACATAAGCGGCTGTGTACCCTTGTGCTTATAAATCGCAGAGTTTTCTTTCGGTTTTTCTTTTCAATTCGCCATAAGCTAATAACCAGAAAATATTTTGAGAATAATGAACTTCTGAAATTAAATCTTGCATGCGGACGAAATCCTTTACCTGGCTGGCTAAATACTGACATCGATACAGCTCTTACTAAAGAAACAGTGTTCTTGGATGTTAGAAAGAGATTTCCTTTCAGCAATTCCATTTTTAGCTACGTTTATTGTGAGCATCTTATTGAACATTTAGAATATGAACAGGGAGTAAAAATGGTTAACGAGGTATTTCGAGTTGTTAAACCAGGCGGAAAAATTCGGGTTTCAACTCCAGACTTGAATTTCCTCGTTGAACTTCACGCAGAAAATAAGCTAGACTACAGGAAGACTACATCGATTGGGCATCAACTAACTTCTCCGATACTGCCTTGAATAATGATACTGCTGTCATCAATACTTTCTTTAGATCATGGGGTCATAAGTTCATCTACGATTTAAAAACGTTGATACTGGTCTTAGAGAAATCGGGCTTTATTAATATCATCACAACTAAGATAGGAGTAAGCGATGATAAGAGTCTTCAGAATCTTGAAGCACACAATAAAGAAATTGGGGACGAATTCAATAGATTAGAATCATTAGTGGTTGAAGCAACAAAACCTCTTTAGTTATAATTAGTCACTTAAGATTGTATAAAAAAATTGATTGCTAGTGAGAGCGTCTTATTAGGAACAATCACAATTCACAGAAGAGGAAGTAGACGGCATAAGGGGCTCTTCATAGTTCACCAAAAATTGGCGCCAGCAAAAAATGTGCAGAGGTCTTAATATGAATAGGGTAGTTGAAGGAAATGTTCCCTTTGTAAGCATTGGGTTACCAGTATATAACGGCGAAGAGTTTCTTAGAAGAAGCAGTAGATTCCATTCTTGCTCAAACATTCACGGATTTTGAGCTTGTGATATGTGATAATGCCTCAACAGATAATACAGAACCAATTTGTCGCTATTATGCAAAGAAAGACACCCGTGTACGTTATTATCGTAACCCCCGCAATTTTGGTGCTCCTGCGAATTACAATCGAACAGTCAAGCTATCAAGAGGCAAATATTTCAAATGGGCAGCCGCTGACGACGTCCATGCACCAGATTACCTTAAAAAATGTGTCGAGGTTCTTGAAAATGATCTCATCGATTGTCTTATGCCACTCTAAAATGTACCGTATTAATGAATACGGAGTTATTGATGGTAAATATGAACATACCATGAGAATGGATTCTCCAAAAATTCAAGAACGTTTCGGTGATTTGATAAGCCTCATGACTAACATCTGCTTCCCTATGTTTGGATTGATGCGAAAAGATATTCTTGAAAAGACACGGCTTCATGGAGATTATCGAGGTGCAGATGCAAATTTCCTTGCGGAATTGAGTCTCTATGGCCGATTATATGAGGTTCCTGAATACTTATTTTTAAGACGAGAGCACTCACACGCTTATACTCAACAGTTCTGCTCCAGCAAGAAACTGAAAGTCAATAAAAGTTTGGAACAGCAAAAAGCTTGGTGGTCAAGCAATAGCTGGATTAACTATACCAACTGGAAGAATTGTTATGAATTTTTCAATTCTGTCAACCGCGCGCCGTTAAAGTCGTGGGAGAGGTTGCTTTGTTATCGAGAGATATTCAGATGGTTCTTTAAAGAAGGGTGGAAACTGTTCGGTAATGATGTCGAACAATACTTTTTAAGTCGATACAGCATAGGGCGAACATCAATCAAAGTGGTTAAGAATTTAATGAGCCATATCGGAATTAATATTGTTGACAGGGAAAATTAAAATTGGTGCCATCGACTGGACACACCTGCTGTAGGTTTATTTAAAACTTTTCAGAAGCGACTGGCTTCTTTGCAGAGAGTGTAACTCGATATCAGTAGTTTCATATAAACATGTGATTACTGTCAATCTGATCTAAACATTGACTATCAGCGGAGTTAAGGATTTGATATATTGATTTGGGCTGCATTAGGTTTTATAACACCAGTTGCAGCTGACTTAAGTTAACCATATTTACGGTAAATGATGGAGTTAGAGATATGTCATTGTCAATCAAAAATATTTGTCCAAGCTGTAAAACACCTGGAATGAAAGTTTTTTATGAAGCTAAAAGTGTACCGATCAATAGTTGTTTGATGTTCTCAACTCAGCAAGAAGCCGTTAGTTTTCCTCGAGGCGATGTGATTCTTGGTTTTTGTAAGACTTGTGGTTTCATTTCTAACATGGCTTTTGATCCTTCAAAAGTCGATTATGCCTCGCTTGCTCCTGAAGAACAAGGTTTTTCAGCAACATTTAATACCTATGCACAAAAATTGGTTAATCATCTAATCGATACTTATGATCTTCATGGTAAACATGTTTCAGAGATTGGTTGTGGAAGAGGCGATTTCTTGGCACTGCTTTGTGAATTAGGCAACAATTATGGTGTTGGAATCGATCCTTCTACTGTAAGTGGCGGCGTTCAAAGCAAAGCTTTAGATCGTATGATGTTCATCAGAGATTATTACTCTGAACGTTATGCTCAACACCTCGGCGATTTTGTTTGTTGTCGTCACACACTCGAACATATTCCCAATACAGCTGAATTCATAAATAGCGTTCGAACATCCATCGGTACTAACAATACCCCAGTATTCTTTGAAGTGCCCGATATCTGTCGTATTCTTCAATGAAGTTGCTTTTTGGGATATTTACTATGAACATTGTTCTTATTTCAATCTCAGATCATTAGGCACAACTATTTCGTTACTGCAATTTTGAAGTGACAAATCTAGTTAAAGACTATTTTGACCAATATCTTCTCATCGAAGCAAAACCTGTTAATCAACAATCAATAAAGTATTTGACAAAGAAGAAAGCGTAGAAGAGACAGCTAAGATGGTTAATCTTTTCTCAGCGAGATGTCACAGAAAAGTTAAGGACTTGGAAAAAAGAGTTAAAGCGCATTAAGGACGAGAAAAAAAGGGCAATTGTTTGGGGATCAGGATCAAAATGTGTTGCTTTTATGACAACGCTGGAAATTAAAGATGAAATTCAATACATTGTTGACATTAATCCCCACAGGCATGGAAAATTTATTCCAGGAGTTGGTAAACAAATAGTTTCGCCAGAATTTCTAAGGGAGTACAAACCTGAGACAATAATTGTAATGAATCCAATGTATTGTAATGAAATTAGGAAAATGGTGGAAGCTATGGGTATTCAGGCTGAATATCTTCCATGCACCTGAGACATCATGAGTTCGCATGTCCAATCACAAACTCGGGTGTTTTTTCTTTCCTTTTTTTCCTAACTATGAATTAACAGGATTCGTAAGTTACATATCTAAAATTAATACTACCATGGAATATACTTAATATATTAAGACTTCTCAACTGAGAAAGAGAGGCATTGAGAATTGAAGGTATTGGTAACAGGAAACAATGGGTATATCGGAACTGTAATGGTGCCGATGCTACAAGCAGAAGGTTTTGAAGTAACAGGCTTAGATAGTGATCTTTTTAAGATCTTGTGTATTTGGTAATCCATCTGTAACTGGAGCCATTTCAAAAATTCCTTACTTAAGAAAGGATATTCGCGACATAGAACGTTCAGATTTAGTGGGTTTTGATGCTAGTCGTGCATCTTTGCGCATTATCTAACGATCCTCTTGGAAATCTTAACCCAAGAATGACTTATGAAATTAACCATGAAGCCTCAGTTAGATTAGCAGAGCTTGCAAAGAGTGCAGGTGTTGAACGATATGTTCTTTCTTCTTCATGCAGTGTGTATGGTGCTTCAACAAAACCAATAGTAAATGAAGAATCTGAACCAAAACCTGTTACTCCTTATGCAGAGTCAAAAGTATTCGCTGAAAGAGATATTTCAAAATTAGCAGACTCTGACTTCACCCCAACCTTTCTGCGATCATCAACAGCATACGGGCTTTCTCCCATGCTTCGATTCGATCTTGTTGTCAACAACTTCATCGCTTGGTCATTTACTAAAGGAATAGTTCTGCTAAAAAGTGATGGAAGCGCTTGGAGACCATTTGTTCACATTCAAGATATTTCACGTGCTTTCATTGCCGTTCTACATGCACCTAAAGATGTAGTTCACAACCAAATTTTCAATGTCGGAAAAAATGACCAGAACTTCAGAATACGAGAAGTAGCAGAAATTGCAAAACAAACCGTTCCCAACTCTGAAATAAAATATGTGGAAGGCGCTGAACCAGATGAACGCTCTTATAGAGTTGAATTCGACAAAATAGCCGCTGCTTTGCCCGAGTTTAAACCACAATGGACTGTTCCTATGGGCGCAAAACAGCTTTATGAGGCATACAAGAAAGTTGGTTTGCTAGTTGAAGAATTTGAAGGTCCCAGATACAGACGCATAACTCATCTGGAAAATAGCCTAAAATCTGGAGAAGTGGATGCGACCCTAAGAAGGGTAGCATATTAATTCGCTCTATAGACTTGATTCACTAGGCTGGTAAACAATGGAAAGAACTTGAATTGCAGGTTCTGCGGTGAACCTCTTGAGTCTACATTTGCTGATCTTGGTGTACAACCATTATGCGAAAGCTATCTCTCTGCTGATCAACTAAATAAAATGGAACCCTTCTATCCACTACACGTTTACTTCTGCAAGAAATGCTTCTTAGTCCAATTAGAAGAATCGATCACTCCCCAAGAGATTTATCAAAAGTATGCATATTTTTCTTCCTCCTCAAAAGGTTGGTTGAAGCATTGCGAAAACTATGCAGATATGATTACAAAAAAACTAAAGTTAAATTCTAATAGTCAAGTTATTGAAGTCGGAAGCAACGATGGTTACCTTCTTCAATTTTTTGCTCAACGAAACATTCCAGTTCATAGGTATTGAACCAGCAAAAAATGTTGCGGAAGAAGCACTAAAAAAGGGAATTCCAACAATTATCAAGTTCTTTGATAAGGAAACAGCAAATGACCTGGTTAAAGCAAAACAAGCAAGCCGACTTGTTGATTGGAAACAACATAATTGCTCAAGTCCCTGATCGTTCATGGCTTTTTAGAAGGCTTGAAGACTTTGCTTAAGCCATCAGGAATAATTACAATGGAATTTCATTACCTAAAAAATCTAATCGATAAGAACCAGTTTGATACTATAAGTCACGAACGTTTCTCATACTTTTCCTTTTTTGTTATCGAGAAATTGCTTGCATCTCATGGCTTAACAATTTTCGATGTTGAAGAAATCCCAACTCATGGGGGTTCTTGAGAATTTATGCTTGTCACTGCTGAAAATCACCAAATATCCAAAACAAACCATCCTGACGAAATCAGAGCTGCTGAAATAGCAGGAGGGTTTTACTGAAGTAGAAAAATATCTTTCATATTGTGAGAAGGTAGAAGCAGACTAAGCGCAACCTCTTGAACACGCTTAATCAAAATTAAAAGTAGCGGAAAATCAGTAATTGGATATGGTGCACATGCAGAAGCTCATACTTTACTAAATTATTGTGGCATTCGAACAGACTTTCTTGATTATTTAGCTGATCGTAATCCAAGTAAACAAGGAAAGTTTCTAGCAGGTGTACACTTGCCAATTTTCAGTCCTGACAAAATTCAAGAAACCAAACCTGATTATATATTAATTTTGCCTTGGAGCATAAAGGCTGAGTTGATGAATCAAATGTCATTTATTGACAATTGGGGTGGTCGTTTCATAGTGCCAATCCCAAAATTAGAAGTCTATGATGCTAAAGCGAAACGAAATAACTAATTTGATACTTAAGGAAGAAGTTGTATGAAGGTAGTTCTATTTTGCGGTGGCTTAGGCCTAAGACTTTATCCCTCAACTGAGAACACTCCAAAACCATTGGTTTCTATTGGCGGACAACCAATTATGTTGCAGCTCATGAAATACTATTCTTACTATGGACACAAAGAATTCATCCTATGTCTGGGCTACAAGGGTGAGAGCATAAAAGAGTTTTTCCTAAATTACGATGAATGCTTATCAGGCGATTTTGTCTTAAGTGGAAAGAAGAAACATAAACTCTTCAAAAGTGAGATCGAAGACTGGAAAATAATTTTTGCAGAGACTGGATTAAACTCAACCGCTGGAGAAAGACTGTTAGCAGTTAAAAAATACGTTGGTGACGATGAAATGTTTTTGGCAAATTATTCAGACGGCATAACTGACTTGCCCCTTCCTGATTTAATCGACTTCTCCATTAAACGGGGAAAGATAGGAACTTTCATGACAGTCAAACCATCAGTTGCCTTCCATTATGTATCTTCAGATAAAGATAATTTTGTTGAGGACATTTGCCAACTAAACCAAACAACCCTTAGAATCAACGCGGGATTTTTTGTCTTCAAGAATCAAATATTCGATTACATAAATCCTGGAGAAGATCTAATCAACGAGCCCTTCCAGCGACTTATGAAGAAACGTGAACTACTTGCTTACCCGTATGATGGTTTCTGGGCTAGTTTGGATACTTACAAAGATAAACAACGGTTAGACGAATTAGCTTCAAAGAATGCTTCAACATGGGAAATATGGAATCACCACAACCAGAAAACAAACGGAAATACAACACATGCATAAAATCAATCTTTTTAGCTGATAATCAAAAACCAAAAATCCTCTGCTTAGGCGCCCATTCAGACGATATAGAAATAGGCTGCGGCGGCACAATTCTAAAACTTGCCCAAGAATATCCCAAAGCTCAGTTCTACTGGGTTGTTTTTTCTGCCGAAGGAAAACGAGCAAAAGAAGCTCATAAAAGCGCAGAAGCTTTTCTTAGCAACATAAATTCAAAAGTTATAGATGTTCAAGCTTTCAGAGATTCATATTTTCCTTTCATAGGTGCTGCAATAAAGGATCATTTTGTCAACTTTAAAAAAGGAATTTGATCCAGATATTAATATTTACTCATTTTTCAAATGATGCCCATCAAGATCATCGATTAATCGCTGAACTTACATGGAATGCTTTTCGAGACCACTTAATTTTGGAATACGAGATCGCCAAATATGATGCAGATTTAGGGATTCCCAACTTCTACGTTCACTTAAACGAAGTCATTTGTCAAAGAAAAATTTCTAATATTATGCAAAGTGTTTCAGAGTCAAATTAAAGAGATTGGTTTGGAGAAGAAACTTTCCGATCCATAATGCGAATTCGAGGTATAGAGTCTAATTCACCCAGCAAGTATTCTGAAGCCTTCTACTGCCGCAAAATGGTATGTATGATACTTGTGAATGTTAGTGGTGTATAACCTTTGAAACTAATGATGGTGACTGGAAAAATGAGCAGAAAATCAAAGGTTTTGACACAGGTCGGTATCAAAGGTTCCCGCTTGATTGCCGCAGAAACGTTAGACAGGATTTATACGCAAAGTCTCCTATGAGAACCCTTTGCTTAGGGCGTTATCCCACCCGAAAATTTCTGCCTTGTACCCTAGAGGTTAGTAGCAAATGCAATTTAAATTGCAAAATGTGCACTTATAAAAAGAGCATGTAGTCCACAGGTTTTATGTCTTGGTCCTTATTTACAAAATGTGTAGATGAAGCCTCAAAAATGGGTGTTAAAGAAGTGCTATTGCATTTTGGGGGCGAGAGTTTACTTCATCCTCAATTCAAAGAATACCTGAAATATGCTGTTGACCATCGCGATCACGGGGGGATCCAAAAGGTCTCATGGATAGACAATGGAATGTTATTCAATGAGGATATAGCTAATTTGGTGGTCGACTAAAGGTTGACGCTATCGGATTCAGCATAGATGGTGTAGGGGCTTTAAATGATTCGATAAGGTTAGG